>CAZRKN010000004.1:0-105903 GCA_964600805.1 uncultured Bacteroides sp. | reverse complement strand
TGACGGTGGAGGGCGTGAAGAAGAAAGCCGGAAGCGGTAAACCGGGCGGCGGCACCAAACCCGGCGATGACAAAGATCCCGATGACGGCTCAGATCCCGGCGACGGCACGAACCCCGGTGACGACACCGATCCTGACGATGGCACGAAGCCCGGCGACGATAAGAAACCCGAAGACGGCACAAAGCCCGGCGACGATGAGAAGCCTGATGACGGCACGAAGCCCGGCGACGATAAGAAGCCCGAAGACGGCACAAAACCCGGCGGCGATACCGATCCTGATGATGGCACGAAGCCCGGCGACGACACGAAACCGGACGACGATACAGATCCCGGTGACGGCACAAAACCCGAAGACGGTGTACCGCCGGTCAGCGATGATGTACCGATCATACCGGGAACCATCATAGACGGTAAGATCGTCATAGACGGCGGAGATATCACAGGCGGCAATGTCGGAGAAGACGGAAACATCATCACAGGAAACCTGCCGGGTATGGCAGGTGAAGGCACGGTAAGCACCATGCTGAAAGTAGGAGACGGCGCGGTCATCGTCACGGTGGTATGTAACGGAAACTGTATGGCAGGTGTGGCAGATACCGTTGCCGTGGCAAATGCGGCGCTGACACCGGAGCAGATAGAGCTTATAAGCGGCGGTAAGACCATAGAGATCAGAATAGAAGTGACGGACATTTCAGGGAATGTACCGCCGCAGGATAAGGAAGTGATAGAGGACGCAGCAGAGGCAAACCGGGATGAACTGCCGGGGCTTGTGGCTGGTATGTATATGGATATCTCCATATTTGTCAGAGTAGGCTTAGGCGAATGGAATGCCGTTACCTCTACGGAGGAACCGTTCGACGTCATCATCGGGATACCGGAGGCATTACGGGAGGATGGCAGAACGTTTTATATCATCCGTTCCCATGAAGGGGAATATGCTCTCTTAAACGATATGGATACCGCTCCGGAAACCGTTACCATCAGCACGGATCAGTTTTCCAGCTATGCGGTTGTATACCAGCAGACGGATGAGGCGGACGGAAATACGAAATGCGGGCTGTGCCATATCTGCCCGACGTTCCTTGGAATATGCTGCTTTATCTGGCTGGCGATCATTGCGGCTGTTATCATAGTGGTCGTGATCGTGATCCTGAGAAGAAAAAAGGAAACGGAGAAAAAGTAAGAATTTAGAAGAAAATAACGGAATTGCTTGAAAAGACGGGTAATGGGCCTTTGGCTCATTGCTCTCTTTTCATATATAGGCAAATGACGTATTACGACACAAATCAAGTCGTAATACAATCTGTTTTCACGTGCTTTGCATTGCTATGATTAGCATAAAAGTGAGGTGTAAAATGTGAGAACAGAGAAAAAAGAAATCAATATACAGATTGGAAAACGGTTGCAGAACGCCAGAGAAAACAGTGGATACACACAGGAAACCTTTGCGGAAGCACTGGACGTAAGTGTAGAACACTACCGCAAGCTGGAAAGCGGCGCGTATGGCCTGCAGCCGGAGAAGATGCTGATATTATACGAAAAGTATAAAATCGATCCAACCTGTCTGATTACGGGTGAGAAGAGGGAAACTTTCGATTTGGAAGCGTTTCTTGCCAACTGCAGCAGGAAGGAAAGGGATGCCTTCATCGTGCGCATGCTTGCTTACATGAAAAAACTGATGACAGGGCAGCAGTGAGATTCTACTCCATATGTATATTTGTGGAAATATGTATATGGAGGTGGAATGAATGAAAATAGCAGTCTGTGATGATGATCCGAAAGCAGTCGAGAGGTTTGACCGGTATGCCGCAGCGGTTATCGAATACGCAATTGAGTATGAATTTTACCAAAGTCCGGAAAAAATGCTGGAGGAATATTTCAGGCGGGAACATGGACCGGACATGTATATCCTAGATATTGAGATGCCGGGGATGGATGGCCTTGCAGTGGCAAGGGAAATCCGGAATAGGGATTCCAAGGCACTGATCGTGTTTCTGACCAGCTATACCAAATATATGCCGGATGTGTTTGAGGTGGTCACTTTTGATTATATACAGAAACCGATCACGGTTGAGCGGCTGCGGCTTTTGCTCGAAAAGGCAGAAAGCTATCTTGGAATGACAAATCAGAGCTTTTCTTTCAGTTACGGCAGAAGCCGTTACAGTCTTAAGTTTGACGAGATCCTTTATCTGGAGAAAAAGGGACGTCAGGCACTTATCCATACAAAAGAAACCATATATAAGACCAACATGACAACCAAAGAAATATGGGAATGTCTTGACGAGAGGATGTTTGCTGCCATACACGGCTCCTTTATTGTGAACTTAAAGCATGTGAAAACTGTTTCGAGCGGCGCGGTATGCCTGTCAGACGGCAGTGAGCTTGCGGTCAGCAGAGGATACCGTAAGGAGCTTGCCCAAAAACATATGGCATTCGTGCAGGGAGGGATGTGACATGGTGCTTTACGGAGTCCGGCTGGTGATAAACATTTTTGACCATTGCATCTACTGGAGATTTTTGGAGGTCTTTCTGGGAAAACGGAAAACTTCCGTGGAATTTTCCATTGCACTTTTAGTAGTGAGTGAAGCAATTGGGAGCCTGATCAACCAGATGGGGATTAACTGGCTGAACTTTATTACCTTAATAGTGATATTGGGGATATACATATGCCAGTATAAAGGAAAAGCATCTGTTAAAGTGGTTGCCGTGTTGTTGTATATGGGGCTGGCGGTTGTTACGGAACCTGCAGGATATATCATTTACAGGGTATTTGAAGTGGATTTTATAAAGAACGAGGATATGGCATATTATTTTATTGCATTTGCTGTTGTTTTGTTTCGGGCTGCCATGGTGGAGATATTCTGCCGTATCAAAACAGGAAAAACGCTGAGGGTATCCGCAATACCAAGGGAAGTGGCATATATGCTGGTGCTGATTCCGATTGCGAGTCTTGTCAGCTGTTTCCTGCTGATTGAAGTGGCAAAAGAACTGCTGTCTGTGCAGACAGCAATATTGTGCATGTGTATTATTTTTACCATTGTCGTTACCAATTACATAGTGTTCCTGATGATAGAAAGATATACAGAAATAGAGGAGAAACGGCATGAGGAGGAAATGGTCATTAATGAGGTTGCTTATTGGAATGAGTATTATGAGGACATGGAACGGTATCAGGAACAGATACAGGACATCAGGCACGACATGAAGAACCGCCTTACTACGCTTTATGATGCCGCAGGGGAGGGGGACAACAACATGGTAACTGCAACATTGGAAGAAATGCTAGATGATATCAGTATGACAGAAGACATCATTTATTCCGCCAATCCTGTCTTAAATTCCGTCTTAAAGATTAAAGCGGCAAAGGCGAGGGAGAACGGTATAAAAACCGAGATACAGGTATTCATCCCCAAAAGAATCTCCATTGAAACGGGGGATATGGGTGTACTGTATGGAAACCTGATGGATAATGCAATTGAAGCGTGCTGCGGGATGGAACAGAAGGAAAGATTTCTGGTTTTTGAGACAAAATATCAGGACGGGAACCTGCTTATAGTGGTAAAGAACAGCAAGACAGGAGAAGAAAACAGAGGGCTTGTCACGACCAAAACGGATAAAAGAAAGCATGGCAGGGGCATCCGTACAGTGCGGAAGGTGGCAGAGAAGTATGGTGGAACATTGCTTTTAGAGGATCAGGGCAGGGTGTTTGAGGCAAAACTCCTGCTGACGGGGATAGTACAATTAGAGTAAAAAGTGCAACTTATTACAGCTAACGTAAGACTTATTACAGATAGCTTGTATTTTTTGAAGCAGATGGTAGAGTGGAAACATCAAACATAAGGAGGTGCTTCCATGCGGAAAAAATTTGGGAAACTGCTGTATAAAATGAGCGGCAGGGGAATGAATGTGATGGCAGCTATGGCGCTCACTGTGACTGCATTTGCAACAAACCGCAGCTGTATGTGGTTTTTTGGACAGGATGAGTTGCCGGAAAATGCCAAGAAACTGAGAAGGTTTTAACCATGTCCGGGTGGCTGAGCCGCCGGATGGTGGAACGGGGCATCATAAAGGAAGAGGACAGGGAGATATACCAGTTCGGAATCAGGAACGGATTCATCATACTGCTGAACATTGCAACGGCATTTCTGATCGGGCTGTTCACGGAGCAGCTTTTGGTGGTATGCGTGTTCACGCTTTCTTTTATGACGCTGCGGAGCTTTACTGGCGGCTATCATTGCGACAGCAGGCTGTTCTGCTATATCGGATCGAACCTTGTGCTGTTCATACCGGTATATACGGGAAGCCTGTTTGTCAGGATGTCCGATGCAGCAGTAGTGGTCATACTGGCGGCAGCAACAGGCATCATAATGGCTTTCAGCCCGATGCACAGCAAGAACAGGAAACTTGACCGGATTGAGAAGAAGCATTTCGGCAGGAAGGCAAGGGTTACAGCAATCCTGCAGCTGGCTGTGTTTTTCCTGCTGTGGTATCTGGGATATAGTGATTACGCTTATGCGGTCTATGCGAGCATCTGCATCATTGCAGTTTTTATGCTGGCAGGCAAAGTCCAGCTGTATATACAACTTCATATGGAAAAATAAAAATCCCTTCCGGAGAGTATAAGCCCGGAAGGGATTTTTTTTGCTGCGGGATATCTGCTTTATTTTTCCGCAGCACAGCCTTTTATGCACGGGAAGCCGGACCTGCTTAAAAGAAGCTCCTCACAGTCAGAGAATCCGAGCATATAGGCAAGCTCCCCATATCGGCTCCCGTTTGCAGTCTGTGCGCCGACATAACGGTCAATGAGCAGCATGGCATCCCTCGGCAGGTGCATGGCCTCCAGCTTTGCACAGTAATCCGAAGCCTCATCTTTTGCGGCAAGGTACACGGCATCCTTTTCCACGATTTCACCAAGCACGCCGTCCATGCGTACCGACATCAGTTGTTCCAGTATGGAATCTTTCTCCATGAAATCCCTCCTTCCGTGGTGTTGTATCTTAACTCTGAATCCGTGGTCTGGCAACAAATATCTACAACTTTTTACAGCTGCCGTAAGACTTGTTACACATTTATTGAACCGTGTTTTCCTTACAGGTATAGTTTCACGGGTAAGGGAAATAGGGGAGAAAAATTGACAAAACCACAAAAGGGAAGAGAAGTTTATGCATTGGGCAGACGGGTGCATTTGGACATGCCATACAGGGCATGGGAAATGCACCCGCCTTTTTGTGTCCGCAGATTCAGGTACTGTGTAAGAGGACCGCCTGTGTCCTTCATTTCAAAAAAAGAAATGGAGGACACAGAAATGTCAGAATGGATAAAGATAAGGATAAAGGATTTTTATAAAGATGCTGTTGGGGAAACGGAGTATGCCTATGTTTCCCATGAGGTGTATGAGGCGCTGGCGGATACGTTCCGCAGGGAGGCCCATGCGGAAGAGATGCGGGATCTGCGCCACACCACGGCAGACGGATATACGGAAGGTGAGACGGAAGAACTGATGATGGAACAGGGCGAGACACTGGAGGATGCGGTCATCCGCCGGATGGAGCTGGAAACCTTGCAGGAAGCGATGCAGTCACTTACGGAAGTACAAAAGGAGCGGATGCATCTGTATTTTTTTTGTGGTCTGACTTTCCGCCAGATAGGGGACAAATTAGGAGTCAGTGATAAGTCGGTCAGGGAGAGCGTAGAGGCATCTTTGAAAAAAATTAAAAAATTTTTCAATTAGTACCCTCTCAAAACGCGTTTTAGTGTGAGTACCTTATGAGAGGACTTTTTCCGGACAGATGGTCTCTTTCGGAAAAGCCTCCATATGGGAACATTGACAAATGCCGGAAGCTGTGCTTCCGAGAGCATGCACAGGGATCACGGTGTGCCATGCCAGCCATATCCAGCAGTCCAGATACATTAGCCATTTAAGAAGCCGTAACCGGGGCGCAGTGACACTCCTGCAACCATCTGTTGGTTGTAAAAAAGATCGTATCTAAGGAGCCGAGCGGGAAAGCCGGGGTACAGCCTGTCCGTGGTGGGCAGGTGCGAGGATGGAAATGGCCTATAATGATACTCCTTGAGATTAGCCAGCACGCAGTGGTGGAGGTGAGATTCCTGTGATGTCTGCAGAACCGGCAGACAGTCCGGACTGTTGCCCAAGGGATGCCATAAGGCAGGGAAGTGAAATTTCTTATTTTCCGCTTTTCTGTCTTTGCGGCATTCCGGCTCCGGGGAGTAGTGTCGAATAGGAGCAGTCATTTTTTAGAAGTGAAGGATTATGGCAGTAAGACTTAATCACAGAAACCATGCGGCGGAGGGAGTGACTTCCGCCGCATTCTTGTGGGATTAAGCAAAAGCAAGATTTATATGACAGGGAGAAAAATACTTTGAGAATTGCAGTATATGGAAGAGTAAACATTCCTGAGCAGTGAGGAGGAGAAATGAACAGAGAAAAGAAAAAGGCACTAAACAAAGAAAGCGTAAAAATGATGGAAAGAATTTTTGATGCGGAGAGGATTGGGTACGCATACCTGTATCCGAATGATGGAGGGGTAAGGCAGGAGAGCGTCCTTGCCACGACACCGGAAAATCTGGCAAATTATGTAGGGAGCCATTTTTATGATGCGGAGAAGATGGTGATTACGGATATGTGTGACCGCCTGATACTGGATACATATGGAGGATTTATCAACCAGTGTCCGGACCAGAACCTGTGCAGGGAGATCAACCAGCATCTTGTACCGATTCAAATGGGGGATAAAGAAGCAGGGGAAATCCTGATTGTCAGCAGGGACGCAGCGGAGGCATATTTCGCAATGGAAGATGAGGCTGTTGGTATGGCAGAATGCATGATGATGTAGCTGTGTTTTTTGAAGATAAGAATTAAGGGTTCGTGAAATGGGAGGAAAAAAGGATATGAAATGGATTGCTGGAGCGGTCTGCATAGTGGCGGTGGTAATTGTTTTAGGGATGTTCATTGCAGGAGTGGCAATCACCACTGCAGGAAAATGCCAGACGGACTGACGGGGAAATGCAGGCATGGGATTTAAGAAAGGAATGCAGAAAAATGAAGACAGAAGCCAATGAGGTCATGTACAAAATGGCAGAATTCCTGTTAAAAAAGATGCAGGAGAGCGGACTGATAAGTGAGGAGGAACGGGAAAAAATCAGTGTTTTGAACATCGAGACTTTTTCTCCGGAATTAGCAAAAGTATATCTGTAAAAACACTAGCTATGCTCGGACTTGTGTGGTAGTGTATGTTGCTGACAAGGACCAAACCCTTGAAAACACAAAGAAAGGAGAGAGGCACATGGCAAAGAAAGTCACAGTCCTCGGTGCGGCACAGGGCATGAAAAGCCTGACGGAAAGACCAAAGCTGAGAGTGTGCGGATATGCCAGAGTCAGCACGGGAAGCAAGGCACAGGCGGAATCCTATGCCACACAGGTAGCGTATTTTACGGAAAAGATAGAGAGCAACCCGCTGTGGGAATTTGCTGGAATGTATGCGGATGAAGCGGCTACCGGGACAAAGGTAAAGGGCAGGGATGAATTTCAGGCAATGGTCAGGGCATGTGAGGACGGGGACATTGACCTGATCCTGACGAAATCCGTCACAAGGTTTGCCCGTAACACGGTGGAGTGCATTCAAGCAATAAGGAAACTGAAGGCCCTCGGAGTCGGCATCATGTTCGAAAAAGAGAACATCAACACGCTGACGGAAAAAAGCGAGCTTCTGCTCACCATACTGTCCTCCATAGCACAGGGGGAATCGGAGGATTTTTCCGGAAACAACAGGTGGTCCATAGAGAAGCGGTTTAAGGACGGCACATATATCATCGGGACACCTGCCTACGGATACCGGAATGATGAATCTGGCAACCTTGTAATCGTCAATGAAGAAGCGGAGACAGTACGGTGGATTTTTGAGTCGTATCTGAACGGTCTCGGGGCCTATGTAATTGCGAAGGAATTAAACAAAAAAAGGATACCGACCATCCGGACAGGGGAAAAATGGCAGGACAGTACCATAAAGGAAATCCTGAAAAACCCTGTTTATGAAGGAAACCGCCTGATGCAGAGAACATACGCAGAATCACAGTTCCCTTATGTGCGCAGGACGAATACTGGACAGAGAAACCAGTATCTGATAGTAGATGCACATCCGCCGGTCATCACCCATGAGGAAGCAGAGGCGGTAAGGGACATCATGGAGTACCGATACCGGACGCTGAACATGGATGGGGAGAAATACAAAAACAGGTATTTATTTTCAAGTCTTATCACATGCGGCGTATGCGGCAGCCACCTGCGCAGGCAGAAAGTATACATAGGACAGCCGTATGAAAAGATCATATGGACCTGTAGCAGACATGTGGAGGATAAAAACGCCTGCCCCATGAAAGCGGTCCGTGAGGATATAATACAGCAGGCATTCATGGTGATGTGGAATAAGCTCTGCACCAATCAGGGAATTATTTTAGAACCCCTGTTAAAAGGTTTAATGGAGCTTTCAGCGGACATGCCTGATACGGAAGAAATGGAACAACTGGATAATGAGATACAAAATTTAAGCGAGCAGAGCCGAATCCTGAACCAAGTCATGAAGAAGGGATATATGGACTCTGCTCTTTTTATGGAGAGCAATAACACGCTCATCCGACAGCTGACGGAATGCAGGAGAAAGAAGACGCTGCTTGCAAGGAAGCAGAAACGGACAAAAGAAATTGTCAGGACACAGCAGCTTATCGGGCTGTTGGGAGAGCAGGAAGAACCGCTTAAGGAATTCGATGAAAAACTGTTTGACCTGACCGTAAAGGAAATACGGATATCGGCAGAACATGAAATCACGTTCTGCCTGCACAACGGTCTCGAACTGACAGAGAGGGAAGGGGGAAAAGAGGATGCAGTGGCACATGCCGATCGGGTATAAGGTCATAGACGGAAAAATAACCGTATATGAGGAACACCGTAAGATCGTGGAGGAAATCTTCAGGGATTACGACAGTGGGATATCCACATTGAAGATTGCCGCAGAATTGAAGGCAAGGAGAGTCTGTAACGCCCATGACAGGATAGCGTGGACGCACGGCTCCATTGGCAGAATCTTGGAAAACCATAATTACGTCGGTACGGAATACTACCCGCAGATCATAGACAGGGAGTTGTTTGAACGGGTGCAGAAGCGCAGGGAGCAGGTGCGTGCGGAAAAAGGAAGAGGATGCCACAGACCGGGCAGGGATGAGAGAATCCTGTTCGGCGGTGTCATAACCTGCGGTGAATGCGGGGAAACCTACAGCCATATCCAGCCCCATAATAAAAATAGAAGCGGTGGAACAGCGAAGTGGAAATGCAAAAATTATATCTACCAGAACCACCTTTCCTGCGCAGGTGGATTTATATCGGATGCACAGGTAAAAGAGGTATGCGTCAGCGCCATCAATCAGATCATACAGGATCGGAGGCTGATAAGGCCGTCTGTATCATCTTCGGCAGAGGAAACAGTCAGCGCAGAATACAGAAAAGTGGAGCGCAGGCTTGAGCAGGCAAAAGCAGGAGAGGAGGCAGGCAGGGAGGATATCATGGCGCTTTTATATAAACGGGCGCAGGAGAGATACCGGACACTGGAAATAAAAGATACCGCATACCGCACAGAGAAAATGAAGGAAATCCTTGCAGACAGGGAAGAACTGACAGAATTTGATGAGGAGCTGTACCGGGAGCTGGTCACCCGGATCATAGTCTATAAGGACAATACGGCAGAAACGGTATTCCTGAACGGTAGCAGCGTGAAAATAGGATACCAATAAAACAGTATTCGGAAGGGAGAGAAAATGGCAGACACAGCAGAAAAGAAAAAAATATCCATGATACCTGCCAAGCCGCAGTATGACCGCAGCGTGAAGTTAGCGGAAAAACGGCTCAGGGTAGCTGCCTACTGCCGCGTCAGCACGGAACTTGAACAGCAGGAAAGCAGCTACGAGGCGCAGGTGGAATATTACACAAATAAAATAGAAGAAACTCCGAACTGGAAGAATGCGGGCATCTACGCCGATGATGGAAAGAGCGCGACCAACACCAAGAAAAGGGACGATTTCAATGCGATGGTAAAGGAGGCGCTGGATGGAAAAATCGACATGATTCTGACAAAATCGGTAAGCCGTTTTGCAAGGAACACAGTAGATGCGCTTATCACCATCCGCAAACTGAAAGAGAAAAATGTGGCGGTGGTATTCGAAAAAGAGGGTGTAAACACTTTAGACGGTACAGGGGAAATCCTGCTGACAATCCTCAGCAGTCTAGCACAGGAAGAAAGCCGCAACATCAGTGAAAATACAAGATGGGGTGTAGTAAGACGGTTTGAAAAAGGACAGGTCATAGTAAACCACAATAAGTTCATGGGCTACACCAAGAACGAAAAAGGCGAACTGGTAATCGTACCGGAGGAAGCGGAGATTGTGCGGATGATCTTCCGGCTTTATCTTGAGGGATACAGCGCCGACAAGATCAGCAAGTGTCTGGAGGAAAAAGGCATTAAGACAGCAACAGGGCTGGAGAAGTGGCATGCCACCGTGGTGATGAAAATGCTGCGGAATGAAAAGTACATGGGTGACGCCCTGCTGCAGAAGACATACACGGTGGATTTTATGACAAAGAAGAAGGTCATCAACAACGGCATTGTCCCACAGTATTATGTGGAGGATGACCATGAAGCGATCATACCGAAAGAGTTATTTTTCAGGGTGCAGGAGGAGATCATGCGGAGGTCGTCAATGTGCAAGTCGGCGGTGACCAGAAAGAAGAATCAGAAAAGCAAATATTCATCGGGATACGCACTGACAGGAATCCTGCTGTGCGGAAAATGCGGACAGGAATATCGCAGGGTGACATGGGCGAGGAACGGCAAAAAGAAGATAGTCTGGAGATGCTCGAACCGCCTGACAAATGGTGTGAAGAAATGCGGCGATTCAGAGACACTGGAAGAGGGCGCATTAAACAGGGCAGTCATGGAAGCCATCCACCGCATCACAAGAAACGAAGGAGATTTTGTGGGAGCCTTCCGGCAGAATGTCATACGGGTAATCGGCAGCTACGGAAAGGAACAGCAGCCGGATGAATACAGTGATCAGATAAAAGCCAAACAGGAAGAGATGGTGGCACTGATCGCGGAGAATGCAAAGGCGGGCGCCTACACACAGGAGTTTGATGAATGCTACCGCAGGATTGCGGAAGAAATCAATACACTAAAAGAAGAACAGGCGGAAGCCCAAAAAAAGAGGAGGCTGGCAGAAAATTATGAACAGCGGGTAAAGGACATGGATGCCTTTATCAACGGAAGTACCGGTCAGATACCTGAGTTCGACAACGATCTTGTAAGAAGGCTGATTGCAAACATCAAAGTAATCTCCGCAGACAAAATACAGATACAGTTCCAGTCAGGCATCGTCATGGAACAGGAGATAAGGATTGAGTAAAGCAGGGCAGGGATGACAACTGAATATGAATATGTGATTCCTGCCGGTCTGCGGCAAGAATAAAATGCCCGAAGGGATCGGGCGTTTTATTCTTGGCGTAAGTAGCAGAGTGATGGAATTGAGGTGAAGTTATAAATTTTATAATAGGATTATTGCTGAAACATGTCATTTTTGCGGTTGCGTTTTTTGATCGGTGGTATTATGCATTGTTTTTTCGATAAGTAGAGTGGAGAAAAGGAGCAGGATTTGTTATCGCGTATAATCTTAGAAAAAGTAGTTTGTAGACAGGAAAGAGTATTTAACTACAAAAAATGATTGACAAGTTTTGCATGGCAGGTTAAGATTTAGAAAAATACCAATAAGAATACATTCCAATATCTACGAAAGATAAGGCATAGAAGTATATGCGGAGCAGATGTAGATTTTGGAATTTTTTATTTGTTAGCATGAGCTAATAGTGATTTAGGAAAAGAGGGCAATTTTTGATGTTAATTGATATTTCGGATGTAAGTACGATTCCTGCGGAAATAAAGCAGAAAATTTGGGACAGATTTATGTCGTTGCACCCAAATACTGTTTCTAAAATCAAGGCTTGTAAGATTCAATATGATCATGATGTGACATGTGCAATTGAAGACTATGTGGGACCGAGAGTAGCATATGATTTTTATAAAATGCTTATTGATTTATTTGGACAACATGAAATAGTTTGCTATCATTCTACGAAAATATTCGATAAAGATATATTCCTGTCTGAAGGACTCAAAACAAATGAGTGGGATACATACAGAAAAAACATCATCAATATGCTGCAGATACTCGGAGTGGAGGAGAAAGAGATAACAGAAGCTGTTGGGATTATCAAAAGAAAATATGACTGGAAATATCCTTTACAGGACAGGGAGCCCCAGCTGTGTTTTTATTCCGATATCAGTCTTTTAAGTGAGGGCATGAGTGCCGGATATGAGCAGTTTTGTGAGAATATTGGAGGCGAATTGGCGAGAGATGCACTAAAGGGAGAATATCCTGACTTATATAAATATTTTAGAGAGAATGGGGAAGCATTTCTGGTAAAATTTAAAATTCCATTTTCAAACATAAAGTCATATAACCAAGATTCTATCATATTCCAATTTGTTGCCTATTATGCAGGAAAATATTTTTGGAATTATAATTACGAAATTCATTTTGATGGAAATACAGACAAAGCAATTCAGGCAGAAAATATAGTAGAATTAATACCCTATACAGTTGACAGGTACTATTTTAATGAATAGAAATTTAAATTTATTTGTAGGTGGAGGAGCAGTGAAATGGGTGAAAAAATAAAAAAACTCGGAAATGCTGAAATAGAGACATTAGCCAGAATCGTTGCGGAGTGTATGACAGGAAGCCAAATGAATGGTATTTTCCAAGAATGCGGAGTCACGGATACCAGCAATGAAAGCACAAAATGGAAAAGGATTTATTATACTTTTTTGTCACAGCAGGAACGGGACGGATCATCAAACGCTTTTCTGAATTTTATCAAGAAGAGCTTGAAGCCGGTTAGATTTATTAATGGTGAAAATGGAAACTATGAAGAAATTCTGACTCAAGTAAACAGACCATTGATGCTGCTTGGACTGCAGATGACAAATGAAGGAAAATTAATAAGGGTGGAGGCGGCGACTACAATTACGGAGGTTGAGCGGCGGACTCGAAGCCTTGTGAGTGAACTGCAAAAGAGACATATTCATCATGATGTAATAAAATGCTGTAAAGAAGAGTATCTGCAGGAAAATTATTTCCATGCGGTATTTGAAGCTGCAAAAAGCCTGTCGGAAAAAGTGAGGGAAAAGACAGGTATATTGGATGATGGATCGTCTTTATTTAATGCGGCTTTTTCAGTCAACAACCCGAAACTGGCAATAAATTCTTTACAGACATCTTCGGAAAAGAATATACAAAATGGATTGAAGGAGATGTTGAACGGAGTAACACATATGGTTAGAAATGTTACAGCTCATGAGCTGAAGATTAAATGGGTGGTAAATGAGCAGGAAGCAATTGACATACTGACAACAATTTCCTTTCTACATAAACAGCTGGATGAGTGTTTTGTTGTTCCGCAGCAAATAATATAGACATAAGGAGTGGAAGCAAGATTCAGTTGTTTTAAGAAAAAAACTAAGATATAATGTAAATGTGGTCATATACCTTTTTGTAGATGACTATATTCCGTACAAAAAGGAGGAAGACCGTGAATACAGAATTAAAAAATGCGGTAAAAGCGTCAGACACGAAAGCGCAGTATGATGAGAGTGCCAAACGGTTGTTAGGACAAAAAAGTATACTGGCACATATATTGGTAAAAACGGTAGATGAATTTAAGGGAATGAACCCCAAAGAGGTGGTTTCTTATATTGAAGGGCAGCCTTATATTAATACAGTACCGGTGGAGCCGGGACTTACCAATATCAGCAGCAAGAAAGACGGTCAGAGGGTCATTGGTTTCAATTCCGAAAATGGGGAGTTGAATGAAGGACTGGTAAGGTTTGACATTGTTTTTTATGTTCGGATGAAAGACGGGCTGTCACAGATCATCATTAATGTAGAAGCACAGAAGGATGAGCCGAAGGGCTATGAAATACTGAACAGGGCAATCTTTTATGTGAGTCGGTTGATTTCTTCTCAGAAAGAAAGAGATTTTGAAAATTCCAGCTATGATGATATAAAGCGTGTTTATTCGATATGGGTATGTATGAATATGGACGAAAACAGCATGAACCATATCCACCTTACTAATGACAATGTGATTGGTTCTTACAAGTGGAAGGGGAAAATGGATCTGCTGAACATTGTGATGATTGGATTGGCAGAGGAGCTTCCGGGGCATGATGAAAGATATGAGTTACATCGTCTGCTTGGAGCATTGCTGTCAAAGGATCTTACAATAGATGAGAAGCTAAATATAATTGGTAATGAATACGATATTCCTATTGAGGAGAATTTTAGAAAGGATGTGAGCGTTATGTGCAACTTGAGTCAGGGAATCGAGGAAAAAGGTATTGCGATTGGTGAAGCAAGGATTATTATGAGCATGTATAATAATGGTTTTACTGCAGAACAGATAGCAGCGGCCACGGATAAAGATATAAAAGATGTAGAAGTAATTATTGAGGGTAAGGAACCGGCACTTGCATGATTGAAAAACAGATAGTCGCGGGTTATTTGGAAAATTGAAATGAAAAAATGGTTGGAATAATGCCTCTAGGTCCGAACAGATCTGGGGGCTTTCTTCTGCCCATTTTGATTCCGGAAAATATATTCGGAAATGCAAAACTATGGTACAATGTCAAGTAGCAATGTGTGCCATAGTAAGGAGCAGACTTCAAATCAAATCGAAGCCAGTCTAAGGCTCGTCTAAGAATGCAGTTCTTATCTTTTCTATGGCAGGTGCATTAATGAGGGTGCAGTATGCCGTTTTTTACAGGTTCTGGAAGGAACCAGTGCGTCATTTTATGAATCCAGACTTAACGAATAAGTCATGGGTTGTGCATCTTTATTGCACACTCGTGGCACGTGGAGGCAGTAATAATGATGCAGTTTGTGGGAAAGAGAGGAAATGGTATCTGGGATTTTAGTATTCCAAAGTAAGTGGAAGCAGGAAGAAGGTTTTGCAATATTCCGAAGTAAAAGAGACATTCCGGACCAAATAAAGCAGTCAGGGGTAGTGCTGTCCCTGGCTGTTATTGCATATTTAGATGGGAGATTTAGAAAACTGAATTACATATGGGTTAATCAGTAGTTTTTTTATATTGGTAAAATCTATTACCACTTGGATAGCTATCGGTTATGGGAGAAACTGGATACGGCCATTAATGATGTACTGGAAGGAATTACGTTGGCAGATATGCTGGGATGGCAGAATGAACTGCTGATAGATCAATATGTAATATAATGTAAAGGTGAAGTACAGGTCTTATTTTGCTGGATCATTAAAGCAGAAGAGAAGGAATTCAGGCTGCAGAAGTATATAACGAAACGGTAAATGAACAGAAACCTCTAAGTCAAAATAGATTTGGAGGTTTATTTTTGCCTATTTTTAAAGATGCATAGAAGATGTCAAAATTCGGAAGTACTATTAAGTATAATAAAGAAAAGCATTAAATATATAAATGGCGTAAAAAAGGAATTAAGTGTTAAAAATAATATAGTATCCAAAGAAACTATGTTAAGTGATACCAGAGAATTCCGAAGACTTATATGAGAGGCTTTAGAAGGTAATCAAGAATAATGCAAAAATATTATCTGTATGAGATAACGCGGAAGTAGTATTCTATCAGATAATATGCTAAAATTAATTTGTTGATTATGGCAGAAAATGCAGGAGAGAGTGAAAGAATTGAACGAAAAAGAATTACTGGAAATTATCAGAAAGGGCGAGTGTCATACGACTGAGTTCAAGAAATCCACAACAGATATTACTAAGGATGTTTATGAAAGTATCTGTGCATTTTCTAATAGAGATGGTGGTCATGTTTTCTTAGGTGTGAAAGATAATGGGGAGATACTTGGTATAGAACCCAATTGCATTGAAAAAATGAAGAAAGATTTTGTGACTGCAATTAATAATGCAAACAAAATGTATCCACCGCTATTTTTAACACCAGTAGAATATGAACTTCAGGGAAGAAGAATACTGCATATTTATGTGCCTGTTGGTACGCAGGTAAGCAGATGTTCCGGACGAATATATGATAGAAATAACGAGTCAGATATTGATATTACAGATAATGAAGAACTTGTATACAAATTATATGCAAGAAAGCAGGGAACTTATTTTGTAAATAAGGTATTTCCGGAATGGGGAATGGATGTACTTCGTTCTGACTTGATAGAGAGAGCCAGAAAAATGACTCGTGCAAGAAGCAACAATCATTCTTGGTTGTCAATGGATGATGAAGAATTGTTAAGAAGTGCAGGCCTTATTTTGCTGGATCATGAAAGTAGAAGAGAAGGAATTACTTTGGCTGCAATTCTTCTGTTTGGAAAAGATACAACTATTATGTCAGCGATTCCACAGCATAAAACGGATATGATCTTCCGGGTACAGAATTTGGACAGATACGATGACCGAGATGTGATAGTTACAAATCTTTTGGATAGTTATGACAGAATGAGTGAGTTTGCTAAAAAGCATTTAAGTGATCCGTTTGTTTTAGATGGAATGCAGTCCGTTAGTGCAAGGGATGCAATTTTAAGAGAAATTATATCGAACAGCTTGGCACATAGAGATTATTCAAGCAGTTATGTGGCGAAAATGGTAATTGAGAAAGACCGGATATTTGCAGAGAACAGTAACAGAACGCATGGATATGGAAATCTCAATTTGAACACATTTGAGCCTTTTCCTAAGAATCCTGCAATCTCTAAGATTTTTAGAGAAATTGGTCTTGCAGATGAATTGGGTTCCGGTATGCGAAACACTTATAAATTTACCAAGTTGTACTCTGGAGGTATTCCTCAGTTTGTAGAAGGTGATGTTTTCAAAACAGTGATTCCATTGAATGAGACTGCAACAATGAAATCGGGACCAAAGGCTGGTGACCAAGTCAGTGACCAAGTCAGTGACCAAGTCAGTGACCAAGTTGGAAGTGATGCGGTTATGGAAAAGATTCTTGAATTTTGCAAAACAGCAAGAACCAAAAAAGAGATTTCAGAGTATATAGGGTATAAGAATTTAACTTATATGACAAGAACTTTCCTTAAGCCATTATTGGAAAGTGGTAAGCTGGCATATACAATACCTGATAAACCGCAAAGCAGGTTGCAGAAGTATATAACGAAACGGTAAATGAACAGAAGCCTCTAAGTCAAATAAGATTTGGTTAAGAAAGCGAGGCCGGTAAAATGAATATTGAAGCGCAAAATCTTGACTCGCTTAGAAAACTTATAAGAGAGTTACAGGATGAAAATAAAAACTAAAAGAACAGCTTAAAAAAGCGAATATTGCATTTCCGGAAGAAAGTGTCTTTGAAGAAAAGATTGAGGACTCCTCTGAATATGATCCTGATCAGGGAGAAAGAATCATTGGTAGATATATTACAGAAGATATGGCGAATCTATATTTTGCTATGTTCTGGGGCAGAACTGATGTATATGCTAAAAGAGGACGAAATGGTGGATATTTTCCACAGTGTGATAATCGATGGAATGATAGATTATGTCCAAAGCAAAGAGGTGAGAAAATTAGTTGTGAGGATTGTGAGAATACACAGTGGACTAAGTTAACAGCTAAGAAGATAATTGATCACCTGATTGGATATAAGGAAGATGGCTCAGATGTGCTGGGTCTATATCCTCTGCTTCCAGATGGAACATGTAGATTTATAGTATTTGATTTTGATAATCATGAGAAAGGTGCAGAAGCAAATGATTTTGCGAATGTAGATGAAGAGTGGCATAATGAAGTTGATGCACTTCGCATAATTTGTGAGAAAAACGGAATAACACCACTTGTAGAACGTTCCAGGTCTGGTAAAGGCGCTCATGTATGGATATTCTTTAAGAAACCAATTTCAGCTTCTTTAGCCAGGAATTTTGGCTTTCTGTTGTTAGATAGAGGGCAGGCTTCTATCAGCATGAAGTCTTTTCAGTATTATGACAGGATGTATCCATGTCAGAATGTTACTGGCAGCATAGGGAATCTTATCGCGCTTCCACTGCAGGGGCAAGCTCTCAAAAATGGAAATAGTGCATTTGTTGATAAGAATTGGAATGCTTATCCAGACCAGTGGGATATTTTATTGAATCATACTGAAAAATTATCAATAGAAGATATTGAAGGTTATATGCAGAAGTGGAAAGCAGAAATATATGAAACAACAGGTATTAATACTGCGGATATAACGGACAGACCAAAGCTTTGGAAGAAAAAACAGGCATTTAATAAATCGGATGTTATCGGGAAAATACATATTGTTCAGGAACTGCCGGAATGGGCAGGACCGGAGGACTATATCAAACTCACGGGTGACAAGATGCCGGAATATGAGGTGCAGGAAGGGGACAGCCTCTGGCGTATCAGCGAACGTTTTTACGGAACCGGATACAAGTGGACTATAATCGTGAGGGCTGAGGATGTACCGAAGGATCCGAATTATCTGTTGGTAGGTGAGACGGGCATGGGCTGGGGCGATGGCGTAATTCCCAACGTAGGCGCGGATAAATGGGAATACCATTACCTTCACAATCTGTTCGAGGCGGCGCGGGAGCAATTTGGGACATAATACTTTTACTCTCATTTAAGTAATAGAAAGGATATAGTGATGAAATTTATTCGTGAGAAATGGGCTTTTTTTTACCGGAAGATCAAACAATCATGCTCTGATTACAGGGTAACGATAATTGCGGTTGAGGTGTTTACGCTCTATGTGATATTAGGCCGAGTCTGGGATGATCTTTACATAAAGTATGATTCGGGTGTGACGGATTTTCTTTTTAATGATTGGGGATTATTGGCATTTTTTGCGCTTTTTATTTTGGCGGCAATGTTTGTGGAGAGTTTGTTTCCATATGAAAAGAAACAAAGGAATATCAAGATTGCAAGAATACTTGGGTTTGTCATTGATGCGGCGGCAGCATCTGCGCTTGCATGGGGAATCAGATTAGAAGCGTCTGAACAGATTTTTCATCTGTCAGGGGATATTGTTGCAGAGTGGTGTGAGCGGTTTGTGATTGGCTATGTGCTTTTATTAATGATAGCGATAGTGTATGTCTGTCATAAGAAGAGCAGTGTGGGATTTATAGAATATATTTTGAATGTACTTGTAAATTATGCAATTGTTGCAGTGATTTACGTTGTGCTGCTGCTCGGAACGAATCTTATCATATTGATCGTTAATTTGTTGTTCATAAGCGGATATTCACCACTTAGCGGCTATAGTGTGATTCTTGTTACCGGAATCTATTATGCACCGGCATGCATCATGGCGTTGAATGATCTGAGTAACAGCAAAGAACTCAATGACCGTATAAGCATTGCCCTGATCAAATATGTATTCTCAATTATGACGATATGCGCGTTGGCGATCGTGTACATATATCTGCTTAAAATATTGATTATGTGGGAAATACCGTCTAACAAGATATTTGGTATTGTTGCCGGTTTATTCTGCCTCGGTATGCCAATCTGGATCATGGACTATTTTTACCGGGATGATACGAAATATATGCGCTTTTTGCAAAAGCTGCCCTATGGGTTGATACCGCTTATTCCGGTACAGACATATGCTGTATGTGTGAGAATCTATCACAACGGAATGACGCCGAGCCGGTATATGGGAGTGTGCATGATTATTTTTGAAGTCATTATGCTGTTTGTGTGGTATTTCTGGAAAGAAAAACTGGAACGCGTGTTGTTGATACTCGGAGCCGGCATCATTGTAGCAATATTTATTCCCGGTCTTAACATGTACAGTGTGTCAAACAGATGGCAGCGCGTATTTCTGGAATCCTATTATAATAAAGTGATTTCGCAGGGCGAGCTTACGCAGGAAGAGTATGAGCGCTTAGAGGGGGCATACAAGTATCTGAAATGGGAACCGCAGATGAAAGAACTGGTGGAGCAGTTCGATATTTATGATGCTGATTTTCTTGGACAGATTGGAACATTAGGGATTGAGGAGGAAAATTCGAAGAAGTATCATAGTATACACTGCTGCCAGATGATTGGTAATCTGGATATAAACGGCTATAACGGATTTGATATGTTAAATCAGGATGAGGCGTATGATGACCGTGGTGAAAGCAGGCTTTCCGTAGATTTATCTGCTTTTAGGTTTTATAAAAGAGGAAGCGGAGAGCAGGAGATAATCGTAGTGGATCTGAGTGAATTTGCAGATCGTTGTATTGATTACGAGAACGAACATCCAAAAGCAGGAAAGGATGAGTTCAGTGAAGCGATGAAACCGTACACGGAAATCGTGATCGATGATGATACGGTGTTGTATCTGAATCATTTTCAGATTAGTTACAATGAAGGTATGGAAAACGGACAGGAATTTGTCGAGGTGACTTCGGTGAATATTTCGGGGATGCTGTTGAGCAGGTGATGCAGGTATGAGGTGAAGAGAGTAAGGGGATATATAACTTTTTAACAGAAATTACAGTATGGAGGAGAGCGACGTGGGAGAATACTGGACAAATGAAGAAGTAAAAAATTGATTAGTAAGATACAATCTGGCGATAATGAGGCGTGGGAAAGTCTTTATTATAATTATGAAAGATATGTTCATGACCGTGTGTGGACCCGATTGAGAAAGCTCAATATATCTGAAGAACGGAAAAAGGATATGGAAGAGGAACTATATCAGGCAGGATGGAAGGGTTTTTTATCTTGCGTACACGCATATGATCCCCAAAAAGGTGAATTCCTAACCTATGCAGCGCATTATATTGATGGGGAGATGTTGAAAGAAATACAGTTTGCCATGAATTCTTTGGGACTCACGGAAAGTGGGAAGAAGGCGGTGGACATAACAGAGTTTTCTTATATACATATATTTGAACGTGTGGAGCTTGACAGTCTCATTCAGCTTGTTTGCTTTTCAGACATGTTTTCCGACGAGGATAAGCAGCGTCTTGTGGAAAAGCTTGTGTCAACGGCCAGCGAATATTACCGGACACCGTTTCAGGACGGTAAAAAACTCAGGTTCAACCCCAAAGCCATTCATGGCAGGTTCAGTGGGAGAATTATTCAGGATAATCGGCAGTTTGCCGAAAAAATAAAGCTCATACAACATGCAGTAAATGACCTGTGCCAGATTCAGTTCAAATTTAGCCATTATACGGTTGAACATGAAATGATACCGAAATCAGAGTATCTGCATGTGCTGAGTCCTTATCATCTGGTGGTCTATCACGACAATTATTATTGCATCGGACTGAAAAAAGAGGATAAGCGCATCTGGCATTACAGAGTGGATCTGATGTCTAATTATTCCGCGGCTGATAGAGTATCAGCTAAAGTATGAGAAATTGGTTAAAGAAAAAGGGTAAAGCAATCAAAAAGTCATATTACTTTTTACAAGGGAGACGTTATAAATGGGTTACAAAGATGATGTTGTAAAGTTATTGTAAGGGAATGGACGTGTGACGCATAAACAGGCAGTGGAAAAAGCAACCGAAGAATATAAGAAGTATAAAGAGCGGACTTTAAGCGGCGTGGAACAGGATTATTTGAATTCAATAAAAATATTAGGGAAAAAACAGACAATGGTAAAAGAAATGGGAAATGAACAGGGGTCTCTAAGTCAAATTAGATTTGGAGGTTTTTTTCTGACACTTTAAAAGGAATGTCATTTCCGAAATAAACAATCTATGGTACAATATCATAAAAATTATCAACAGATTACACAGGGAAAAATAGATGTTAGAAGCGGGGATTAAGAAAATTACCAAAGATGAAGCAGATGAACATTTCGCACTAATTGATGATGAACTTGTATGGCATGGTGGAGTTGTCACTTGGAGAAATAAAAGGAGGCGGCTAAATGGATAAGGATCCTTTTAAAGAATATATAAAACAGTCAGAACCGGATAAACGTGATAAGGGATATGCCTGGCATACAGCAATTGGGCTTCAGGCTGTTGATGGGCTTACTCCATCAAAATATTTAATAGATATTGCGATTAAAAATATTGAAGGCGATATTACTATTGATGAAGTACAGGAGCTTATTAACAGCTATTATGAAGAAAATTAAAAATCGGACGAAGAAAATCGTACGGAAGAAGCAGATAAAGTTTCAACGCAAATATCGAAAATTCTTGCTGAAAAAACATTTAGTTTTTCGCCAAATGAGTATATATCTATTCATAAAAAACTATTTACCGGTATATATGGACATGCTGGTAGAATCAGAGACTATAATATAACAAAAAAGGAATGTATACGAAATATTCTCTGAGTGCGGAATGGATACTTACTTCGGAAGGTCTATAGTAGAAGAGATTACGGGGCTAAAACCTTCAGGAGCGTCTAAATTGATAAAGTTGATGCTTGATAGTAAAGTGATTATTCCGGTAAGTGGACATGGAAAAGGAAAGTATCAATTTTTATATAGATGACAAAATGGTTAGAAAAGCAACTATTCAAGATGCGGATAGCATTTTTAGACTGGTAAAGGATTTTGCAACTTCCATTAATCCACAAAAAGAATTTTTTATACAATCATTTAAAGATTTGATGAGTGATGAAAAGGCATTCATCTTTGTTGAAGATAATGGTGATAAAATAGTTGGATATTCATTAGGGTTTATTCATACCATATTTTTCGCAAATGGAAATGCAGCATGGCTTGAAGAAATAATGGTTGATGAAAAATATAGGAGGGCTGACATTGATTCTGAGTTAGTAAAAGTATTTGAACAAAAAGCGATAGATAACGATTGCAAATTAATCGCATTAGCAACAAGACGTGCTGCTGATTTTTATTTAGCTATTGGTTTTGAGGAATCTGCAACATATTTCAGAAAGCTATTATAGTTTGTAAGCTCTTTATTATAGTGGAAATGGCACAAACAACATAATTTCAACATGTAAATGAGAAAAAGGCTCGTTTACATGTTGATTTTTTGCATAAACTGTCTATAATAAAAGTAGAAAAGAAGGTGAGGCAGCAATCATGTTAATACAATTCAATTTCAAAAATTTCAAATCATTTAGAGAAGAAGTTACTTTAGACTTGTCCGCAGCGAAGATGACAGAATTCTCGGATAGAGTAGTGACTGTCGGCAGTGAAAAGATTTTACCGGTTGCTGCAATTTATGGAGCAAACGCTAGTGGAAAGTCAAATATGTATAACGCTTTTGAATATATGTCTGATTATGTTGCAGATTCTTTTAAGTATGGTGATGAAGAGGAAAAGTTTGAGGAATTCAGACCGACTCCGTTTTTGTTTGATTCCAAATCTATTAATACAGAATCCAGCTTTGAGGTATACTTCACTTTGCCTGGAGATAAAGCAGAGAGAACATATAACTATGGTTTCTGTATCAATAAGGAAGGTGTAACAGAAGAGTGGCTAAACTCAAAGGCAAAGACTGCCAGAAAGTACAGTACTGTATTTTATCGTGGAACAACTGATGAAGAGTTGGATTTATCAGGGTTTCCAAAGAATAGCAGGGACAATATACAGGTTGCCCTGGAAAAGCAGGTACTCATTATCTCACTGGGAGCGAAGTTGAAGATTGGTAAGTGTAAGGCAATCAGAGATTGGTTTCTTTTAAATGAATTCGCTGATTTTGGAGATCCTTATACAAACTTCTTTATGTCTCGCAGATTGCCTAAGGGATTTGTGGAAGATAAGAATGTTCAGCAGAAGGTTGTTGAATATTTTTCATCTTTTGATGAGCATATCAAGGATTTTAGAATCGAAAAGGTTCCTCAAGAGGGTGAATCTAAAGAGGAACGATATAAAATCAATGCACTCCATCAGATGATTGATTCTGAAGAAATGGCAGAAATACCTTTGGGCTTGGAGTCTGCCGGAACTTTAAAGATGTTTGCGTTATATCCGGAGTTGCAAGAAGTATTAGAGCAAGGCAGCGTATTCTTCATTGATGAATTAAATGCCCGTCTGCATCCGTTACTTGTAAGGAATTTCCTGCTTACATTCTTAAACCCGAAAATCAACACCAACCATGCTCAGCTTGTATTTACAACCCATGACACATGGCAGTTGTCTAACCAGTTGTTACGCCGTGATGAAATCTGGTTTGTGGAAAAGGATGATAGCGGCGTTTCTACGTTGTACTCATTAGCTGATTTTGTGGATGAGGATGGTTCTCGTATTCGTAAGGATGAAAGCTACGAGAAGAATTATCTGATTGGAAAGTATGGTGCAATTCCCACCTTAAAGAGTATTGATATTTTTAAAGAGGATTGAGTATGGCGAAAAAGGACAGGGCAGGTAACAGAAAGACGCGAGAGCAGCGGAAACAATTCAAGGTGCCGGAATTAGGTTACTATTTGATTGTAACCAATACGGAAGCTACTGAGCGTTGTTTCTTTACAGGGCTTCATCAGGTTCTACCAGAAGATGTTAGGAACAAGCTGGTTATCAAAGTTATAGAGACTAAGACTCGTACCATGATTGATAAATGTTTGGAACTCACTGCATATGATGCACAGTATCGTATTCCGTGGATTGTATTTGACAGAGACCAAGTACAGGAGTTTGATGAGATTATTGCAGAAGCAGAGGGTAAAGGAATACAGGTAGGCTGGTCTAATCCATGTTTTGAAATATGGTTGTATGCCTATTTCGGTTCCATGCCGGCAATCCAGGATTCTTGGACTTGCTGCTCAGATTTCGGACGAGTATATGAAAATAAAACCGGGCAGAAGTATTTTAAAGTTGATGAGCAGATGTACGGAAAACTCTGCAAATTTGGTGATGAGGAAAAGGCGTTTCAGATAGCACGGCAAAAACTGGAACAGTGTATTAGGGAAGGCAGAACGAAGCCATCAGAGATGTGTCCGTGTACGACGGTGCATGAATTGGTGGGGGAGATTAAGAACAGAAGATGAGAGCTTCTAGGAGAATTAAGCGAAGAGGGTTTATTAACGCAAAATGAGCAGCTTGACGAGGATGAAAAGATGCCTCAAGGTGCAGTGATATAAAATTGGTACTATTAATGAAAAATGAATCACAATAAGTGAAGGAGAAAGAGAATGCATAGACTATTATATTATCCTAATTTTGAAATTCAAGATCAAAATTTTTTGAAATTTGCATTATTGTATATTGATGAGATTAGACCCATAATCCCAAGAAATGCAAGAAGAACGTTGAGTGATTCTATGAGAGATATTATACGAAATACGGATCTGATTAATCCGTATTCGCCTAATTATGAGAATGGATATTTGGCTTCTGTTGCGGCTATAAAGCATTTGGAAAAGAGTAAAGTTTTTAATCGGTATGGAGAAGGTTTGCAGAGGAATAATAGTGTAAAATATAAGTACATACTGTACGCAGATAAGTATACATATGAATTTGAAAATTATTGTATGGAAAATGGTTTAGGTGAAAGGTGCGAAGAAGGAATATCTTTAGTTGAAGATGTCGCATATACATATATGAGTATATTGGCAGAAATTATTTCAAAAGAAACGGAAACAGATATGATCACTGATAATGTAAAATATTCTGATCCGCCTTTAAGGCATCCAAATAACATTAATAAAAGAAAGACGGATAGACTGGGCACAATTCAAAGAGAAATACAGTTTTATGTGCCGAATGATATGCATAAAATTTCACTTGATAAGTTTATTGAATTGCGCTCAGATCATAGATTTGAGACAGCGCGTAGAAACTTTGTTGCAGAGTTGAATATGGTTTTGGATTCCTATGATAAAAATATGGCAGAAATTGACTTGTACAGTTTAATGGAATGTAAGCAAGAAATATATGGTTTGATAAAAGAATTATTTATCTCATGTGCGGCAGTAGTTGTAGGAGTTCATTCTTTCGGAAATATGTATACTGCAGATAAAGGGACATTAGGCTTTTGGGGGAATGTAGCTAATGTAGGAATTAGTTGGGACACTTTGAAGCAACATTGTTGTGAAGCAAGAAAATATGTAGAAGGAATTGAAAGAAAGAAGCAAGCAAGAAAGTATTTAGCAAAATTAAAACAGTTGAGAGCAGAAATATTATAAAAATAGTATTTTTTTTAAAATTATTTTGACCTAAACCCATATTTTCGGGATAAAATAAAAATTAGTATTTGAACAGAAAGGGGCAATGTTCTATTTAGTGGAAGTTAATTATATTCAGTTCTCTCCGCCCCTAGGAAAACCTAAAATGACCCTACACCCCTTCTTCTCCTTACTTTCAATCTGCATAGCCCCACCATGAGCCTCCACAACCTGATGTACAAGAATTAGCCCGAGACCGTGCCTCAGATCCAGTCTGTCATCTGTACTTTCCATGTAGTGCGGTTTTTCATTTAGCTCTTTCAATTTTTCGGATGACAGGCCGATACCATTATCTGATATGGAAAGGGAAATATTTTCATCCGTACAGTCAAGAGCCAGTGCAATATCACAGCCATCCGGGTTGTGGCTGATACTGTTTTGCACAAGATTGCCTACGGCCCTCGAAATCAGGCGAGCATCACAATTGAAGAAAACTGTTTCTGCCGCAGGAGCAATTTCGATGTTTATAGAATACTCATCGGACAGACCTGAGTTAAGTAATTCAGCAGTATAAGAGCGCAGCAGAGCAGCCAGACTGACAGGGCTTTTATGGATAGGCTGCATTTCATATTCCAATTGTGATACGAGATTAAGGTCTTGCACCAATTCCCTGATTTTGACACTTTGTTGTTGGATAATTTCAGCCTCTTTGCGGATGTGTGAATCTGTATTTTTTTCATGTGTAATCCGTTCTGCATATCCCATTATCATAGAAAGGGGTGTCCGTATATCGTGTGAAATGCCGCTGATCCAGTTTGCACGGGCCTGGTTTTGCCTGCTTAATATGTCAGATGCCTTGTTAATGCTGTAGGCTATTCCTGATAACTCCCCGCGCATGGAAAGAGAAGTCGGCTTGCCGTTTCCGAGCGTTACAATCGAGGCTATAATCGGCTCGGTGTTTTTCATAATTATCCGTTTCGAGTAACAATAAGCCATAAACAGGATTGCGAAATCAACTGCCAATATCCCTATAACAAAAAAAGGCAGAGTTTTAATATAACGCAGCGAATAGTAGTTACTGGTTAATTTCATATAACTGTCTTGCGGATATCCTAAAATCAACATACCATCATCTGTATTTCTTATGAAGACAGGGTAACCGGCAAGATAACCTTTTGCAAATACGGCTACGTCCTGAATAGTAAAATGTTCCGGTATTTCGTCCGGAGCACCTGTTTCCCAGATCCTGTTTCCCTCCATATCTAAATAGACAGCCCAAATATTATTATTCTTTAACTGTTCAGATGCTTCTTCTGATATACCTTCCAAAGAAGCAGATGCTGCAGTTGCTTCTGACATATTTTGTGGCGAAAGACTGCCATAGTCTTTTGTCATAATCCCATAAAATGTCCAGCCAAAAGCAATGCCATTGATAAATAATAATATAAGAACCAGTCCAACAAAGGATGCCAGATATTTTGATATATATTTTCCAAATGATTTCATTATGTTACTTCCTTGTGTTTAGTTTATATCCCAACCCTTTGACCGTAATCAGGGATACGGGCTTTGACGGGTCTGTTTCAATCTTTTCACGGATTCTGCGGACATGGGCATTCAGGCTGTTTTCGTAACCGAATGGGTTATCTCCCCACAGGGCTTCGCATAACGTATCCACGGTCACAATCCTTCCTTCACTGCGGGCAAGCGTTTCCAGAAGAATATGTTCCATTGCTGTCAACGGGATGATTTCACCGGCTTTGTGGATTTCAGCCCGGCTAAAGTCAATGGTGCAGCCGTCCAGATTTATCAGAGGTGTATCTTCCTTATAGCATCGGCGTAAAACGGCATAGATGCGAAATAGCAATTCCTGTGGCAGGAACGGCTTTGCAATATAGTCATCCGCTCCGAGTCCTAACCCGGACAGTCTGTCAATAGCCTCGTCCTTTGCGGTCAGGAAAATCACAGGTATGTCTGAAAATGTACGTATCTGCTGCATAAGAAAAAAACCGTCTCCGTCCGGAAGCATGACATCTAAAATGGCAAGGTCGGGTTTCTCGTTTTGAACCGCAGAAATTCCTTCTTTCACTGAAACCGCAGTTACAATATTTACAAAGCCATCATCAGACAGGATTGATGTTACCATTTTAAGCAGCTCCGGTTCGTCATCTACAAGCAGAAGTTTCTTATTGTGTAAAAAAGAATGATCCATGACAGATACCTCCATGATTCCTGTAGCTCAGGCTGTCGTGCCTGAGCTTATTGTATCATATTTTTTTATTTCAAAAGCCGTTTTGCAAAAAAGTAAGGTAAAAGTAAGGTCGTCGGAAAGTTAATGTCAGGATGGTGCTGTACCATAGAGACATGGAAAGGAGATGTTTTTATGGAATACATTATCACCACTGAACAGTTGACAAAAAAATACAAAAACTTTGTTTCTGTCAACAATGTTTCAATTCACATTCGGAAAGGCAGTATTTACGGTTTTCTTGGGCCTAACGGTGCGGGAAAATCAACTACCATGAAAATGCTGCTGGGGCTGACTGCGCCCACAAAAGGAAGTTTTGCCATTGACGGCAGGCATTTCCCGGAAGACAGGCTTGCCATACTGAGGGAGATTGGTTCTTTTATCGAATCGCCTTCATTTTATGTGAACCTGACCGGCAGGGAAAATCTCGATATTATCCGCCGGATTTTGGGGCTTCCGAAGGATTCTGTTGATGATGCCCTGAGACTGGTCGGTCTGAATGAGTTTGGAAATCGTCTGGCAAAGAAATATTCACTGGGTATGAAGCAGCGGCTTGGTCTTGCCGGAGCGTTGCTGGGAAGGCCGCCCATCCTGATTCTGGATGAGCCAACCAATGGTCTGGATCCTTCCGGCATCCATGAAATTAGGAATCTGGTGAAATCCCTGCCGAAACTTTATGACTGTACCATAATGATTTCATCACATATGCTTTCTGAAATCGAACTGTTGGCGGATGATATCGGAATTCTTAATCATGGGCGACTTTTGTTTGAAGGGAGTCTGGACGAATTGCGGGATAACGCACAGAAGATGGGAAATGCCAATCAGATGAGTGATATAAATAAATTTAACGTTGCAAATAAGATTGGCTTTGCTAATTTGGAAGATGTATTCCTCACCATGGTGGATCAGGACAATGCTGCCAGAAAGCAGAGGGCAGAGCTATGAGCATATTGGCAATTGAGCTTCGAAAAGAAAAACGGACGGGCGTAATACCGGTATTGTTGGCTGTTGGTATTTTGGGCGCTGCTTATACTTTTCTCAATTTTTTTATACGGAAAGAAACACTGCTGGGTTTACCGCTTGCACCTATGGATGTTCTGCTGACACAGCTTTACGGTATGATTATGATTCTGAATATGTTTGGGATTATAGTTGACGCCTGCATGGTCTATAACATGGAGTTTAAAGGAAATGCTGTCAAAAAGATGTATATGCTCCCCATAAGCGTTTCGGGAATGTATTTTTGCAAATTCCTGATTTTATCGGTGCTGTTAGCTGCAGCAGTAGCTTTACAAAACCTTTCACTTGTAAGGATTGGCATGACAGACTTACCGCAAGGGGCGTTTGAAATGGGAACACTGATTAAGTTCGCAGGTTACTCTTTCATCACATCGATGCCTGTCCTGTCATTTATGGTTTTAATTTCATCCCGCTCACCCAATATGTGGGTTTCGCTGGGTGTTGGTGTTGCAGGTTTTTTAAGTGGAATGGCATTGGTCAATTCAAGCATTAACATGCTGCTGCTCCATCCGTTCGTAATAATGTTAAAGCCTGCAGTTGCCATGAGTGCACAGCCGGATATAACTGTTGCTATATGGGCTTGTATTGAAACGATGCTTTTTCTCAGCATAGGGTTGTGGATGGCCAAGAATCTGCGTTATGAGTAAGGAGGAATATTAATTATGAATTTTATAGAGCTTCTTAAAATTGAATTTATGAAAGTAAAGCGCGGGAGAATCGTACCGCTGATTTTTATTGCACCGCTGTTGGTAGTGGCATCAGGAGTAGCAAACCTGAGCAGGTACTTTACACCTGAATATACAAACGCATGGCCGGCTATGTTCATTCAGAGTGCACTGGTGTATGCTTACTATCTGCTGCCGTTTTCCATGATTGTGGTCTGCGTGATGATTGCAGGACGGGAAACAGGGAATAACGGTATCTTAAAAATGCTGGCGCTGCCGGTCAGCCGGTATGCACTCTCTATGGCTAAATTTTGTGTTCTGGCATTTCACCTGTTTATGGAGATGGTCGTATTCCTTGCAGTGTTTGTGGCTGCCGGGACAGTTGCCACAAGCATAATGGGAGTGGCTGAAACGCTGCCTGCTTTTTATCTGCTGAAATGGTGCATAGGACTTTTTCTTACAATGCTGCCATGCGTGGGAACTATGTGGGCAATCACTGTTTTGTTTGAAAAGCCGCTGCTTTCTGTGGGACTAAACCTGCTGCTTGTAATTCCCGGTGTGTTGGTAGCAAATACACCTTTATGGATAGCCTATCCGTATTGTTACAGCGGCTATCTGGTGTCCTGCTCCCTGCATGATTTTACGGCGGAATCAGGTACTGCGGCATTTTCATTGTTCCCTTTCCTGCCGGTTGCGGTGCTGGTTTTCGCGTTGGTACTTGCGGTTGCTGTAATAAATTTTGGTAAAAAAGAAATGAGGTAAATGATTATGGACTGTAAAAATAAGAAAACTTTAAGCAAGATTACGCTGGTGATCAGCGTCCTTCCGCTGGCAACTCTCATCCCTGTGTTTCTTAAAGCCTCGCTGCCGGAAGGGGTAAACACAGCTTGGGCAGGCATCAATATTGCCTGTGTTATGATAGGTTTGATACTCTCAATTATATGCGTCAGAAACAATGAAAGCCGCAGCTTTGTAAATATTGCGTCAACGGTTATCAGCGTATTTTGGTGTCTGTTGATGGCCGGTATTGTTGCTCTGGGATTATTTTTGACTTTCATGCAGTATGGTGCCAGTCTTTAAGGAACGTGAATAAGTCTTTTTTTATAGAATGCCTGATTGTTTTGTAATATAATAAGCCTATCAGGAGGTATTAATTTTATGTCTGAAAATGCCGTTCTTTTATCCCTGCCGGAAAATGATAAATTGAGTGGAGTAGGTTTTTTACATCAGGTAAGTGTGAAAGAAACTTTTCAATGTCATACCCATGATTTTTATGAGTTTTTTTATGTGTTAAAAGGGAAAGCCATTCACGATATTAATGGACAGAAAATGGTTTTGTCTCAAGGTACGCTTGTGTTTATTCGGCCTGCAGATGTGCATCATTACAGCTTTATCAACAACTATGACATGGAAATGCTTTCTATTGGTGTAGAGTGTGATTTGGTTCAGTCTGCCTGTAATTTTTTAGGAATGGATATACAGGAATTTGTGAAACCTTACCTGCCATCGCAAATTATTTACATAGGTGGCAGTCACTGGGATATGACGGAGAAACTGCTGCTGATAAATAAGAAGTCAAGAGGGCAGGAAAGAAGGCAGTATTTTTTGTCGATGCTGCCGGAATTGCTATATCAAATGAAGTTTGGCCGTGAACAGCAGGATAAAATCATACCGCTGTGGTTATCAGGTCTTATGGAAGAAATGAGCGAAACCGAAAACTTCGTAGAAGGTTTGCCTAAAATGCTTGAATTATCGGGAGTATCACAAGAACATCTGAATCGGTCATTTAAAAAGTATTTAGAACTGACGCCGACTGCATTTGTCAATATGAAGCGGATTGATTACAGCGCCGAGTTATTGTTGGAAGGAAAAGAGAATATTCTTGATATCTGTTATTTGTGCGGGTTTAATAATGTCAGCTACTTCTATCAAATTTTCAAAGAAACATACCATTGTACGCCAAAACAGTTCGTAAAAGAAAGGACGAGCATGCGAAGTCAATATAGTGGAAAAATAAGTTAATATGCCATGAGAAGAAATTACATGTGTCTGTTAAAATGGGTATCAGTTAACAGGAGGATAAGTAGAGATGTTTCCGAAGGATTTTACATGGGGTGCTGCAACTTCAGCTTATCAGATTGAGGGAAGTCCGACAGCTGACGGTAAAGGCGTATCAATTTGGGATATTTGTTCAAAACAGCCCGGAATAGTGGTGAACAATGAAAACGGTGATGTTGCCTGTGATCATTACAGACGCTTCAGGGACGATGTTCGTATTATGAAGGAGATGGGACTCAGGGCATACCGGTTTTCCATCAGCTGGCCAAGAATATTGCCGGATGGTACAGGAAAAGTGAATGAGAAAGGTGTGAAGTTTTACAGTGATTTGGTAGATGAGCTTCTTTTAAACGGCATTACTCCTTATGTGACCCTTTTTCATTGGGATTATCCCGAAAAACTGATGAAGCGCGGCGGATGGCTTAACCGGGAATGTGTTGACTGGTTTGCGGAATATACGAGGGTGGTTGTCGATCATCTGTCAGACCGTGTGGATCATTGGCTCACCATCAATGAGCCGCAATGCTTTGTAGAACTTGGTTACGAGGAAGGCGCTCATGCCCCGTGTATGCGCGTGGGCAGACGGTATGCATTTGATGTAGCACATAATATGTTATTGGCGCATGGTAAAGCTGTTCAGACAATCCGCACATATGCGAAAAAGAAACCGTTGATAGGTTTTGCACCTGCGCTGAATTATGTGATGCCGGATAGTTCTGCTCCGGAGGATATTGAAGCGGCAAAACAGAAGATGTTCGGATGCAGCAGGGATAATGGTCTTTGGTGCACTTCCTGGTGGACGGAACCGATTTATCATGGTCGTTATCCCGAGGATGGTTTGAAAGAATTTGCTGAATGGCTGCCGGACTATACGGATGAGGACATGAAACTAATCAGCCAGCCGTTGGATTTCTTTGGCTTTAATTATTATCAGGCAAGCAGATATTCCGATGCTAAGAAGCCCGGATATGCTGAAACTGCTGTTGAATGGCCTATTGAACCGGAGGGTATTTACTACATGGCTAAGTTTTTGCAAGAGAAGTATGGTCTGCCTTTGCTGATAACAGAAAACGGTATGGCAAATCTGGATTGGCCTTTGCAGGATGGAGGTATTCATGATATACAGAGAATTGATTATATCGAGCAGCATCTTAAGAATGTGCATAGGGCAATAAGTGAGGGAGTGGACATTCTTGGCTATATGTATTGGTCTTTCATGGATAATTTTGAGTGGAATAACGGATATCGGAAGCGATTCGGCTTAATTTATGTGGACTATATGACACAACAGCGTATATGGAAGGATTCGGCGCACAGATACAAAGAAATCATTGCAACAAACGGTACTTGTTTGTTGAATTAAGACAGCATTGCAAAGGAGCATGGGGATTGAGATGATTGATATTACGGCATTTGGAGCAATAGGTGATGGGAAGACTATGAACACCGCGGCTATTCAGGCGGCACTGGATGAAGCTGCAAAATCGGGCAGCATGGTTTACATTCCTGCCGGCGTTTTCATGACGGGGACGATAGTATTGAACGGTACATCCCTGCATTTGGAGAGTGGCGCAGTGTTAAAAGCTTCAGGTAATATGGAAGATTACCCTGAACAGCCCTATTATCACAAATTGGGAAAAGCCCTGTGAGGACATTGTTATAACGAACTGTGTACTGCGTTCATGTTCGAAAGCCATTGTTATTGGTTATGTTTACAGTATTGTGCGCAATGTGCTGATTTCTAATTGTATCATTAAGGAAAGCAATCACGGGTTGTGCTTAATGTGCAATGACGAAAGTTCATTAGTAGAGAATGTTCGCGTCAGTAATATGTTGATTGATACCAAAATTCGTGCCAGTAACTGGTGGGGCAACGGCGAGCCGATTTTTATGATGGCAGTGAGACATGACAATTATATTCCCGCTGAACAACATCCGCACATAAGAACAGAATGTGCAATTCGTAATGTACATATTGAAAATGTAACCTGTACGGGCGAGAATGCCATGGGTGTGTACGGCGTTAATGGAAATATTCGCGAGGTAGAGTTGCGTAATATCGATTATACACGCAAGCAGTCTGCCAACATTGCACTCAAGGGGTATGCTTTTGATTTTTCTCCAAGTGAGATATACTTTGAAGTGCCTGCTGATTGCGGACTCTATATTGGCGGTAATGCGGAAGTTAAGTTGGATAACGTGATAATGCGTCAGTGGAGCATTATCCGGGAGTGATGCGGATTATAAAATCCTGATAATCTGCTCATATAAACAGCTGCTTTTCTCCCAATGAAAAGTATGATTAACATGCATGTGACCGAAAAGCCAATGCTTATAATCAACAGTCTGCTTAATCTTTTGTAAATAATCTGTCAACCTGTCGCTTTGATATAATCCGGAGCCGCCATCCATTTGTCTGAGCAGCGAAGTGTATGGGTTGTGACCCATACGCTCATAAAATATTACCTCTTGTTTGAATTATGCTCTTTCTTAACTTTCGATGCTTGCTTTATTAAATATCTTATTCTCTAATTTTATCATAAAGGAAAATAATTTTCGACATAAACAATTTGTGGTATAATAAACGCAAGCTCGGCAGCTTGCGTTACAAGAATTGCGATGCAATTCTTGCTAGAATGATTTGCTTTTATGGCTTTAGTGGCTATGATATAATAAGCTCAGGCTCGGCAGCCTGAGCTTGAGATTATACTTTTATCGCTTATATGGCTATAATATAATAGTTTAGATATCAGAATAACAATCAAGATAAAAGGAGTCAGCATGCAGTCCATAGAAATCAGATGTAAAAATGCGGGACAAGATATCTTTTCAAAAATTCCGGATAGGGAAGAAAATGGAATTTTCTATTTTAATGCCGATGATGACGGAGATAATTTTACCGAAGAAGATGCTGATGATTGGAGAAATATCTGGTTTCAAAAAAATTGGAACGAACGCAAATTTTTAGAGAATCAGACTTCAAACCATTTGATTTCTGCTATCATCGAAGCTGGCCGCCCGGTCATTGAGCTTGCCTGTGGTCCTGGTATGGGCCTGATTCCGTCTATAAAACAAATAAATTCCTCTTTTCCCTGCATGGCAACAGATGCCAGCTCGCTTGTTGTAAGCGAGTGGAAACGTTATCTTGATGATAAGGAAAAATATGAGGCGCTTGACTTTGCGCAGTTTTCTGTTTTGGATATTCCGATAAAAAGCGGAACGGTACAGGCATACAGCAGCTTTATCGGGATATCTTCTACCCGCAGCGGAGATTCGGGCTATCGTTTGGCATTATCCGAAATATACCGTACTCTTGCTGACGGAGGTTTACTTTATACGATAGAAAATGAGTGGTCGGATGTCTCTGCAATTATTGGATTATTTGAAAAAATGAACCGACAGCCGTGGAGCTGCTTTCTTGAAGAGCAGATATCCTGGCACGACCGCTTTATTGAAAGCGGCTTTGAAATTGTTTATGAACAGCAATATGAATACCGCAGTCTCCGCACCGACGACAATGAGCTTGGCAAAGCTGCCTTAGAATTTGGCGTCGATATCGGAATGAATTTCACAGCGTATATTGTTAAGAAAAAATAATTTATAATAAGTGTTGACAAATGCCCTCCAGAAATATATCATAATAGATATATACCAAATATGATATAGGAGGGCTTAATGAACGAAACAGTTTATATTTATTTAAAATTAGAGAATGTAAAAGCAGCGGAGCAGGAAAAACTGCTTAATAAAATGGATGATATGCTTTTGTCGGTAGGTCTTAAGTACAGCGGCTTCCACAATATGTATATTCCACAGGATCAAAAAAGAAGGGATGATATTGTATTTGATGCGATTCATAAGCTGGAGACCTGTGATTGGCTGAAAGGCATTTATGATTATGTCCTGACCGGGAATAAGTGCTTTAATAAGGGCTTGGATGCCATTGACTGTACTCAGATGGCTTGGCCGAAAGCGTCTAAGATGGCATATTATGAAGAGTATTATCTGAAGACAAACAAACTTCCACATGGTATACTGGTAGATGAGAATGATTGTCTGGCAGATGGATATGTTTCCTATCTGCTTGCACAAAAATATAAGTTAAGGCAGAATATAGTTGACGGACTTGAAATCTATCGTGTAGAGAGCGATGTCCCATATAAGAAAATTGTTGCAGGAAGGCATGGTGTATTTGAGCAAGATGATATTACCGTAAAAAGTGAAAAGCATTACAAATGGATATATGATATAAAAACGCCGGTTGTTCCGGGGGATGTGTTACTTGTAGATACTAAAAAAGGGAAAGATTTTATGATAGTAGAAAAGATCTTTTATGAAGCCGGAAATAAAAATTTAAGTTCATATAAAAAAGTAATAAAACATACCGGGAAAAGGCTGGAAAGAATATAACTATAAAGCAGATAGGAGTTAGTTATGAGTCGGATGGATCATATTGTTAATTTTCAGGGACAGGAAATCTTAATAGAAGTACAGCAGAATGAAGCGCGTCAGGAAGTTATTGAGCTGTTTAAAAATTACCGTAAAGAAATAGGTATGACGCAGGTGGAACTGGGAAGACGAATCGGAATCCCTCAATCCAATGTCACTCGGTTTGAAAGCGGCAACTATAATCCGACATTGGAATTTCTCGTAAAAACAGCGGCGGCTATGGGGAAAAAGGTTAAGGTTTCGTTGGAGGATTGAAAAAATATTGGACAGACTGATATACAGTAATTTTTAGATAAAATGATAAGGATGTCTGAATGGAAGAAAAAGAAGAATTGTTAAAGGTAGGAAACTATAATTCTAAAGTCAATGAGATTTTAGGAATAAATATCGGAGATTTAGAGATATATAGATCAAAAGGACTACCTTCGCATATGATTATGAGGAAGCACTTTAAATGTTTAAAATATATAGATTATATACCAGATATTAATTTTGATGCCAGATTATGTTGGCATAAATCAAAATGAACACGATTCATGTATAGAGTTAATTAAGAGATATGCTGATAATGTTTTGGTTGGAATCAAATTAGATGCAGATGAAAACTATTTATATGTTTCTACGATGCATGATATACAGGAATCTAAAATATCAAGACGATTATACAGTGGAAGAATAAAGGAATTTTCCGTTGACAGAGAAGAAGAATGATAGTATATTATAAATGAAAAGGGAATATGATAATAATTAGCATAACTATTTTTGAGGTCGGAAATGGTTCCCGACGCACTCTGAGAAGAGTACCTGAGATGATGGATACACCGCCCATCCAAAAATAATTATGCTTTATTATATATATGGTTATTCTAATATTGCACCATTCAACTTACACAGCCTCATTCCTCTGGATTCTCTTCGCTGTTCAGACAGAAATATCCAAGCTCCAACACCCTTTTCTGTGCCATCAAAATTTCTTCCTCAGTTCCGGTCCACTGTTCCATATCTTCATGAATAAAGTACATTAGTCTGTCCGATAGATTTGTCATGAAAACCTTTGCGACATTGCCGGATGCACCGACCAGCGCCGCTGTCAATGTCTGATCGTCCAAATTTCGCAGGATTGACTGAATCTCAAAATCTCCCACATGTATGAATTCTTCTAATAAATTAGTGTTGTCAGAATACATCTTTTTATCATTGTATTGATTCAGGATTTCCTGTCGTGAATATTTCAGCATTTCACTCATTGTTCCGTTTCTTTCGCAGTAATCTATACCGATATACGATGCAATCAGTTCCTGTAGAATTACAGGATTTGCTCCGGAGAATATTTTTTTGAGTACCGCTGCAACCATATTTCCTTCCTGATGTTCTTCCTCCGGCAAAGTCGTAACATAATTTTCAAGGAATCGAAATGCCTCATCCATATCTGCCTGTTTCATAAATAAATTCATGATATAAGGAATTGAAAAAGCAAGAAATTTACTTCCGCTTTTGAGTTTGGGAACATAAGATTCCATAGCAAGCAGTCCTTCCATCCTGCTGATTTCACTGCATTTTAGCAAATCATCTCCTATCACGGCAAGCCGGAATTTTTTCTCGTCATACATTCCTACTTTGTTAATCTGTATCAATGTTCTGCCGACCAGCTCATCAATAGTGCATTCAAAAAAATCAGCCAGTGCCCACAGCATCTCAACGCTTGGTTTGGACAAATTCCGTTCCCATTTGGAAATAGCTGCCGGACTGATGCTGAGTACAGCTGCCAGCTGCTCCTGGCTCATCCGCTTTGCCATGCGCAGAGAATATATTTTTCCGCCCATAGCCACTCCATGATACTTTACACTTTCCATGCTAATAACCTTGCTCCTTTCTCAAAGTGTGAAAATTTATTTTTCACACGATTCCTGCCAATATAAATGATATTGCGAACCTCGACAGATGGCGCCTTGATAATGTTTTCGATTACGCTTTACAAGATAGAGTATACGGTTTCACACATCTAAAGTCAAAGGATAAATCATTGAGTTTTTTAACCAATGGTTTCGGGTATAGCAGGAGTTTTGCAGTATGTTTATGACTAAAACCCTGCTTTTCATAGCGGTATTCCTTTTCACTAAAACGTGTGATTTAATGGAATTGTTTGTTTTTGTATGGTAAGATAGTAATGTTACATTATTCGATAAATCGGATATTTGAGTAGGAGGTTGGCAAATGGACACAACAGAAAAATTCAATAGACTGGCATCGGTTTATGCAGCGGGAAGACCGGAATATGCGGATGAATTTTTGACAGAATTATACGAGAAATTTGGATTTTCAGTAGAATCTATTATTGCGGATATTGGTTCCGGTACTGGAAAGTTTGCAAAACAATTGATTGAAAGAGGCTCTTATGTCTATTGTGTAGAACCAAATAAAGATATGCGAAATCAGGCAATCTTAGAATTAGGACAATATAAGAATTGCAACTTTATAGAAGGTGATGCATCTAACACCACCTTACAGGATTGTTCGGTTGACTTTGTCACAGTGGCACAAGCTTTTCATTGGTTTGATGTACAATTATTTAAAAAAGAATGTAAAAGAATTATTAAGACAGGCGGGCAAGTATTTCTAGTGTGGAATATGCGCGACATGAATTCAGATATAACACAAGAAAGTTATAAGATTTACAAGGAATACTGCCCTGAATTTAAAGGCTTTGGCGGCGGAATGCAAAAAGATGATATGAGAATAAGGGAATTTTTCGATAATAAATATGAAAGATTGGAATATGATAATCCGTTATACTATGATAAGGAAAAATTTATAAATAGGAGCTTATCGGGTTCATATTCATTAAAACAGCAAGATATAAATTATGCGGAGTATATCAACAAATTGGAGCAGCTTTTCCATGAACATGCTAATGATGATGTAATCATTATGCCAAATAAAACAATCGTATATACGGGATGTGCAAAATGATAAATCGCAAATAAAAAAAGTTAAAGGAAAGAGGTCTTTTCGCCTCTTCCCTTAATTACTATATCATAGCCACAAAAGCGATAAAAGTACACCATTCCAATAAGAATTACGAAGTAATTCTTATAATGCAAGCTGCTGAGCTTGCATTTATTATACTATAAAAACCGCCAAAATTCAAGACTTGTATCGCATACCGGCTGGGGATATACTGAATATTCCAAAGGAGGTATGCATATGGGTGAGAAAAATTGGATGGAGTTATTGAACAGTCAAACATGGCTGAAACAAGTACAAGAGACAAATCAGTATACGGAAAAATTTGGTTTGGCATTATCGGAAAAAGACGCCGAACTTTTGCTTACGGAAAAGAATAATACACTCAAAACCGAACGGAGGGTTGAATTTGGACAAAGCATTTTGCCGCAGATTATTTATGCATTTTGTGATTCTTCCTATATATCACAGAATAACTATGTAGAAACGTTGATACGATTGCAGGAAATATTTTATCTCTATAAAAATGAAATGCATGATGAGATTACAGATGATGAACTTATTAATTTTATGAGAGAACAGTTTGAAACGGTGTGCTATGGAGATTTAGATTATCTTGAAGGAACTTGTCTGGATATTTTTGCACAAGCTATCAGAGCAGGTTACAGAGGATATAAAGAGACGCAGGGATATGGAGAATTTGAGAAATTTGATATTGTACCAAGATGGGATAAGGGGCTGTATTTAGAAGCATTAAGTGAACTCTGCTGGAGGTAGAAAGTGTGAAAAATAAATTTTTCACACTTTGAGAAAGGAGTATAAGTATAAATATGGATTATGAAATGGATGAACTGCTTCCTATAGTTTCTGAACTGGCGCAAAAATATACCGGTTACGAAAGTACATCTATCACTTATGAAAAAGCGCAGTCGCTTATGGAAGCTGTTTTATTTTGTCTGAGTGAATATAACGATTCATGTGCAGACGGTCTTGCCAATAGGGATATTTCTGTAAAAGAGCAATATAATATTGGCGCAAAACTTTTATTTGAAAAAGTGGAGGATATAAATAAAATATATAATGAGATTTCTCTTCAATTTGAGGACTTTGGGGTTAAGTGTTTACATGATACGGTACAAAAGGGTATCCCGCATTTTTTGAAATGGTATGACATAAAATTCTGCCCGCAGAATACTATTCTGACTTTGGATTATCCATTGCTGACAGATTGCAGTTCTATGAAAGGAGCAAACGCAGTTTATAGATATATCCGGGCCATTCAGACAGAGCAAATATTTTTAGGTGCATTTGATAGAAATTATATCATTTCGGTTTTGGAAAAATACGATTCTGATTACCGTAATATGATAGAAAACATTTGCAGCATTGTATTGACAAATATAATCGGTCATATTGCAATTAGAAAACCTTTTGACGATATCGAATTTCTGCATGAAGAATATCTTCAATTATCAAATGTATTTGAAGGGAAATCAATTGCTGATATCGAGAATGTTATAAAAAGATTTATTAATGAGATAGTGAACCGGTTGTATGAAAATAATATGGATATGCAGGACTATCTATTTTGTGAAACAAATAATATAGCGGTAAGAATTTATACGGCAATGCAGCATGGAAATTTCTTCCGTTTCTTTTAATTTTCTAATGTTTCTGTTATAATTAATCCTGCTAAAGGAATTAAAAACAAGGAGCATTTTCATGCATAAGATTTTATATAAAAGAGTATTTGCAGCGGTATTAACTGCAGTTATGATGGTAAATGCGTTACCATTGCCGGGAAATACCATATATGCAGAAGAAATAAATGTTGAACACAGCGAAGATGCTGCATCAGACAGAGATGTCGATTCGGATGATATCAATTCAGTGCAAGATACAAAAGAATTACCGGAAGAAGAACAAACAGAGGGAGAACAGTCAGAGGGAGAACGGACAGAAGAACAAACAGAGGAAGAGCAGCCGGAAGAAGAGCAAACAGAGGAAGAACAAACAGAAGAACAACAAAAAGAAGAACAATCAGAAGAAAACCGGTCAGAAGAAGAGCAGGACCGAATTAAAGACCGTGATATATCTGCAGAAGATTTCTGCGACGCTGACAAACTACCTGAAACACAAGAACCTGTGTCTATATCTGAAGCAATACATATTGGTCAAATTCGTAGTGAAGATGTTTTATCTGATTTTAAGGGTTTTAATAATTATAGAGATACTTATGACATTCCGATTATACTTGAGAAGTCTTCTGAGATTCGTTTATTTGTCGGTTGGAAAATTGCTGCTGCCTGTGACTGGGACGATGAAAATATACTTACATGGAGTATTCTTCGCGGAGAAGCCGGAGCAGAACCCGGTACTGCTAATATTGTGAATGGCGAAGACGACTGGACGGAGTTTGAAACGGTGACTTCTTCTCCGTATTTTACAATAAAGGAAGAAACGGATAAGAGCATCAGCTTGTATCAGACGTTGGTTATATCCGCCGGTAACCTTGAAGATGACGATTCTTATATTCATTACGATTATTACATTCGGGCAGCTTTTCATTCTATAAAAGAACAGACTGAATATACGGCAGTCACAACTTTACCCGTTAAAGTTATGAAAACAGAGGAAAACGAGGAGCAGATAGCCGGTGAAGATGAAGAACGGACATCAGAAACAAATGAAAATACAGCATTTGCTGAGACTGATGAAGCCGATGCGCCTGATGAAAAGTGCGACAATGCTATAACCGCCGGTGCAGGTAATGGTTTGAAAGAATCTACGGAGCCGGATATTGACAATCAGGATTTCCGGTCTGATGAAGAAGACGACGCGGAAACCGGTGAGACAGATGGGGAGGAACAGGATTCTGCAGTTATACAGGAAGATGGTGAGGACGTTTCTGAAGAATCTGTGGACTCCGCAATACATGCCGGCAAATCGATGCCGGACAGGACGGACGTTGGGAAAAACAATGATTATCCTATAGATCAAGACGGGAATGTTATAGAAATTTCTGATGATATGTGGATTACCGGTTTCGAGAAAGAAAGTGAAGCGCTGACTTATACCGGCAGCAAAATTACTCAACAGCTTCGTGTTTATCATAAAGGTACGCTCCTTAAGGAGAAGATAGACTATGTGCTGACATATAAAAATAATATTAATGCAGCTGCATATTACTCAGTCAATGCGCCTTCCGTTACGATTACCATGAGAGGACAATATAGTGGCGTATGGACACTATATTTTACTATTGCACCACGGAATATTGACGGGAATCATACTCAGGGCTATGAGCAGGTGATTTATTATAGTAAAAAGCTGAAAATCCCGGAGCCGGTATTGTACTTCGGAAGTAAAAAGCTTGTATGCAATAAGGATTTTGTTTGTGATTACAGTAGTCTGCCTGAATCCTATACAATGGGAGATTCATATGAAGAGGGCATATCTTACGAATATACTGTTAATGGAACAGGTAATTATACAGGTTCATTTACAATGAATCTGACAGTTGTTAAAGATAAGAATTATGATTTTGGAACCGCGACTGTTACACTCGATAAAAAAGAGTACGTGTATCAAGGCAAAGAACTATCTTCAGAGGATGTCAATGTCAGCACCGTGAAGCTGGGCAAAACGATTGTTGATCCCTGCCTTTATGAACATAAAGTGTATGCGAACGGTGCAGGAACCGGTTATGTGGAGATTTTTCCGTCAGAAGACGGAATTGCAGCAGGGTATCGTGGAATCAAAAAGGTAAGTATTAAGGTGGTCGGCGATAGGAGTATCAATAATGCTCAAAGTGGAGATAATTGGCAGGCGTCAATCACATTTTCACAGAAAGAAGTGAATGATAAAGGCGGCATTTGTCAGAATAAGACCGGCGTACTTATGTATTATGAGGATGATGCCGGCGAATCTCTTACGGAAGGTATAGATTATACTGTAAAATACGCTGATAATAAAAAAGTAGGAACGGCGACAGTCACCTTTACAGGTATAGGCAGGTATACCGGATCGATCAAAATGACATTTAAGATCGATCCCAACACAGCCCTGCATCTCGAGTGGTGCCAAACCGATGAAAACGAGAAACCGATAGCAGTCTATACTAAGGGAGGAGCAAATCCGCAATTTAATCTTAAGGATGAAGATTCCTGTATTTTGAGCAGTAAAACAGATTATTCGATCAAGTTAAAGGATAATTCAAAAGTTGGCATGATGACTTGTGAGATTGCGGGAAAAGGAAATTATGAAGGGTATAAGAGCACTACGGAAATAGAGGTTATTTCTGCTGATATCAGTAAGGGAAGTATAACAGTTGCGGATAAACAGTACAGCAGTAAAGAAAATGCATGGAAGTCTGATGTGACGATTACAGATATTAACGGAAAAAAATTGGCAGCAGGAACAGATTATGATAAGACGTTGATTTACAATTATGACGGAATGGCGGATGGATTGCTGCCTCAGCCGGGGACGATTGTGCATGTTACTGTATCGGGTATTAACAACTATGCAGGTACTTCTATTACGGGAAGCTATCGTATATACAATACGAGCATAAGCAGATTATATATTGTGATAGATACACAGGAGTATACAGGGAAAGAAATAGAGCTGCAAGCAAGTGATATTCATATATATGCCAACAAGAGTGATGCTAAGAATGGAAAAGAAATTACAGAGTCCTGTTATCAGGTCGTATCATATGCAAATAATATCAAAGTCGGTACGGCTATAGTAATATTGCGAGGAAGCGGAGATTATGGAGGAACACGAACGTGTTATTTCAAAATCAGCAAAAAAAATAATGTGACGGTCCGCGCTTCAGGAATAACGTTGAGCGAGACTTCGGTTTCTATTGGAGTTGGGAACAGCTTTCAACTTACAGCATCAATTGTTCCGGAGGATGCTTGGAATAAAACCGTTATCTGGGCTGCTTCCAACAGTGAGGTTGTGACAGTCAGTCAGGATGGTATAGTTACAGCAAATAATTCGGGAAAGGCAACTATTACGGCGACTGCGCAGGATACGGGTAAAAAAGCGACTTGTAAAGTAATGGTATCCGTTATACAGGTAACTTCTTTTACGCTAAATACAACAAAGATTGAACAGAGTGTGGGAACACAATATCAGTTGACAGCGACAGAGATTCAGCCGAAGAGTGCAACTTACAGTACTATTGAGTGGGAGAGTACAAATTCGGAGATAGCATCTGTAGACATCAATGGTAAAGTTACATTGCATAGAGCGGGAATGGCGGTTATCAATGCATATGCAGATGAGCGCAAATTTGTTGAGAAATGTCTGGTTATTGTAAATGGCGAGGAAGAAGATGCACCGGAGGGCAATTATCTTACACCCCAGATGTTTAGGACTTGTGAAGAAGATGATGATACCAAGGCGTTTAATGAAGCGATAAAAAATCTTAACGGAAATTGTGACACAGTATATGTTCCTGCCGGAATATACAGGATTGATGCTCAGACAGGAATCGAACTGAAGAGCATAAGTAATAAGAAGTTTGTGATGTCACCGAATGCGGTGTTAAAGGCCATTGGTAATTCCGGCATATCATATAATGTAATTCATATAAATAATGCAGAAAATGTTATGATTTCCGGTGGCCGGATTGTAGGGGAACGTTATGAACACAGTGGTAAGATGGGCGAGTGGGGAATGGGAATCGGTATCTATGACAGCAGCGATATCATAATTACCGGTGTAAGCATTTCCGAATGCTGGGGCGATGGTATTTATATTGGCTCCCACCATGAGTACGTTTTACCTGCAGGATGTAATAATATAACAATTGAAAAATGTAACCTTCGTAACAACAGAAGAAATAACTTGTCTATTGTATGTGGAAAGTATGTATCCGTGGATCAGTGTTCATTTGATTATGCCAATGGGACAGCACCGGAATACGGCATTGATATTGAAACCAATTATAGCAAAAATCCATGTGAGTATATTACTATTTCCAACTCTGATTTTTATGGTAATGCACAGGCAAGTATTGGTATTGTCACAGCGGCAAATTATATTAAAATTATCGGCTGTACACTGAATGGGGCATTTATTAATTATGCAGGTGAAAATGTGGTCGTTTCAAATTCTGTAATCAATGGAGAGGTGGATGCAAGAATTGGCATTTTGCTGGAGGAAGGGACGAAAATCAATGACGGAGGAGTAAAAGAAGATCTGTTGATTGCATCTTTTAGCGCCGCGCAAGGGCCATATTCATTTGGCGAATATCAGACCGATGATTCAAATGTTATGTCTTGCAATGTGATAGAAAGTGACGATAGCCCATCGGGCAAAGTATTATGCCTGAGGCGTCAGTCATATGGAACGCAAGAGGCAGGGTATTATATTGATCTTAAAGAGTTGACAGACGGAGAATTTTCTATACTGGAAGAGGGTACTGCTTACAGATTTGAATACTTTGTAAGAGGTATTGGGCAATGGGGTATTAAGACAGACCAGACAGGCTGGTATCCTTGCGTTCCGATGTCGGATAAATTCAGTACAGGTATTGTTACATACAAGGCAAATCCTGCGGCATCCTGCAGGTTGATGTTTTATGCGGTAGACCGTACAAACGATATGTATTTGGAAATTGATTCTATTAAAATATACAAAGTAAGGTAAATCAAACTGGATTTCATTTAAGGTTTTTAATATAATTAGGTTGTAAGCATAAGTTTGGGTGATTTATTTATGAATGAAAGACAGGAGACGACTGCATGCAGCAAAATAATTTTTTTATAGAGGGTTTGCAGGGCGCCGGAAAAACTACATTTGTGCAGAGGCTTTCTGATAAGTTAAAAGAGTATAAGGTTTTCCGTGAGGGAGATTATTCACCTGTTGAGCTGGCATGGTGCGCTTATGTTACGGAAGAACAATATAAAAGGATATTGGCGGAGTATCCTTCACTCCGCGTAGAAATTCAGGGAAAAACAGTTACGGAAGAAAGTCATAAAATTATCTGTTACACACAGATAATTACAGACGTTCCGGACTTTCACAAAAATATGGAGAAGTTTGAAATATATAATGGGAATCTGGATAAAGAATCTTTCGAAAATGTGATTTTTGAACGCTTTAGAAAATGGAATGAAATAGGACAGATTTTTGAGTGTTCCATTTTGCAAAATACTATCGAAAATCAAATGCTGTATCTTATGATGACGGATGAGGAGATACTGGATTTTTACAGTAGATTAAAGAATGTCCTTGCAGGTAAGCCGTATAAGATTATCTATCTGGATGTGGAGGATATTCGGGGTGGAATTAATGTTATCAGAAAAGAGCGTTCAGATGATAACGGAAATGAATTGTGGTTTCCGCTGATGCTTCGGTATCTGGAAGAGTCGCCATACGGAAAAGAACATATGCTGACGGGGATGGATGGACTGATTGCGCATTTAGAGAGAAGAAAGGCTTTGGAACTTCAGATTATTGGGGAGATTTTTAAGGAGAATAGTGTGGTTATTAAGGCCAAGAAGTATACAATGGAGGATGTATCTGCGCTTGTGAATATGTAAAATAATTGTTTGCGTAAAGTCCGGAAACAGTTATAATAAATTTAGACTATATATCAGAAGCCGTAATAAAGTAATAGTAAATTATCTGAACGGTGTTTACTTTTTTATCAAAGGAGGACATATTATGAACGTTGAACCTAATGATTGGAGACCATATGGTAAAATAATTTATCAGAAACAGAACTTCATAGTAAAGCAGGTAGCAATGCTGCCTGAGAAAGCAGTTGAGTATGATAGTGCACCCGGTTATACCTGCTGTCCGATTCAATCCTGGCAGCATACGGACTTACATAAATTATTTGACGACTGGCGTAAACAGTTTGCCAAGGCATCGGGAAATGGTATCTGTAAACGTATACCATGTATCTGTTATCCGGATGTTATAACCTTTAGGGCAGCTTATTTAGCAGGCTTAAAACACAGCACATTTATGAAAGCTATGGAAGATAACATCAGTCGCGGGTGGGAAAGTGCAAGAATTGTCGCACATGATACCGTAACGAAAGCGACGAAATCAAAAGATATGAAAGAGATTTGCAAAGCTATAGGTTATCCGCCGTTTATAATAGCTGCACTTGGTAAAGCGCTTCTCAAGTTTGAAGATGGAGACGCAATACCGCTTATAGCCAAGTTTTATGAGGAACTGATTACAGGTATTCTCTATGTGCCTGCAGACAAACTTGATGAACTGGCGTATAAAATTTCTGACAAAACATGGCAAGTAATTGATGAAACCGAATTTAAATATTAGACACCATATCACAATATTCTTTGCAGTAATAATAGTATTAGCCATTGCATTATTTTGTTTTAGGATTCGCCATGGTGTGGTTGTAAAAACTGATAGGGCAGAGGTGATTTTGAATAAAGTAACCGCTTATAGGCAGGATGATGAGAGATGGGCAAAAGATACGTTGGGAAACTCTTCATTTACAATGAAATCATCAGGATGCCTGGTGACCTGTATCGCATCAGCGCTCAGCATGGAAGGGACACAAGAGGTGACACCGGGTGAATTAAATAAGATATTTTCTGGGAATAATGTCTATGACAGCGAAGGTAATATCCAGTGGTCAGCTATTGAAAACATAGGCGGATATTCGGTAAATGTTTACAGCGATGTAGATGAACAGGTAATCTATCAATGGCTTTCAAAAGGTCATTATCCAATCGTCCGGGTTAGAGTAAGCGGAATCGGTAACTGGCATTATGTGTTGGTCGTAGGATTGGAAGACCAAGAGTACATATGCATGGACCCGTTAAAAAATGAATTGACAAAATTATCGCAATATTTAGATAGGGTCTATGCAGTGCGGGTGGTTAGGCCTGCTCTTTGAATACATTATTTAACTCCCCTATAAAATAGAAACCATTAGATTTATGCCCGTTCATTGTTGTAAATGTCAAACGTTCATATTCTCGTTCTGAAAAATCATTCAGAAGCTGCTTTATCCATTTTTCATCATGGTGTCTGAGTACCGCGCCCTCCGGTAATTCAAATACACCATAGATGCCATAGGTTTCTCTGAATTTCTCATAACGTGAAAGATTACGCTCATCTGTATTCAGTAAAAAATCATTTACATACAAAATCCCTTGGGGCTTTAATACCCTTTGAATTTCTGATAATAATTGTTCCTGTTCTTCATTTGTCCGTATACAGGTTAAAACCGCAAAAAGAATTACAGCGTCAACACTTGCGTCCGGCAAAGCTATTCCCATATCTTCTTTTACCCTCAAATCAAGATACGGAAACTGCTGTTTACCTCTTTCTATCATTCCGCTTGAAAAATCAATGCCAATTAGGTTGCGGTATTCGTTATGATACAGTTCGCTAAGTGTCCTTCCATATCCACAGCCAATGTCAAGGATACAACTATCCTTTTTTACATACTTTGAAAATTCCTCTGCCTGAAATGGGGTGGTAAATTCCTTCTTCTCTGATACACTGTTCCAATATTCTTCTTGTTTCATTCTTACAACCATACCTCTAACCTCCTTTTCTTGAATTATACAAAAATCCATGATAACCTGTTATGAGAAATCTCACACTGTTTGAAAGGACATTAAAAATGATAGTTATAAACGAAATGGAAGTGTTAACGGAATATTATAATCATTTCTCTTTATCGGATTATTTCAGTTTCGATATACATCCATACACATCAATCGTAAAATTTGACAGCACGGAATGTATTCTACGTGAGGGTGAAGCCCCCGATTTTCTGTATTATTTAATAGATGGCAGGGCGAAGTTATTCATTTCTCAGGGAAACGGACGCATTTCCCTTATTAATTTTATTAATGCCCCGTGCTTTATCGGAGAAATGGAATTGCTTGGTGCGCAGGAAGCGGCGAATGGCGTAACTGCTATCACTCCATGCACATGTTATGCGATACAAATAACTAAATGTAAAGAACAGATACTGAACGATACAAAATTTTTGCGTTACCTTTGCTTATTTCTAAGTCAAAAGGCAATAAGAAACACGTATAATTATTCAAAAAATCAATCTTATCCATTAGAGATCCGTTTGGCGAATTTTATCTTGTTGACCTCATGTAACTGTCTGTACAGAGAAAAACATACAGAAGTATCTGAATTTTTAGGAGTCACTTACCGTCATTTGCTCTATGTGCTTGCTGATTTCGTAAAACGCGGTTTATTGAAAAAAACAGAACAGGGATATTATATTCAGGACTTCAATACCCTCCGCAAAATAGCAGATGGTATTGAGCAATAATTTTTGCTTGCCGGTGTTGACTCTAAACCATACATTAGGTTTATACTACTTTCATGAAGCGCTTCATAAGTAACTGTAAACAGATTTTGAAAGGAATGCAAGCATGAAAATAGGTGAATTTGCAAAAATGGCGGGAATGCCCATATCGGTGCTCAGGCATTATGATAAGGAGGGGTTGTTATATCCCGACTATGTTGACAATTTTTCCGGTTATCGTTATTATTCGGCTGACCAGATAAGGCTGGTGCATAAAATTGAGCTATTAAAGAGCGGCGGTCTTTCTCTGAAAGAAATCAGGGACATTCTGAAAAATGCCGACGATAATGAGTTCATAAAGGGAATTCTGGAACATCGGGAGTCGGAATACAGAGACATGCTTGCTGCAATTGCGGAGGTGAAGCGTATGATGTTTGAGAAAGAAGAGAAAAATACGAAAGTTGAACAGGAAACACTGTCAGTAGTAGAAGAAAATGCATTTGGAGAACTGCTTATAAAGGGAATGTTCCTGCCTACACCGTTGAATCCAAAAGCTTTACAGGCTGCATGGCGCAGTCTGGACGAGGAAATACAAAGAAGAAATTTTCAGCGCATTTCAGGATTCATGACCTATGGCAGCAAGGATAAAAATGAGATTCAGGTGGTTGCCGAGGTGGTAAAACTCAGTGACGAAATGGGGGAACTGCATGACGATATAAACCTTGTTTTTGAGGATGATGAGCAGGTTATCGGTAAATGGAAGGTTGTGGGCGAATATGCCGTAAAGGAAGATTTTTATTCCGAGCAGGGAGAGCGGAGAGAATCCGATATGGGAAATAAGGACAGGGAAATCTATTTCCTTCCGAACGGAGAAGATTACTGGATTTACAGCTGGACGAAAGGATATCTGAAACTGAATGGCGGCGACCAGACTTGTTTGTGCAGATATCAAATTGAGGACTATCAAGACAGCCGTTATATGTTTGTGGAGAATAAATCTTATGAATATCTTCGCGGCGGGAGGCCTACCGTATTGCTGCTGAAACAGGTTGACCAAAAAAGGTATACCAAACGTGAGATTGCCAGAGAAGATGACACGGATATGCCTTTTGTAAATGACGAGCGGGTGCTGGGAGATTGGAAGGCCTTTGACTTTATCCGGAATAAAGAGGAATTTGCTCCGGATGTGAATCATCTCCCTCAGGAAAGACTGTTTTTTAAGCATATGCATTTTGGAGAGGATGGATTTTTAACCAGTGTTTATATGGATGAAACCACAATGGGTAAAGATATTCAGAGCTGGACGAAAGGTTATGTACTTAAGTATTATAACCATACCGCCTGCGCATATGAAATCGTGACAGTTAATGACAAGGATTATATGATTATAGAGTGGAAGAGCGGGGATTACCGCTGGGGCGGCTATGATACGGACTATTATGTATTTATAAGAGAATAATTAAAAATTGATTTGTTAGAAGAATAATGGTATTATTTAAAAAGTAAGTTCAGAAAGGGGATCTGTATATGAGAAGATATGTTATGTTTGCATAGCACTGGCTATTGCAAAACAAAATGAGTTGTTATAGCCATTGCTATTCCTAAAAAATGTAAGTTTAGGAGGCAGACATGGGCTATATTAGAGCAGAAGAAATTCTGCCCATTGATGTAATAGAGTTGATACAACAGTATGTTGACGGAGAAAATATTTATATTCCGCGCAAGGCGGCACGCAGACAGGCGTGGGGAACAGGCACACACATTAAGCAGGAGCTTTTGGTGCGTAACCGCCAAATCTACGAGGAACATCTTGCCGGAAGCAAGACATCGGAATTGGCATATAAATACTATTTGTCGGAAAAAAGCATACAACGTATCTTAAGAGAAATGAGCAGATAAATAAGTAAAATAATGAGCTGATACTTGAGGGCATATCATCATAAGGTATCGGCTCATTATTTTTTATAAAAATGTGTGAGGTGGAATGCGGTATAAAAATATGCTATCCTAGCCAAAGAAAACGACAGTTGGAATAGAACTCCCTTTTCATAATTGAAGGAGAAATTCATTATATGTTTTTAGAGGCTAAAAGACTGATCATAAGAAGTATATTCGCATCTGACGAAAAGGCATTTATTGAGATGGCATCTGACGGTAGTTTGACAGAAATTTATGGTGATTGCAGTGAGTGTCATAAATGGATGGGTGAATTTATAAGGGAAGCAATTCAATTAGAAACAGAGGATAATCCATATCATGAATATCTGGCATTTGCCATAGAGGATAAGGCAAGTCATCTGGTAATTGGTTCTGTAGGAAGTTCATATTATGAGGATTTTAATGAAGTCGGCGTTACCTATTTCATTGGTGCAGACTATCGCGGAAATGGATATGCTGCCGAAGCACTGCAATGTTTCACAGACTATATGTTTGCCAAATATAGCCTGAAAAAACTTGTTGCTATAGCTAATGTTCAAAATATTGCTTCCTGCAAAACTCTGGAAAGGATAGGTTTCTCAGTGGTTGAAACGAAACTTTATCAGGATTTATATGATGAAAGAGAAGAAATGCGCAATATATATGAGCTAATAAAGAATTGAAATTATGATATTTCTGCTTATATAAAAAGAGAATAAAAAGTCATGGGAGAAAACAGTATGAAATCAACGGAAAAATATTTACAGGATTTAAAGCAATGGCTTCAGGATACATCTGATACTCCGCTTGAGGAGATGTCTGATTTCTTTACTAAGCGGCTGGGTGATTACGAAGAGCATATGTCGATTTGGAAAGAATCATATCAGATGTTTGCGGAGCTCTTACCTTCCGGCTGTCAAAAAATCATAGATTTAGGCTGTGGAACCGGTCTGGAATTGGATAAAATTTGGCAAAAGAATCCGGACATAAAAGTGACAGGTGTAGATTTATGTCAAAGTATGCTGAATAAACTGCTGGAAAAACATTCTGATAAGCATCTTACCATAGTGTGTCAGGATTATTTTCAGTACGATTTTGGAGACGGAAAGTGGGACGCGGTTATTTCTTTTGAAAGCCTGCACCATTTCCTGCCGGAACGAAAAAGGGAACTATATCGGAATGTCTATCGTGGTCTGAAACGCGGCGGTGTTTTTCTTTTGGGAGATTACATTGCCTGTTGTGATGAGGAAGAAGAACTTTTGCGCAGCGTATACTTAAAGCGGAGAGGGCAGTCTGAAATACCGGATACCTATTTTGTGCATTTCGATATTCCGCTGACCTTGGAGCATGAAAAAGAAGTGCTGCAAAGTGCAGGATTTGTGATTGAAAAAGTCTTTGATAATCCTGACGGTGCAACAATTATTATGGCTGGAAAAGGAGATTGACCTATGGACTATAGCAGAAAAATATCAGAACGGTTGTGGAATATGCCGGATAAAGGCGAGCTGGAAAGCCACCGTGAGGAAACCTTCATTGATGACATTATCCAAAAAAGTCATATTGAAAAGGAATTACTTGCTAATTTGGATGGGATTAAGACTGTGTTTGACGGCGGAGCGGGCTGCGGCAGATTTTCCATTCTTCTTGCAAAACACGGCTGTGAAGTTACGCACTTTGACATTTCACAGCCTATGATAGATAAGGCAAAAGAAATAGCGGAGAAAGAAGGAGTTCTTGACAGAATAACCTTTGTGAAAGGAGCGTTAGAGGACTTGGGTAATTTCAAAGATAAAACATTTGATATGGTCATTTCCTTTGATGCGCCTATTTCATATACTTATCCTAATCAGGACCATGTTATCAGTGAGTTGGTACGTATTTGCCGTAAGCGTATTGTCATAAGTGTGTCTAGCCGCTTAGGATATCTACCGTATTTGGCAAATCCGATTCAAAAGAACCAATTCATATTAGACGAAAACTGCAGCGATTTTTTTGTCAAATGGTGTATTGAAAATAAAGCAAATGCAATCGAATCTTTTCGTTTCAGCAAAGATGCTGTCACTGAACTGTGGTCATCAGGGCTTATGGGCGGTGACGATGAAATAGCCGAGTACGAAAATGGCGGTACGCATTGGTGCATTACATACACCTTTATGCCGGATGAATTGGAAAATATATTGAAAGAACTTGGCGTAAAAAATATTAAACTGGCAGGACCCGGTGCATATGCAAGGACTCTTCCCCGTGAGTTGCTTGTTAAGATTATGAATGATTCAAAACAGCGTTCTGACTTTTTGGATTTTTGCCATGTTTATGATTCTAATCCGTTTGTATGCGGTATGGGGAAAGATAATCTGTTGGCAAGCGGAGAAATGTAATATAAGCGAGAGGAGATTATCAGATAAATGTGTGATATATTGAGTGGAATTATGGAAACAAAGTATTTCGGAATGGAATTTGCAGAAAGGATGGATTTTTATAAAGTTCCCGGGTTATCACTTGCTGTGGTTGAAGAAGGTAATATCCAAACCAAATGTTTTGGTGTTTGTGACAAGGATACTCGAAGAAAGATTAATGATGAGACTTTATTTCAGGCAGCATCTATAAGCAAGGTTTTGTTTGCAGTTGTGGCGCTACGTCTAGCTGAAGCGGAAATCATCGATTTGGATCAGGATATACGACAGTATTCGGATGTCGGCGTTTATAAAACGTTTGATGCGAACCCCCCTGTTGTTACATTTAGAAATTTGCTGGGGCACGCTGCAGGATTCAATATAAGTGGATTTACGGGTTATTTGAATACGATGGAGATTCCTACAATTGAACAAATTCTGAGAGGGCAGTTTCCGGCAAATAACATCGGCCTTTTTATGCAGGCTGCGCCAAATACAGGTTGGATGTATTCGGGCGGCGGATATATTCTTGGGCAAAAAGTGATCTGTGATATTCTTGATGAAACATTTGAACATATTATCAGGGAATGGGTTCTATTACCGTTGGGTATGTTGCAGAGTACGTTTGAACAGCCATTGGATACGCATATTCATACAAATTACGCAAGCGGTTATGACGTGTATAACATGAAGATTAATGGTGATTTCTGTATTATGCCGGAATTAGCTGCAGCAGGTTTGTGGACTGCTCCGAGAGAATTGTTGCTTCTTGGGATGGAGCTTATGAGGGCAGCAGAAGGAAAAAGCAGATTTTTAGCCAGAGAAAGTGTTCAGGCAATGATGACGAAAATATTGCCGGGTGCTTTAACCGGACTGGGACTTTTTGTCCCTGATGAAAATCCGAATGGATATTTTGAGCATTCCGGCGCAAATTTAGGGTATGCTGCAGAAATGTGTTTTCAGATAAAGGCTCAAAAAGGATTTGTTGCTATGGTTAATTCAAGTGTCAGCAGTGGATTTTTAAATGAATTAGAAAATGCAGTGAAAGAATTGTTTTGATGGGGATCCCCGGGGAACAAATATTTATGAGAGGAGAAAATTGTATGACCACACCCGTTTATTTTGCATAGCGCGGCTATTGCAAATAAAATAGAATAATGTAATAGCCGGCGCATCCTATCGCGAAATGAACAGGAGATGCAAATGGGCTATTTAGAGAAAATTGAATATGAAATTGTCCCGAAAGATTCCTTTATGGTTATTCGGGGATGTCCAAAATGCGGCAGAAAGACACATTTCAAAAACACAAAAAAGTTTCGTGTAAATGCCAATGGCAATAAACTGGACATCTGGTTGATCTACCAATGTGAGGAATGTAAACATACCTTCAATCTTTCAATTTATGAGCGGCAAAAAGTTTCATCTATACCCAAGGAAGAATATCAGCGCTTTTTGGGAAATGAGGAACAGTTTGCAGAAATGCTTGGTAAAAATATGCAGTTATTTCGTAAGAACAAGGCGGACATTGATTTTGAAAGGATAGATTATGAATTTGTAAAGCTGCATGAAACGATGGAATACAGTGATTCCGGGGAGCAGATCATAGTTGCGATCCATAATCCGTATCAACTGAAAATCCGTTTGGAAAAACAAATTGCCGGAGTTTTGGGGCTGTCAGGAAGTCAGGTAAAAAAGCTGATAGAACAGGGAGAAATAAAGCCGGAAAAGAGTCTTCCGCAGTTTATTTCGTTTAGTGTGAATACTAAATGTCTTGTCAATTATAATTGAGTTACTAAGAAAATGGCTATGTGGAAATACATAGCCATTTTCAATTCTCTTCATTGAATATTTTTGACATAAATGCCAATTTTATTCAATAACCTACGCTGCCTGTTGAAAATGTTCCCGCGAAATGATAGAATCTTATGCGAAATAGGAAAGTTTAGGATACGCTGAAAGGACAGCATTGTTATGACAAATAAAGAAATATTACAAATTGCCATGGAACAGTCGGCAAGGGACATAAACTGCAAAGCGTCAGATTTCCTGAGCAGTGAGCATGTGGTGGTTAAATCCGGAGTCGGACCTGATGCCAGAAAATATTATAAGGAGCCCATTGCCTGTAATCTGGTTTCCTATGGAAATAATATTGTTGCTTCTGTCAGAGAAGAATATAGGGAGATTGCTGCAGAGTATATCGGAAAGTTTGAATTCTATCATTGCTTTGAAACTCCAAATATGCATTGGTTTAATGACAGATTATCGGGGAAAGGCCAGAAAATATGCTTTATGGCAGAATACTATCTGCCGGATGTCACGAAGTTACATATGCTGCCTTGTAATTACGAACTGAAACTTTTGGAACAGTCTGACTTCGCTGATTTATATCTGCCGGAGTGGAGTAACGCCTTATGTGAGGATAGAAAAGAACTGGACGTTCTTGGAGTAGGAGCGTATGACGGGAGAAAACTTATCGGACTTGCAGGCTGCTCGGCAGACTGTGATACAATGTGGCAGATTGGAGTGGATGTATTGCCGGAGTACAGAAGGCAGGGGGTGGCAGCTTCGCTTACCTCTGCTTTAGCATTGGAGATATTAAAAAGGGAAAAGGTGCCGTTCTACTGTTCTGCGTGGTCTAATATCAGGTCTGCCCGCAATGCGGTTAAAAGCGGCTTTATCCCTGCATGGGTCGAAATGACTGCAAAGCCTGAAAAAATTGTAGATGAAATGAATAAGATGAATTAAGTATATAGAAAAAGTTTAACAGGAGTTGATATCGCATGTGGATGATATTTGCATTACTGTCAGCGGTTTTTGCGGCGCTTACCTCAATCCTGGCGAAGGTTGGTATTGAAGGCGTGAATTCTAATCTGGCGACTGCCATCAGAACCGTGGTTGTAGTTATCATGGCTTGGGGGATGGTTTTTCTTACGAACACGCAAAATGGCATAATAGAAATCAGCAGGAAGAGCTGGTTGTTTTTAATCCTGTCCGGTTTTGCTACAGGTGCGTCGTGGCTGTGTTATTATAAGGCACTGCAGATTGGTGAGGCATCTAAGGTAGTGCCGATTGATAAACTTAGTGTTGTAATAACATTGATTCTGGCATTCATCTTCCTACATGAGGAATTTACTGCAAAATCTGTTATAGGATGCATTCTTATCGGAGCAGGAACTTTATTCATGGTGTTGTAATTAGTTAATTAATAATATATAAGAAATTTTGAAAAAATTATAAAATGTAATTAATAAGGTAGGAAAGCATTGACAGCATATGGAGATTAAAGAATTTTACAGCATTGAAAATAAGAAATACTGGCTGGAGCAGATAAAGAAGAGCGACTGGGGAGCGGGGCAATATCTGTATGAATTACTGAGCCGTGAGCAGTTAAAGACGCTATGCGGTGAAACTACTAGAGTGCTATTGCTCACAGAGGAGGAGACACTGGTATCGTTCTGCACATTAGCGGAGCAGGATGATATAAGAAATCCGGAGTTTAGTCCTTGGATCGGATTTGTTTATACTTTTCCGCAATATAGAGGAAAGCGGCATATGGGAAAACTTCTGGAACGAGCTTATGCGATTGCGAAAGAAGAGGGAGCCAAAAAAATATATATCTCCACCAACGAAACAGGGTTGTATGAAAAATATGGCTATACATTTTACCGTATAATGAAAGATATCGAAAACGAGGATTCAAGAGTATATAATATTGATATTGTATAATATAAATCCGGGTGAAATGACTTTCCTGCTAAATTGTGCTAATATAAGAACGTTGATACCAATGCGTAAATAAATATAATTTCATCAAGATAGAACGGAGTCAATAGATATGCAAAAGATATTGATAGTGGATGACGAGGAAGTAAATCGCGAATTACTGCGAGAGATACTGAAAGACGAATATGAAGTGGAAACGGCAGAGGATGGAGAACAGGCTTTGCAAAAACTGCGGGGTAATTATTATGAAATGGCGGCGATTCTGCTTGACCTGCAGATGCCCAATATAGATGGGTTCAAAGTAATCTCTGGAATGAAAGAGAAAGGCTGGACAAAAAATATTCCAATACTCATTATAAGCGGTGATCAGACTGTTGAGGCGGAAAGCCAATGTTTTGAACTGGGAGTTTCCGATTTTATCCACAAGCCATTTGAGGCTTCTATTGTCAGAAATAGGGTAAAAAACACTATAGAGTTATTTAACTATAAGAATAAACTTGAAAGGAAGGTTGAGGAACAGACTGAGACTTTAAAAAAGCAGTCGGAGATTATTAAACTTCAGGCGGAAAGGTTGAGCGAAGCAAAACCCTTTAATAAACTCATGATGGAATATAATGCCGTAATCATGGAAATTGAGACAAAACTTAAAGTGCTGAACGCCGAGTTTTCCGAAGAGTATAACAGAAACCCCTTTGAATCCATTAAGAGCAGGCTAAAGACTCCGGAGAGCATCTACAAAAAATTAGAGAAAAAGGGTTATCCTGTTACGATTAAAAATATACGTGAGCATGTAGCAGATGTGGCCGGCTTAAGGGTTATCTGCTCATTTCCGGATGATATTTACCACTTGGCGGAATTTTTAACCAAACAGGATGACGTCATTTTGTTAAAGAAAAAGGACTATATAAAGTCGCCAAAACCGAACGGTTACAGAAGCCTTCACCTTATTTTGAGCGTACCTATTTTTCTGCCGGATGAGAAAAAATATATGAAGGCAGAAGTGCAGTTCCGTACCATTGCCATGGACTTTTGGGCAAGCCTGGAGCATAAATTAAAATATAAAAAGAAAATTGAAGATACAGACGAGATTGAACAGCAGTTAAAAGCCTGTGCGGATTCCATAGAGAAACTTGATTATCAGATGCAGGAAATCAGGGATAAGATTGATATACAATATACCGCTGACTATCCTTATAAATATCGCCCTCAATAATGCTGTCTTCTTCACAGTTGTCGTAAAATTCTCTGGAGCAGTAATACCAGTAGGAATCAATCAGAATCTGACAGCATGATATTTCTTCTCCGGTATAAGAATCCGAAACGGTTATTTCTCTTTTTTCTTTACATGTCGGAGCATATAGCATCATATTTAAGGTACTGTCAGGAGATGCTATATGTATATTAAGATTCGGATAATTGAAATATCCTGTATAAAAACCGCCCTGCTCCAAATCCATATCTGCGGATGCGTTAAAAAAGCCGTTTCCACGTAGAATGACATAATTTGAATCCTGCTTATCCAAAATGAAAAATGTTTCTGACGACAACGCTATTTTATCAATTTTCCCGGCGGAATCTGTAGAAAATACGACATCTATGCCTTTAATACTCCGCCCCATGTCATTCAGCCACTGCAACAGTTCCGTATCTGTAAGTTCAGTCTCACAGATGCCGCCATCATATTTAACGGTAATACTTCCGTCATAGTTATAATCGCTTACATTACCGTATATATCCGTTGCGGATTTTAGTACGGTGGGTTTATTTGAATCGGTATCCGGCGCTGAATCTGACATCGTATATTCTGAGGTAATCCTGTCAGATAATCTGATGGAAGCAAAAAGCCCTGCCGTCATAGGTATGGCAGTCAGTATTATAGCCGCAAGAATAACCATCTTTATGATGCTTCTATGAGCGGACAGCAGTCTTTTGTTTATAATCTCCTGTGCTCTTTCTTCATTTTTTTCATTTGCATTTGCATCCACGAAAGAACCGCAGTATTCACATTTGGAGTTGGCTTGGACTTCCGCGCCGCAGTATGGACATTTCATGTGTTTTCCCTCTTTGTCTCTTACGATTAATAGACTATAACTATTATCCGATGTTACTTTATTGTATCCTAAATTCTGATGCATTCCAATAGCAAATGAGTAATATTTTATAGAAATCTAATTATACTTGTGGTAGAATAACCTAAGTAAATTCGGGACTTATGCCATTAAGGAGGATATCTTAATGAATTGCAATTTAATAAGTAAAATATTGCTTATAGCCAGCTGGATCTTGCGGATTTCTGCAATTCTTCTTATTTTTTTATGTATTCTTATCTTATTACATATTGTTCCGGTGGGCAAATATGATATATTATATCTTTGTCATTCTTTATGGTTTACTTTGCTTGCTAATATATTAAATATTATCAGAGGCAGAATAAAGATAAAAGAGAATGGTAAAGAAGAATAATTAACAATAGAGGAAGAATAAATCAATCAGCGAGGTATCACAATGGGAAATCTTAATTTTTCAATGATGCAGGATATACAAAAGGAACTACAGGAAAAGTATAAAGATAAATGGGGAGGTTTATCACCGGAGAATGCGCGCCAACAGCTTCTATGGCTATACTCTGAGTTAGGAGAAGTGGGTGATATAATTAAAAAAAGCGGTGATGCGCAGATTATGAACGATACCGCCACCCGTCATCATTTCATTGAAGAAATGTGTGATGTCATGATGTATTTTAATGATGTTATGCTCTGCTATGATATTTCACCTGATGAATTTGAAAAAGTATACATAGAGAAACACAGAGTCAATATGGAGAGATGGTAAACCCGGCTTGCGTTATAGCGTGAAATTTCTTGTACGGTCAAAATATATTATGTATAATAGATATCTGAACACGCTGAGAATTATATTTGTATAGGAAGGTTATAAAATGATAATTCACATTTTAGTTTATGCCATACAGGTGATTGGAATTGCGGTGCCGTTTGTAGGCTGTGTTCTGCTTTTGAAAAAGGCGAACAGCAGAACTGCCATGTATTTGTTGTTGGCGAATCTTGGCTGCATGATTAATAATGGCAGCTATTTTCTGTTACTTCTGTCGAAAACATACGAAGGCGCCAATATTGCATTGAAAATGGAATATTTCGGTAACGGCGTCTTTTATATGATGTTCAGTCTGTTCTTATGGGAATACTTAAGAATGAAGCATTCCAAATGGGCGACGGCATTCTTTTCCTGTTGGTCTGTTGTAGAGATTATTTTTTATTTCCTGATTTGGACAGGAGACGGGTTTGGACTGGTATTCCAAAGTCTGGACTTTGAATGGAACCAGCGTTTCGGCTTGGTCTTGATTAATATGACTCCGGGATTTTTCTATATTATACACTATGCTATTATATGTTTGAGTGTATTATGCGGTATGATTTATACTACAGTGCGGATGTTTTCAGTGCAGATTGTATCGGAACGCAAAAATCTGGGAAGGTTGGCAGGAGCACAGTTTTTGATTACCGCGTCCTTGTCGCTTATGCTGTATTTCAATTTTTCTTTTGATATTGTTCCGGTTTGTGCATCCTTATCTATTTTGTCGATTATAATAAGTATACATAGGGACGAATTTTTCGGAATTACCGAGCGAGGTCATCAATGGGTGTTTGACCAGATGGAAGATGCATTCGTACTTGTTGATGAGATGTATGGATATCTGGATTCCAATTCTTATGCCAGGAAAGTATTTACGGAGCTGAATCAAAAGCGGAAGAATGAAACGGTATCCGGTGATATGTACAGGATTTTCACTAATCCGGATAAGGTACAACAGATTTATGGGAAATATTATAATAAAAAAATAATAGAAATTAAAGAAAAAGGTAATATATCCGGATATGGCATGCTTCTTGTGGATATTACGGAGCAGTTTGAATTAATGGAGCGCGTCAGACAGGAGAAGGAGCGTGCCGATGAGGCTAATCAGGCAAAAACGGCATTCGTATCCAATGTTTCCCATGAAATACGCACGCCCATGAATGCGATTGTAGGCATGACTCAGATTATGCTGCGCAGGGATGATTTGTCTAAACAGAACCGTGAATATCTGATGAATATACGTAATTCGGGAAATGCGCTGCTTACGATTGTCAACGACCTTTTGGATATGTCTAAGATTGAATCGGGAAAAATGGAGCTGGTGGATGAGGAATATAATTTCATGACTATGCTGAGCGACTTAGGCATGATTATCTTAAACCGGATAGGAAATAAGCATGTAGAGCTTCTTTTTGATATAGATCCGGATATTCCGGCGGCGTTGTATGGTGATGAGCTGAGAATCCGCCAGATTATTATTAACCTGATGAACAATGCAACGAAATTTACGGAAGAAGGCTATGTATGTCTTACGGTAAAGGTAAAAGAATGTAAGCAGGATGATGCAGAGCTGTTTATTTCTGTGAAGGATACGGGTCAGGGAATACGCGAAGAGGATATCAGTAAGCTCTTTGGTTCATTCCAACAGGTAGATTCCAAGAAGAATCATCATAAAGAGGGAACGGGACTGGGGCTGTCTATTTCCAAGCAGTTAGTGGAACTGATGAACGGAAGTATCGGCGTGGAAAGCGAATATGGAAAAGGCAGCGAATTTTACTTTACGATTCATCAGCGTATTATTGACGGAAAAAGAGCGGCTCAGATTTCAGACGGTTGTCAGGCAGTGATTGCAGGAAGGATGGAAAATAAAGCGGCTGGTGAAATGCTAAAGGAGCTTACAGAACGCTATCAGCTTACATATGCAGAGGATATTATGTCCGAGTCCATATCAGATTTTATTTCCGAAGGGCAGAAAGAATCAAAGCTGTTCTATTTTACGGACCAATATGAGACGTTAAGCACAGAAGAGAAAGAGAAGCTTACAAGTTTGAATGCCGTCGTGTGCGGTTTACATAACCCTATGGCGGAGAGTGATTTTTCCGAAGATATAATGTGGATGAATAAGCCGCTTTACAGTTTCAATTTCTGCAATCTGATAGAGAACAGGGAAAATGGGAATGAAAATAGGGAAATAACTATAAGTAAGGAACAGGTTCAGGATCCGGTTAAGGATGAAATGGAATTTGCAGCTCCGGACGCTAAGGTGTTGATAGTGGATGACAATGATATCAACTGCATGGTTGCAGAGGAAATGCTTAAGCCGCTGCAGATGCAGATTGAGCTTGCTTCGGACGGACGTCAGGCATTGGAACTTATACAGGAGAAAAAATATGATTTGGTATTCATGGACCATCTGATGCCCGTAATGAATGGAGTTGAGGCGGTAAAGGAACTTCGGAAGCTGGAAGGTAGTTATTATAAGAATGTTCCCGTTATCGCATTAACCGGAAATACGGCACAGGAGCAACGTGATGAGTATGTGCAGGCAGGTATGAATGATTATCTGTCTAAACCCATCGATTTAACGGATATCTACCGGATTATTAAGAAGTGGATACCTGATAAAATTAAGTAAAGGTTAAAAATTAGAAATTTTCAACCGCAAGTTTGTGCAGGCATCATTGATGCCTTGGGCATAAAAACTCGCAGGATGAGAAGGGAGCATGGCATAGTAGTGAATGAAAGATTAATAAACATTATAATAGATTCATTTCCCAAAATTCTTATACCGGGTCTTAAATATACACTGCCTCTTACATTCATTGCTTTTGCGTTTGCGCTGGTGATTGCGACGGTTGTAGCTCTGATTCAGTTTGCCAATGTAGCAGTACTAAAGCAGATATCCCGTGTATATATCTGGATTATAAGGGGAACTCCGCTTCTGGTACAGCTCTATGTGGTGTTTTTCGGAATATCGGGAATGGGATACTTAATAGACCCTTTTGTCTGTGCGGCAATTGTGCTGGCGGTAAACGAGGGCGCATATTGCGCGGAAACCATAAGAGCGGCATTGGAATCTGTTTCAAAAGGTCAGATAGAGGCAGGTTACTGCGTGGGGATGTCCTATATACAGATTATCAGAAGAATCGTCCTGCCGCAGGCAATGAGAACGGCATTTCCTCCGTTATCCAATTCATTGCTTTCCATGGTGAAGGACACATCATTAGTTGCCTGCATCACTGTTGCGGAAATGTTTATGGCAGCACAGAGGATTGTTGCGAGAACTTATGAGCCCATGGCGATATACCTTGAGGTTGCATTGATTTATCTGTTGTTTTCCACCGTGCTCACATGGCTGCAGAATATAGGAGAGAAGTACTTAAACCGTTATCAAAAATAGACGATTGCGAAACTATTATCGCAGTTCTGATAATTGAATCAGTGTTTCGCAAAGAATCAGGGGTATTAGATTGAAAAATCAAAGATTTTTCAATCGGTAAATTTGGTGCTAAAGCGCTTACAGCGCTGCCCAAATTCGCAGGCTGAGGAAAGGGCATGGGTATTAATATGTTAGAAGTACTTGATATTCACAAGAAATTTGATAATATAGAAGTGCTGAAGGGCGTTGATGTCAAAGTGGAAAAGGGTGACGTCATTGCCATCTTAGGCCCCAGCGGTTCGGGAAAAACAACGCTTCTTCGATGTATAAATTTTCTGGAAAGCGCGGAACGCGGAACCATGACCTTTGACGGGGAAAAGTACGGTTTCGGTAAAGTCAGGAGAAAGGACATAGCGGCAATCCGCAGAAAGACGGCGTTTGTTTTTCAGAATTATAACCTGTTTTTGAATAAGACTGCGCTGCAGAATGTGACGGAAGGACTCATCGTGGCGCGGAAGATGCCGAGGCAGCAGGCGGATGAAATCGGCAGGAAAATGCTTGACAAGGTAGGGCTTTCCGATAAGTATGATTCATATCCGCATCATTTATCGGGCGGGCAGCAGCAGAGAGTTGCGATTGCAAGGGCGCTGGCGACTGATCCTGAAATTATATTTTTTGACGAACCCACATCAGCGCTTGATCCGGAGCTGACGGGAGAGGTATTGAATGTAATGCAGCAGCTTGCCGCGGAGGGAATGACAATGCTTGTGGTTACCCACGAGATGGAATTTGCCAGAAATGTTTCCAATAAGGTGATGTTCATGGAAGACGGCGTGATTGTTGAGGAAGGAAATTCCAAAGACTTTTTTGAGAATCCGAAATGTGAACGCACTAAAGAATTTCTACGCATGGAGACATAGATTGAAAACGAAGCATCATAATTGCGGAACAAATATATAAAGTCACGAGTTTAGTCAATATAAACTCTGGATATTGGAAATAAGCTTTAAAAATGCTTAGTTAATTAAATAATGAAAGGGAGAGAAAGATTATGAAAAAGAGAACCAAAATATTTTGCTTGGTTGCACTTATAGCAGGTATGACAGCACTGTCAGGCTGCGGAAAGAATGCAGACAGCGGCAGTACGGAAAAAGATTTACTTGGACGCATTCAGGAAAAAGGCGAAATTGTAGTAGCAATGGAAGGAACATGGGCGCCGTGGACTTATCATGATGAGACTGATAAGCTGGTCGGATTCGATACTGAGGTTGCCGAGAAGATTGCAGAAAAACTGGGCGTTAACGCTGTATTTGTAGAAGGCGAATGGGATGGGCTTCTTGCCGGTCTGGAAGTGGGAAGATATGACATAATGGTAAACGGTGTGGAAGTTACCGATGAACGTTCTGAAAAATATGATTTTACCGAACCGTATGCATATATCCGCACTGCGCTTGTAGTAAACGAAGACAACACGGATATCAATTCATTTGAAGACTTAGCCGGAAAGACGACAGCGAACAGTATCAACAGCACATATATGTATCTTGCCGAGGAATATGGAGCAACCGTTCTTGGTGTGGACACTTTAGACCAGACAATGGATATGGTTCTGTCAGGCAGAGCCGATGCAACTCTGAATGCAGAGGTTTCCGTTTATGATTATTTCAGCGTGCACAGCGACGCTGAGCTTAAGGTGGTGGCGTTGACCGATGATGCTTCGCTGGTTTCCATTCCTATAAGGAAAGGAGAAGATTCCGATACATTGCGTGTGGCTATTAACGGAGCGATAAAAGAGCTTCGTGAATCGGGTGAACTGGCTGAGATCTCCGAAAAATATTTCGGAAGCGATATCACAAAGAATGAATAATGGCAATCTACCGGAAAAGTCGGGAATGGCAGACAAACAGGAGTTAAAGTATTAGTTCTGCTTACTGCCGCCGTTCTCATACCTCCATTGTCACGGGGAAATGTTGTATACATTTTTAAAAGCTCTGGAAAAGTGCAGTTGGTTAGGATAACCTAACCAACTGCATTTCCTATATCGGCTATGGACAGTCCTGTAAGCTTCAGGAGCTCGGCTGCCTTGGTCATACGGTAGGATATGAGAAATTCCTGTGGAGTTTTTCCCATATTTTCATGGAAAATTTTTCCGAAATAGCTGCGGTTTAAACCGCAGGAAGCAGCGATATCCTCTACGGAGATATCGTTTTGAAAGTTTTGCTCTATAAATGAAAATGCTTCTTTTATGTAGAAATCGCGCAGTCCGTCAAATTCCAGCCAGACATATTCCTATGGCAGTTCCTTGTCTGCAATATATGTACATATCTGATTAGGAAAAAGCATAAAGCCCTGTCCGCTTTTTATCTGATAGGCAATGCTTTCTTTTTTGCTGTTCTGCGCTAAAAGGGTGCCTGTGCCGGAAAGGCAGTAATGAAAAATATTATACAGTGTATACCAAAATGCTGGATGACTTCAAATAAATAGTATAAAAACAGCAAAAAGGTATAAAACAGACAAAACAGCGGTATTTATGATAGCATAAATGTATGTTATTATGTAACTATAAAAAATAAGGAAAGGATCACAACAATGAAGAAAAATAATAAAAATCAGAAACAGCTTCAGGATGCAGAGGCAATTTATAAAGAGCGATTCGACAAGCACCATGACGAACTCAGGTGGCTCTATATGGAGTTATACGATAACAGCTCCATGTTTGCCGAACTATGCGATAATATGATGCGTTTCTTTTCCGAAAGAAAGGAAGCATTAAAGTCAATGGACTGCAAACGTGAATCTCATAAAGACTGGTATAAGCAGAATGATATGCTGGGGATGATGTTTTACATTGATAATTTTGCGGGAAATATGAAGGGCGTGAAATCCAGGCTGGATTATATCGAGCAGTGCAATGTGAATTATATACACTTAATGCCGTTTCTGGAAACTCCTGAGGGACGCTCGGATGGAGGATATGCTGTATCGGACTTCCGCAAGGTGCAGGGAAATTTAGGTTCCATGAAGGATCTGGAAACTTTGACGAGTGCCTGCCATAAGAAGGGAATCAATGTCTGCATGGACTTTGTCATGAACCACACCTCGGAGGATCACGAATGGGCTGTAAAAGCCAGACAGGGCGACGGGGAATATATGAGCCGTTATTTTTTCTTTGATAATTCTTATTTGCCGTCCCTTTATGAAAAAACTGTGCCGCAGGTATTTCCCACGACGGCGCCGGGCAATTTTACATGGCTTCCGGATGCCGGACAATTTGTGATGACTACTTTTTATCCGTACCAATGGGATTTGAATTATAAGAACCCGAGAGTTTTCAATGAGATGATGTACAACTTCCTGTATCTGGCAAACAGAGGGATTGATATTATACGTATTGATGCCGTTCCGTATATATGGAAAGAACTGAATACATCCTGCAGGAATCTGCCGCAGGTTCATACAATTGTGCGCATGATGCGCATGATAAGCGAGATTGTCTGTCCGGGCGTCCTGCTGCTTGGAGAGGTGGTTATGGAGCCCGCGAAGGTAGTGCCTTACTTCGGAACGGTAGAAAAACCTGAATGCCATATGCTTTATAATGTTACCACTATGGCGACAACCTGGCATACCGTTGCAACAAGAGACGTGCGGCTGCTGAAAAGACAGCTGGACATCGTCAATTCACTGCCTAAGGACTATGTATTTTTGAACTACCTGCGCTGTCATGATGATATCGGCTGGGGGCTTGATTACGACACTTTAAGGCTGGAAGGTATTGAGGAACGCTCGCATAAGCAATATCTGAATGACTATTTTCAAGGATACGCAGGCGAAAGCAACAGCCGCGGGGAATTATATAATGCGGATCCGATTACGGGAGACGCCAGATTCTGCGGAACGACCGCTTCTATGTGCGGTATGGAAAAAGCCGCCTCCAATCAGGATGATGAGATGATGGAAAAAGCAATCGGGCTGGATGTGATGCTTCATGCATACATGTTTATGCAGTCAGGGATACCGGTGCTTTACAGCGGTGATGAAATAGGACAGCTAAATGACTATACATACAAAGAAAACCCAAATAAAGCGGCGGATTCAAGATATATCCACCGCGGAGCGATGGACTGGACGCTTGCTGAAAACACTTCAAAACAGGATACGGTTGAGGGAAAAATTTTCAACGCCCTGAACCGGTTAGAGCAAATTCGTAAGTCTGAAAAGGTATTTGTGTCAAATGCGGATACATGGACCTTAGAAACAGGCGATAAGTCCGTGCTGTGCATAGGAAGGTATTTTGACAAAGATAAGATTATCGGATTGTTCAATTTCAGCGAATATGATAAGACAGTAAGCGTTAATGAAGCGGATGACGGATATGCGGATATGATTTCCGGTAAGGCAATGAAACTGAATGAGATTCATATACCGGCTTATGGATTTTATTATCTGAAAAGTAAGTAAACCTTTAATAGCATAAAATTTGTTGATATCATACAGTTTTCCTGCTATAGTTATACTCGTGAGTATGAATGGGATAAATAGAAAGGAGTTCCCGCCTGTTATGGCTCTTTCGATTGCTGTATGCGATGATAACGAAACTGATCTGCAATATATAACCGGTATGGTAAACACATGGGCAATGCAGGGGCGGATTCCTGTATCAATCAGGACATTTTCCTCAGCAGAGTCCTTTTTGTTTCATTATTCCGAAAATAGAGATTATGATATACTGCTTCTGGATGTGGAGATGGGCAAACTAAACGGTATCGATCTCGCAAAGCAAATCCGCGCTCAGAACGACTGCGTACAGATCGTGTTTATCACAGGTTATCCTGACTATATTGCGGAAGGTTATGAGGTTTCCGCCCTGCATTATCTGATGAAACCGGTCAAAGCCGAGAAACTTAAAGAGGTGCTTGACCGTGCGGCTGACCTGAGCCGGAAGGAACGTCCCTTTTTATTGGTATCTTCTGAACGTGAGACAATCCGGCTCTTTTTTGATGAAATATATTATGCGGAGTCACAGGGACACTATATGCACATCAATACGCGGCAGACACAATATCGGGTGCGGATGACTGTGTCCGGACTTCTCGAGAAGCTGGACGAGGGATTTTACAGATGCAGCCGCTCTTTTATCGTCAGCCTCCGGCACATATGCCGGATTACCAAAAGCGAAGTATTTCTCGAAAATCAGGTTACACTCCCTCTTGGACGGGGACAGTATGATGAAATCAACAAAAAGATGATGAGTTATCTGAGGTCTATATAATGTTTGGACATAAAGAGAAAAAATTAAATGAATATCAGAATGCTCTGGTGGAGCAGCACTACGCCGAGATAGAAAATATATACCGTACCATGCGCGGGTGGAGGCATGACTGGCACAACCATATTCAGGCGCTTTCCGCACAGCTTGACAGCGGCGAATACGAAAAAGCAAGAAGCTATCTGGACGAAATTAATCAGTCGATTTTAAAGATTGATACCGTCCTAAAGACCGGCAATACTATGGCGGATGCCATACTGAACAGCAAAATATCCCTGATGAAAAGCAAGCAAATTGAGGTGGAGGCAGAGGCGCAGGTCCCGGCCTCTCTTTCCGTGCCTGATGTGGAACTCTGCATTATCATCGGAAATCTTCTCGATAACGCAATGGAAGCATGTGCCAAACTGGAGCCTGAAAACCGTTTCGTGCATATTTACATTCATGTAAAGGGAGCCATGCTCTATATGTCATTTACCAATTCCGCCGGAAAAAAACAGCACAAAACAGGCAATCTGTTCCTATCCTCCAAAGGGAGCGAACACGGCTTCGGACTGGTCAGAGTGGATTCACTGGTTGCCAAAAACGGCGGATATCTTACCCGTGCAAGCGAAGACGGCGGATATACTACAGAAGTGACGCTGCCGTTGTAAAATCGTCCCGGAATATTTCTGATTATGATTGTTTTTCGTGCCTAAAACCTGTCTTTTGTGCCAAATCTGACTACTGCCGCTGTTCCTGTGGCATAATTCCATCAGTACATATTCATATTGCAGCCAATTGCGAAACTGTTATTGAAATATAGTATTGCATTACTTATATCCACATCGGAAAGTGAGGACACTTAATGAAAAAAGAAAAAAGTAAAGGAAAAGAGCCTGCACGCAAGCCGAAATACAGCACAGTATACTGCATGAAGTGGCTAATCACGCGGATGTGGCAGTGGGACAAAAGTCTGGTCTGGTCATCAGCGGCTGTGATTCCGCTCTCTGTGATTCTGTATGCGCTTGGGCTCTACACGCCTTCTATCATCTTAGACAGTCTTCAGAAAAACGAGGATTTCAACGAAATTGCACTGGTCATCACCGCTTTGCTCTGCGCAACGCTCTTCTTCAATCTGGCGAGGGACTTTATCTATCAGGTAAGGGGGCAGGCAGAACTTCGCAATTCCAATCGTTTCAACTGGGAGATGACAAAGGTTGGCCTGCAAAAGGACTACTTTTTGAACTATGATGAGGAATATTTGAAGATTTACCAAAGGGCAAGAGAGGTTTTGGGTAATAATGCTGCCGGCAGCCCGGGACGTTTTGTCATCCGTTTTTCAGATATGGCAGCCAATGTACTGTGCTTTGTGCTGTTCGGCTCGGTGATTTCAACGCTCAGTCCATGGGTTCTTCTACTGCTTGTGGTCGGCTCGCTCATTACCCTGATTCCGCGCCGCTATCAGCAGGACCGGGATCATGAGGAGCGTGACGAGCGAATTGCAAACTCTCAGAAAATGACCTATCTTGCCTGGCATCTGTCGAACGAGCCTAAGGCAGCAAAAGATATCCGGCTCTACGGATTTACAACCTTTCTCGATGATAAAATCCGTACGGTAATCCGTGAACATATCAGGCTGGTACGGCACCAGCAGAAAAACCGGAGTCTGACCTCTTATGTGAGCTTCGGAGTAGGATTCCTGCGGGATGCATGTGCATACTTGTTCCTAATCCGGCATGCCGTTCACGGAAATCTCTCATCGGCTGAGTTTGTTTTGTATTTCAACGCAATTGCAAGGCTATCCTCATTTATTGACGGAATCGTGCAGTACATCGGAACCGCTCACGAGGCTGCTCTTGGTACATCGGACTGCATTGTGTATCTTGACGAAAACTATAACCGGATGAACAATAAAGACGGTATTCCTGTCCCGAAAGACCGTCCGCTTTCCATTGAGTTTCGGCATGTCAGCTATAAATACCCGAAAGGGGAACAGCCGGTGCTTCAGGATATCTCCTTTCAGATAGCCGCCGGTGAGAATATATCGCTTGTGGGACTCAACGGAGCAGGAAAAACCACACTGGCAAGGCTGATGTGCGGGCTGCTTATGCCTGACGAGGGAGAGATTCTCATAGATGGGCATACGATTAGCGAGTATAATAGGGACGAGCTTTATACACTGTTCTCCATAGTGCCCCAGAGCTATACGATATTTCCTTCGACCATAGCGGAAAATGTGGCGTTTCGGGACCGGAGCGAGATTGACGAAGCGCGGCTTCTGTTTTGTCTGGAAAAAGCGGGAATCGCAGATAAAATCCGTGCCCTTCCCAAAGGAATCGACAGTCCGGTAGATAAGCAGTACGACGCGGATGCGGTCAATTTTTCCGGCGGAGAGATGCAAAAGATTCTGCTTGCGCGTGCCATTTATCGCGATGCCTGCATCCTCATTCTGGATGAGCCGACTGCTGCGTTGGACGCGATAGCAGAGGACCGCATGTATCAGAGCTACCGGGAACTGACGAATCAGGCAACCTCGGTTTTTATCAGCCACCGTCTTGCTTCCACGCGCTTCTGCGATAGGATCTATCTTTTGGACGGAGCATGCCTTGTTGAGAGTGGGACGCATGAGGAACTGATGGCTCTGGGAGGAAGATACCGCGAACTGTTTGATATTCAGAGCAAGTATTACAAGGAAGGAGGGGACTTACATGACGAAAAAGAAGAGTCGTAGGAGTCTTAAGACCGATCTCGGTCTGATCCTGCGGGGGTATCGGGTATTATATGAAGTCTGCCCGCAAAACATCATTTGGATAACCGTAAATTCTATAGCGCAGCAGCTTGCACCGTATTTTACGCTCTATCTGTCTGCGGAGATAATCAATCAGCTTATCGCAGGGGCCTCCCTTAGGTCATTGTCTGTGCTGGCTCTCGTCACGGTCACGGGGCAGCTGCTTTTGAACGTTGCATTGCATATCATCTCCTGCAGGAAGGAGGAGACGGATAGCATTAATTTTGACTTAAATGAACTGTATATGCTAAAGGCTGGGTGCCGTATGCAGTACAAACATCTGGAAGCTCCTGATACTGCCCTGCTCCGCCAGAAAATCCGCAATTTTTCAAATTTCGGCGGGCATGGACTGACTGAACTGCGATGGTCCTATGAGACATTATTCGGTGCAATTGCCAATATAATTTTTTCGGTATCACTTACAATGTCATTGTTCCGGACCGTGTCCAATGTAACGCTTACGGGATTCCTTGCTTTCATAAATCATCCGCTGTCTGCACTTATGCTTCTGGCATTGATTGGAATCAACATTGCGGCTAAGATGATCAGTATCTATCGGCTTGAGCCAAAACGTACGAAACTATGGGGTTCATTTAACATCCACTTTTCCCGCTGTGTGAAATACGCGGAGTGTGATTCTGATGCAATTGTAATGGGCGCAGCCGGGCTGTGTATTGAAAGATGCCGCAAGACATTGATTGATTATAGTGACGAAATTCTGCGGGAGAATCTCAAAATTTCAACAAAGCGCTCTTTCATCGACAGGGCGCTGGAGACTGTGACGAACCTTGTGCTGTATCTCTATATAGGCGCAAAAGCCTATATAGGAACCTTCGGAGTCGGTAACTTTTTTCTATATACAGGTACTGTAGACAGATTTTTGAGAGCGGTATCCGATTTCGGAAGCAGCATCAGCAGCCTTCGCCAGAATAATGATTACCTTATTGAATTATACCGCTATCTGGATCTGCCTGATGATATGTATCGCGGCACTCTGTCGGTTGAGAAACGGGAGGACAATAAGTTCGAGATTGAGTTCCGTAATGTCAGCTTTCGATACCCCGGTTCGGATACCTATGCCATGAAAAATATATCTTTTAAATTCCGCATTGGCGAGCGGCTGGCGTTCGTCGGGATGAACGGAAGCGGCAAGACAACCTTTGTCAAGCTCCTGTGCCGCCTATATGATCCGACTGAGGGACAGATTCTGTTAAAGGGCATCGATATCTCAAAATACAATTATGATGAGTATGTAAAGCTGTTTTCCGTTGTCTTTCAGGACTACTTTACTTTTGCGTTTTCACTCGGAGAAAATGTTTCGGCCAGACAGGACTACGATGCCGAAAAGGTGTGGTCATGCCTGAGGAAGGTAGGAGCCTTAGATAAGTTTTCCAAAACAAAACGGGGACTGGATACGCCGCTGGGGTTTGCCTATCAGAATGACGGGGTAGAGATTTCCGGAGGCGAAGCGCAGAAAGTTGCCCTTGCACGGGCGCTTTATAAGGATGCTCCTTATATCATTCTGGATGAACCCACCGCCGCATTGGACCCGATTGCCGAGGCGGAAGTGTACTCCAAATTCAATGAAATCGTTGAGGATAAGACGGCAATCTATATCAGTCACCGACTGTCATCATGTCGTCTTGCAGATAAAATACTGGTGTTCCATGACGGAGAAATCGTTCAGCAGGGAAACCACGACCGGCTTGTCGCAGATACGACCGGCAAATATTACGAACTCTGGAATGCGCAGGCGCAGTATTATATGTGAGAAATTAGGAAGGATAAACAAAAACGGGGCTCATCGCAAGCGCAATCGCTCCGTTTTTGTTTATCCTTCCTAATTTCTGGCTATTGAGATAGAGTTTTGTAATTATCTTTCGTGCCTTGCGAAACAGTTTTTACTCTGTAGCAGCGTCCGTATATCTTAAACCCAGATCTGCGATTGTACCGTCTGCTATTTTTTCTTCTATTATGGTATTGATCTTGTCGAGAAGTTCGGTGTTGCCCTTCTTAACCGCAATAGCGTATTCCTCAGACTCAAAAGCGTTAGGGTCTTCTACAATTTTAAGTCCGGGGTTATCATGCACATACTTCTTGGCAGTCACTGAATCGATTACAAACACGTCGCAATCGCCGTTTAACAGTTTCATAATAACATCAGTTCCGCTTGGGTATGATGAATAAAAATAACCCATGCTGTTTACGCAGCTTTCCCCGGTATAGCCCTGTATGACGCATATTCTCTTATCTTTCATGTCAGAAGCCGTGAATATGTCGGAATCTTCCTTCACAATCATAACCTGAGTGGCAGTATAGTAAGGTATGGAAAAATCAGCCTGTTCCAACCTCTCATCTGACACAGTCATACCTGCGATTACCGCATCAACCTGATCTTTCTGCAACGCATCTAACAGAGATTCGAATTCCATATCCGCAACAGCAGCTGTCATACCGTTTCCGTCAGCAATCTGTTTGGCAATAGCGATATCAATACCGTCATATTGGTCGATTAATCCTTTATCAGTTATAAACTCAAAAGGCGGAAAATCAGCGCTTGTACCGAATGTAAGAGTACCGCCGGTTTTTTTGCCACATGCTGTAAGAGTGGATATAAGTACAATCATAATAAGCAATAATGCTGCGTATTTTACATTTTTTTTCATAGGAATCCTCCTGAATCATCCGTCTAAGATATTTTTATCAGCTTAGCCTGCGTTTATTATATCATAGCCACAGAAGCCGCAAAAGTAAATCATTCCAGCAAGAATTGCATCGCAATTCTTGTAACGCAAGCAATGCTTGTGTTTTCTTAGGCTGCCGAGCCTGAGCTTATTGTATCATAAATAAACTGGGTTGAAAAGCATTATTATAAAGGCTGGGATGAGTGTAAGCGGTACAATGGAATAGGAAAAAATTTATAGAATATTTATTGCATATTAATTTGCCGAGATATAGAATGTAAGGAGTATTATTTATAGGCGGAAAGGGTGAAAAGGTGAAAATATGCTGAAAGTGTTAGGTGCACAAATCAAGGAGTTTAAAAAGGATTCCATTCTTACACCTATTTTCATGATTGTGGAAGTCATAATGGAAATGGTTATTCCAATGCTGATGGCCTCCATAATTGATGACGGTGTAAATATGGGAAATATGCCCCACATATATAAAATCGGAGCGCTTATGGTAGTAACGGCGCTGATTGGACTGTGGGGCGGAATTATGGGAGCAAAGTATGGAGCCAGAGCATCAGCGGGTTTTGCAAGAAACTTAAGAAAATCAATGTTTGAAAATATTCAGACCTATTCTTTTTCAAATATTGATAAATACTCTACATCAAGCCTGATTACCAGACTTACAACTGATGTGACCAATATGCAGAATTCATATCAGATGATACTCAGAATGGCGATGCGTGCGCCGGCGTCTATGATTATTGCTATGGTAATGGCATTCACTATTAATGCCAGACTTGCATCAATATATCTTGTGGCGGTTGTGTTTCTTGGCTGCTGTATATCTCTTATCATACCAAGGGCTACGAAACATTTCCGACAGGTATTTGAAAAGTATGACGCGCTGAACTCAAGCGTTCAGGAAAACGTATCTGCAATCCGCGTTGTAAAGGCATATGTGCGGGAAGACTATGAAACCGATAAATTCAGGAAAGCAAACGGTAATATTTATAATATGTTTCTGCGTGCGGAAAAACTTGTAGTCATGAATATGCCGCTGATGCAGGCTACGGTTTATACCTGCATACTGCTGATTTCATGGTTCGGAGCCAAAATGATTGTTGCCGGAGGACTGACTACAGGCGAAATGATGAGCATGCTTACATATTGCATGAACATACTTATGAATCTTATGATGATATCCATGATTTTCGTAATGCTGACCATGAGCTATGCAAGCGCAAAACGTATTGCAGAGGTCTTAGAAGAAAAGTCTGATCTTCATAATCCCGAAAATCCGGTATTTGAAGTCAGGGATGGAAGCATAAGCTTCAGAAATGTAGATTTTGCATACAATAAGTCAGGAAAGCCCGTATTAAAGAATATTAATCTTGATATAAAGTCCGGTGAAACAATCGGTATTATCGGCGGTACGGGAAGTGCGAAATCAAGCCTTGTCAACCTGATAAGCCGCCTATATGATGTGACTTCAGGTGAGATATTGGTGGGCGGTCTTGATGTCAGAAAATATGATATGGAAGCGCTTAGAAATCAGGTATCCGTCGTACTGCAGAAGAATGTCCTGTTTAGCGGTACCATTCTTGAAAACTTAAGATGGGGTGATAAGGAAGCTGCGGAAGAAGAATGCATAAGGGCGTGTAAACTTGCCTGTGCGGATGAGTTTATACAGAATATGCCCGATAAGTATAACACTCATATAGAGCAGGGCGGAACCAATGTTTCAGGTGGTCAGAAGCAGAGGCTTTGTATAGCGAGGGCGCTTTTGAAAAAACCAAGAATATTGATACTGGATGACAGTACGAGTGCGGTCGATACCGCTACGGATGCCAGAATCAGAAAAGCGTTTGCAGAAGAGATACCCGATACGACCAAGCTGATAATCGCACAGAGAGTCAGCAGCGTACAGAACGCAGACAGGATTATTGTCATGGACAACGGTGAAGTGACTGCGTTTGGCACGCATGACGAGCTGCTGGAAACAAGTCCGATATACCGTGAGGTATTTGAGTCGCAGACCGGTGGGAATGCTGACTTCGATCAGAATGGAGGTGACCTGTAATGCCGGGACCAATGGGAAGAGGACCAAGAGGCGCTAGGCCTAAGATTGAAAATCCGGGAAAGCTTTTTAAGCGTCTGATGGGATATGTATTAAAGAATTATACGCCCCATGTAATAGTAGTAGTAATATGTATTTTTGCAGGAGTGCTTTGCAACATACAGGGAACTTTGTTTACGCAGACTTTGATTGACGGATACATTGTTCCGTTGCTTGGCAGTGATAATCCCGATTTTTCGGGGCTTGCACAGGCGATAATGAGAGTTGCATGTTTTTATGCTCTGGGAGCGGCGTCATCCTATGCATATAATCGTATTATGATAAATGTAAGTCAGGGAACCATGAGAAATATCAGAAACGATATGTTCAATAATATGGAAACTCTCCCTATAAAATATTTTGATACCCATGCGCATGGAGATATCATGTCCTGCTATACAAACGATATTGATACGCTGAGGCAGATGATAAGTCAGAGTATACCGCAATGCCTTAACAGCGCCATCACGATTGTAAGCGTTCTGATCAGTATGATTGTGTTAAGCGTACCGCTTACCGTGGTAACGTTGATAATGGTAATGCTCGTGTTATTTGTGACCAAAAAGGCTACCGGACTTTCCGGAAGATATTTCATGTCACAGCAAAAGGCAATCGGTGCAGTGAACGGATATGTGGAAGAAATGATGGAAGGGCAGAAGGTAGTAAAGGTATTCTGTCATGAAGAGGAAAGCATCAGGCGTTTTAATGAATTAAACGACGAGCTGTTTGACAATTCATATAATGCGAACCAGTTTGGAAATATGCTTGGACCGATAAATGCGCAGCTTGGAAACCTGAGCTATGTAGTGTGCGCTATGGTCGGCGGAGCGCTGGCAATCGGAAATGTCGGAGGACTGACTCTTGGCAAGCTGGCAAGCTTTCTGACTTTTAACAGGAGCTTCAATATGCCGATTAATCAGGTAAGTATGCAGTTTAACTCTATTGTTATGGCGCTTGCCGGAGCAGACAGAGTATTTAAGCTGATGGATGAAACTCCGGAGGCGGATGACGGCTATGTTACCCTTGTCAATGCAAAAGAGGTAAACGGAGAAATTGTTGAAACGGATGAGCATACCGGTATGTGGGCATGGAAGCATTTCCATAAAGACAGCAATACGACGACATATCAGAAGCTGGAAGGCATGGTTGAGTTTGATGATGTGGATTTCGGATATACGGATGACAAGATGATACTTCATAATATTGTCATGTATGCTAAGCCCGGACAGAAAATTGCATTTGTCGGCTCAACAGGAGCGGGTAAAACTACGATTACCAATCTGATTAACCGTTTTTATGACATACAGGATGGAAAAATACGGTATGATTCAATAAATATAAATAAGATTAAAAAAGCAGAACTAAGACGTTCGCTGGGTATCGTTCTGCAGGATACGCATCTGTTTACCGCTACGGTTATGGAAAACATCCGTTATGGAAAGCTGGACGCTACGGACGAGGAGGTTATAGCGGCAGCAAAGCTGGCTAATGCCCATGAGTTCATAGAGAGGCTTCCTGCAGGCTACAATACGCTTCTGACAGGAGACGGAGCCAATTTAAGTCAGGGACAGCGACAGCTTCTTGCAATTGCAAGGGCAGCGATTGCCAATCCGCCCGCGCTGATTCTGGACGAAGCAACAAGCTCCATTGATACCCGTACCGAGAAGATTGTGCAGGATGGTATGGATAAGCTGATGAAAGGCAGAACCACCTTTGTGATAGCGCATAGACTGTCTACGGTAAGAAACAGTGATTGTATCATGGTGCTTGAGCATGGAAGGATTATTGAACGCGGTACTCATGATGAGCTGATTGAAGCAAAGGGTAAATATTATCAGTTATATACCGGAAATTCTATTGCGGGATAATAAGTAATTTCCTATATTTAAAAAGGACGCCACGCTATTGCGGGACGTCCTTAATATTTTAATTTTTTCCTTTGTATTCCAGAGCTGCGCTTACAAATCCTCTGAACAGAGGGTGCGGTCTGTTGGGTCTGGACCTCAGTTCCGGATGCGCCTGCGTTGCAAGGAAGAACGGATGTTCAGAAAGTTCGCACATTTCAACGATACGGCCGTCGGGAGAAAGACCCGAGAGCTTCATGCCGTGTTCGGCCAGGACATTACGATAATCATTGTTGACTTCATAACGGTGCCTGTGCCGTTCGTGAATAGTCTTTTCTCCATACAGCTCATAAGCTTTGGAGGTTTCATTCAAAATACACGGATATGAACCCAGCCTCAATGTTCCGCCGATATCTTCCACACCATTCTGGTCAGGCATCAGGGCTATTACAGGATGGGTTGTAGACGGATTCAGCTCAATACTGTGCGCATCGTTATAGCCGATTACATTTCTTGCAAATTCCACAATGGACAACTGCATTCCAAGACACAGACCCAGATAAGGGATTTTGTTTTCCCTTGCATACTGGATGGAATGAATCATGCCCTCAATGCCTCTGTCGCCAAAACCTCCGGGAACCAGAACACCGTTTACGCCTCCTAATATATCGGATACATTATCCGGGGTAACTGTTTCGGAATCCACCCACTTAATATTGACAACGCAGCGATTGGATATGCCGCCATGCTTTAACGCTTCAACTACGCTTATATATGCGTCGTGAAGCTGTGTATATTTGCCTACAAGGGCGACTGTAACCTCATCGGTAGGGGTCCTTAAGGAATCTACCATAGCTATCCAATCGGTAAGGTCGGGTTCAGGGCAATCCAGATTCAGACATTCGCAGGCTACCTGAGCCAGATGTTCTTTTTCCATTGTAAGCGGCGCTTCATATAAATATTCTACATCCAGATTCTGCAGTACATGATTGCTTGGTACATTACAGAATAATGCAATTTTGTCCTTTAACGCCTGATCCAGAGGATATTCGCTGCGGCATACTATTATATCCGGACGTATACCCATTCCCTGCAATTCTTTAACGCTTGCCTGCGTGGGCTTAGTCTTCATTTCCTGAGAAGCCCTCAGGTAAGGAATAAGAGTAACATGAATCAGGATCGCATTTTCGCTGCCGACTTCATGCTGGAATTGGCGGATAGATTCAAGGAAAGGCTGGCTCTCAATATCGCCCACAGTACCGCCCACCTCAATAATGGCAATCCTGGTTTCTTCATCAACAAAGTTACGGTAGAAACGGCTTTTGATTTCGTTTGTAATGTGCGGAATGACCTGAACGGTTCCTCCGCCATAGTCACCACGGCGTTCTTTCTGTAGAACAGACCAGTATACCTTACCTGTCGTTACATTGGAATTCTTGTCCAGATTTTCATCAATGAATCTTTCATAATGGCCTAAGTCCAAATCGGTTTCCGTACCGTCTTCCGTAACGAAAACTTCTCCATGCTGAATAGGATTCATGGTTCCGGGGTCAATATTTATATAGGGATCAAATTTCTGCATGGTTACTTTGTAGCCACGCGCCTTTAATAATCTTCCCAAAGATGCGGCCGTAATTCCCTTGCCAAGTCCGGAAACAACACCGCCTGTTACAAATACATACTTTACTGCCATTTTAATACCCATGCTCCTTCCTCAACCTGCGATGTTTGGGCTTAAACACAAACTCGCGGGTGAAAAAATTATTTTTCACCCTATGAAAATCTATTTTACTATTATACAATGTGTTCACAGTAAAAATCTACTGAATTTGCAAAATTTTGTGAAAAATCTTTATAAATCTTTTATACTTATGTTCATAATTTCACAATTCTCTTATTGATTTATAAAAACGTGTTCCATATAATAGGAATAGACCAAAATATCAGCGGCAGAAGTATGTCATTGGCTGCCGCATATAATAGAAAGTGAGGGCATCTCCATAAATGGACAATAACCTTAATCAATACGATGGTAATTATAATAACAATAACAACTCGAACAGAGGTCCCGATCACAATGGCGGTTCGGGCAGCAATGGGAATGATCCCAAGAAGCAAAGCTTTATAATATTTATTATTGCAGCATTGATTACGCTGTTCAGTATCAGCATGTTTATGAAATTCATGTCCGGTTCGACGAATCAGGAAATAAGTTATAATGAATTTATAGATATGGTAAATAAAGGTGAAATTAAAAGCGTAGTGGTGGATTCCGACAGAATAACGATTTATCCTGATACGAAAGGACAACCCATTTCAATATTGTCGTACTATAGCCCGGCAGTAACCTACTATACCGGAAAAATGGAAGACGATGATACTTTGACAACCAGACTGTTAGAAAAAGGCATAGAGGTAAAAAGGCAGGTATCTGACAGCTCCAGCATTATTTTTACTATATTGATATATTATATTTTACCTATCCTGCTGATGTGGGGACTGCTCAGCCTTTTGTTCCGTAAGATGGGCAATGGGGGTCCGATGGGAGTAGGCAAGAGCAATGCCAAGGTATATGTACAGAAGGAAACAGGGATTACCTTTCAGGATGTGGCGGGAGAGGATGAAGCTAAAGAATCTCTTGTGGAAGTTGTAGATTTTTTGCACAATCCCGGAAAGTACTCCAAGATAGGAGCAAGACTTCCTAAGGGCGCACTTTTAGTAGGACCTCCCGGTACAGGTAAGACGCTGCTTGCAAAAGCCGTGGCAGGGGAGGCGCATGTGCCGTTCTTTTCCCTGTCAGGTTCTGATTTTATTGAGCTGTATGTCGGTGTCGGCGCTTCCCGCGTCAGGGATTTGTTCAGGGAAGCGGAGAAAAATGCGCCGTGTATCGTATTTATAGATGAAATTGATGCAATCGGAAGAAGCCGTGATTCAAAGTACGGCGGCGGGAATGAAGAGCGTGAGCAGACTTTGAATCAGCTGCTTTCCGAAATGGATGGTTTCGACGGTAAGAAAGGAATTATTATTCTGGCAGCGACCAACCGCCCTGAAATATTGGATAAAGCCTTGCTGCGGCCGGGGCGTTTTGATAGAAGAATTATAGTGGATAAACCTGATTTAAAAGGGCGTGTTGAAATACTGAAAGTTCATTCCAAGGACGTTTTGATGGACGAGACTGTCGATTTGGATGAAATCGCACTTGCAACTTCGGGCGCAGTAGGTTCCGATCTTGCAAATATGATTAATGAGGCGGCAATTAATGCCGTCAAGCTGGGAAGGGAATTTGTCAGCCAGAAGGATCTTTTTGACGCGGTAGAACAGGTGCTTGTAGGAAAAGAGAAAAAAGACCGCATTATGAGTAAAGAAGAACGCAGGATTGTTTCCTATCATGAAGTCGGTCATGCGCTTGTAAGCGCCCTGCAGAAGAATTCTGAGCCGGTGCAGAAGATTACGATTGTTCCCAGAACGATGGGCGCGCTTGGTTATGTTATGCATGTACCCGAAGAGGAAAAATATCTGGATACGGAAGCGGAATTGCGTGACAGGCTGGTAGGGCTGCTTGCGGGACGCGCTGCAGAGGAAATTGTATTTGATACCGTAACGACAGGAGCAGCTAACGATATAGAGCAGGCTACGAGCATTGCCCGCAACATGATTACCAGATTCGGTATGAGTAAGAAGTTCGGACTGATGGGACTTGCTACGGTGGAGAGCCAGTATCTGGACGGAAGAGCTTCTCTTACATGTTCGGATGTGACCGCAGCGGATATCGATACGGAAGTCATGAAGATGCTGCACGACAGCTATAAGCAGGCAAAGAAGCTGCTTAAGTCAAATAGGGAATTAATGGATAAGCTGGCGGCTTATCTGATTGAAAAAGAGACAATTACCGGTAAGGAATTTATGAAGATTTATCGGAAAGAAAAAGGTCTTCCAGAGCCGAATGAAGATGAAGAAGGCAGCGGCGATAAAAACGACGATAAAAATAAGAAAGAAGAAAAAGCCGAGAAAGAAGAAAAAGCTGAGATTAAGAATTCAATCAAAGATGAACCTGTAAACCCAATGGGATATCAGTCATACATGGATATCCAAAGACAAGAGATGCAGGAACCGTTCAGAGACCGGGAAGAACGACGTCCTAATGCAGGAATCTTTTCCAATGCCAATCCGATGCAGCAGCAGCCGGATATTCAGATGCAGCAGCAAATACAGAAGGAACAGCAGGAACAGCAGGATGTTCAGACTGAACAACAGACAGTCGAATCAGAATCAGAAAACGAAAGTAAATAGAGCTATGCATATTTCATTAAATGAGGGTCATGATGTTCGATGTGACAGAAGAATTAAGAAAACTCCCTAACAGTCCCGGAGTATATATAATGCATGATGCAGATGATACGATTATCTATGTGGGAAAAGCCGTTAATCTGCATAACAGGGTGCGCTCTTATTTCCGTAAAATCGTAGGACGCGGCCCTCAGATTGATATAATGGTGAAGCAGATTGCACGGTTTGAATATATTGTAACCGACTCAGAGCTTGAAGCGCTGGTTCTGGAAAATAATTTAATTAAAGAGCATAGCCCGAAGTATAATACCATGCTGAAGGATGATAAGACTTATCCATATATCAAAGTTACTATGGGTGAGGATTATCCGAGGATTCTGTTTTCACGGGATATGCAGAATTTTACCGATAAGAAAAAGAATGACAAAGCAAAGTACTTCGGACCGTATACGAGCGCCGCTGCGGTAAAGGATACAATAGAGCTGATGAACAAGCTGTACCGGTTAAGAACCTGTAACCGTAAGCTGCCAAGGGATATAGGCTTAGAGCGGCCCTGCCTGAATTATCATATCAAGCAGTGCCTTGCGCCCTGTCAGGGGTATATCAGTAAGGAAGAATACAGAGAGCGGGTAGAAAAGGCTCTGGACTTTTTGAATGGAAATTACAAACCCATTTTGCAGGAGCTGGAGCAGAAAATGAAAGAGGCATCTGAGAATCTGGAGTATGAAGATGCGATTCGCTACAGAGATTTGTATAACAATGTAAGCAGTGTGGCGCAAAAGCAGAAGATAACAGACAGTGACGGGGAGGATAAAGACATCATAGCGCTCGCAAAGGATGAGAGCGATGCCGTAGTTCAGGTGTTTTTTGTAAGAGACGGAAAATTAATCGGGCGGGAGCACTTTTATATGACACACGTGTCGGGTTATGACAGCTCTCAGATACTGTTGGATTTTGTAAAGCAGTTTTATGCCGGAACGCCTTTTATCCCAAGAGAGCTTATGCTGCAGGAAGAGATAGCTGATGTTGAGATTCTGGAAAAGTGGCTCAGCACGAGAAAAGGACACAGAGTGTACCTGCGCGTACCTAAAAAAGGAAGCAAGGAGAAATTAGTAGAGCTTGCGGCTCAGAATGCGCAGCTGGTTTTAAGCAGGGATAAAGAGCGGATCAAAAGGGAAGAAGGCCGTACTATCGGCGCGGTTCGTGAGATTGCGGGACTGCTTGGAATGGAGTCTGTTTACAGGATGGAGGCTTTTGATATTTCCAATATAAGCGGATTTGCCAATGTAGGCTCTATGGTGGTCTATGAAAAAGGAAAACCGAAGCGCAGCGATTACCGAAAGTTTAAAATACAATCCGTATCCGGACCGGATGATTATGCCTGCATGAAAGAAGTGCTTACGAGGCGGTTTGTGCATGGCATGGAAGAGAGAGAAGAACTTGACAGAAAAGAGCTTGACAAAGAGTATGGGAGCTTTACGAAGTTTCCGGATCTGTTGCTTATGGACGGAGGAAAGGGTCAGGTCAACATAGCACTGCAGGTGCTTGAAGAGCTGCGGATAGACATTCCGGTGTGTGGAATGGTCAAGGACGATAACCATAGAACAAGGGGGCTTTATTATAATAACATTGAAATACCAATAGATACTCATTCTGAAGGATTTAAACTGATTACACGGATTCAGGATGAGGCGCACCGGTTTGCGATAGAATATCATCGCTCACTGCGCTCCAAAGCGCAGGTAAAATCAATGCTGGATGATGTTCCGGGCGTCGGTCCGGCAAGAAGGAAAGCGTTAATGAAGCATTTTAAGTCCATTGAGGAAATTAAGAATGCCGAAGTCGGAAAATTATGTGAGGTACCGGAAATACCGGAGCATATAGCCAGACAGATTTATGATTTTTTTCATACGGACAGCATTGATTGATATTGCGGATTTATTATGTTAAACTATATAAAACATAGGGCGAAGGAGTGGGGGGTTATGTCAAGTATCAGCTTATCTAAAGTAATCGAAAAAATGAATTGGGAGAATTTGACGCCGGAAATTGATATATCCAAAATAAAGATTGTGCAGCCGGATATTAACAGACCTGCATTACAGCTGGCAGGGTATTTTGAACATTTTGAGACAAGCCGTCTACAGATAATCGGTTATGTGGAATATTCTTATATGAATGGACTGGATGAAAAAGTACAGATGGAAATTTATGAGAAGCTGCTGAACAATCCGATTCCGGGAATTATTTTCTGCAGAGAGCTGCAGCCGAACAACCTGTTCAGAGAAGTTGCAGTCAAATATGGGGTTCCGCTTTTGATGAGCAAGAAAGCAACTTCCGCATGTATGGCAGAGGTGATCAGGTGGCTGAATGTTCAGCTGGCGCCATGCATTTCCATACATGGAGTATTGGTAGATGTATATGGAGAAGGAGTCCTTATTACCGGTGAAAGCGGTATAGGAAAATCAGAAGCGGCACTTGAACTGATTAAAAGAGGTCATCGTCTGATAACGGATGATGTAGTAGAATTACGCAGAGTCAGTGAGGATACTCTTGTGGGTTCCGCACCGGATGTGACCAAACACTTTATAGAGCTGCGCGGCATTGGAATCGTGAATGTAAAGGCTCTTTTCGGAGCTTCCAGCGTAAAGGATACACAGTCAATTGATTTAGTCATACATTTGGAAGAATGGAATAAAGATAAAGAATATGACCGTATGGGTCTGGAAGAAGAATATATAGAATATCTTGGGAATAAAATTGTCTGCCACAATATTCCGATCAGACCGGGTCGAAGTCTGGCGATTATCTGCGAATCCGCGGCAGTCAACCATCGTGAGAAGAAAATGGGATACAACGCGGCGCAGGAATTGTATCAACGTGTTCAGAAATCTCTTGCAAGGAGACGGGAAGAGGAAGAGGAGGATTATTAAAAATGGCAGGGTATGTATTTGGAGTAGATGTTGGCGGTACAACCGTAAAATTGGGATTGTTTGATATAAACGGCAATGTTCTTGATAAATGGGAGATTCCGACAAGGACGGAAGACGGCGGAAAAAATATCCTGCCTGATATTGCAGCTGATATTAAGGCGAAGATGGCTCAGAAAAATATTGTAAAAGATGATGTGGCGGGCGTAGGCGTAGGCGTGCCCGGTCCGGTGGACGGAAACGGTATAGTACACAAGGCTGTCAATCTCGGATGGGAGCAATTCAATCTGAAAGAAGAACTTACAGGACTTCTTGACGGGATGCATGTGGAAGGCGGAAACGATGCCAACGTTGCAGCGCTTGGAGAGATGTGGAAGGGCGGCGGTCAGGGTCATAAGAATCTGGTTGCAGTTACGCTCGGAACAGGTGTCGGCGGAGGCGTTATCATTAACGGAGAGATTATGACCGGAGCAACCGGAGCCGGCGGGGAAATCGGGCATATTCATGTTGAGGACCATGAGACGGAACGCTGCGGCTGCGGTAACTGTGGATGTCTGGAAGAATATGCGTCAGCGACAGGAATTGTCAGACTTGCCAACAGAGCTCTTAAGTCAAGTGACAAGGACAGTATTTTAAGAACGGGGGAAGTATCCGCAAAAACTGTTTTTGACGCGGTAAAGGCAGGAGACGGACTGGCAATAGAAATAGCGGAGAAATTTGGAGATTACCTGGGAAAAGGACTTGGAATCATAGCAGGTGTTATTAATCCTGAGATTTTCGTAATCGGCGGAGGCGTATCTAAGGCGGGAGATGTGTTGTTTGACTATATCAAACCTGCTTTTGAGGCGACTGTATTTCATGGATGCAGGGATACGATTTTTGCATTAGCTACCTTAGGAAATGATGCCGGGATTTACGGGGCTGCAAAAATGGTATTAGATTAGTGTTATGAGCATATACTGTACATGAACCAATAAAATAAATATAAGAAGTGAGACGGTGCGAAATTGAATTTTAGTACATCTGTGTATGATTATATTGAGCATATTGTTCCGAAAGAAAGAATCCTTTTTGCAGAACCCATGAGCAGGCATACGACGTTCAGAGTAGGCGGAGAAGCGGAATGTTTGATTGTGATAGAGAATGAAGAAGAAGTATTGAAGCTCGTTCCTTATTTTAATCAGATAGGGCAGGATTATTTCATACTTGGTAACGGCAGTAACTTGTTGGTGGGAGATAAAGGTTATAGGGGAGTAGTGCTGAAACTTGGAAGCGGCATGGAAAAAATAACCGTGCAGGGAAACCGTATCTGCGTACAGGCGGGCGCTCTTTTGTCTAAGACTGCGGCGGCTGCAAGAGATGCAGGGCTTACCGGGCTTGAGTTTGCGGCGGGGATTCCGGGCAGTGTCGGAGGCGGCATTGTTATGAATGCAGGAGCATATGACGGTGAGATGAAGCAGATAACAGAATCCGTCAGAGTGATGGATAATGAAGGGAAAATCCTCACACTGGATAATGACACTATGGAATTTGGTTATCGGACCAGCGTAATTAAGAATCGTCCGTTTATCGTGCTTGAAGCAGTATTCAGTTTACAGACAGGAGATAAGGAAGCTGTTCAGGCGAAGATGGATGAACTGATGGCGAAACGTCAAAGTAAGCAGCCGCTTAATTATCCAAGCGCAGGCAGTACTTTTAAACGCCCGGAAGGATATTATGCGGGAAAATTAATTATGGATTCCGGAATGCGCGGATACCGTATAGGCGGCGCACAGGTTTCAGATAAACACTGCGGGTTCATTATTAATGCCGGAAATGCAACGGCATCAGACATTAAAGAAGTGATTGAGGAAGTACAGAAGAAGGTTAAAGAACGCTGCCAAGTGAGTTTGGAACCGGAAATTGTTTTTTTGGGTGACTTTTAGATATTGCCGGCATGAATTTGCGGTGGCAAAGAAGGGAACATGGTTGTAGGAATGAGATTCGTAGTAGTGACCGGAATGAGCGGAGGCGGGAAAAGTACAGTACTGAAAATGCTGGAAGACTTGGGATTTTATTGTGTTGATAATCTTCCGGTGCCATTGATAGAAAAATTTGTGGAGCTTATTGAGACGCCTAACGGCGAAATATCTAAAGTGGCGTTAGGCATGGATGTGCGCGCCGACCAGTCTTTCGGTGATGTACAAAAGATATTGAAAAAGCTGAAAAATGACGGATATCAGTTCGAGATTCTTTTTATGGATGCCAGCGATAACGTCCTGATCAAGCGATATAAAGAAACCCGAAGGATGCATCCGCTTTCACAGGGAGACAGGATAGAGAATGGTGTTGAAAGGGAAAGAAAGATTCTTGAGGGCATAAAGAAGGAAGCCGACTATGTGATTGACACTTCCAACCTTCTGACAAGAGAGCTGAAAGAAGAATTGGATCGGATTTTTGTAAGAAATGAGGAGTATAATTCCTTAATGATTACGATTCTGTCTTTTGGCTTTAAATATGGAATTCCGGCAGATGCCGATTTGGTCTTTGATGTCAGATTTCTGCCCAATCCGTTCTATATTGATGAGCTTAAGCACAAGACCGGAGACGATAAAGAAGTACAGGATTATGTAATGGGCTTTCCGGAAGCATCGGATTTTTTGGCAAAGCTTGTGGACATGCTTAATTTCCTTATTCCGAATTATATAAAAGAGGGAAAATATCAGCTGGTTATAGGAATCGGATGTACAGGCGGCAGACACCGCAGCGTTACGCTTGCCAATGAACTTTATGCGAAAATGAAGGATAATGGCAGTTATGGATTGAAACTGTATCATAGGGACAAAGTCTAACAGTAGAGGTAAAGTGTGAAAAATGAATTTTTCACACATACTTGTATGTGTTACGCAATATTTGTGCTTGAGAAATGTTTACAATACACACATACAAATTCGCAGCTTGAGAAAGAAGAATGGTTATTGATATGTCGTTTTCCGGAGAGGTAAAGGAGGAACTGGCGGCTTTTATCAGTCCGGCAAGGCATTGCCGGTTGGCGGAGCTTGCTGCACTGATACGTTTTGGCAGTCATCTGACAGAAGATGGACTGCATTTGCAGTTAGAAGATATTGAAAATGAAACGGTTGCCAGAAAATGCTTTACATTATTGAAAAAAACATTTAATATAGATAATGTTATGCAGGGAGAAGACGAAGAGAAAGTTCTTCAGGCATTACATATGTATGATAGTGAGCATCATATCATCTCAATGGATCTGCCTGTCAGCACTCTTTTGATTAAGAATAGCTGCTGTGCAAGGTCATATTTGAGAGGAGCCTTTTTGTGTGCAGGTTCAATGAGTAATCCAAAGAAAAGTTATCATCTGGAATTTGTGTGCGGCAGGCAGGAACAGGCAAATCAATTGTGTGACATTATTCACGAATTTCAAATAGATGCTAAAATCATTAAGCGTAAGCGATATTATGTTGTGTATTTGAAAGAGGGTACCGGCATTGTAGATTTGCTCAATGTAATGGGCGCTCATGTATCGCTTATGAACTTGGAGAATCTTCGTATTATGAAGGAGATGCGCAACTCGATTAACAGGAGGGTTAACTGTGAGGCGGCTAATATTACTAAAACAGTGAATGCCGCGTCAAAACAGATAGAGGATATCCTGTTGATAAAAGAGCGTTATGGTTTTGATAATCTGCCTGAAGGCTTACGTCGGATGGCGGAAGTGCGTTTGGAAAATCCGGAAGCGGCTCTGAAGGAATTAGGAGAGTATTTGGACCCACCGGTCGGCAAATCCGGAGTGAACCACAGGTTGAGGAAGTTAAGCGAGATTGCTGAACATATGAGGTTATAAAGGAGGCGAACTTATGATTCAAAAATCTGTCCAAATAAAATTGGAAGGCGGTTTGGAAGCGAGAAAGGTAGCCATGCTTGTACAGATAGCGAGCCAGTACGAAAGCAGTGTGTATATCGAGTCCGCTGAAAAAAAAGTCAATGCAAAAAGTATTATGGGCATGATGGGTCTGGGATTAGGCAGTGGTGACACTGCAACAATAATTACAGACGGAAAAGATGAAGAGGCAGCAGTTGCGGGAATCGAGAATTTTTTTAACGGCATAGAGTAAGGCATAATGTGAAGGGGATTCCCAAGCAGGGAGTCTCTTTTTAGCATAGTAATTGATTATTGCTTCAGGAGGTATGCGGTATGGATAAAAACATGCTTTTTGTCTATAATCCAAGGGCGGGGAAAGCACAGATCAGAAGTAATCTTCTGGATATAATTGATATTTTTGTGAAAGCGGGATATGAAGTAACGGCATATCCGACACAGGCGCCGGGAGACGCAGTTAAGGCTGTAAGGGAGCGCAGAAAGGGATACGATATTGTTGTATGCAGCGGCGGTGACGGCACGTTGGACGAGGTGGTTACCGGCATGATGCAGTGCGAAGAGAAACTACCCATCGGCTATGTTCCTGCGGGCAGCACCAATGACTTTGCAAACAGCCTTGGCATTCCAAGGAACATGAAAAAGGCAGCAGATGTGGTCGTAAATGGTGCGAACTTTGCTTGTGATATTGGCGCGTTTAATGACGATACCTTTATCTATGTGGCGGCTTTCGGACTTTTTACGGATGTATCGTATGAGACCAAACAGGATATAAAGAATGTGATCGGGCATGTCGCATATCTTATGGAAGGCGTAAAAAGGCTGTCTTCAGTTAAATCTTATAAAATGAAAATCAGCTATGACGATGTATGTCTGGAAAATGAATATATATTCGGAATGATTACTAATTCCAATTCAGTCGGAGGATTTAAGGGCATTACCGGTAAAGCCGTGGAGCTGAATGACGGTTTGTTTGAGGTTACTTTGATAAGAAAGCCGACGATTGCAGTGGAAATGAATAATATCATATCTGCTCTTACGGACAAAAAGGTTAATTCGGATTTTGTTCAGTCTTTTAAGACTTCCCGGATTACCATTGAGTCTGAACAGGACGTTTCATGGACATTGGATGGGGAATATGGCGGAACGAATCGGATGGCTGTGATTCAGAATTGCAACCGGGCGCTTGAAATACGTATTCCGGATACATTCCTTCCTGACAATTTGCTATAAAAACTTTGCATTTAATTTATAATCTGTTATAATATAAACAAGTTAATAACAATAGAAAGTACGTTTTACGAGTTTTCTATTGTAATAAATAATTATATAAAAGAAAGGATGATTAGAAATGCCATTAGTTACTACTACAGAAATGTTCAAAAAGGCATATGACGGCGGTTATGCTATCGGTGCTTTCAATGTCAACAACATGGAAATCGTGCAGGCTATTACAGAGGCTGCAGATGAATTGAGATCCCCTATTATTCTCCAGTGTTCAGCGGGTGCAAGAAAGTATGCTAAACATGCTTATCTCGTTCACCTTGTACAGGCAGCTCTTGAAGAAACCAGTATTCCTATTGCTCTTCACCTTGACCACGGTGCAGATTTTGAAATCTGTAAGTCATGTATCGACGGCGGATTCACTTCCGTTATGTATGACGGTTCTTCCCTTCCTTATGAAGAGAATATCAAGATTGCAAAGCAGGTAGCTGACTATGCACATGATAAAGGCGTTGTTGTAGAAGCAGAGCTTGGTACCCTTGCCGGAATAGAAGACGACGTACAGGTTGAGCATGGTGCAGAATCCTATACACAGCCTGAGCAGGTTGAAGATTTCGTAAACAGAACAGGTGTTGACTCTTTAGCAATCGCTATTGGTACAAGCCATGGTGCATTTAAGTTTAAACCCGGCCAGAAACCTCAGCTTCGTTTTGATATTCTGGATGAAGTTTCCAAGAGACTTCCCGGATTCCCTATCGTATTGCATGGCGCTTCTTCCGTACTTCCTAAGTATGTTGATATCATCAATGCTAACGGCGGTAAGATGGAAGACGCAATCGGTATTCCTGAGGATATGCTTCGTCAGGCTGCAAAATCCGCAGTATGTAAGATTAACATTGACTCTGACTTAAGATTAGGTCTTACAGCAGGTATCAGGGAGCATATGGCTGCTCATCCTGAGCACTTTGATCCCAGACAGTATCTGACAGATGCCCGCGCTTATGTAAAAGAAGTAGTTGCTCATAAGATTACAACAGTTCTTGGTTCAGAGGGCAAGGCTTAAGAATAATATTATTGCAGAATTTAAAACTGCCGCTTTAAGATTTGTTAATCATTAAAGCGGCAGTTTTTTATTTTATAGGAAATTACGCCGCAGCATAAATCATTCCAATGAGAATGCGAAGCATTCTCTGAATCGTCGCTGCTGAGCGACGATTTTTTAACTTCTTTGATTTAGTTGTTTATGTTCTTTTCCTGCTCCGCCTGAATTTCCGGTATGGCTGAAAGCATAGGCTTCTCTGATTTGCCTTTCAGCGCTCTGTTGACGTAATTTTTTGTTATCTTATATACTTCCGGCGACAGCACCAGCACGCCGATAAGGTTGGGTATCATCATCATGCCGTTGAAGGTGTCAGCCAGTTCCCATGCCAGATTGTCTCCCATGACAGCGCCGCCAAAGATTGCGATGACGAAAATGACACGATAAACGATGGTATATTTTTCAGTAAACAGGAATTCGCAAGCCTTCGTTCCATAATGACTCCAGCCAAGCACGGTAGAGAATGCGAACAGCATGACTGCGACTGCGACGAAGCCTGCACCGACTTTTCCAAAGTGCATTGAGAATACAGTGGATACTATATTTGCTTTATTAAGAGCGATTCCGTTGTAGGATTCCAGTGTCACGCCTGTTTCCAAATCTACCAGACCGGATGATAATACGGAAAACGCTGTAAGCGTACATACGATAATCGTATCGGCAAACACCTCAAAGATGCCCCACATTCCCTGACGCACGGGTTCGCTTACGTTGGAATTGGAATGAACCATAACTGAGGAACCCAGACCTGCCTCATTGGAAAACACGCCTCTTTTCATACCCTGTTCAATCGCCAGCTTGATGCCATATCCGACAATGCCGCCTCCGGCAGCTTTCATGGCGAATGCACCCTTAAAAATAGCGCTGAACACAGCTCCCACCTGAGAAATATTAGTAAAGAATATTATTATGCTTCCCAATATGTACAGGATTACCATGAAAGGCACAAGCTTTTCGGTAACGGCAGCAATTCGTTTCAATCCGCCTACGATTACCAGCCCGCCGAGAATCAGAACTACGATACCGGTAAGCCATGTAGGAATTCCGAACGCGGTATTCAGGTTGAGTGAAATCGAATTTACCTGAGTCATATTTCCGATACCGAAAGACGCGATAAAACAGAAAACGGAAAACAGCACTGCAAGAACCGCACCGATCTGCTTGCAGCCCTTCCTGCTTCCGAGTCCGTCCCTGAGATAGTACATAGCTCCTCCGGACCATTCGCCTTGGGAATTTTTACGCCTGTAGTATATACCCAGAACGTTTTCCGAATAATTAGTCATCATGCCAAAGAAAGCGATGAGCCACATCCAGAATACGGCGCCCGGACCTCCGACTATGATCGCACCTGCGACTCCGACGATATTTCCCGTGCCTACCGTAGCGGCAAGCGCGGTACACAGGGACTGGAACTGTGAAATGGACTTATCCTTGGTATGCCCTACCACATCCTTGTCTTTAAAAATAGCGCCGATGGTCATTTTCATCCAATGGCCGATGTGACTGATTTGAAAAACTTTAGTCAGACAAGTCATCAGAACCCCGACAAAAGCTAAAAGAATCAGCGCCGGCCAGCCCCAGACGATATTGCTGACAAAATTGTTGATATTAGTAATAATTTCTAACATACCTTCCTCCTAATATTTTTAATATTTATATGTGACGATTTGGGTAAAGCAAAAAGGGCATAATAGATCATCACATGCTATTACACCCTTGTAATGGTGTTATTTTATTATATATAGAAGAATATGTCAATAAGAAGTCGGTAAAATCAAGGATTCCCATATTTTGATAAAAAACTTGACAAACCGCCATAAAAGGAGTAACTTATATATCATATCAGATATATTCTTATATTTTATCATTTGTATCCGGAATTTCGTGCGGTCTATAAGGAAGGTTATGAAATCTGCCGTAACATTGAGAGGGTGATGGAGATGTTCTCAAAAGAATTATATGAGCTTGACAAAAATACCGTGCAGTACATGATAGATGAGATGCAGAACACAATAGACGCGCAGAAGGATGAGCTTGATAAGCAGAAAGATGAGCTTGATAAGCAGAAAGATGAACTTGATAAGCAGAAAGATGAACTTGACAGGAAGACTCAGACGATTGAAGAATTAAATAGAAAGAATGATGAAATGCATGCTCAAAGTATTATCAGCACAATAAATATCCTGCGTAGCCTGAATATACCGGACGAAGAAATCATCCCGCGGGTCTGTGAACAGTACCGGGTGAGCAGGGAACAAGTGGAGAAGTGTTTTTGAAGATGCTGCGCAGATACTGTTGGAAAAATATATGAGAAAGTAGGCGATAGTATGCTGGCGATGGCTGAAAAAACAACAGAATATACACATGACATTGCTTATTATGCAAAAGACAGCAGATTGACGGAGCCGTCTGATGGTAAAAGGTATGAGTGGCGGAAAATGATTGAACTTTCAAAAGAGTCAGGCAGACCACTCACTGATACAGAGGCAGAGGAATTTAGAGTTAAATAACAGAGGATAACATTTAAGAGAGCAGAGATTCGAGAGAGTCCCTGCTTTTTTTGCGTGAAATTAAACGCATATACCGGTGAAACTTAATTTAAGTACCTTACGGCGCCCGAATCATTATTATATTCCGGCCGCATATGCAGAACCTCCCCAAGTCCTTAGGATATGTATATTATATAGTAGATAATGCGCAGCGGAAAAATATATATCTGGCGCAAAAAAATAAGCCCGCAGGGGCTTCCGGGGTTTCGGGGTGTCAAAGATCCGAAAGATACGCTGTCAAAAAAAGCCTGATAAAAATTCAGATAAAAAGCAAAGGCAAAAATTAGCAAAAATTAGGAAGTAAAAATTCGGCTAAAAGGTCTTGATAAGTTTTTAGGTTGGTGATAAAATTAAGAATAATCTGTCTAAGATTATACAGTATTAATTATTAAATCTAACAAGGAGGAGAATTGGAAGTATGAAGAAAGTAGTTAAGAAACTAAAACAATCACTTTCTATCTTGCTCGCTGTAGCAATGGTCATTACTTGTGTCCCGCAAACGGCAACTTTAGCGTACGCCGCTTCTGACACCGATGTCATTGATACAGAAATATCCACAGAAGCGGAAACTCCCGCTGAGTCGGATGAGTCGGAAATATCGACGGATGAGCCCGCTCTCGTATCAGACGACGCGGATGACGAACCGGCGGATACGACAGAGCAGCCTGATATGGCGGATGAAGATGCCGCAGGCGATGATGAGGAAGTAGAACAGACGGAAGGAGGACTGACGGAAGAAGAACTGACTGAAGAAGAAGTGACTGAAGAAGGACTTGAGATCCAGGAAAGTCCGACTTTAAATCTCGACAAAGCGACTAATGATTCACATACAATTAGCTTTGAAGCGGATGAAGAACAGGTTAAGGTAACAGATAATGCAGCAGCATTTGTTGAATCTGAGGAATCAGGTGCAGCCTATACTTTCAAAGCAGCTGCAGAAACCGGTTATAAAATCACGTCTATATCAGCATACAAAGATAGCACTAAAATAGATGGTGACAATCCTTGGGCTAGAGTAGATCCTGTTGCAATATGGCCTAAAGCTGATGATAAAGGCGAGATAACCTATGATGAAAATAGCGCAACATACAGCATTGCTCAAACCCTGCTTGCATTGTCAGTTGAGAAAGACGGCGAGACGAAACCGGAATCATTTACCATCGTTATCGAATCCGAAAAAGAGAAATATGATGTTACGGTAACTCTTGAAGACACAACGCAAAGTAATATAGCAAGCTGGACATACAGCGTTGGTGCTGCTGAAGCTGCTAACGGTACTTTTGGGACAGCTATCAAAGTTCCTTACGACGATACATTAAAAATCCAGCTGACACCGGCTGCAAACCGCACTGTAACCGTAAAACGCGACGGAACAGAAGTGGCAGCTGACGAAGCGGCAGATGGCGACGCAGAAGGCGTCTTGACCTATACTTTTGCAAACATAACAGCGGCTACCGCAATCACTGTTTCAACGGTGAAGACCAACCGTGAAAAATATGCGGTTGAAACATCAATCAAAGATGGTGAGGGCGCTGACAGCACAGATGCAACGGTTGAATATACCAATGATTGTGTTGCAGAGGGTCAAATTGAAGAAGATACCGATTTGACTTTCACGGTAACGCCAAAGGATGGATATTCGGTAGAAGTGAAGTACCAAATCGGCGAAACAACGTCAGCCGCTATGCGTGCGGACGAAGATGGCGTGTACACGATTGAAGCGGAAAAAATCACGTTTGCTGAAGGTACGGCTGACGCTGACAAAAAAGTCACCATTCTCGTAACTGTTAAGGCGATAGAATATGAAATTAGCTTTAACTTAGAACAAGCGGATGGCGCGGCAGTAAAAATTAAAAACACAGAAGGAACTTTTGCGGACTACACAGCAGGCAGTAGTGTAAAAGTAAACTTTGGAGATACAGTCACATTTACGGTAGACCCGGGCGAAAGTGGCGAAGAAGGAAGTAAAGTTAGTAATAAACTCAGATATGTAAGCACCTCCAAGGAAGGTTCAGACGGCGTATTGGAAGCGTCTGAAGAAGATGGTGTTTATACATTTACGGTAGGAAAAGATACGCAGGAAAGCACAACAATCTATGTATCTGCATCACCGTTAAAAGACATCGCTATAAACTTTACAGGAACTGAGATAAAAGGTGTGCCTCAGGTTGATGTATCCACTGTCACAACTGCAGACGGAAAGGATACTCTGACAGCAGTAACAAACAATACTGTTAATGCAAAAGAAGATGACATAGTGAAGTTCGTCGTTGAGCCTACAGCAACAAGCAAATACTTTGTTAAGAGCGTAAAATTACAAGGCAGCGAAGATGAGCTTCCAAGCGAACAGGTAACCATCGGTGAAGGTGAAAATGCAAAGACTTACACTGCATATAAATTGGATTTAGCAGATGCAGTAGAAGATAAGTATGTTGTCATCACACTTGAACTGGATAAAGAAAAAGCCAATGTCGTAAACTTCACTGTAAGCGGCAATGACATTGGAGATGCATACACCATAACAGTCGAAAACGATGATAAAGAAGATGGATATCATGCGGGAGATGAATTAGTAACTACAGAGTCCGAAATTAAGTTTACTATCGTGCCTAATGCTTCTTATTATCAATTGGGCGACGATATCACTGCAAGGTGGGATGGAGAGGCAGAAGACGACTCTCTTTACGCAGGTGTAGATGGTAAGTATACCCTGACGTTTGATGCGGATAATAATAAACGCGTCGCAACCGTTGAGGTAGGTGCGAGTATTCAGGCGGCTGAGGCTGCTAACACTATCAGCTTCAACAAAGTTTCCGACAATATTTATAACTACACAGTTCCTGAGACTGACAACGTAACCCAAAAAAGCGGTAATATCTATGAGTTGCAGGCAGGCACTCTGACGGTGAAATTTACCGTAAATGCACTGGAAAATTACACGCCTGTGGTTTCTTATCAGAATGCGGAAGGAACTAAAACTGACGTAGCGGCACCCGAGGCAGGAAACTCTACGAAAGTAGGAAAAATAGATATTTATCCATATGAATATTCCATTCCGGCTGCAGCTTTCGGCAAAGATGCTGTTATTACAATTGACGCCAAAGCGGCAACCAAGAACATTGAAGTAACTTATAATGTTAAAGAAGCAGACGTATATGTAAAACAAAACGGAGACGTTCTTTATGGCGAATGGATTGAGGAAGAGCCGGATTCGAAGAATTTCACCGGGGCAACATTTGAAGTACCTGTAAATTCTGACGCCACTCTGGTTATTGAGCCGAAAGAAAACTGCGAGGTAACCGGTGCGGAATATCAGATTGGAGACGGCGCTTCTAAAAACGTAACTGCAAAGGAGCTGAAAGCGGGCGAGATCAAACTGACCAAAATCAGCGATGACACAACCGTAACCATTACGACTAAGGCAAATTATGCAGTTAATGTTTGGAATGTAAATGCTGAAGGTAATGTTGACAGTTTATTAGAAGCTGTAAAAGGCGTTTACAGCACTGACTATACAGGTCAATACAAAATCTCTGCGGTAAAAGGTGATAATACTCCTTCTCCGATTGCAGCTGTAGAGGTAACGCAGTCCAAAGCTTCGGAGGAAGATAAGGCAAAGATGGCTGTCCTTTCCGAGGATAATAATTTTGTAGACTTGAAGTTTTTTGAGGCGGATGCCGGCCAAACCGTAAAACTGAAGCTGACATTCGGCGAAGGGGAGAGTGCGGAAGTAAAGATAGTTGAGTTCAAAGTACTGTCCAAGATTACAAAACTTACAATTAAAGGTATAACTTTAGACAGAGACGGAAAAGGCACATTATCACAGGATGCCGACACCAAGAAGGAGTATCCGATTACCCTGACTCCTAAGACAGTGAATATGGAGAAGCTGGCAGTCGAAATCCTTCCGGAAGGAAAAGAGAATCCGACAGAAGCAGAGATCAATGCTGCCAAAGAGTTATTGGATGCCGGAATAGAGAATGGCAGCCTGGCAGTTACCACTAATCCTCAGAAAGATAAAGCGGACGCTGAAAATCTGGGTAAAGCAGTTATCAGGGTAGTGGACAAAAATCTGCAGGCAGATGCTGCAGGCTATGTAAAAGCGGAAATCACCGTTACCATTACTGCACCTAAAGCATTGAAAGACGCTACACCTGTCGTAAGCGTAAAATCTGCAACAGATACAACGCTTACTCTGTCACTTGGTTTAGATAAAAAAGTAAAAGTAGAGAATCCTGTCGTAGGCGAACTTTGGTATCAGGTAACCGTAACGGCTGATGCTAATGAAGGCGATTCTAAGCTGACAGAAGATGAGTATAAGAATATCACCGATGCGGTAGGTACTTTCTATATTAAGAAAGACGCAGCTGCTACAGCACAGGATGCTACATTGAAAGTCAGCAATGCAGTGTTAGGCTCAGGAAAAGCATGGGGCTACAAGCTGGATGTAACACTTGTGCAGCACGTGGACAGTGCGGAATTATCTACGGTTGATGCGAACCTTGCAAATAGTTTGATGCTGACCACGGTCAATGCAAAGGCTTCAGATACTATAATAGCGAGCGCTGGTACAAATACTGCTTTTGCATCACAGACTAAAGCAGATATTACAGCAGCAACACGCACACCTTATTATGAGACGAAGCTGAAACTGAAAAAAGGCAAAACCACTGTCTATACCGGACAGCAGGATGTTCCGATTGCGACGATTCAGTATAATAACGATACCACTTACAGAATGGCAATAGCTGAAGATGTAAGCAATTACGGTAGTCTGAACAGCATGGTTAAGCTTTATGTAAAAGACGGCACAGTCTATATGTCAGTTGATAAAAGCATAGAAATGACAGAGGGGAATATTACGTATGATGTTTATAATGCACCGATTACCGGTTCCCATACCATCCGTGTAACAGCGGTTGAACCCGGACAGACTTATCCTGTATCGGCGGACATTAAGGTAACGGTAGTACGAGGTATCAATAGACTTTATATCAACCCGGCTTCCAATGTTGTTTATAGAGCGGATGGCAAGGCGGCAACCTTGAAAGTAACGCCGGTCTATAATAGTGACTTTACCGGTAAGGATAAGACTGCTCAGCCGAAGACCAAAAAACTGTCTTACGAACTGGTAGGAAATGATAGTCCTTATATTAAGGTTAATCCGAGTAACGGTACTGTTACCATAGACAAGAAATACAATCTGTACAAGGAAGATACGACCTTTAAAGTCAAAGCAACCGCTATGGATTTTGACGGTAACGAGACCTTTGATGTAAGTGATGAGATTACCATTTCCAATAAAGCTTTGGAAATCGGCAGAGTAGAAATACTTAGGCTAGAGTTTAATGAAGAAAATGCTATCACGTATAATGTTGTGGCAAAAGAAGGTTATAATGTAACTTCTGATGAATTGACAACCGGAATTGTGCGGGCATATGCATTTAAACCCGGTACGCCCGAGAAACTCAGCTACACCGAGGAAGAATTATATGGTGAATATGGTTCGGGATATATGCTGGATCCGTATTCGAATATTGTAAGCTTTAAGTCCGGCAACAAGGCTGTTCAGATGGATTCCTATGGCCTTATTACAGGAGTTTCCAAAGTTGCAAACAACGTGGCGATTACGGCGACTGCTAATGACGGCGGCAAGAAAACGAAAGTTATGAAATTCAACGTTATCAACGCAGAACCGGAATGCCTTGGTTTGCTTGTAGAGCAGCAGAATGATGAATTTAGCGATTATAACGAAATATTTAAAGACGGTGTGGCAGCAGGTACAGCCGCACAGCACACTGTCAATGTTATCGGCACGGCGAACACGGTATTACGTCTGAGTATGGTACAGAAGGCGGAAGAAGAAGGCGATTGGCAAAAAGCATATCAGTATGCAAATGTCAAGATGACCGTATCCGGCGGAACGGTATTACAGAAAGCAGATGCTCTCAACAGTAATATGCTGATTGTTGCAAACAAAGAGACAATCACGGTTACACTGGAAAACAAGGGCGTGAAACCTTCCGTAAAACAGACATTTACTATTAAGAATAATGCGGCGGGTACCCTGACTGCTTACCAGAAAGTAACGACGTCTACAAAGGCGCTTGCAGCATATTCAAATTACGGACAGGAAATTAAGTATCAGTTAAACGCTAAAGATAAAGATAAATATGCATATGAAGATGCAAAAGACCAGCTTTATGTCATGATACAGCCGGATGCGGCGGATAGGAATAAGAAATCCGCACTGTACAGCGCATTAGAAGAATGCAGCAGTATCAATGGACAACGTCCGGTAGAAAAAGACGGAAGCTTTAAGATCTGGTTCGACGAAGGATATTTACCGGCAGGAACGTATAAACTGCAGCTGACATTCGGAAAGTATGACAGCGACTTCGCAAGTGGTACTTATGGCTCATTTATTGCAGAATCTAAGCCGCAGACAGTGACTGTGAAAATTAATGCAAACAAGACGAAAGTAACCTTCAAACCTGTCACAGCGCTGACCATGTCCTTAAAGGACAAAGCAAGCGTAACCCTGACAGGAAGCGGTAAGAATTACGATATGCTTACTTTCTATGGTCTGCAGAACATCAATGGCTATGGCACAAGCAATGATGATGAAAAATTTACCACATATTTCGTGCTTGTCAGTAATGATGCTTCAAACAGTTATGAAATTAGACTGAAAAATGATTTGACACCGGAACAGATTGCATTCATTACAGGTTCCGAAAAGAAGGCTCAGAATGCCCGTACTGCATATATAAGTTACAGGGCATGGAATAGTAATCCTGAAGTAGCTATGGAAGGTGTTTCGGGCACAGTAAAGATTACCGTAAAATTCACTGCAATTGATAGGGACGGTATTGCGAAACCCGCGGCTTCCTACAGCATTTCTTCATTAGCTATACTTGAAGGCAATAAGAATACGGCTGTAAGCGTTACGGCAGCGAAGAAGCCCGCGAATGTATTATATGCAGCAGTATCTGAATCAAGCGATGGCTTCGATATTGCAGTTGATGAAATGAACGTTAACAGCGATGCATTTACTTTATCATCCAAGGATGCCTTGGCAGTCAACAAGAGCGGATACACGGTTAAGGTAAAAGTGATTCCTGTAGGAGCTCACGCAAGCCTGACCGGTGATATTGAAACCGCAAAGAATGCATATAGTGCGGCTGCAGAGGGTGAGGCAAAGAATCAGGCTGCAGAAGCTTATAAGAACGCAATTTTAAACAGCAAAGCAGCTATCGAGCTTACAACCAAGGTAAAAGTACTTGCTAAAACTGATAGTACAAAGAAAATTACGATTGCAGCAAGCGAGCTGAAAAAAGATACTTGGGATTATTACGCGCCCGATAAGAATTATTGGAATCATGTATATTATACCAAGGCAACCTGCAACAGTGACATCAAAGAAGTTGTAGCAAGCTATAAGCCGGCTGACGTAGCAGTCTATGACGGTGTTGTAAGCTTTGGTGAACCGGATAGTGATAAAAATGGACTGTATTTTGATATCTCTGTTGATAAAGAAGCGCTTGCAAACGCTGAAGCGAAACAGCAGGCTGCAAACAATAAGAAACATGCCTATGGTGCTACCATAGAAGTAACAGCGACCGTCAAATACGGAAAGTATGAAACGAATGATGGAAAGACTGAATTGGTACTGGATGAAGCTGTTAAAGAGGATGTATTTAAATTTAAAGTTACGCTTCCAAAGAAACCTGAAACAGGCAGTTTCACAGAGACTCTGGCGAAAATAGAAGCTGAGTTGGAAAGTGGTGTATTACAGGAGAAGATCTATGCAAGTCAGGATTATCCTGAATTCCCACGGAATTGCAAAGGCTATCCTTTCGGCAGTGATAACGGAGAAGAGGCTGGTTCGGCGAATAATATATGGTATATGATGGGTCCCAGTGATAGTGTGGATTGGGATGAATGGTATACTGAACAGGTTAATAGTGGTAAGCAAAACTTTGCGGATCTCTACGGCTACATCAATAGTGCGATTTGGCATGTACATGATACGATTGAAGCAATGACGCCGCAAGACAGCGAAACAGCAATCTTTATGTTACAGCCTGATGATAATGGTGACGGAATTATTAATATTCAACCCGGTCAATTTGCAGCTCCTACCGGCATAGCAGACGGTAAGTTAGTCATCAGTGTAAAACTGGTAAATAGCACCATTATAACATGGACTGATGATGGTATTGTAATCGACAGCAATTATTTAAATCAGGAAGGATATAGCAAGGATTTAGATATTGAGCTGAGAATCCCAAGGCTGGGTGAAGAACCGTCTGACGTAAAAGCTATTTTGGAAGCCTATAGAGATGAAACAGATAGGTTTGCCAAAAATCCGAGCGTGGAGTACGAAGATGTCATTAAAGACATCACCAAGGCGGGTAGCGATTTTGCAAGGGCAATGGCTTTATATCCGACGCTGAGATTTAACATTGAAGAGTTTAAAAAAGAAGCGGCAACTGAAGAAGTAGACGGTGTCATTACAGGTTACCTCCATGTATGGGGCGTTAAGTACGGCGGAGAAGAAGTACGCGTATGGTTTAGTTTCAAAATTGATAAACTGGATGGTATGGAAGATATCGAATCCAATATCAAAGTGGCTTTAGGCGATAAAACAGCAATTGCAAGCTTAAGCGAGGATGAGAAGGAGGAACAAGTAATACTTGTGCCCACCAACAGGACCACAAAAGAAGAGATTGAAACAATCTTCAAAGCTGCATATGCCAATCCCATGGTTGAGGCTTCCTGGGGCGAATTGGCAGAAGTTCCTGAAGGGGCTACTGACAAATCCTTTGTAGTAAAAGAAGCTACAGCACCAAAAGATGGTAGTGATGGTAAAGGTTCCATCAGATGTGCTATCAAGCTTTCCAAAGAAGGCACAGAAGACGTAACCTTTGAAGTAGAAATCGAAATCCCGGCGCTGGCTTCAGCGGCAGAGGCTGTAACTGCTGTAAAGGCAGCTGTTATCGACGAGAAAGACAATGAGCTGAAGGTAATGAGCATTATAACTCCGATTGTATCGGGACACTTAAAAACCATTGAAACAGAAGAAGCACTGCCGAGTAAGCTCGAAGAAACTATCGTAAGCGAAGTAAAAGCAGCGGTTCTGAAAGCAGCAAATGACGCTCTTACAGGTCAGCCGTACACTGTTGCATACAAACAGACAGGAGAAGGCGATAATAAGGCTGATGTATTTAAATTTGTGCCCTACACATATAAGTCTGATGGCACAATATCCTATACTCTTGAAGTTAAAGCATTGACAAAAGGCTTGAACGGAGATAGCGATGCAGTAGTAGGAGACGTTGTTAGTGACGGCGAGCTTACACTTAAGTCCAAAGATAGTGATGATAATGAGATTACGGATGTTCCGGTGAAAAAAGATCCTTCACTTGTGACATTTGTACAGGCGGCATCTGAAATCAAAGAAGCATTGGCAGCTATGGAAGGCTTGAGCAATGATACGACTTCTGAAGAGGTTCGCCAGGCAGCAGAAGATGCATTATCTGCCCTTGATGATGAATCCGGCAAAGCGACAGGAATAACAGTATCGCATAAGAAAACAACAGATGAAGACGGAAACGAAGCGGAGGATGATGATTATACATTCACACCTGCGACCTTTACCGCAAAAGGCAAACTGGAAGGAACATTAGTCTTAGAGAGATTCGCAGAAGAATCTGAAGAAGATGATCCTGATACAGAGCGCCAACCCATAAAGTATGAGGTTGCGTATACGGTAGAGCTGCCTGTATTGGTAAAGAATACTGAGGCTGTTGTAAAAGCGGAAGTTGAAAGAGCATTAAAGGCAGTTGGCGCTACAAATGATGATGCCGGAGAGGCAACAGCAGAAGGCGCAGCTACATTTAAGTTATTATCAGAAAAGGAAACTGCACTCGTTAATAAAGCTAAAGAGGTTGTAGCAGATTCCGGTTATGAAATCGCACTTGACGAAGATACGGCAAAAGCGTCAACTGTAACGAAGGCAACCCTGAACACGACAGGATCTGTAAAGGTTTCTTTCGTATTGACAGTACCGGAAGGCGGCGAGGCAACCTTAGAAGGCGAAGAAGGTAGTAAAGGTAAATTTGATGTTACAATTACAATCTCCAAACTGTCTCAAACTGCAAAACAGCTTAAGGAGGCTATAACAGCGTTATTAGGTGAGAAGTATCCCGATAATAAAGTGGAACTGCCCAGTGGAAAAGATGCAGCAGGCTATTTAAATGACCTTTCCCAGGAAATTCTGAATGCAGTGACAGATACTAAGGTTAAGAAGGATACTTGGACGGTTAAGTGGGATGATGAAAATGCATTACAGGTAGTAAACGGTGAAGATGATCAGCCATCCGGTTATGCGGGAACACTGAATATCTTCAAGGGAACTGATACTACAAAAAGACCAGTACAAACGGTAGAAGTATCATTAACGATTGCGACTGAGGAAGCCGGAAACTAAAACGGTGACAGTGGCGAAGGCGAAGGCGGCGAAGACAATAATTATGAGGCTTCGTAACCCGGCGTTGTAACCCTAAAGAACCTGACGCAGCAGATGGCGGAAACGCCGTCCTGCGGAAGGAACCGTAAAAAGAAACACAAAACAGGCTGCCGCCTTATCGATGTAAGTCGAGAGGCGGCAGTCTTTTTTTGTATTATAGGATTCGGGTGTCAAAAGGTGCTTTTATGAATTGGGAGGGCAGATTGCACAAAATGTTCCCTCATGCCTGACTTCGGAATATGGATTTTCTGAATATTCCGGTTATGTTGTCGATAACGGACGCAACCGCCCGCAATTCGCCATCCGGGCTCACTGCGGGCTTTTCGGGACATCCATGTCCCGAAATTACTGGGTATCTGGGCGGAATATTAAGAAAATCTCATATTCCTACGCAAGGCACTTCGTGAACATTTTGTGCAATCTGCCAGTGATATTTTATATGAGCACCTTTTGACACCCGAATCTATTATAGGAAATTACGCCACAGCATAAATAATTCCAATGAGAATGCGAAGCATTCTCGAAATCGTCGCTGCCAAGCGACGATTTTTTATCTTATAGGAAATTACGCCACAGCATAAATCATTCCAATGAGAAT
>CAZRKN010000003.1:0-118807 GCA_964600805.1 uncultured Bacteroides sp. | reverse complement strand
ATTGAAAAATCAAAGATTTTTCAATCGGCAAATTTGTGCTGACGCCCAAATTCGCGGGTTGTTGGCAGCATGGATGATTAGAATAAAAATACATAATTATTATGATTCGCGAAAGAAAGGTAGGTTTTAGGAATGGATGATAGGATAAAAACATATGATGAGAAAATGAAGAAGGCATATGACTTTCTGGTAACGGATCTTGGTACAATTCGGGCAGGACGTGCTAATCCTCATGTACTTGACAGAATCAGGGTAGATTATTACGGAACTCCGACTCCGCTTCAGCAGGTCGGAAATATTTCCGTTCCGGAGCCCAGAATGCTTCAGATTGCGCCATGGGATAAGAGCCTGATTAAGGACATCGAAAAAGCAATCATGGTTTCTGACGTAGGAATAACCCCTAGCAATGACGGCGCTGTTATCCGTCTGGTATTCCCTGAACTTACCGAAGAGCGAAGAAAAGATTTGGTAAAGGATATCAAGAAAAGGGGCGAAGAAAATAAGGTTGCCGTCAGAAATGCAAGGCGTGACGGAATGGATGCTCTTAAGAAACTTGCCAAGACAGAGGTTTCAGAGGATGAAATCAAGGAATTGGAAGACAGGCTGCAGAAGCTGACAGATAAGTATGTCAAAGATATTGATGCTCTTATAGAAGAGAAATCAAAAGAAATCATGACAGTATAAATAGGAAGATATAGAATATTGAGGAGGGGATTGTAGAGTTGTGGTTATTCTGCTTTCCCCTTTTTACCTTAGGATTGTGTTGAGAGGAGCATGAAATCGGAGTGAATATACCAAATCATGTGGCAATAATTTTGGATGGAAACGGCAGATGGGCGAAAAGCAAAGGAATGCCCAGAAATTACGGACATACGCAGGGGGCAAAAACAGTAGAGGTAATCTGTGAAGAGGCTTATCGTATGGGAATACAGTATTTGACGGTTTATGCTTTTTCCACAGAAAACTGGAACAGACCGAAGGATGAAGTAGATGCTCTGATGAAACTGCTTCGTAACTATATGAAGACCTGCCTGAAAACGGCAGCAAAGAATAATATGTGTGTCCGTGTAATCGGTGATAAGACAGGTCTTGATGACGATATCAGGGAACGCATTGAACAGCTTGAGGATGCTACAGTAAATAATACAGGACTGCATTTTCAGATAGCTATCAACTATGGCGGCAGGGATGAAATAGTTCGGGCTGTTAAGACGCTTGCGGCAAAAGTGGAAGAAGGCGCATTGAAGAAGGAAGATATCACAGAGCAGATGTTAGGCGATACACTGGATACTCATGGACTTCCGGAACCTGATTTGTTGATTCGTACTTGTAATGAGATGAGAATATCCAACTTTCTGTTATGGCAGCTTGCTTATACGGAATTTTATTTTACGGAGGTAGCATGGCCGGATTTCACTAAAGAAGAATTGGAAAAAGCTATAGAAGCATATAATAAGAGAGACAGAAGATACGGACTGGTGAAAGAGTGATACGGATTAAGGCTTTTAGTATTGGTGATATTACCTGAAAACTGATAGAAAGGCACGGTTACTAAAATGTTTCGTACAAGATTGCTGAGTGGAATTGTTTTGATTATAGTTACCTTTGGTATTATTTTTGCAGGTGGCTGGGTTATGGCAGGGGCGTTATGCGCTATTTCTCTGATTGCTTTCTTTGAGTTGACAAAGGCGACAAATGTACACACACAGGGAAAGATTGCAAACGGTCTGGAAATAACAGGAGTTGTTTTAATCGTGCTTTATTATGCAGGATTGCATGTAGGCATGACGCTGCTTCAGGGGAATCCTTTATTGCATGAAACCACATTCTTTAAAATGAATGGTTTTGATGAGTCTTTGATTTATTTTGTTTTGACATTTAGTATAGTAGTTTTTTTTATAGTTTTTATGCTTGTATATGTTTTCAGTTTTCCGAGATTTAAGGCTGGGCAGGTTATGGCGGGCTTTTTTGAGCTTATATATGCTCCTGTCCTTTTGTCATTTCTATTTATTATCAGGGAAGGCTGGCAGCATGGAATCTATCTGGTGTGGTTGGTATTCTTATGCTCATGGGGGAGTGATACCTGCGCTTATTGTGTAGGAGTTCTGTTTGGAAAGCATAAGATGGCACCGAAGTTAAGTCCCAAGAAATCAATCGAGGGAGGAGTCGGCGGAGTAGTCGGAGCAGCGCTTTTATTTGGAGTGTATACTTATTTCGTAATCAATCCGTTCTCTCCGGAGAATATTCAGATGGATCTTATAAGTGCTATGTGTCTTGGAGCGATAGGGGCGCTGGTTTCGATGATAGGTGATTTGGCGGCATCAGCGATTAAGAGGGACTATGAAATCAAGGACTACGGAAAGCTGATTCCCGGACATGGCGGCATTATGGATCGTTTTGACAGTGTTATTATCGTGGCGCCGTTTATATTCTTTGGATTGGCATTGATTGCGTAGATGAGGATACGTGCCGGAGTGCGCAGAGGGGTGTAAGTATGAAAAAAATCGCAATTTTGGGTTCTACGGGGTCTATTGGAACTCAGACGCTTGAAATAGTAAGAAATAACACGGATTTGGAAGTTGTCGGGCTGGCAGCGGGAAGCAATGTGGAGCTTATGGAGAAACAGATAAGAGAGTTCCACCCGAAAAAAGTCGCAATGTGGAGTGAAGAAGCGGCGGCGGATTTATCAATAAGAATTGCGGATACTAATACAAAGGTAGTAAGCGGTATGGAAGGTCTGCTGGAAATCTCCGTAATGGATGAGATGGAAGTTCTGGTGACTGCTATCGTGGGAATGATTGGAATAAGACCGACGATTGCAGCCATCGAACATGGTAAGACGATTGCGCTTGCCAATAAAGAGACGCTTGTCACCGCCGGACATATCATAATGCCGCTTGCGGCAAAGCATGGGGTATCAATTCTGCCTGTAGACAGCGAACACAGCGCTATTTTCCAGTCCATGCACGGAGAAAACAGAGAGCGGGTCAGTAAGATAATACTTACGGCGTCAGGCGGTCCCTTCCGTGGGAAAACGAAAGAGGAACTTAAAAATATGACGATGGAGGACGCTCTGAAGCATCCGAACTGGTCTATGGGTAAAAAGGTGACGATTGATTCCGCTTCACTTGTAAATAAGGGGTTGGAAGTCATGGAAGCGTGTTGGCTGTTTGATGTCCCGTTAGAGCAGATTCAGGTGGTGGTGCATCCGCAAAGCATCATTCATTCGGCAGTGGAATATGTTGACGGCGGTATCATGGCACAGCTTGGAATGCCTGATATGAAACTTCCGATTCAGTATGCATTGTTTTATCCGGACAGAAGACCGATGTTGGGAAAAAGAGCGGACTTTTTTGATATTGTGCAGCTTACCTTTGAAAAACCGGATACCGAGACGTTTCCGGGTCTTAAGTTGGCTTACGAGGCAGCACGGACCGGCGGAAGCCTGCCTACGGTATTCAATGCGGCAAATGAAATGGCGGTTGCAGCATTTTTACAAAAGAAAATCGGTTTCCTTCAGATTCCGGATATAATCGGGGAGTCTATGGAGCATCATAATGTAATAGAGAACCCTTCTGTAGAGGAAATCTTGCAGACAGAAGCGGAAACATATGAATATATAAAGCAGGTGATGAAGTGATTATAAAAATTATTTTATTTTTGATTATCTTTGGAATAGTAGTGATATCTCATGAGTTCGGACATTTTCTTATCGGAAAAAGAAACGGTATCCGTGTTGTGGAGTTTGCCGTAGGCATGGGGCCGACGCTGCTTTCTTTTCAAAAGGGAGAGACTAAGTATTCATTAAAGCTCTTGCCGATTGGCGGCGCTTGTATTTTCGATGGCGAAGACGGAGTCGCAGAAGAAGACGGAGTTATAGATGAGCATTCTTTTGTCAAGGCTAATGTCTGGGCCAGAATAGCGACAGTTTTTGCGGGTCCGTTTTTTAATTTTATACTTGCATTTGCTTTTTCATTGATAATGGTTGCATTTAACGGTTCAGACAGACCGGTGGTGCAGCAGATTATGGAAGATTCTGCGGCGCAGGAGGCTGGAATTCTTCCCGGCGACGAGATTCGGCGTATTAACGGAGAAAGAGTCCGTATATACCGTGAGGTGAGTTTGATATCGGTCTTAAACCAAGGTGAGCCTATGGAAATCGAAATAGAGCGGGACGGAGAGATTAAAAATGTAACGCTGACTCCTTTGTATAATGAGGAGGATGCCAGATATTATATCGGTCTGCGCGGTTCGGGTGAGCTTATAAAGTGTAATCCTGCGCAGGTATTTCAATATGGTATTTATGAAGTACGATATTGGGTAAAGGCGACTTATAAGAGTTTATTTATGCTGATTTCCGGCAGGGCAAAGAAGGAGGATGTGTCAGGTCCTATCGGTATGGCACAGTTTGTAGGCGAGACCTATGAGGAAGCGAAGAGTTACGGTATTTCAACGGTTGTTTTTACTATGATAAATATTGTGATTCTGCTGTCAGTGAATCTCTGCATATTTAATCTGCTGCCGGTTCCGGCGCTTGACGGAGGAAGATTAGTGTTCATGATACTTGAGGTTATCCGCGGAAAACCGATTCCACCGGAAAAGGAGGGAATGGTGCATTTCGCCGGACTGGTGGCGCTGATGATTCTGATGGTGTTTGTGATGTATAATGATATTATGAGGATATTCAGGTAAGGAATAAACAGGTAATTGAGAAATCAGGTTTTCAGGCTTGGAGAGGTTCATCGGAGAGGTTGGTGAGCCTCTTTTTAAAATAAGGAACGAGGTAAAAATGAATAGTCACAAAATACTTATAATTGAAGATGAAGAACTTATAAGAGATGAATTAAAAACACTTTTGTCTAATAAAGGGTATATTGTATACTGCGTTATTAGTTTTGATGATACGATAAACTGTATTAAATCAACTTCTCCTGATTTGATTTTACTTGATATAAACTTACCGGAACAGGATGGGTATAGTCTTTGCAGTGAAATCCGAAGTTTTTCCGCAATACCGATTTTATTTATCACAGGACGTAATACGGCGATGGACGAGTTACAGGCATTAACAATCGGGGGCGATGATTATATTACAAAACCGTATAATATTCCTATTCTGCTTGTAAGAATTGAATGCCTTTTAAGGCGGGGAATGAGAGAACAGTCCGGGATGGTAATGTATAAGGGAATTCAATTAGACCCAATTGCGGGAACGCTTGCGGCAAACGGAAAAGAGATTGAATTAACGAAAACTGAATTGAAAATTATGTATTATCTTTTCAATCATACGGGAGAGATTATTCCACGGGCAGAGTTAGTAGAATATTTATGGGACAATGAAATACACATTGACGATAATACTTTAAGTGTAAATATCATGCGGATAAGAGAAAAACTGCGTGAGCTTGGATTGGACAATTTTATACAAACAAAGAGAGGCATGGGATACAAAGTTTGAAAGTAACCTTTCAAACTATTGATTGGTATGTGCGCATAAAGCGCACAAGGGGTATAAATATGAGATTTTCGGATTATATAAATGATAATAAAGTAACCTTGCTTATCTGCGCTGTCGGAGGATTGTTCTTTTCTGTTTTGCTCTTTTTTTTCGGTATCGGTCTGTCTGAGCTTATATTACTATGGATATGTTTTATAATCATTATTTTTTTTACGGTATGGGGCGGTTATCGGAAACAGAGCAGAAGACTTCAAGTCCTGTTGGAAACATTAGATTCTTTAGAACAAAAATATCTGATAGCAGAGATGGCCGACAAACCGGAGGCAGAATTGGAAAAAATTTATTTTCATCTGCTGAAAACCGCTCTAAAGAGTATGAATGATGAAGTAGCTGCGGTTCGGCGCCTGAATACGGAATATAGAGATTTTATTGAACAATGGATTCATGAAATCAAAGCTCCTATAACGGGGATTCAATTATTATGCGAAAATAATAAAACAGAAGGAATGCGCAAGATAAAAATGCAGACAGAATTGATAGAACAGAATGTAGAGCGTGTTCTGTTCTATGCCCGTCTTGGCAGTGTGGAAAAAGATTACTTGATTAAAGAAATTTCTTTGAAGCAGTGCGTTTTGGAAGTTCTTTCCCAAAATAAACAATTCCTCATTCAGAATGGAGTATCCGTCCAAACAGATTCTGTTACTGATATAGTATATTCTGATGATAAATGGCTCTGCTTTATTCTCAACCAGATTATTCTTAACAGCATCAAATATAGCAGCGACAAGCCGCCTGTTATTCAGATTTCTTCGCAGGACATGGGGAGTTATGTTACATTGTCTGTTACAGACAACGGCATAGGAATTAAACAGAGCGAATTGAGCCGTGTTTTTGACAAAGGGTTCGTCGGCAGTAATGGAAGAATGAGGAAAAAATCAACCGGAATTGGTCTGTATCTTTGTGAACAACTCTGCATAAAGTTAGGAATTGACATAAACATAGAATCGGAGGTCGGCAGCTATACAACCGTTTTACTACATTTTCCCAAAAGCAGTTATCTGAAGATTTAATTGATTATCTTACAAAACTGTTAGATAAAATCAATCAACTTCTATACAACATATTTATATCTGGACTTATAATAGCTCTAAACGGAAAGGTGGTGGAATAAGAACAATGATAAGTCGGCAGAAACCTTTACTGTGTGTTGAGAATATCGAAAAATATTATGGTAATCAGGGAAGCGTTACTAAGGCGCTGAATCAGGTCAGCTTCTTTGTACAGCGTGGAGAATTTGTAAGTATAATGGGGGCGTCCGGTTCGGGCAAAACTACTTTACTTAATTGTATAGCTACTATTGATACTGTAAGCGCAGGACATATTTTGCTGGATGGAAAAGATATTACTACTATAAATGAAGATGATCTGGCGGCGTTTCGCCGTGATAACCTCGGTTTTGTATTTCAGGACTTTAACCTGCTGGACACATTGACATTAGAGGAAAATATAGCCTTGCCGTTAACAATCAGAAAAGTGCCGTCAAAAGATATAGCAAAACAAGTTTATAATACTGCTAAGCAGTTGCAGATAAACGACATATTAAAAAAGTTTCCGTGTCAGGTATCGGGCGGACAAAAACAGCGTTGTGCTTTTGCACGGGCCGTAATATGCAGCCCTAAGCTGATTATGGCCGATGAACCGACAGGCGCTCTTGATTCCAATTCATCCGGTATTCTGTTGGAAATTATGTCCGCGCTTAATAAAGATACAAATGCTACAATCCTCATGGTAACACATGACGCTTTTTGTGCGAGTTATGCAGACCGCATTCTGTTTCTAAAGGACGGTAAAATTTTTAATGAAATAATAAAAGGTGAAAAAACGCAAAGTATGTTTTATCATGAGATTCTTGACGTCTTATCCCTGTTGGGAGGTGGCAAGCCATGTTAAAGGAATTATCGGTCCGCAATGCAAAAAGGCAGTTTAAAGACTACTCGCTCTACTTTATTACCCTGTCATGCACTGTTTCTTTTATGTATGCCTTTAATTCATTGATTTATTCAGACATTATAGCAGCTTTTCCAAGTATTGAAGTGTTACCGTATATGATTATAGCGGTGTCTGTATTGATTGTGCTTATTATGGGATGGATTGTCGGATACATGACAAATTATATGTTGAAAAAGCGAAGCCGTGAATTGAGCATATATATTATTTCAGGAATTTCGAATCGCTCTATAAGCAGACTGATTTTCTTTGAAAATTCTTTAATTGGTATTTTCGCTTTTGTTTTAGGAATTCCTGTTGGGATACTGTTGGCGCAGATATTTGAAGCGGTTCTTGCCCATATGTTTGGCATGGAGTATATTTTAGGCTTTCGGTTTTCATTAAAAGCCGCAGGTTTGTCTCTCTTATACTTTTTCGTAATACTTCTGTATGCAATCCGGAAAAATGGTAAGTGGGTGCGTAAAGCCAGCCTGTACAACCTGTTATATTATGGACGGCAGACTGAAAAAGTAATACTGCATGGCAGCATATCAGCTATTGTGGCATTTTTAATGTCTGTATTAACAGGGGGTGCGGGGATTTTGTTCATGTATTTCCAACCGCTTCAAAAAGGTTTTGACCTTCTTGTGGGAATCATATGTCTGGTATTGTTTTTGATGGGCTTTTTTGTAAGCGTTCCCGCATTTTTAATCACACATTTTGGTAATCGGGATAATTGGAAATATAGGAAAAACAGGCTCGTGGTACTTCGTCAGTTTACTGCAAAAATCCATTCAACGAGTATAGTATTGGGTGTTCTTTCTGTTTTGTTTATGCTGTCATTGACTTTTATGGGTGTAGGAAGCGTAGTTTATAAGATAGCGAATAAGAACGTTGAGCAAAGCGTATTTGATATTATGATTCTGCACAGGGCTGAATTACAGGATTTGACGGTTTATGAAAATATGCTTAACCTAAATTATCCCGTTCAGTCAAGCTGTGTTTATAATATTTATACAGATAATAAAGATGATTTCCTCATGGTACGGAATGATACGATCGTAAATGAAGGACGTTCCGGCTATATGTTGTATGCAGAATATCAGCATGATACTTATATGAAACAAAGTGATTACAAAAAACTAAGGGAAATGTTAGGATTTCAGGACGTTGAAATGAATTCCTCTCTGTGTTATGTCCATTGTGTTCCGGCATTAAAGAAAAACTTTGAAATATTAATGGAACAGGATAAAAGCCTGAATTGTAACGGTTATTTATTTGCGGAGAATGGCATCTTTTGTGAGCCATTCAATCAAATAGATACCTATGGAAACGGTCTTGATTTTTGCATCATTGTTCCGGACTATGCAGTTAGTCAAATGAGAATTTTATATAGCCTGCTATCGGCCATAACGGAAACACAGCTTGATAATCATGACTTACAAAACATCGCCGGAATGTGCGAAGGTCTTTCTATATTGGAAAGGAATATAGGAAAATATTCGTCTGACGGCAGCGGTATAACGTCATTGGTAGATGATGTTGATTATCTTTCAGGCAAGTGGGCAGATAAAGGAAGCCGGTCACCGCTTTACGCTATGACTATTTGTTTGTTTTATCTTTCCTTTGTCCTTGAAATTACAGGTGCGGCAATTTTAGCAACACAGGTTCTCAGTGATAAGGATAAAAAACAGAGGCAGGATAATATTTTGCATCAGCTTGGAATGAACAGACATGATATTACACGGATGAACAGGTGTCAGACAGCGTTATTATTCTTATTTCCTCTGGTGCCTGCCCTGATCATCAGCAGTTGTTTTGTTTATATCAGCGCAAAGAAAATGCAGTTGATTGCGTTTCATCTGCCTGTATTTTCGAGTAACTTGTGGATGCTTACAGCCATTGGAGTTGCATTTGGGTTTTTCATATTGCTGTATAGTGTTTATTTAATTGCGGTGGAAATTAGTTATAGGCGGGAAGAAAACTATGTATAAACATTTGACAGTTATTTTTGTAAACTTTCAAGTACACAAAGCATTTATTTTATGCTAAAATGTCAAGGAAGTAAAATACTATGAACTATTCATTTGGAATAAGGTATGTTATGGATTAAATCTTTTACTATTTCATTATATGTGATGTTCGAGAGAAAATGGCACCGGTTTAGCGATGGTGTATATAACACAGCTTGACAGGCTAATATAAGCGTGTTAGATTGAAATATAAATAATGGAGAAATATGAAGCAGATTAGAAAGGAATTCTGATGGAATTATTATTCGGTGTATCCAATTTTGGGAAAATAAAGCATGCCGAAGTTACGTTAGGCGATTTTACCATGTTTGTTGGAGACAATAATAGTGGTAAAACTTTTATGATGCAGCTATTGTACGGTGTACTTAAAGAATTGCGTAATATTAATCCTGTGATTAATGGGATTGAAAATCAGGAAAATAAAAGACTTACGTACGGAGTGGATTGGATTAAGAACGTGGAAGTTCAGATTAATGATTATCTGTCAAAAAATAAAAATAAAATCGTTAGGGGGATATTCCACAAAGATATTGCAATTGAAGAGTTGTATTTTCACCTGATAAATATTGATGAAAAATATATTTGTGAAATAAGCGATTTAGAGTTTGATGAGATTAGAGGGAAAAAAGGGGATATAGTTGCAAAGGTTACGGGAAAAAAGGTACAAATTAATGTTACGGATGTAAATGATGATAGTAGGACAAAAAAATTAAAAATTCTTTTTCATTATTATCCGGATATGAAAACTATAAAACTGTCATTGGCTGCCCGGATATTGAGAATGATATTATTCTTAGGAAATACAGTAAATGCGGATTCGTTATTTTTACCGGCGTCAAGAACAGGATTACAACTTTTGAGTAAATATTTCTTTGCAGAAAGAGACAGGAAAATTGTAGAACAAATATCCTTATTTGATTTTTTAGATGAAGATGATGAAGAGACTGAGGACGTAACGGAGAATGAACTTGGACTGACTATGCCGGTCTATGATTTTTTGCAATTTTTACTCCGTTATAATCAGAGTACAAAATTGGATCAGAGTAAAAGGGATTTGCTTGAATTTATAGAACGTCATTTGATTGACGGACAGGTGAAAAATATTGGGGATGAAATTTATTATCATCCTGATGAGTTAGCAGATGATAAAGAAGATATTCCGCTCTACCTTGCATCGTCACTGGTAAATGAAATCACTCCAATTATAAAAGCCTTGAGTGGAAAGCATAATTACAGGTATATCTTCTATGATGAGATTGAGACCTGCCTCCATCCTTTGAAACAGGGAGAAATGGCGCGACTGATTGTGAGACTGGTTAATAATGAAAGAAGAATGATAGTAAGTACCCATAGTGATACTATGGCAAGCAAATTGAATAATTTATTATTACTTTCTTTTTCGGAAGATTCAGAAGAGGTTCGTGATAAGAAGTTAAGAGAGCTGGGGTTGAGTAAAAAGGATTTACTGCTTAATGCAAAAGTTCATGTGTATCAATTTGTAAATCAGCCGGATGGAGGTAGTCATGTGGAGGAACTGGAATTTAAGACGATGCCTTATATAGGTTATGACTTTGGTTTATTTATGCGAAATCTTGACGAATTATATAATGAAACAGATATCATATTAAAATAATGGAGTACAAAGATGCACATACAAGGGAGAAAGCTTAAAAGTGGTAAAGAACCACAGAAAAGTGTATTGAACGAATTTTCTGAAAGCAGAATAATTACATTTACAGAGCAGGAAATTGGTGATGTAGTTGATGTTGAATATTATATTGAAGAAAATGAGAAAGGATATTTCTCAGAAGAATATCGTCCTGATACAGTTGCTAAAGAGGATGCAAAAGTAATAGATATTACCGCATTCATTATTAATGAAGGAAAAGGTATGTGCTATTGGTGGCTTTATGATCTGAAAAAGGATATTGGAGGACAAGATGTGATTTTGCATTTGTGTCAGCAATGGCAGGCATCATATCGATATTTAGCTAATTCTGTGTTAAACTATTTGACAGATGCTGCTATAGAAGCGAAAGGGAATATTGGAGTTATTACGCGTAATTTTGACACAAGCAGGATTCAAATGGAATTAAAGTTATTAGATGAAACAATAAACGAAGTGGAAGGGAACTCAAAACAAACAGGGATTTTGGCAAAACGAAAAGCGAGTGTAAGACTGCCTGCGCTTCGAGTAAAAAGGGATTTATTGAATAATATATTAAATAAAAAATTTTGCTTTCGATGTGCTGGGAAGGATATGGAATTTACATTTGATGTAAAAATTTCTACAGAAAGGAATAGTGGGGAGTATTATTATCATCTTATTTTGAATCATGCATAAAGCGATAAACAGCCCGCCGGAAGCAGTTTAAAATGCTGTTTCCGGCGTTTTTAGCTTGTTTTAATTGATAGATTTGAGTTGCGTATAGGTTTTTCTGATATTATAATAGTAATTGTACTTTATGATGGAGAGGTATGAATATATGCGTGGAAAAAGACTTACTGTAATTATTTTATTTATGGCAGTTCTCATGGCGATGGTAACCGGCTGCCAGACAGCATCGGAGCCCGTAGATGGCGGCACATATAGTGACGAAAATATTTCAGAATCAACAGATGCTGCGGATAATGAAAAAAATGAAGAAACGGAGAGTGAAAGTATGCAGGATGAACAAAAGGATATGATTGCAGAGGCAATTAAGCAGGAGACTGCATCGGTAGAACCGGAAACAGACGATTCTCAGGATGCAGAGCTGGCTGAAGGAGAGCCAACAGCGGAAATCAGCGAAATAATTCCTGCAAAATATGTTACCCTGAGAGTTACTGAATGCGGAACCATTGAAAAAATTTCTTATACGACGTATGACTATTTTGGAGACGGTTCTGAAATAGAAAAATATGCTTATGTTTATCTTCCATATGGTTATGATGAAGAGAAAAAGTATAATGTTCTCTATTTAATGCATGGTATAGGCGGAGATGAAAATGAATGGGGGATGACCGGAAGTACCTCTAAAGTAAAAATCATTATGGACAACCTCATATATAATGGGGATATTGAACCGTTTATAGTGGTGACTCCTAACGGGCGTTCGGGTGCGGATTTTGCAAATACAAATTCTGATTACAATTCTTTTTATGAGTTTGGAAAAGAGCTAAGGAACGACCTGATTCCATATATTGAGAGTAATTATGCGACATACGGGCAATATTCCGAAGATGGTTACGATATGAAAGCAGACAGAGAACACAGGGCAATGGCAGGGTTATCTATGGGCGGCATGCAGACCATTAATATAGGCATGTGTGAATGCCTGGATATAATAAGTTATTTCGGGGCGTTTTCCGCGGCTCCTACATCATATAGAGGGGCGGATATAGTTAAGACTATAGATGAGCAGTTTCCCGATGAGGAGATTAAGTTTTTTTACAATATATGCGGAACCGGTGATTCTATTGCCTATCAAAGCGCTTCAGCAGCAGCGAAAAATCTTCCGCAGTTAAGTGAAAGATTTAAGGACGGAGAAAACTATATGTGGCAGGAACGCAGCGGCGGACACGATTTTAACATATGGTATCTTGGATTCTATAATTTTGCACAGAAGGTGTTTAACTAAACCACAACTGTGATTTAACGAGGAAGATAAATGTCAATATTATACGTTGCTTTTAAAGGGAATGGTAATTCCGGTAATAAAATTGTGAGAAGTCTTAGCGGCGATAAAGTGTTTTTGACAAATTCATACAGCGGATTAAAGAAGGATATTGATAATATTAATGGCACATATAATTTGGTATATATGTTTGGGTTAGACAAAGGATTAAAAGGAGATGTAAGAATAGATTGCGTCGCCGTGAGAGGTGATGAGTATTTGTATTCGGATATGAATTTTAATTCGATTGCCGCGAAATTGAACAAAAACGGAATTGTTGCTAATATAGGGAATACGCCGACCAATTACTTATGCAATGAAGCGTATTGGCATATGTTAAGAAAATTCAATTGTCATGTGGCGTTCTTCCATGTACCTTCCATAAAGTATATTACGGAAAATTTTATTGAAAAAGTAAAAATAGTTTTATAAATACAGGAGAGGGGAGTGTAAGGCAAGCTGTTGATACAAAGTTACCAAACACCCCCCTCTATTTTTGGATATATTGTATTCTTGTCAAAAGATGAAATTTAGGTTATTATTTCTGATAATAGTAATTTCTAAAAGTTATTTTTCTTTTGCAAATTCTTTAAGATCTTTGCATATTTCAGTGCGTATATCAAAGAAAAATTAGCTGTGTTTCGATTATATATGTAAAATTTGCATGTAAAAAATATTGATGATAAATACTAAATTTCAGTGGAGAAAGGGGGTTGCGATATTTTGCATTATTATGCAGGTGTATATTGGAATAAAGGAACCGTAAGCGATATAAATCAGGATTCGTTGGTTCTGATGCAGGCGCTGACTTCTAAGGGAAGAGTATTGCTGGCGGCAGTCTGCGATGGCATGGGCGAGATGGGAGAATGTGCAAGCGGTTATCTGACGCAGGAGCTTACGGCATGGTTTGAGGACGGGCTGCTTGACTCACTATGTAAGAAAAATCCGATATGTGCAATCAGACGTTTCGTAGAGCGGAAGGTCTATAGTGTACAGTGCAGAATGCATGAATATGCTGATAATTGCGGTCAAAAGATGGGGACAACTTTGTCAATGCTGATTCTCTGGGAGAAAAAATATATGCTGTGGCATCTGGGTGACAGCAGAATTTACCGCCTCTTTTCGGACCAAAAATCCGAAATATTTATGAAGTGGTTTGAGAATACGAGGGAATATGAAGAGCAGACAAGATGTATAGGAAGCGTGGGGTTTTTCCTACCGGAATTTGAGACGGGAACAATAAAAAGCGGAGACGCATTTCTGCTTTGTTCAGATGCATTCATGCGAAAAATAACTGCCGAGGAAATATCCGGAGTATTTACTCATGGGAAAATGACAGAGGAAATATGTAAAAGAAGACTTAGAGAAATCGGAGAGGCAGCTATACGTCGGGGAGAACATGATAATATGTCGGCTGTTTATGTGAGAGCGTCAGTATATGAAAGAATTGATGTAAGAAGTATAAAGGAAATGTGGAGAATACGAAGGAAATATGTAAAAAAGGAAGCGTAAAGATGTGTGAAATATTTACAGACAACGCAAAAGTTCTGGCAGGAAAATATGAGTTGCTGGAACAGATTGGTGAGGGAGGGTGCAGCATAGTATATCTGGCATGGGACAGGCATATTGAGCGGCATGTTGCCATAAAAGCGCAGAAAGAGCCGGAAAAAGATAATGCGGAAGAAATTTTAAGAAACGAGATGGAGAACCTGAAAGCCTTAAGTCATCCTATGCTGCCTGTGGTTTATGATTTTTTTCGGGAAGACAGATGGTATCTGGTGATGGAATATATAGAAGGCGAAAGTTTACATAACTTTATTAATAGGAAAGGAGGGCTTTCGGAAAAACTCTCGTGTGAATGGGCAGAGCAGATTTTGGGAATGCTTTCTTACCTGCATGGACATAAGCCCCCAATGATTTATCGGGATTTAAAGCCTGAGAATATTATAGTATGTCAAGATGGAAGCTTAAAGGTTATAGATTTCGGAGCGGCTTTTTGTGTAAAATACGATTATGGCAGTAATCGTTTGGAAAAGATGGCAGGCACTATAGGCTATGCGGCGCCGGAACAACTTTTAAAAAACAGTATAAGCAATGCCGCGGATGAAAGAAGCGATATCTATAATTTCGGAGCCACCCTGTATCATATGCTGACAGGCTGTATTCCGCCTGTACAGACACATGGCTGTTTGTCTGTAAGAAAGGTGAATCCCTCTCTGACACAGGGCATAGAACAGATTGTGAGAAAATGTACTGCTGCAGACCCGGCTATGCGGTATCAGTCAGCGGAAGACGTAAAAAGGGATTTGGAAAAGATAAAAAATAATTACGGACAGAAAAAGTCATCTATTTTACGTAGGATAGAAAGAAAAGTCTGGCTGACGGATAAAAGAACAGTCGGACTTTTGGGAACAGGAATATTGCTTATCGGTATGCTTATAAACGGATTTGCAGTTCAGGTAAAAGGGCAGGAAGCTGCCTTGCCGGTAACAGTATATAATAAGCAGGGGCAGAAGCTTATCATACGCTATGACAGCGTTTACAGAGTAGAAGGAAGTCTTGTGTTTGAGCTTGAACAGAAGTTATTTGCAGGAGATGACATGCGCGAACTGAGTATCAGTTTGACGAATATAGAGACAGGAGAGAAGCAGGAGCGGAGTTTTTACTTACAGGGAGAGGAGACATATCCTGCCAGCCCTGCGCAGAGGTAGGTGTGACGATATGGAATATAAAACTGAAAATGGCTTTTCTAATTATTGTGTTTGTTGTAAAATAGTAAGTAGGAAAAATCAGGGTATTATATATATTAGGATTCGGGTGGTAAAAGGTGCCTTTATGAGCGGCTACTGCAGATTGAGCAAAATGTTCCTTCGCGCCTGACTGCGTCATATGGATTTTTTAAATATTCCGACAATGTTACGGATGACGGACGCAACCGCCCGCCATTCGCCATCCTGGCTCAATGCGGGCTTTTTGGGACATCCATGTCCCCAAATTGCTGGGTATAGAGTCGGAATATTAAGAAAATCTCATATGACTCCGCAAGGCACTTCGCGAACATTTTGCGCAATCTGTCACGAGGCTGCATAGAGATACCTTTACTACCCGAATCCAAATAGTTATTTCGGAAACTATATTTTTCAAAACGTAGTTATACAATATAGACAATATCATAAGCAGGGTGCTATGGAGCCGTCGGTACTTAGGCTGCGTATTTTGCAGCCTTATGTACCGCTACGAGCGACAATGCAGCGCAAGTGTGCCCTGCGTTGATTTGTCTATATTGTACAACGACCGTCTTGAAAAACCCCACTGCGAAAGGAGTACAATATGCATCGCCAACACACTAAAACAGTAAAAATCGGAGACCGCCTAATCGGCGGAGGCAACCCCATCTTAATCCAGTCCATGACCAATACCAGAACAGATGATGTGGAAGCAACTGTCAGACAGATATTGAAACTGGAGAATGCAGGCTGTGAAATTATCCGTGCCACTGTACCGACTATGGAGGCAGCGCAGGCAATAAAAGAGATTAAGAAGCAGATACATATTCCGCTTGTAGCGGATATTCATTTCGATTACAAGATGGCTATAGCCGCTATGAAAAACGGCGCAGACAAGATACGTATAAATCCGGGAAATATAGGAAGTACCGAGAAGGTAAAAGCCGTAGTTGAGGTGGCGAAGGAGAGGGATATCCCAATCAGAATAGGAGTGAACAGCGGTTCGCTGGAAAAAGAACTGATAGAGAAATACCACGGAGTGACAGCGGAAGGAATTGTAGAGAGCGCATTAGATAAGGTTAGGCTGATAGAAGATATGGGATATGACAACCTTGTCATAAGTATTAAGTCGTCGGATGTCATGATGTGTATTAAGGCGCATGAAATTCTGGCAGAGAAGACTTCTTATCCGCTGCATGTGGGTATAACAGAGTCAGGAACATTACTTAGCGGTAATATCAAGTCAGGAATTGGACTGGGAGTCATATTGTATCAGGGAATCGGCGATACGATACGTGTTTCACTTACGGGCGACCCTGTAGAAGAGATTAAGTCCGCCAAGCTGATTCTTCGCACATTGGGGCTGCGTAAGGGTGGGATAGAGGTGGTTTCATGCCCCACATGCGGCAGAACCAGAATTGATTTGATAGGGCTGGCTAATCAGGTAGAAGCAATGGTAGCAGACATCCCGTTGGATATTAAAGTAGCCGTTATGGGCTGTGCCGTCAATGGGCCGGGAGAAGCGAGAGAGGCTGATATAGGAATAGCCGGCGGCGACGGTGAAGGGCTGCTTATAAAGCGCGGTGCGATTGTGAAGAAGGTACCGGAAGCAGAGCTCCTTAACACACTTAAAGAGGAGTTGCTGAATTGGAAGAGTACAGAATAATATTTCAATAACCGGAACATAGATCAAAATAGGAAAGGCATACAATATAATGTCAAAAAAATTTTTTGAAGTTTTTCCAACGTTAAAACTGGATACCGGAATAGAAGATTTGTTTGAGCAGGTTATGGTCGAAAAGGTCTCTGCGACTAAGAGGAAAGACTTTCTTAGAGTATATATTTCCTCAGACAGACTGATTCAGAAGGATGATGTGCTTAAGGTTGAGCACGAGATGAAGAATCAGTTTTTCCCGAATGCTTCCATGATTATACGCATATATGAAAGGTATAATCTTTCCACTCAATATAATCCTGAGAAGCTCATGAATATTTATCGAGACAGCATTCTGTTGGAACTGCGGGAATATTCGCCGATAGAATATAATCTGTTTAAAAACGCCGACATTGCTTATCCATCCGACAATCAGGTTTTGCTGACAATAGAGGACTCCGTTATAGGAAAGGAAAAGGCGGAAGAATTGCTGCGCATACTTGAGAAAATCTATAATGAGCGTTGCGGTATGTCTGTGGAAGTGCTGGCGGCATATAAAGAACGTAAGAATAGCAAGAATGAAGAGAATGAACAGAAATTTGCAATGCAGGTAGCGGAGATTTCCGCCAGGTCAGGTTACGGAACAGGAAATGAAGAGTCATCGGAGATAATATATAAGGCTGGAGAAGAAAAAGAGACAGCCGCGAATATGGCAGATACAGTTCAAAAAGGCAATGAACCGGCGGTATCAGAGAGTACGGAAAACCAAGGTTCTGACAGCCGTGGCAAAACCTTTAATAAGGGCAGGAACGAAGGCAGCAATTTCAAAAAGCCGGTTAAACGCTCCGATAATCCTGATGTAATTTACGGCAGGGATTTTGACGAAGAAGCAATCCGCATGGATGAAGTTGTAGGAGAAATAGGAGATGTCGTCGTACGCGGTAAGATTCTGAATCTTGATAAGCGTCCGATTAAGAATGAGAGAACCATTTTAATTTATGATATAACGGATTTTACCGATACCATGACGATTAAGCTTTTTGCGACTGATGAACAGGTAGATGAAATCACGGACAAAATGAAAACCGGCGCCTTTGTTAAGCTAAAGGGTCTGGCAATGATAGATAAGTTTGACCATGAGCTGACAATAGGCTCTGTTTATGGCGTAAAAACGATCCCGGATTTTACGACTTCACGCTCAGATACCGCTATGCATAAGCGTGTAGAGCTTCACTGCCATACCAAGATGAGCGATATGGATGGCGTATCGGAAGCCAAGGACATTGTTAAAAGAGCTTATAAATGGGGACATAAGGCTATCGCGATTACGGACCACGGAGTATTACAGGCTTATCCTGACGCAAACCACGTCTGGGAGGATTTGTGGAAAGCGGAAAAGGGTAAGAGAAAAGAGGCAGGAGAAGAAGAGCCGGATAAACAGGACTTTTTTAAAGTCATATACGGCGTGGAAGCATATCTTGTAGACGATTTAAAGGAAATTGTTACGAATGATAAGGGGCAGGATTTAAAGGGAACATTCGTTGTATTCGATATAGAGACCACAGGATTTTCACCAATCAATAACAGAATCATAGAAATCGGAGCCGTCAAAGTAACGGAAGGAGAGATTACGGACAGATTTTCTTCTTTTGTAAATCCTGACGTGCCGATTCCTTTTAGAATTGAGCAGCTTACGGGCATTAATGACAATATGGTCTTGGACTCACCTCAGATTGATGTGGTTTTACCTCAGTTTCTTGAGTTTTGCCAAAACTCTACCCTAGTGGCACACAATGCTTCTTTTGATATGAGCTTTATCATGGAGAACTGTGACAGGCTTGGAATTGCCCATGATTTTACATATGTGGACACTGTTGGGATTGCCAGAGTCCTGCTTCCCGACCAGGCGAAGCATACCTTAGACGCGGTAGCAAAGACTATGGGCGTGTCGCTTGAGAATCATCACCGTGCAGTAGACGATGCCGAGGCTACGGCGGAGATTTTCGTTAAGTTCATTAAGCTGCTTGAAGAAGATGGGAAAGATACGCTTGGGAAAGTAAATGCGCTGGGAGAATCCAATCCCGATATTGTGAAAAAGCTGCCTACCCACCATGCAATTATTCTGGCAAAAAATAATGTGGGAAGGATGAATCTGTATCGACTGGTATCGGAATCCCACCTGAATTATTTCGCCAGAAGACCGAGAATCCCCAAAAGTCTTTTGCAAAAGCACAGAGAAGGTCTGATTCTCGGAAGCGCGTGTGAAGCCGGTGAGTTATACCGTGCCCTGATAGAAGAAAAATCAGATACTGAGATTGCCAGACTGGTGCACTTTTATGACTATCTGGAAATTCAGCCGCTTGGCAATAATAAGTTCATGATAGAATCGGAAAAACTTCCGAACATTACTTCCATGGAGGATATAAAGGAGCTGAACCGAAGGATAGTAAAACTGGGCGAGGAATTCCATAAGCCGGTAGTGGCTACCTGTGATGTACATTTCCTTGACCCTGAGGATGAAATTTACCGCCGTATTATTATGGCAGGGCAGCACTTTGCAGATGCGGACGACCAGGCGCCTCTTTATCTTAGGACAACGGAAGAAATGCTTGAGGAATTTTCTTATCTTGGCAGTGACAAGGCACAGGAGGTCGTCGTTACCAATACTAATATGATTGCAGATATGATAGAGTCCATGTCTCCGGTGCGTCCGGATAAATGTCCGCCGGTCATTGCGGACAGCGACAAGATTCTTACTGATATATGCTACAAAAGGGCGCATGAGTTATATGGTGAACAGCTTCCGGAGATTGTGGAAGCCCGCCTTAAAAGGGAGCTTAATTCCATCATATCCAATGGATTTGCGGTAATGTATATCATTGCGCAGAAACTGGTGTGGAAATCAATTGAGGACGGATATCTGGTTGGTTCGAGAGGTTCGGTAGGCTCGTCGTTTGTAGCCAATATGGCAGGAATTACTGAGGTTAATTCTTTAAGCCCGCATTATCTGTGTCCGAAATGCCATTATTATGATTTTGATTCTGACGAAGTCAAAGCTTTCAGTGGAGGCGCAGGCTGTGATATGCCTGATAAGAACTGTCCGGTGTGTGGAACACCGCTTAGTAAAGAAGGGTTCGATATTCCGTTTGAAACCTTCCTTGGCTTCAAGGGTGATAAGGAGCCTGATATCGATCTGAATTTCTCAGGCGAATATCAGAGTAAGGCTCATAAATACACGGAGGTTATTTTTGGTGCAGGCCAGACGTTCCGCGCGGGAACAATCGGAACACTGGCGGATAAGACTGCTTTTGGTTATGTGAAGAATTATTATGAAGAGCGCGGCCATAAGAAAAGAACGTGTGAAATCAACCGTATCGTTTCAGGCTGTACCGGCGTCAGGAGAAGTACGGGGCAGCATCCGGGCGGAATCGTCGTACTGCCGGTAGGTGAGGATATCAACTCATTCACGCCCGTACAGCATCCCGCCAATGATATGAAGACGGATATCGTTACGACACATTTTGATTATCATTCAATTGACCATAATCTTCTGAAACTTGATATTCTTGGGCATGATGATCCTACTATGATTCGTATGCTGCAGGATTTGACAGGTATAGATCCGACTCAGATTCCGCTGGACGATAAAGGTGTTATGTCACTGTTTGCATCTACGGAGGCGCTTGGCATTACACCGGAGCAGATCGGCGGCTGCAAGCTGGGCTGTCTTGGTGTGCCTGAGTTCGGTACGGAGTTTGCCATGCAGATGGTTATTGACGCCAAACCGAAATGTTTTACCGACTTGGTACGTATTGCGGGGCTGGCACACGGAACCGATGTGTGGCTCGGTAATGCCCAGACCTTGATAGAAGAGGGAAAAGCGACCATTTCAACGGCAATCTGCTGTAGGGATGATATTATGATATATCTGATTCAGATGGGAGTAGACCCGGCGCTTTCCTTTACGATTATGGAAAGCGTGCGTAAGGGAAAGGGACTTAAGCCCGAATGGGAAGAAGCCATGAAGGCTCAGAACGTGCCGGACTGGTATATCTGGTCCTGTAAAAAAATCAAGTACATGTTCCCGAAAGCTCATGCGGCGGCTTATGTTATGATGGCATGGCGTATTGCTTATTGCAAAATCAATTATCCGCTGGCTTATTATGCTTCATTTTTCAGTATCCGTGCATCAGGTTTTTCATATGAGATGATGTGTCAGGGAAGAGAGCATTTAGAGAGAGTGATGGCTGATTATAAGCGCAGAAGCGACGAACTGACCCAAAAAGAGCAGGATTCCTATAAGGATATGAAAATAGTTCAGGAAATGTATGCAAGAGGTTTTGAATTTGAGCCGATTGATATTTTTACAGCACAGTCCAGACTGTTCCGGGTAGTGGATGATAAAAAGATTATGCCCGCGCTGAAAAGCATTGACGGACTGGGAGAAAAAGCAGCGGATGCGATAGTGGAGGCTGCAAAAGATGGCCCGTTCCTGTCGAAAGATGATTTCCGTCAGCGTACTAAGGTATCTTTGACGATTATAGAGCAGATGGATAACATGGGACTGCTGGGGGATTTGCCTGAGACCAATCAGTTGAGTTTGTTTGATTTTGCGATGTAATGAAACAACTTTATTTCCAAGACGTCCGTTGTACAATATATATAAATCAGCGCAGGCACGCTTTCGCTGCATTGCCGCCAGTAGCGGTACTAAGGCTGCAAAATACGCAGCCAAAAGTACAAGTCCACTTTCAGTGGACTACGGCGACAGAGCACCTGCTTATGATTTATATATATTGCACAACTACATTATGGAAATAGGGAGTTTACAATTATCTAAATCATAAACAGTAATGAAGGGATAAAGGAAGAAATGAAAAAGTACAGTTTCAATATGACTAAAAAGGAAATAATGGAATTCAGCGTAAGGATAATGTTAGAGCAGATGCGGCTTCAGCTTGTTGCATGGCTTGGAATGTTAGCAATCTGTGTTCTGGAGACTTTGGTGGTGAACTGGTTTGGATTATTCTTTGTAGTATTTTTTATTGGACTGATAGTTTTAATGGTATGTCGGAATTATTCTTGGGTAAATAAGAATCTGAATGGAAAGACACGGATAATGTGGGTGGAAGGGGGGCTGCTGAAAGTAGATGGTGATGTATACGGTGAAATATCATGCGCAAGCATTCAGGTAATAAGAAAGACTAAAAATCTGCTTATGCTTGGAACCTATCAGGCGAAGAAACGTCTGGCATGGTATCCTATGCCGCTTCGGGTATTTTCGGACAGACAGGATATGGATGAGTTTTTGAAAACGGTACAGCATCCGTTGGCATCATACGGGCAAAATGCCTATACTATGCCTGTAGATGATAAAGCTGTTGATAAAGACGCTGCCGAGAGTGAACTTTTTCATTTCTCTTTTTGGATAAATGAGGAAAAATGGGAGAGTGCTCTTTTTGATACAACAGAGATTATCAGTTCGGGAGTTTTGGGTGGTTCTAAAAATAATAAAGTTAATTGGGCTATAATAGCCGGGGATTTTGTGCTTTATGTATGCGGTTGCATTTTTAATGTAAACTTTTTGCTCTTGTCGTTCATTTTTTTAATCCTGGTATTTTTACTTGCTTTTGAAAATATTGTTATGACCAGTCCTATGAAGCGTATAAAAAGGCAGTTGAAGAAAGGACTCTTGCAAAATGACGTTTACGGAGAATGGCAGGTATCAATCACAGAAAACGGAGTGACGTGGGACGGGCCAAAACAGGGCAGATCTAAGATGTCGTGGGATAAGTTTTCATGGCTGGTTGAAACAGAATCCGCTTTTTATCTTTTTTGGACGGATAAAAAACATTACGTAATGATATTAAAGGAATGCATTGGAAGTTATGAGAGGGCGGAAGCGTTGAAACAGCTATGCATGGAAAAACATATAGCTGTCATTATGGGAAAAAAAGTGAAATATATACCCAATTGGGTATTTAATCTGCTGATAGTTGTGCTGATTGTAATATATATGTTGTCCAGTGTCTGGTCAGCAGTAAGGGATAGCAGAAGTAGCGCACAGGAAAATGTTCAGGATACTATGGATGAGTATGAACACATGCGATTCTATGTGGATGGATGTCCGTATACAGATGGTAATCCAAGCTTTACCGATGCATCCTGATAGACTTTATGTTATGAATATGGTATATTAATCATGTAGGAGTAAGAGTATGGATAGTGAAATGAACATGATGTTTAATACTATTATAGAAGAAATGGGACATATAGAAGAAAGAGCAAACAAACGTTTTGATAAAATAGAAAAACAATTAGGATTAATGCAGCACGAAATAAATTCATGCAAGCTTGAAAGAGAATCTATTGGTTTACTTATAGATAGACCAGCTTGAAAAGCGGATTGAGGAATTAGAAAAGAAAACTGTATAGTTGTTATCAAGTCTATTTATAGAAATATTTACATAATTTATTTAAAATGTTATACTGCAAAAAAGGAGGAGGTTACAAGTATGTCACACAATGGAAATCATGCAGGTCTTTCTGCAGAAGAAGCTTTACTCAAATTAAAAGAGGGAAACGAGAAGTATTTAAGTGCATCAACGTGTTCGGGAGACATTTCACCGGAAATTCGTAAAGATACATACGAAAACGGTCAATACCCTTATGCGGTTGTAATTACATGTTCCGATTCCCGCGTAATACCTGAGAGTATATTTATGACAGGAATCGGAGAGCTGTTTGTTATCCGTGTTGCGGGCAATGTTATTAATAATTTCCAGATTGGAAGCGTTGAGTATGCCGCAGGGCATCTTGGCAGTAAGCTTATTGTGGTTCTTGGCCATACCAACTGCGGAGCTGTGGGTGCTGCAATAGAAGGTCATGCAGATGGATTTATTAAGTCGATTACCGATGAGATTAAATCGGCAATCGGGAATGAGACGGATGGATATAAAGCAAGCTGTCTGAATGTCGAGCATGGCGTATCACAGCTTAGGGAAAGCCTTAATATTCCCGCTGATGGCGATGAGAACGGCGTAAAGGTAGTCGGCGCAGTTTATCATATAAATGACGGCCATGTGGAATTTATTTAATATAGTGTGAAAAATAAATTTTTCACCCTTTGAGAAGAGAGTATTGATATTTTATGGATATTAATAAAGTTTTAAATGAATATGATGCAATGTATGGGAAGGCATCGCTTGACAATATAGAGGATTTTCTGTTTGAGAGAATCAAGGAGGCCATGAGTGAGGAAGATACGGCTTCGCTTATTACATTATTAAATGAGATGATAGGACTATGCCGCGATACCACCCAAAAGGAGAAGGCGCTCACTTTTTGCAATGAACTGCGTAAGCTGTTAGAACGGCTGGAACTGCAGAATACGCAAAGCTATGCGACTTCTATGTTAAACATTGCGAACGCTTACAGGGCATTCGGACTATACGAGGATGCCCTGAATGCTTTTATGGGAGTTGAAAACTGCTATAAAATGTGCCTTAATAAGGATGATTTCCTTTTTGCAAGCCTGTATAATAACTGGGGGCTGCTGTATCAGGAAATCGGCGACTATGCAAAGGCGAAAGAAACGCTCCTGCTTGCTTTGCGAATTGTAGAAAAGAAAAAGGATTCAGAAATGCCTAAGGCGTCTACTCTGGCTAATCTCGGTGCGGCAATGATACTGCTTCCGGATAAAGAGAATAAGGATGAAGCTGTAAAGTATATCAAAGAAGCTTTGGAATTATTTGAGGCGGACGGAGGAAAAGACTTTCATTACAGTGCGGCATTAGCGGCAATGGGAGATGCATATTATGGAGAAAAAGATTATATAAATGCATCCGCATACTATCAGAAAGCTCTTTTAGAGTTGTATAAGCACGTTGGCAGGAATAAGAATTATGAAAGAGTGTATGAAAAGTATCAAAATGCCCTGAAAGCAGCCGGAGATAAAGGTGTTTGGATATCTAATATAGAGCGGAGCCGGTCATTCTATGAAGAATACGGGAAGAAAATGATACATGAAAAGTTTAAGGACTATGAAGATCGGATTGCGGTAGGTTTTGTCGGAGAGGGTTCGGACTGTTTCGGTTTTGACGACGCCGTTTCAATGGATCACGATTATGCACCGGGTTTCTGCATGTGGCTTACCAATGAAGACTATGCGGCAATAGGAGAGTCATTGCAGAAAGCATATGATGAGCTTATTAAGCAGCATGGAATCGGCAATATGACAGGTAATTTTCTGGAGCGCAGAAGAGGTGTGAATGCCATTTCAGCATTTTATAACAGGATGCTGGGTCAGGACATTTCATATGAAGAACCGTATACAATAGATTACACTCAGGTGCAGGAATATCAACTGGCGCAGGCGGTAAACGGTGAAGTGTTCCGCGATGACTTAGGAGTCTTTACGGGAATCAGGGAGAATTTGGCAGCATATTATCCGGATAAAATATGGAGAGTTAAGCTTGCTCAATGTCTGCATGATTTTTCCCAATATGCCCAGAGCAATTATCCGCGTATGATGACGAGGAAGGATTATGTGACAGCATCCATGTGCATAGGAAAAGCGATAGAGAGCATAATGGATATCATCTATCTGTTGAATCGAAGATATGCGCCGTATTATAAATGGAAAAATAAAGGACTTAAGAAATTGAATAAGCTGCAGGAAGTAATACCGTTATTGGAGCAGCTTGCCGTACTTCCATGCCGGAAAGATGCATGGGAGACGTGCGTATATACTTCTGAAACAGTAAATAAAAAGGATGAGGCGGTTGTTTTGTTAGAGAAGACAGCAGAACTTATTCTGAGAGAGATGAATGCTCAGGGAATTGTAGACGGTTCGGAAACATTTTTGGAGCTTTATACTTCCCAGGTTTTGACGGGAGCAGTATAAATGTGAAAGATTGCAGAGTGGGCAAACTATAGGGGGATAGAAATAAATATGAATATAATTGAAAAAATAGTGGAACTTGAGTGGAAGCAGTTCGATAAGGTGATAAACGAAGGCGGAAGAGCGGATTGTCAGGATGATTTTGAGACATTTTCCATTATGAGAAAGAGCCAGTATATGACATGGGATGAAGAATTGCTGGAAAGTTATTTGGATGATTTAAAATCAGCAGAGTCAAACGGCAGAAATCTTATTACGGAGAAATACGCCCGAATGATGGAGAGTACAGCACCGCAGAAATATGAAGAGTTACGCGAATCACTTCCCGTATTGGATGAAGAAAGAATAAAAATACAGGAAGAAATCATCAAAATTCAGATGGCATGGATGGAAGACTTCGCTGACAAATTTCCAAAAATGGCAAGCCGGGCAAGAAAACTGCACACATCTGAAGATGAAGAGTACGATACTTCATATGAAACTTATTTAAGGGGAGAGCTTGGCACGTACGGTGATAATACGTTTGTCCTATATGGAAGATTTATCGCATCTAAAGCAAAAGAGGGAAAAAATCTTGCTTATGAAATAATGAGCAACACCGCAAAGCTGTACGGATATGCTTCCGTTGAGGCAGCAGAAGAGCGTTGAGCTTTCATAGATTTTTGAAATATGTGCATCTAAAAATATTGTGCATAGTGAAGATACTTTTTATCATTTCACACATGAAATGAATATAATGAAATAAGTGAAAAAATTAAGGAGTAATCAAAAATTATGGCGATTGGTTACTTAATTGTGCAGGCGCGAACTGCCCACGACGCCCTTCCGATTCAGGGTGCAAAAATTCAGGTTCTGGATGACAGGGGCGGCAGCGTCTATGAGCTTATTTCTGATGAAAACGGAGAGACAGAGAAAGTTTCTCTGGAAACTGTGGATAAAAGCCTTTCCCTTGATCCTGACTATTCAGGTATACCATATGTAAGGTACGATGTAATGGCGCAGGCGGAGGGGTATGAGTCTTTTCACATTTCAGGAATCCCTATATTTGAAGGGGAAACCGCTGTTCAGCCGCTTGCCTTTGTGCCGGTACAAACAGGTCAGGCACGGAACAATCCTCCGGTGAATAAAATCACAATCGGTGATTTTGGCGTTGATATGCAGGAATGCCGTTCGCAGGAAGGACCTGCCGCAAGACCGTATGTATTGCGTAATGTAGTCATTCCAAACCCGATTACAGTGCATCTTGGCACCCCGGCCTCATCCGCGTCTAATGTCCGCGTATCTTTTCCCGATTATGTCAAAAATGTTGCAAGCAGTGAAGTCTATCCGACATGGCCGGATGCGTCGCTTAGGGCAAATATTTATGCAATAATTACCTTTGCCCTGAACAGGGTCTTTACGGAATGGTACAGGAGTCAGGGATATAGCTTTGATATCACAAACAGCACTGCATATGACCAGTATTTTGTATATGGACGTACGATTTACGATTCTATAAGCAGAATAGTTGACGAAATTTTTAATGAGTATGTGCGCAGAGAGGGACAGAATGCACCCTATTTTACTTCATTCTGCAATGGAACAACCGCTGTCTGCTCAGGTTTGTCGCAGTGGGGAACGGTTACATTGGCAAACAGAGGATACACGCCGCTGCAGATTTTGAGAACTTATTATCCCGATGATGTAGAGATAGCGGAAACAAATATTATTACAGATGTCTTATCCTCATATCCGGGCTCCGTGCTTAAAGTAGGCAGCAGAGGGCTTGATGTACAGTCTATTCAGACATATCTTGGAAGAATCCGGAGAAATTATCCCGCAATTCCCGTTATTACAGATGAAACAGGAGTATTTGGAAACAGTACAAAGGCTGCTGTCACTAAATTTCAAAGTATTTTCAATTTACAGCCTGACGGAATTGTAGGTAAAGCTACATGGTATAAGCTTTCAAGCTTGTATACAGCTGTGACGAAGCTGGCAGAACTGGATAGTGAGGGAACTTCGCTGGGAATCGGAACTGTTCCGCCTTCTACCGTGCTCAGACAGGGTTCAAGGGGAACAGACGTTATTACACTTCAATATATTTTGAATGTAATTGCGGAATTCTATCCCAATATTCCGGAAATATCACAGGACGGCATTTTTGGCAGCAGAACGAAACAGGCAGTGACGGCTTTCCAGCAGATGATGAATCTGACGCCTGACGGTATCGTAGGGAATGCTACATGGAAGGCGCTTTATGACACTTATCTGGGAATTGTGGAAAATGTACCGTCCTCCAAACCGGAAACCGAAACATTTGAATATGTTGTCCGGTCAGGAGATACCCTGTGGCTGATTTCCAGAAGATTCGGCACTACTGTGGATGAGATAAAAAGACTTAACGGGTTGACCGGTGATTTGCTGAATATCGGGCAGGTGCTTAAGATTCCGGTTGGGCAGTAACAGATTGGGTAAGTATAGGGGATTAGTACGAAGATACTGTGTCGGTATATGGACGAATATACTGTGGATATGCTATACTGTATTTGTTGATTGTGTAATTCATTTCCATTACTGTCTGTTGTACAGCCATGTTTGTAAATAGGGAGTTTCACAATCATTAAATACTGACAGGATTAAGGAGCATGAGTAAAATATGAAGGCGGCGATTATGAAGTATAAAAAGATAATGCTGAAGATTTGTAACATTCTGGAGATAGCAGCGGCATTACTCGTGTTGATGGGAATACTGCTATCAGGGTACAGTTTATTAAGGAACTTTGATGTTTTCTGGGATTTGCTGGGTGATATGTCTTTGTTCAGAGATTATCTGGCTAAGATTTTTATACTCGTCATCGGAATTGAGTTTTTGCAGATGCTCTGCCGTCCGAATGCCGATAATATAATTGAAGTTCTGATTTTCCTGGTCGCACGTCATATGATTGTTTATGATACCACACCGTTTGAGGATTTTGTGTCAGTGATCAGTATAACGATTTTATGTATCTTGCGCAGATATCTTCATAATGCTGAAAATAGGGAAAATGACGAGATGGATGAATGTAAGAATGTGGTAGAAAATGATTGTAACAATGAAAGAAAGGATTCGGCGGAAAAATAATATACTAATCAGGAAAGAAGTGTGGAAAAATGCATAAGATAGGGATTATTTCTGATACGCACGGACTGCTGCGTCCGCAGATACTTGAAATACTTGGCGATTGTGATGCAATCCTGCATGGCGGAGATATTGATAAACAGGAAATATTGGATGAACTTAGACGTATTGCACCTACCTATGTGATTCGCGGAAATACTGACGATGAATGGGCAGGGGATATTCCGGAGAGTCTGTCATTTGAATTGTATGGAATAAAGTTTTATATGATCCATAACAGAAAGAAAATGCCAAAGACTATTCCTGAAGCCGATATTATTATATATGGGCATTCACATAAATATGAAGAAAAAAATGAGGGCTGCCGGTTATTCCTCAATCCGGGAAGCTGCGGTCCGAAAAGATTTATGCTGCCTGTTACAATGGCGGTATTGGAGATAATGGATTCGGGTTCCTATAACGTGAAAAGAATTGAAATTGCTCAAAAGTCCTTTAATGACAAAAAAATGAATTCCCCCGGTACCGGTAATCAACAGGATTTTGACGAGAACGGGCTGCCGAAGAATATTAAGCGGATAATTGAATCCGTAGTGAAGGATACCAATCGCGGTATACCTGTAAAAGAAATCGCCGAAATGAATGGGATCAGCGAAAAGCTTGCCGAGCAGATATGCCGACTGTATTTGACGCATCCCGGAGTGGATGCAGACGGAATCATGACGAAAATGGGGATATAATAGACGCGTAGTGACGAAGGATATTCCGGCCCGGTACATTGCAGCAGGGAATCCATGTAATTTAATATTTATTTTGCTTTGGCACCTGAGTTATAAGCTCAGGTGCTTTTTGTCTTATAGGAAATTACGCCGCAGTGTAAATCATTCCAATGAGAATGCGAAGCATTCTTGGAATCGTCGTTGCTGAGCGACGATTTTTGTATTATAGGAAATTACGCTGCAGCATAAATCATTCCAATGAGAATGCGACGAGTTTGCCGTAGGCATACTCTTATTCTCGGAATCGAGTGCGCTGGCACTCGATTTTTTGCTGATTTCACCTTGATTAATCATTTCTTTTACATTTGTTAAGAAAAACTTTCGTTTTTTATACACAACATTTTCCATTTTGTTGTTTATCATCTTTATATGCTCATACAAAGCAGGGAATATAGAAAGGAAGTATATAAAAAGGAAATTTCCATGTTTTTGAAAAAAATGAAGCTTTTCATATGCCAAAGACGTTATTTATTTTAAATGTATTTTAGTGTATGGAAAATGAACCAAAGCTAATCTAATAAAACACGAAGAGAGGTAAAAAACATGAGCATAAGCACAATAACCCTATATTTCACACAATACGGCGCAATCGCGATTTTCGTAATAGTTCTGCTGGAGTATATGAATCTGCCGGGTTTTCCGGCGGGAATAATCATGCCGCTTTCGGGTATATGGGCGGCAAAAGGAAATATTAACTTTTTTGCGGTAATGATAATTACGCTCTCGGCGGGAGTGCTCGGAAGCTGGATTTTATATTTCTTAGGCTGGATGGGCGGAAATCTGTTTCTTGAAAAATACCTTAAGAAATTTCCCAAATGCAAGGATGCCATAGACAGGAATTTTGAATTGATAAGGAACAGAGGTTATTTCGGTATTTTTATAAGTAAGCTGATTCCAATGATAAGAACTCTGATTTCCATTCCGGCAGGTGTGTTAAAAATGAATTTCGTGAAATATACCATAAGTTCCGCACTTGGTGTATTCGTATGGAATCTGGTTTTCGTGGGAGCCGGTTACTATCTGGGTGACGCGGTGTTGACTTATCTGAAATAAGGGGGATGTCAGTGATGAAAATAGCAATGATGACTAACAATTACAAACCTTTCATAGGCGGAGTACCTATATCTATTGAGCGTTTGAGTGAAGGCTTAAGGTCTATCGGGCATGAAGTAGTGGTATTTGCGCCTGACTATAAAGGACAGGAAGCGGATGAAAACGTAGTACGATATCATTCTTTTATTAAAGGAATAGTAAACGGCGTATCGGTTCCAAACAGCTTTGATTTAAAAATTGAAAAAGAGTTCAGGGAAGGAAGCTTTGATTTGATTCATGTTCACCATCCTATGCTTATCGGCAGGACTGCATTGTATTTGTCTCAAAAGTATAATGTACCCTTGTGTTTTACGTATCATACTAAATATGAACAGTATCTTCATTATATTAAGGCGCCTTTTCTGGCAAATTTCGTTCCGTTTTACGTGAATGACTATATCAGTCAATGCGATATGGTGTTTGCGCCCACGCCTTCCATGAGGGATTATCTGTCGGAAATCGGAAGCGGCACAAGTCTGGCTGTACTGCCAACAGGTATCGGAAGCGAAAGCTTTGAAACAGACGGGGCGGAAGTAGAGAGCCTTCGAAATGAACTGATTGGAGGAAAGAAATATCTGTTCTGCACGGTGGCGCGGTTGGCAAAGGAAAAAAATATTGACTTTTTATTCCGTGCACTTGCAATGAGAAAAAACAGGCAGATGAATGAAAGCACGGATATACCGGATGGCTGTCACGGTTCGGATTTCCGATTGGCGATAGTAGGAGAAGGACCATACCGGAATGAACTAGAGAAATTGGCGGAGAAGTTGGATATACGCGAGGAAGTAGTATTTGTCGGAAAGGTATCCAATGCGCAGGTCAAAAACTACTGTAAAGCTGCGGATTTGTTTTTATTTGCTTCGAGGTCGGAAACTCAGGGAATCGTACTGCTGGAGGCTATGGCAGCAGCCACACCGGTACTTGCGGTAAATGCGACGGGAGTCCGCGATGTAGTTGTAAACGGCAGAAATGGATATATGACACGTGTGTCGGAAGAAGAATATAATAGCAGACTGGATTCTTTACTGGGGCAGGACATGGAGTATCTTAAGCAGGGAGCACTAGAGACAGCAGGAAAATATGAGATGCAGGAAATTGCCAAATGCGCGGCAGTCTATTATAATACTGCTATACAGAATCACCGGCAGAACCCGGAAAAAGTAAGGGGAATAAGAAGAATCATAGCCCACGCAGATTTTGGAAGACTGCATTAATGTGAAAGATAGGGGGACGGACGCTTGGAAGCATTTCATATTTTGATTGTAGAGGATGACAAAGAGATACGTGAAGGAATAGAGATATATCTGAAGAATCAGGGATATCAGGTATCTCAGGCAGCAGATGGAGTGGAAGGACTGGAAAAAATTGAGACACAGAGAATCCACCTTGCCATAGTGGACGTTATGATGCCCCGAATGGATGGCATAACCATGATGATGAAGGTGCGTGAGAAAGGTTATGATTTTCCTGTCATAATGCTTTCAGCCAAATCCGAAGAAGTAGATAAAATCATGGGCTTAAATATGGGAGCGGACGATTATGTGACCAAGCCTTTTACCACGATGGAGCTGCTTGCAAGGGTAAATTCCCACCTGCGCCGTTACCGCAGATATTTAGAAGCCGTAGATGAGAAGCAAAGCAACGATAAGGTTTACATAATAGGAGGATTGGAATTGAATGAGGACACCGTAGAAGTGACGGTAGACGGTAATTCCGTGAAGCTGACTCCTATGGAATTTAAGATTTTGCTTCTTCTGGTGAAAAATCCGGGCAGGGTATTCAGCGCGGAAGAAATTTATGAGCGGGTCTGGAACGAGCAGGCCATTAATACGGATACTATTATGGTGCATGTCAGAAGGATTCGTGAAAAGATAGAAATCAATCCGAAGGAACCAAAATATTTAAAGGTGGTGTGGGGAGTTGGATACAAAATTGAAAAAATATAGCAGGGTAAAGCGGACGGGAATTATTATAGCAGTACTGGCAGCAGCATTATTTGTAGCTCTCTTTCCGGTATTCAGGTATAAAGCAGAGCAATATCTCGAAAGGAGCGGAAAAGAAGGGCTGGAAGATGAAGAGTTCATTACGTCGTTGATTAAGAGTAATTATGTCTTCTATAAGAATGTATTGGATAAAAGCGGCAGCAAAATATATTCTTATGAAGAACTGTATTTGGATAAGGCTTTAGATAAAAAAAATGAGAGAGATGTCGATTATAACATTTCGGAAGGTATTTACTATGAAGACGATAGCTATGAATGGGAAAATGAAGTCAGGGAAGTCAGGGAGACAGTGGATATAGAACAACTAAACAGCATAGTGGGGCTTTATTCCGGACAGATTCAGGGTGCGATAGATTCGATTCAGGATATCGTGGGTGAAGTCGGAACAATGATGGATTATTATGTCATGGATAAAAACACCGGAGCAAACATTAAGAATACGTCACTGCCGATTGAAAAACTGCTTGAGATAAAGGGATATATTGATGCAGAAAACAACAGTAACATGTCAGACGATAATAATATAAAAAGTTACGGTACGACGGATATTGAGGCGGCTTATGAATATTATGTTATTATGGATTATGACAGTTTAGGGAATCTGCAGAATATAAGCGTCAAAGGACAGGATGCGGATAAATTATTAAAGACAGTGCGGAGTGTGGAAGGCAGCAGTAATGGAAGAATTTTGCCCAACCGATATGAAACGGAGACATTCACACTTTATGATGAAGAAGAAGGCAGAGAGACGAAACAATTGACGCTTACCCAGAAAAAGCCTGAAAATGTTACCTTCATATATGCTGTTACGGCTGAACAGATGCAGTTATTCAAAAACAGAGGATATGCCAGTGCATATTTAGGTGTAAATTACGGAATGACTCCAATCGTTAACAGTTACCATAATGCAGGAGGAGTGGACAGCGCTTATATGCTGTTTCTGTCAGCCATTTTTATAATAACGTTATTGCTTGCTGTTTTCAAACCGCTTGCGTTAGAAGGTACGAAGGAAAGAAAAGCGCCAATTGAGGCTGTGGTTATTGCTGCAATGGTCTGGTTGGGATTTAGCTATGAAGGTACAGTTAGTTTTATAGCAAATGTGGAAAGCGGAGATGTCGTTCCATGGATTAGTGAGCTTCTTGAACTTTTACTTCCTGAAGGAGCAAAATATGAATATATATCGAATATAGTATGCGGAATCATTAAGTATGCAGTCAGTTTCTGCGTGTTTGCCTTTATATTCGGCATATGGTATTTCTTATGTATGGAAGTGTCGGACTCTGTCCGCGGCATTAAAAAGTATATCAACACAAGATGCCTGATTTATATAAACTTACGAAAAGGCTGCGCATACATCAGAAGAAGCTATAATAATTTTAAAACGGAAATAATGAGTGCGGATTTGGGAAAAGATATGGATAAGCTGCTTAAAAAGCTTGTTGTCATTAACTTTTGTATGCTGACGGTTATAGCCTGTTTTTGGACATTTGGGATTCCGCTTCTTATTATTTATTCATTTGTGATATATTACATTTTCAAAAAATATATCAAAAAAATCAGTGCACAGTATAATAATCTGCTTGATGCTGTCGGTTCAATTGCGAATGGCAGCCTGAACAATACCTTTGAAGCGGATTTCGGTATATTTGAATCTTCTAAAGAAGAATTGTACGAAATCCAAAACGGTTTTAAAAATGCCGTGGATAAAGAAGTCAAGAGCCAGATGATGAAGACGGAACTAATCACAAATGTATCTCATGACCTGAAAACACCGCTGACAGCCATCATCACATATATTGATTTGATGAAAGAGGAAAATATAACAGAAGAGCAGAGAAAAATATACTTAGAAACGTTAGAGAAAAAATCCCTGCGGCTTAAGGTGCTCATTGAGGACTTATTCGAGGTGAGCAGGGCAAGCAGCGGTAACATAAGCCTTGACTTGATTCCGGTGGATATCTGCAATCTGATGCGTCAGGCATATTTAGAACATGAAGATAAAATGAAGGAGTCAGGACTTCAGGTACGCTTCAACATGCCGGATGAAAAAGTCATATTGCAGCTTGATTCTCAGAAAACATACCGTATTTTTGAAAATCTGTATGGCAATATCATTAAATATGCACTGCCGGATACCAGAGTATTCGTAACGGCACAGAAGCAGGAGCAGAAGGACGGTACAGCAGAGGGTATACACATTGAGATTAAAAATATTTCAGCGCAGGAAATTGTCGGCGATCCTCAATATCTGTCAGAACGTTTTGTACGCGGAGACGCTTCACGGAATACGGAAGGAAGCGGTCTGGGACTGGCTATTGCCAGAAGCTTTACCGAGCTTCAGGGCGGAACCTTCCGCATAGAAACCGACGGTGATTTATTTAAGGTGATCTTGGAGTGGGGGTAGGTACTATTTCTGTAATCAGGACGGTTCAATCGTCCTGATTTTTACGAGATACGGGGTAGCCGTTTCCTTGGATGTCAGTTGTAATATCGTTGAGGTGCCGTTTTGGGGAACGATTTTCCTTCTCATTGATTATACCGCTTTCCCAAACTCCTTTAGGGATAGTGTGAATACGTTTATCTTTATCAGCTGCCTTCATTACGACCTCCTAAATTTTGATAGAATTAGTATAACCGAAAAACGGACAAATATTTGATGATTCAAAATTGTGATAACTTGAATATCACAGTCTAAAATATCCATCATTTTTTTAAAATCTGTAAATGAATAATTACTTCGACTGATTTTATTCCTCAGTGATTGTGGTAACATATCTAGTTTTTCTGCCATCTCATTTATATTTGTATGACGTTCTAACAGTAATTGATTTATCACTTTCTTTGTATCCATATTTACACCTCAATCTATATTTTATATAGTCTTAAATTCTTTATATTTCTTGCACAGCAAGCAACTTGATAATTGAATAGACTTTACATCCAAGTTGTGATATACTGTATCTACTTAATCAATACTAACAATGCAGCATTCACAATAAAGGGCGGTGATGATATGACAGACAGCGAAAAACTTGATTTGATTCTTTCAAGGCTTGATAAGCTTGATAAATTAGAAAATGATATTACAGATATCAAATTGACCCTTGAAAATGAAATCCGGGTCAATATCCAACGAGTAGCTGAAGGGCATCTTGATTTATCAAGAAATCTGCATGAAGCAATGAGACCGAGTAATGAAGTTGAAATGTTGGCTATCAAAGTAAGGATGCTTGAGACAGATATACGAGATATAAAAGCACGGTTAGCATAACCCAAACTACATATATATCACACTAGGGTGTAAGGTCTATTGAATTAATAAGGGCTTTACACCTTTTTAATTAATTTAGGTTTATTGCTTATGTTTTTACCAGAATCCGGGTGGGAGAATTGGCATCACTTAAATGGTCTGATTATGATGGATATTCCATAAAAATTCAAAGGACAGAAATAAGATATAAAAACGACACTGGATCATATGTGTATGAAATTAAAGAATCACCTAAAACAGAGGCTGGAATACGAGATGTAATAATTCCACTACAGTGTATATGGCTCATGAAAAAAATAAGGGCTATGAATCCGTTCGGTGAATATATTTTTGAGAAAGATGGAATTAAGAATAAAGACTTACTCATATCGCAAAAGGCTTTATTATATTTGTGAACAGATGAAAATTCCAAGACGTTCTCCACATAAAATTAGAAAGACATATGCAAGTATTCTATTAGATAATCAGGTTTCAGAAAAGTTTATAACGGATTTATTTTGATTACCTTTTGATTACCCGGTAGATGAAAACCCAGTAAAATCATGGCTTGCGCAGTGGAGCATACGGGATTCGAACCCGTGACCTCAACAATGCGAATGTTGCGCGCTCCCAACTGCGCTAATGCCCCATACAAGAAAGTATAACACAAAAACAGGAAAAATCAATAAAATTTAAAAAAATGCTTGCATTTTATACTAAACTATAATAGAATATTCAAGTGAAAGTTCATGGCTCGTTGGTCAAGCGGTTAAGACGCCGCCCTCTCACGGCGGAAACAGGGGTTCGATTCCCCTACGAGCTGTTGACTGTTTATAACAGCCCAACCCTGAAAAACGCTGGAAATACCGGAGAGCCGGTAGATGTAGCGTTTTTTTAATTTGTCATTTGTAGGAGAGTACTATATGCAAACAAATGTTCCGACTTATTTTATTATTAAAAAAATGATATAATTTTTTATTATATACACTAAGGAGGAAGTTATAATGACATTTAATCCAACTCTTTTTAATAATATACTTTATAAAATCGAAAAAAACTTGTCTTTTGAGAATGAAGATATATCCACTCCTTCTGGATGGAACTTAAAACTTAATTTAAAAGTACAAGATATGTTTGTTGAATATCCGGGTGAAGAAACCGGAATTAAATATATTCTTGAAGTGTTGTATTTAATGAATTGTATTGAATTTACGCCTAATGACCATTCGACCATAGGCGGTGTGACACCAAAAGGGCTTCAATTTATATTTTCTCATTTACATAATATTGATTTCAAATAGTAGAATTGTGCGAATTTATTCACAAAAGGGATTGGGGTTACCTCCAATCCTATTTGTTTTGGAAAATCGACAATACTTCAATTCAGCCTGTATATCATAAAATTAAGATATGCAGCAAACAAACACCAAATCAGATATGGAATCTGCAAATATGAAGATATCTTATTTATTTGATAAAACCGGTAAATCATGACTGCTATCAGGGCAATTAATACCAGTAACCACAGGAAAGCAAATAAGTACAGAGAAAATCTGAAAAAGATAATACTCCACCAAAAGTTGAAAAATAATTGAAGAGCATAAGTTTTTAATGCGTTTCCTGTGTCTGGATTATCTGATTCATAAACTAAATAGGATGATATTCCCATTAAAATATAAAGTATTATCCAGACAATAGGAAAGATAAATCCCGGAGGACTGATTGGAGGTTTGTTTATTGTGGAATATAATGACATATTTCCGCTGAAAAGAGCTGACAATGTTCCAACGGCGATAGGAATGAGGATAGCGATGATTAAAGCACTTTTATTCTTTATTTTCATTATAATTGACGTCGCAGATACATTTTGATTAATTATACGTGGCTTTACAGAAAAATATGCAAATCCTTGGAAAACTACTCCACTTGTGTTAGAATGTTAAATAGAGGTTATATAGTTTGTACAGGTATCAATGATGAAGGTATAATTGATGCTTGGCATTAATTATACCTTGGACACAATAAATCCGTAAGCTGAGAAAGGAGCATGGGAATTAATATGAATCAGGTAGAAAAAAACAGGCAGTCTATAGAAGCTGCAAAAACGTCACTTGGAATTGAATTAGGTTCAACCAGAATTAAGGCTGTATTGGTGGGCGAGGATAATACACCAATCGCACAGGGAGACCATGAATGGGAGAACAGACTTGAAAACGGAATCTGGACTTATTCACTTGATGATGTATGGACAGGGCTTAAGGACTGCTATGCAAAGCTTGCAAAAGATGTCAGCGAACAGTATGGAATTACTCTGACGAAAGTGGGCTCCATTGGATTTTCCGCTATGATGCATGGCTATATGGCGTTTAACAAAAAAGGAGAACTATTAGTGCCCTTTAGGACATGGAGAAATACTATGACCGAAGAAGCTTCCAATAAGCTGACAGAAGTTTTCTCATACCATATTCCGCAAAGATGGAGTATAGCGCATTTATATCAGGCAATTTTAAACGGGGAAGAGCATGTTGCAGATGTGGACTTTATGACGACGTTAGATGGTTATGTTCATTGGATGCTTACCGGAGAAAAGGTCCTTGGTGTCGGCGAAGCCTCCGGTATGTTCCCGATTGATTTAAGTACCAAGGATTACAATGAAAAAATGATGGAACAGTTTGACGAGTTAATCAAGGAAAAGAATTTTGGCTGGAAGCTTAAGGATATTATGCCTAAGGTGCTGCTTGCGGGCGAGCATGCCGGAGTATTGACAGAAGAGGGAGCAAAGCTTCTGGACGAGTCCGGAAATTTAAAGGCAGGAATACCGTTATGTCCTCCTGAGGGAGACGCGGGAACCGGTATGACGGCAACTAACAGCATTGGGGTGCGTACAGGAAATATTTCCGCCGGAACCAGCGTATTTGCCATGGTGGTAATGGAGCAGGATTTGAAGAAGGTATATGAGGAAATCGATTTGGTGACAACGCCGACCGGAAACCTTGTGGGAATGGTTCATTGCAATAACTGTACATCGGATTTGAATGCGTGGGTGAACCTGTTTAAAGAATGCCTTGAGAGCTTCGGGACAAAAGTGGACACGAACGAACTGTACGGAACGCTGTACCGCAAAGCGCTTGAAGGAGATGCAGACTGCGGCGGTCTGATGGCATATAACTATTTTTCGGGAGAGACAATTACCGGATTTGAAGAAGGACGTCCGCTCTTTGTACGCGCTCAGAACTGCAAATTTAATCTGGCGAATTTCATGAGGACTCATTTATATACTTCCTTAGGCGCATTAAAGGTTGGACTTGATATTCTGACTAAGGAAGAGGGCGTAAAGATTGACCGTATGTTTGGTCATGGAGGTCTGTATAAGACTAAGGGAGTCGGACAAAGGATTACCGCAGCGGCAATGAACACTCCTATTTCCGTAATGGAAACCGCAGGAGAAGGCGGCGCATGGGGAATGGCTCTGTTAGCCGCATATATGTTAAATAAAGCTGAAGGCGAAACTCTTGATTCATACCTGAATGACCATGTATTTGCAGGACAGAGCGGAAGCCGGATGGAGCCGGATGCAGAGGATGTGAAGGGCTTCGACGCATTTATTGAGCAGTATAAGGCATCACTTGCAGTGGAACGTGCGGCAGTAGAGACGATGAAATAAAGAGAGATATTGAAAATATAAAGAAAGAGAAGGATATCAGGATGTTAGAGGAATTAAAGAAAAAAGTATATGAAGCTAATATGGAGCTTCCTAAGTATGGACTGGTTACTTTTACATGGGGAAACGTCAGTGCAATTGACAGGGAGAGCGGGCTTTTTGTGATTAAGCCGAGCGGAGTTCCTTATGATGATTTAAAGCCGGATGATATGGTTGTGATGAATCTGGATGGAGAGCGGGTTGAGGGAGAATATAATCCATCTTCTGATACGCCGACTCATCTGGAGCTTTATAAGGCGTTTCCGGAAATCGGAGGTGTAGTACATACGCATTCTTCATGGGCAACCAGCTGGGCACAGGCTGGCAGAGGCATCCCATGCTACGGGACAACGCATGCGGATTATATATATGGTGAAGTTCCATGTCTGCGTGTGCTTTCCAAAGAGGAAATTGACGAAGCATATGAAAAGAATACCGGTCTTTTGATAGTCAGTGAATTTAAAAAAAGAAATCTGGATGTTACGGCGGTTCCGGCAGTTCTTTGCAAAAATCACGGACCTTTTGCATGGGGAAAAGATGCGTCTGAGGCTGTTCATAACGCCGTAGTGCTGGAAGAAGTGGCTAAGATGGCGGCAAGAACGGAACTCATTCAGCCTAAAGTGCAGCCGGCGCCACAGGAGCTTCAGGATAAGCATTATTATAGAAAGCATGGCGCAAATGCATACTATGGGCAGGGAAAATGATGACGTTTTATAAAGAAAGGGAGTTTGTTTATGTCTGCTTTAGAAGAGATACGCAATCGTTTTAAAAACGATCATTTTGCTACGGACGCGACGGGTATTGTCATTGATTCAGCGGAACCCGGAAAGGCGGTATGCTCCATGACCCTGGAAGAACGGCATATGAATGAGAATAATGTTCCAATGGGCGGAGCTGTTTTTACACTGGCGGATTTTGTATGTGCCATTGCGGCAAATGGGTGTTCTGAGAGAAAGACGGTCAGTCAGAACGTTTCCATAACATTTCTTTCTCCCGCAAAAGGGAAGCGCCTAATCGCTGAGGCATCCTGCTTAAGAGAAGGACGCACCACTGCGCTGTATATGGCGGATGTCAGGGATGAATTGGGAACTTATGTGGCTCATGCCGTTGTGAACGGATATGTTATTAATTAGCGGGATCTATTCACAATTATTTGGCCGGTAAATAAAACAAATGATAACTGATATACGATTATATGATATAAAAGGAGGAACCATATCATGGTGATTACGGAGCTTTTAGAGCGGAACGCGCGTCTTTACGGTTCGGATACGGCGCTTGTAGAGTTGAATCCTTCCTCGGAACGTGACAGCGCGGTGACATGGAGAGAGGCGAGCCTGATAGAGAGCGCGGGAAACGGAGCCCCATATCGTCGGGAACTGAGCTGGGCTGATTTTGACAGGCGCGCCAACCGTTTTGCAAATCTGCTTTTGAGCCGCGGTTTGGAGCGGGAGACAAAGGTGGGTATTCTTATGATGAATTGTCTGGAATGGCTGCCTATCTATTTCGGTATTCTGAAGGCAGGCGGAGTAGCCGTTCCTTTGAACTTTCGCTATTCTGCAGATGAAATTAAGTACTGTCTGGAACTTGCGGATGTTGAAGTACTGGTTTTCGGACCGGAATTTATCAGCCGTATGGATGTGATAGCAGAGGATTTACCTAATGTTAAGTTGATGTTCTTTCCGGGAACGGAAGGACCGTCTTATGCAGAGAACTTTTTGAAACTGATGGGATTCTGTTCTTCCAGTGCACCGCCGGTTGCATTGGAGGAGACGGATTATGCGGCAATCTATTTTTCTTCGGGAACCACCGGATTTCCGAAGGCTATCCTGCATAACCATCTGTCACTGCTTTCTTCTTGTGAGACGGAGCAAAACCATCACGGTCAGACAAAAGATGATGTGTTTTTGTGCATTCCGCCGCTTTATCATACCGGGGCTAAAATGCACTGGTTCGGCTCTCTTATTTCAGCTGGAAAAGCAGTGATTCTTCGTGGCGTGAAGCCGGAGTGGATTCTCAGGGCAGTCACGGAGGAAAAATGTACCATAGTATGGCTGCTGGTACCCTGGGCGCAGGATTTATTGGACGCAATTGACTCCGGAAAAGTGGATATGGAGCATTATCTGCTGGAGCAGTGGAGGCTGATGCATATCGGGGCCCAGCCTGTTCCGCCGAGTTTGATTCAGCGTTGGAAGAAGCATTTCCCAAATCATCAGTACGATACAAACTATGGTCTTAGCGAATCAATAGGACCGGGCTGTGTTCATCTGGGTGTGGAAAATATACATAAGGTGGGAGCCATCGGAAAGCCGGGCTATCGCTGGGAAGCTAAGATTGTAGACGAACAGGGGAATGAGACAGCGCAGGGAGAGGTTGGTGAACTCATTGTCCACGGACGGGGAGTTATGCTCTGTTATTACAAAAATCCCGAAGCTACTGACGAGGTTTTAAAAGACGGCTGGCTATATACGGGAGATATGGCGCGGATGGATGAGGACGGATTTATCTATCTGGTGGATAGGAAGAAGGATGTCATCATCTCAGGAGGTGAGAACCTTTATCCGGTACAGATTGAAGATTTTCTGCGCAAAAATGAAAAAATTAAGGATGTGGCTGTCATCGGGCTGCCTGACCCCAGGCTTGGTGAAATCGCAGCAGCGGTAATAGAACTTAAGGAGGGCGTTTCATGTACTGAAGAGGAAATCATGAAATTCTGCGAGGAACTTCCCAGATATAAACGTCCAAGAAAGCTTATCTTTGAAGATGTTCCGAGAAATCCTACGGGAAAAATAGAGAAGCCTCTTCTGAGAGAACGATACTGTCACGGCAGTCTCGTAGAAGTACAGATTAAAAATTAAGGGAGAAAATACAAATGGATCTTTTTATCAAACTTTTAATGTTAATTATATTTTTCGGTGTTATGATTGCAATCGGACTTTATTGCCGTAAGCATGCGACTGACGTCAACGGATTCGTGCTGGGCGGAAGGAGCGTAGGCCCCTGGCTTACCGCCTTTGCTTACGGAACCAGTTATTTCTCGGCAGTGGTCTTTGTAGGCTATGCAGGGCAGTTTGGATGGAAATACGGAATAGCGGCTACCTGGGCCGGGCTTGGAAATGCTTTCATAGGTTCGCTTCTTGCATGGGCTGTGCTTGGACGCCGTACCCGTATTATGACGCAGCATCTGGACAGCGCAACCATGCCGGAATTTTTCGGATGTCGTTTTGAGAGTAAACCGTTGAAGCTGGCAGCGTCAGCTATTATCTTTATCTTTTTGATTCCTTATACGGCAAGTCTTTATAATGGACTGAGCCGCCTGTTCGGTATGGCATTTGATATTGATTACAGCGTGTGTGTAATAGCTATGGCAGTTCTTACCGGAATTTATGTTATAGCCGGCGGATATATGGCTACTGCCATCAACGATTTTATTCAGGGAATTATCATGATTTTTGGTATTATTGCCGTGATTATTGCAGTGTTAAAGAGTCAGGGAGGTTTTCTTGCGGCGCTTAATGCACTGTCATCAGTGAGTGATGAAACGGTTTCTACAGCGCCGGGCGTATTTAATTCCTTCTTCGGACCGGATCCGGCAGGACTTTTAGGTGTGGTTATACTCACCAGCCTTGGAACCTGGGGACTTCCGCAGATGGTACAGAAATTTTATGCAATCAAGAGCGAGAGCGCAATTAATAAGGGTATGGTCATATCAACCGTATTTGCCACAATCGTTTCCGGCGGATGTTATTTTCTGGGCGGTTTCGGACGGCTTTTCAGTGACAGGATTGATATCGCGGCTAACGGATATGATTCAGTGGTGCCGACCATGCTGTCAGGACTTCCGACGATACTGATTGCCGTAGTGGTCATTCTGGTGCTGTCTGCATCAATGTCCACGCTTTCTTCACTGGTATTGGCATCAAGCTCTACTTTGACACTGGATTTCATTAAAGGCACCATAATAAAAGAGATGGATGAGAAGAAACAGGTCAAATGGATGCGGGCACTTCTGGTAGTGTTTATCGCGATTTCTGTTGTTATAGCGCTTATACAGTACCGTTCCAATGTCACCTTTATAGCGCAGCTCATGGGTGTAAGCTGGGGAGCGTTAGCCGGTGCATTTCTGGCGCCGTTCCTATATGGCTTATATTGGAAGCGTACCACTAAGGCGGCATGCTGGGTTAGCTTTTTATTCTCTACGATTGTGATGCTTGCTAACATTTTCTTCCGTTCAAGCTTTCCCACATACCTACAGTCACCAATCAATGCCGGTGCATTCTGTATGCTGGCGGGACTTGTGATCGTGCCTGTGGTGAGTATGTTTACAAAGGCACCTGATCAGAAAACGCTGGATAATATTTTCTCCTGTTACGATAAAAAAGTAACGGTTTCCGTGAAAGATTCCATCGGAGAGTAAGAAAGGAGCATGGTTATAAATATGAAAACATTAATGCTTGGTAATGAGGCGGTTGCCAGAGGCCTCTATGAGGCAGGCTGCAGCTTTGTATCCAGTTATCCGGGAACGCCCAGCACGGAGATTACCGAGTGCGCGGCGAAATATGAGGAACTGTATGCGGAGTGGGCGCCTAATGAAAAGGTAGCTCTCGAAGCGGCATTTGGAGCTTCACTGGCGGGGAAGAGAAGTTTCTGCGCTATGAAGCATGTGGGTTTAAACGTAGCGGCAGACCCGCTTTTTACCATATCTTACACCGGCGTGAATGCGGGGCTTCTGATCGGGGTGGCCGACGATGCCGGAATGCACAGCTCACAGAATGAACAGGATTCCCGCCACTATGCGCAGGCAGCGAAGATTCCTATGCTGGAGCCCTCCGATTCTGCGGAATCGCTTAGATTTGCGAAGCTTGCATATGAGCTTTCGGAAAGATTCGATACGGCGGTACTCATCAAGATGTGTACCCGCGTCAGCCATTCGCAGAGCGTAGTGGAGACAGGGGAGCGGGTGCTTCCGGAGCAGAAGAAATATGAAAAGAATCCCGGGAAATATATTATGATGCCGGGTAATGCGAAGAAGCGGCATCCGGAGATAGAGGCGCGTACCAAAGCATTGACAGATTGGGCGGAGACGGCGGAGATTAACCGGATTGAAGAGGGCAGCGATAAGTCTTGCGGTATCGTTACTTCTTCCACATGTTATCAGTATGTGAAGGAGGCGTTTGGAGATACATATCCTGTTTTGAAGCTGGGGATGATCTGGCCTATGCCGGAGCAGAAAATCAGGGATTTTGCGGCTTCTGTAGATAAACTGGTGGTAGTGGAGGAACTGGATGGATTTATTGAGGCTCACTGCAGAAATCTGGGACTTTCTGTATCCGGAAAAGACATTTTTTCAAATGTCGGAGAGCTGAGCCAGAATCTGGTGAAAGAGAAATTAGGAGGAACGGTGCAGGCAGGCGCTTCATTAGATGAGAATATACCTGCACGGCCGCCTGTAATGTGTGCGGGCTGTCCACACAGAAGTATCTTTTACGTTCTGAAAAAAATGAAACTTACGGTACTCGGAGATATCGGATGTTATACGTTGGGAGCAGTACCGCCGCTTGGCGCTATTGACACTACCGTGTGTATGGGAGCGTCCGTTTCGGGACTTCACGGCTTCGTAAAAGCGGATAGCGAAGAACATGAGGGAAATACTGTAGCAGTTATCGGTGATTCCACATTTATTCATTCCGGAGTAACCGGACTGATTAATATAGCTTATAATGAGTCCAATTCAACGGTGATTATACTGGATAATTCCATCACCGGTATGACCGGGCATCAGCAAAATCCCACTACAGGCTATAACCTGAAAGGTGACCCATGTACGAAGATTGATCTGGAAAGCTTATGCCATGCTGTCGGTATCAAGCGGGTAAGAGTGGTGGATCCTTACGATATGGAAACATGTAAGGCGGTGATTGAGGAAGAACTTTCTGCAAAAGAGCCTTCCGTTATCATTTCACGTCGTCCCTGCGCACTGTTAAAGTATGTGAAACATCCGGGTCCAATCTGTTCAGACCCTGAAAAATGCAAGGGTTGTAAGGCATGCATGAACATCGGCTGTCCGGCGATAAGCATGGAGAACGGCAAGGCAAAGATAGATACCACGCTTTGCGTGGGATGCGGAGTCTGTAAACAACTCTGTAAATTTGACGCATTGGGTTAATAGATTGAAAAATCTTTGATTTTTCAATCGCAAATTTGTGCAGACATCGTAGATGTCTTGGGCACACAAATTTGCAGGTTGGATAAGAATGGAGATTAAATATGGAAACTAAGAATATTATGATAGTTGGTGTAGGAGGACAGGGTACCCTGCTTGCAAGTAAACTTCTGGGACGTCTGCTGCTTGGTAAAGGGTTTGATGTGAAGGTCAGTGAGGTGCACGGCATGAGTCAGCGCGGCGGAAGCGTTGTTACATATGTACGTTGGGGTGACAGAGTATGCTCACCTATTATAGACAAAGGACAGGCAGACTGCATTCTTTCCTTTGAGCTGCTTGAAGCGGCACGCTATACGGAGTATTTAAAACCGGGCGGCAGGATTATAGTCAACAGCCAGCAGATTAATCCCATGCCGGTGGTTGCGGGCACGGCAGCCTATCCGGAGAATCTGGAGGAGAAGCTTGGCGCGCTGGGAATCCAGGTGGACGCAATTGATGCGCTTGCTTTGGCCGAAAAAGCGGGAAGCAGCAAGGCAGTGAACTTAGTACTCATGGGTAAACTGGCAAAGCACTTTGATTTTACTAAAGAAGAATGGATGGAGGCAATTGAGCATAGCGTGCCGCCGAAATTTCTGGAACTTAACAAGAAAGCGTTTGAGCTGGGGAGGAGCGTGTAGTGTGAAGGTATCTGCAGAGCGGACGAAAGCAGATTAGTGAAATAAAAGCTGCAAAGCAGTGATTTGGAGGATAAATATATGGAACGATATTATCAAAAAGAAATAGAGACTGCGGATTATGAGCAGATTCTTGCATGGCAGAATGAGCGGCTGGTTAAGCAGGTGCGTCATGTTTGGGACAATGTACCGTACTATCGTGCGAAAATGGAGGAGAAGGGGCTTACGCCCGAGGATATTCAGAGTGTGGAGGATTTGCATAAACTGCCTTTCCTGACTAAGGATGATCTACGGGACGCTTATCCTTATGGTCTGATGGCAGCGCCTCTTAAGGACTGTGTGCGTATCCAGTCCACATCAGGGACTACAGGCCGCAGAGTGGTGGCATTTTATACCCAGCATGATATCGACATATGGGAAGACTGCTGTGCCCGCGCCATTGTAGCAGCAGGAGGTACCAATGAGGATGTATGCCATGTCTGCTATGGGTACGGTCTTTTTACAGGAGGACCGGGACTGAATGGAGGCAGCCACAAGGTTGGTTGTCTGACACTTCCCATGTCATCGGGAAATACGGAACGCCAGCTTCAGTTTATGGTGGATTTAGAGGCAACAATTATTTGCTGTACGCCCTCTTACGCCGCATTTTTAGCGGAGAGCATCCATGAGCGCGGGCTGCGTGATAAGATTAAGCTGAAGGCCGGAATCTTTGGCGCTGAAGCATGGAGCGAGGAGATGCGTCAGGATATTCAGAATAAACTGGGAATCAAGGCGTATGATATCTATGGGCTTACAGAAATAAGCGGTCCCGGAGTTTCCTTTGAGTGCAGCGAACAGACAGGAATGCATATTAATGAGGATCACTTTATAGCAGAAATCATCGACCCGGATACGGGAGAGGTTCTTCCTGAAGGCAGTAAAGGCGAGCTGGTATTTACTTCTATTACAAAAGAGGCTTTCCCACTGCTTCGCTATCGCACCAGAGATATCTGTGTGCTTACTAGAAAGAAGTGCTCATGTGGCCGTACACATATAAAGATGAGTAAGCCTATGGGCAGAAGTGATGATATGCTTATTATCAAGGGAGTCAATGTCTTCCCGTCCCAGATTGAGACGGTGTTGTTAGATAAGGGATATCCTGCAAACTATCAGATTATTGTAGACCGTGTCAATAATTCCGATACGCTGGAAGTTATGGTAGAAATGCCGTCTGAAAACGTCTCTGATGATCAGGGTAAGGTTACGGAAATGGAGAAGGGGCTTGTATCTGCGCTCAAATCTATGCTGGGAATCTATGCTAAGGTTCAATTGGTTGAGCCTAAATCCATTACAAGAAGCGAGGGAAAAGCAGTACGTGTTATTGACAACCGGAAAATATAATCTGAAGCTGATTGGTAAATTTATTACTATGATTTCAGGACTGAATAACAGATAACAGCGGATAACAAAAAGGAGATAGGGCAATCCCTATCTCCCAAAGTTTTGGCGACATCGGCTTTTATCTGTTTTTCTCCTTTTCCCGGTACATCATCGCATCCGCTTCACCGAGCAGTATATCAAAGGTTTCTTTTCCCGGCTGAGAGTATGCTGCGCCTACGCTTGCGGATATTTTCTGAAGATGTTCATCCTTCGCATATTCCGCATCGAGCTGGGTCTTTAGCGTTTGCCTCATTTGCTCAACTTCTTCCGGTGTATGCGTACCAAACACCACCACCACAAACTCATCACCGCCTGCACGCACGATTAAACCATCCTGTATATTTATGTTTGTACGAAGAGTATTTGCCGTGAGAACCAATGCCCGGTCGCCCTCCTGATGTCCATAGATGTCATTGATACTCTTAAAATGGTCAAGGTCAATGCAGAATACCGTCATTTTTTCTCCCTGTGCATTCTCTATGTATTCATAAAGATACCGTCTGTTATACAGACCTGTAAGAAAGTCAGTATTAGCATTTTTGATCATCATCTGATGATATAGACGTTCCTGTGTCACATCTATAGCAACGCCTACGGTTCCCATAACGCTGCCATCCAGATCGAACAGCGGTGTCTTATAGGTTTTCAGTTCCCGCATACTGTCTCCGATCTTAACCGTCTCATCAAAAATACAGGTTTCTCTCTTCTCCATAACCTCATATTCCGATTCCATGCAGATATATTCACCTTTGGCATATTCATCAGGATCGATATCCCAAATATAATAGTGCCCGCGGCCCTCAATCTGTTCCATCGTTTTGTTGACCGCTTTACAGAACGCTTCATTCACTTTTATGTGAGCGCCCTCTTTATCCTTATACCAGATCAGATGCGGAACACTGTTAATCGTACCGTCGAGATAACTTTTTGTCTGCCAGAAATCCTTACCCATCTTGTAGGTATTCTGCCAACGGATCAAACGAAACCGCAGTTCTGCTTTCGATAATGGCGTTATCCAGATATCCGTGATATCCGTGTTTTCATTTGCCGCCAGAAGCTCTGCCTGTTCTTTATCTGCAAGCAAAATTAATTCCGCTTCCTTCCGCTTATGGGAAAGCAGGAACGCAAGCGTCTCTTCTGCATTCGTCCGCCGCACATCTGCCAAAATCACATCTGCCCTGTTCGTCATCGCCTCATCAGTACCGGCACTCTGCAGGTATTCATGCGTAAAATGCTCAAGGGGTGAGAGCTGCTTCAAGGTGGTGAACAGCTCAATCTGTTCCGTTATTATATAAAAACAAATTTGACAATGATACATATATTTCCTCCCTGTATTAAACAAAACAACGTATACTTTTTCTTTATTTTATCATAGCATAAAAACGGCGACAACCTTTTTTATTCTTTTGGGGTAATACCTGTCTTTTTTTCTATTAATAAGATAAAATATACAGAAAAAACAAAAATAAAAAATGGAGACATTTTTGATGCGTAAATCGTATTTATAGTGGAGGCAAAAAGGTTGAGAAAGGAGTATGGTATAAAGATGGATTCTCCATTAAAAATGAATGAAGAAATTGCAGAAATCTATGAACGTCAGGTGGATACGGTTTATCGCGTCTGCTTTTCCTTTATGAAAAATGCGTCTGATGCTGAGGATATGGTGCAGGAGACCTTTCTTAAGCTTATATCGTGCGGGAAGTGGTTTGAATCGCCCGAACACGAGAAGGCGTGGCTTATAGTGACCGCATCCAATACATGCAGGGATGAACTTAGACGATGGAAGAGAAGACTGAAGAATATCATTAGTGTTTCCGGGCAGGAGAATGAGAATCCTGTCAGCTCGGAAGATGACACGGTATTGGAATGGGTGATGGAGCTTCCTGTCAGATATAAACAGGTGATTTATCTGTATTATTATGAAGGCTACCGTACCCCGGAGATTGCAAATATGCTGCATTGTTCGGAGTCAACGGTGCGGAACCGACTGTTAAGAGGGAGAAAGATTTTGAAAAAGCGCAGTACATATCAAGTAAAATCGGTGTTTCTTCTGGTGGCGGTTTTAGCGGGCAGTCTGCTCGTAACAACAGCTGTATATGCCGTTCGTTCTTACAGACTGCGTGACCTTGGGATGGGAAAAGAGGAGGTTCTGGAATTGTCTAAACCTGAGCAGATAAACGAGGAGTCTGCTATAGAAGATATTCCTATTATAGAAGTAGATTTTATTTCTCTGGGAGGGATTGCAGACAGTCCGGAATATGAAGCATGCAGCGAATGGAGAGAATTTCTTAATGGGTATGATAATGACGGAGCAATTCTTTCAAAGATTGGGAATGGGTTTGCAGGTCTTGAGGAAGAATACGAACTTGTCTATGGGTGCTATTCAGAGGAGATGGCGGACAAGGTAGACGAACTCTGCGAGAAGTACGAACTTGGAAGATTGAAGGGTTTTCGGCTGGCTGAGGATTATAATGATTTGTGCAGCAAGGCAGGAATCGGAGATATTTGCAGCGATATCTCTGAGAATGTAAAATGGGATTTTTATGGTGGATATCTGTATGAGGACGGAACTTTCCATATGGAGGGAAGAGCGAAATATAAAGGTCAGGAATTATGCGTGACGGACTATCAGTTGATGCGTACCATGAAGGGCTCCTTTAATCCTGTTACGCTGAATGTGGGAGTAATAGAGGAGTACAGAGAGAAAAACTATTTTACAAAAAATGAGGAAAACGTGCTGCTTGCAAACAGCAGTACAAAGGCGCTGATCATTGCAGAAAGAGAAGAATCTTACATTGTAGTCAATGTCTTGGGAGATTTGGCGTCGGATTCATTTCAGGTAAGTGATGAGATGCTGGAAGAACTGGCGGATGCTTTTGATTTTTCAGTTGTACCATAAAAAGTGGATTGTTGTTTTGGTACGGCGGACATTTTGAAAACAGAGTTTTATAAAAAGCTTAAAGATTTAAAATAGAAGGAGATTTTGGATATGAATTTTAATAAAAAATATGCAGTAAGTATTTTTATGACAGCAATTATGCTTTGCAGTCTGGTGGGTTGCGGCGGCAGTGACGAAAGTGGTCAAACGGTAGATATGGCGGAAGAGCAGGAGGTTAATCAAGTTACAGATATTGTAGAAAGGCAAGAGAGCAATCAAGTTACGGATATGGGTGAAGCTCGTGAGAACAATCAGGCTGCGGATATGGGTGAAATTCAGGAGAGCGGTCATGGTGTGGAGTCGGAGAATCTCAGTGAGGCATCGTCGGGAGAAGACCTTGATGTCGTAGTTCCGGATTCCGTGGATGATGATTGGTATAAGAAAGGCAACGTCTATACAGATGATAATGGGCGCAGACTGGAAGTTTTTTTTAATGACGAGGGTATGATAGAATTTGCAATTGACGGTCTTTCCGTATATTTTACTTCGGTTGGAACATGCCAGTTGGAAAATAACTGGAGAATTTATACATGTGATGACGGAACGATGATTGTTTATTATCCGGGAGATCCGGCGCATATTGAAATCAGTGGCGGAGATTATGAGGGACTTTTCGAGGAAAGCGGCGACAAAGTTATTTAAGGTGTTTTTTCGGCTAAAATTAACTCATAATTAATATTAGCCGAAACTCACCTGATTTCTTGTGACAGGGACAATTACATCGTGCCGGTTTGGATGCTTTGATGAGCGTTAATGAATACCCTTTTCAATAATGCCAAACCCTAGCGGATAAGGTCCGGTGTGTACGCCAATCGTAGCTCCGATTTGATAAAGCACTATTTCATTTATATCATAACCTTTTTCTTTCAGTGCGGACAGGGCATGGTCGCGGAATGCGCGTCCTTCTTCTATGTCATAACCATATCCGACGGCAATGCTGTAGCAGTCGATTCCCAGACTGCTTTCCTTCAGATACTCCAAAAGAAGGTCCATTACTTTTTTCAGGGTACGCTTACGGCCCCTGTCAATGCCTGAAGGGAAGATTTCTCCCTGTCTCAGGGTAATCACAGGACGGATATCCAGAACGCTGCCCGTAATAGCAGCCACTTTACCGATTCGTCCACCGTGTCTTAAATACTCCATATTCCCTACTGTGAAGAAAATCCTGCCGGTGCTCTTAATTTCCTCTAACCTTGCGACTGTATCCTGATAGCTGACTCCGTTATCCCGTAGATTTGCCGCTTCCAATACATACTGACCCTGCAGAACGGTATTGATAGTGGCGTCAATAACCGTGATTTCCGCCTGAGGATACTTTTCCATGATAAGCTCGCGGGCATTGAGCGCAGACTGCATCGAACCGCTGAATTTCGTGGTGATACAAATACAGATTATGGGAATTTCCTCTTTGACAAAAGGCAGGAATGCTTCTTCATAATCCTGAATGGAAGGCATGGAAGACTTAGGATATACCCCCTTTTTATCTACCATCTGCTGATAAAAGTCACGTATACCTATTTCTACATTTTCTTTGAAATAATGTACATCATCAAAAGATACATAAAACGGTACTATTGTGATATTTTTTTCCTGTGCCAGTTCCGCAGGCAAATCACAGGAACCGTCACTTATGATATGAAATGATTCTTTCATGCCGAAAACCTTCTTTTCATTATATATTCGTGTGTTTATATCCTAAAAGGCTGAAATGTATTTGCTGATATATAGAATACTACGTTTATGTGAAAAATGCAATGTCATAGGCTTTGCTTTTTAAGATAACGGATTGAATTTGTGCCTGGTTTGTCATATACTGGAAAAAGAGCGGAAAGGAACGATATTAATTCCGAAGCAGCTTTGAAAAGGAGGACAAGTAATGAGTGAAGTAAAGAAAATCCCTGCCAGAAGCGAAATTGAGGATAAATACAAATGGGCATTGGAAGATTTGTATAAAACGGATGAGGAATGGGAAAAGGAGTATGCCGCAGTTGAGTCAGAGATTGGCAGTTTTTCCGAGTATCCCGGTAAACTTTCTGAATCAGCGAAGAAACTGCTGGCGTTTTTAAAACTACAGGACGAGATTTCATGCCGTTTTGAACGCCTTTATGTCTATGCGGGACAAAAAATGCATCAGGATATGGCTCTGTCAAAATATCAGGGTTATAATGCGCAAATGCAGAATACCGGTGTTAAGCTTAGCAGCGCGACAGCATTTGCTGATCCGGAGATTCTGGCTATACCGTCTGAAAAACTGGATTCTTTTTATAAAGAAGAACCGGAACTTGAAAAATACCGGATTTTGATAGAGCGAATCCTGCGGAGGAAAGAGCATACACTTTCGGATAAGGAAGAGGCGCTGCTTGCGAAGTCTATGGATTTGGCGACTGCGGCATCTGATATTTATTCGTTTATGAATAATGCGGATTTGAAATTCGGTGAAATTAAGGATGAAAACGGAAACCTGACAGAACTTTCCCAAGGCAATTACGTCAGCATGCTTGAAAAGAAAGACAGAGAGGTCAGGCAAAACGCTTTTGAAACCTATTATAAGGTGTACGGACAGCTTAAGAACAGCATTGCAGCAATGTATCAGGCGAATGTTAAACAGGAGAAATTCTTTGCAGAAGCGCGTCATTATGCATCTTCACGTGAAATGGCGCTGGATACAGGAAAGATTCCGGTTTCCGTTTATGACAGCCTGATTGAAGCAGTGCATGAGGCTCTGCCTGATATGTACCGCTATGTGGCGCTGAGAAAGAAAGTGCTTGGTGTGGATGAGCTTCATATGTATGATGTGTATGCACCTCTTACGGATGAATATGAAGCGAATTACACTTTTGAAGAAGCTAAGGAAATAGTGCTTGAAGGGCTTGCTCCGATGGGAGAAGAATACCTGTCCCTGTTAAAAGAAGGATTTGAGAATCACTGGATTGATGTATATGAGAACCAGAATAAGAGAAGCGGAGCCTATTCATGGGGGGCTTACGGCGTACACCCTTACGTGCTTTTGAATTATCAGGATACGCTGAATGAGGTATTTACGCTTGCACATGAGATGGGACATGCACTGCACAGTTATTATTCACACGAAACGCAGCCATATACTTATGCATCTTATCTGATTTTCGTGGCGGAGGTTGCTTCTACCTGCAATGAATCCCTGCTGATGCAGCATTTGCTTGAGAAATGCACGGATAAGCAGGAAAAAATCTATCTGGTCAATTATTTTCTGGATCAGTTTAAGGGAACGGTGTTCCGCCAGACTATGTTTGCGGAATTTGAGAAGATTACGCATCAGATGTATGCGGAAGGCAAAGCGCTGACAGCGGACAGCTTATGCGAAGTTTATCTGGATTTGAATAAGAAGTATTTTGGCCCTGATATGGTATCCGATCCGCAGATTGCGCTGGAATGGGCGAGAATTCCTCATTTCTATACAGCTTTCTATGTGTATCAGTATGCTACAGGCTTCTCCGCAGCGATTGCATTGTCCAAAAAGATACGCTCCGAGGGAGAGAGTGCAGTGGAAGCGTATAAGAGCTTCTTGAAAGGCGGATGTTCCAAGGATCCGCTGGAACTGCTGAAGATGGCTGGCGTGGATCTGTCAAGTCCGGAGCCTGTGAAAAATGCGCTGTCTATGTTTGGAGAGTTGGTTACGGAGTTGGAGAAGTTGATTGGGTAGGTGAGTTCTGAAAATAGTTATATTGATGTTATTTATGTAAAATATTTTTAAATACGCTTTACAATATTACAGTAATTATGTTATGATTAATAAAACATATCTGGGAATCTGAATTTCTGTAATATCTATAAAGCACATCGTAGAATCTGAATCCCTTATATGAAAAAATAAATAAGGGAGGAAGACCGTGAAGCATACAGCAATATAGACAGCGACACAAAATACATGCTGGAAGTAGTGACGAATATAAAAATACCTGAGAAGTTTAAGGCAGTTGAAGGCGGAAAGGAGAGATACGATATGTGTAAGGCGTTTGAGGATTTGAGATTAGAGGGATATGAGGCTGGAATATCGGCTGGAATAGCAGAAGGCATTGAAAAACTTATAAAGACTGTAAGAGATCTTGGAGCTTCAAAATCAGCAGCATGCGGTCAATTGATTCAGAAATATGCATTGAATGAAAATGAAGCCAATGAAAAGATAGAGATGTATTGGGGGGATTAATAAATGTGAAGAAGATTAAACAGTTGAAGAAGCATTCTGATTCTAAAAAAGAATGCGCAGGAGTACTGCTTATAATATGATGCAGAAGCGGCGTTTCAAACTTCCCAGCAGGGAGGTAAAGGAATGCCGCTTTTATATGAACTTATGTTTATTAATGTATATAGTTGATTTTGAAAGTTTTTGAACATCGATGACACAAACTTGCTAAAAATGGAAGTTTGTGTTATCAGAATTGTGTAAGCGTATTTATAAAATAGGAGAGGCGAGATTATGAGCTAGAGAGTAGCTTAAATCTTAAATGAAATTGAGAGATTCGATATTAATGGTAAGGAATACTTGAAAATATTGGAAAAATACTATATCGTGGATAGTGGAGTAAGAAATTCTATGTTGATGCTATATTAATGGAGGACCACTTAAAAGTCATGAAAGTAGAGGAAGATACTCTGAATTATTACAATAAAAATGCCAGAGAATTTACAGACGGAACTGTAAATGTCAACTTCACTGAAATTCAAGATTTGTTTTTAGCGTATGTGCCTGAAGGCGGTAAAATATTGGATTTTGGCTGTGGCTCCGGACGAGATACAAAATACTTTTTAAATAAAGGTTATAATGTGGATGCGATTGACGGTTCAGATGAACTTTGCAAAATAGCCAGTAATTACACGGGTATTTCCGTTAAGAGAATGAAGTTTGAGGAGCTTGACTGTATAGGTATATATGATGGGATTTGGGCGTGTGCATCTATTTTACATGTTGCAAATAATGAACTGCCGACTATTTTGCGGAAAATGACAGCTGCTGTAAAGAGTGGCGGAGTTGTATATACTTCTTTTAAATATGGAGAATTTGAAGGATATAGGAACGGCAGATATTTTACTTATCATACGGAAGAAAGCTTTAAGAAAATCATAGAAGACATTCCAAAATTGGTTATCGAAAAGCTGTGGGTGTCAGATGATGTTAGAGCAGAGCGGGGAGAAGAGCAATGGCTGAATTTGATATTAAGAAAGCGGACAACCGATTAGATATTGATAGTAGATATTATAATACGCTGGATATAGAAGGCTTTTCACGAATGATGAAGGACCCATCCTACTGCTATAAGTTTTATTGGTTGGAAGCGATTGTGTTGCTGATATCCGAGAACAGGTGTGAAGCAACCTACAATGAAATTATTAACGAGATGATTGCTAATGCATGGTATTCCGTTTTGGAATTTCATATTCATTTGAGCGGCATCTGGGGTGACGGAGGTATCAAAGATAATCTTGAGAGAGCGGTGCTTAAGTTAGAGGGACTGAGTGAACTGCCTGCAAATGCCTCTAAGGTAGAAATAAAGAATGCTATTACGCAATATGATAAGCAGCTTCATGCAGAAAAGCAGGCGCTGACACTGAATGTTCCATATAAAGCATTGTCAGGTTTTGCTAATAAGTCAGGAGAGCAAATCAGTCTGGACAGCAGTGCCGGAAGGATGATGGCATATTACAATAAATTAAGTGCCGGAGATATTTTACTTCCTTATACTTTTGGAGACGAAACAGGCTTAAACCGCAAGCTGACATTCAATGATGCATGGATTCAAATGATAAAAGATAATACGGTTAATATATTGGGCTGGATTCAATGTGAAAAAGTAAAGTGGCTTCAGAATAATAATCCTGAGGTCCCGGGACTGATATATAAACTTGCACCATTGGATGAAAAAATGCGTAAGCTTTCCCATGTGCGAAAATTGTGGGATGGCATATTGATGTGCGCTGTGTTACGGATGTGTTTACAGATGAGGCGATTGATAAACAGAAATATGATGTAGATCATTTTATTCCATGGTCATTTGTTATGAATGATGAATTATGGAATCTGATGCCGATGGACTCGTCACTTAATTCCGCTAAGAATAACAGATTGCCTGATTGGAACGATTTCTTCATTCGATTTGCGAAGAACCAATACATAATGTATGAAATGATTCATGAAAAAGCCGGAATCAGAAAACTATATGAAGCATGTTACAGAGACAACCTTCATTCGATTTGGGCGAATAAAGAGTTATATAGAAGAGGAAATTCAGAAGTAGAGTTTTATGGTATTCTGGAGAAAAATATGCGTCCTGTGTATGATTCGGCAAGACGGCAGGGGTATGATGTGTGGGATAAGAGGTTGGTTGGGTAGATTATGTCTGGAAATCTAGTTCTTAAGGCGTATGAAGCTACAAGATGGTTGCGTAAAAATAACTTGATCCGGTCAGTAACTGATGTCGTATATTACGCTGATAGAAAAGGTGATCGGCAGTATGTTATATAGCTTAGCGTAGACAGTTGAATACATTTAAGGTTATAAATCATATGAAGCAAAATTGAATTTTTGCATCGTCTATATTATAATATAAAATGGAAAATATATACTGATGATAGCAAAATTTTTATTAGTGAAATATGCACGCATTTGTTATGTAGTAGCACTATTAAAAAATGGTTATACATCAAGGATTACTAGAATATTAACAAATACATTGAAAGAAAATATAAATTTGTGACAAGTGAAGTTGATTAATGTATGAATAGTAAAACCAAATCAGTAACGTGATGGATAAGGAGAATTAGAAATGTACAAAACACTAGATTTGTTTGCTGGTGCAGGAGGGCTAAGTTTTGGATTTAAGCAAACAGGAAAATATAAAATAGTTGCGGCGGCCGAGATTAATGAGAATGCACGGGCGACATTTCGGAAAAATATTGCTACAGATGTTGAAGATTTTGAATTTATAGAAAATGTTGATGGATATAATTTTAGAGAGTTAAATAAAAAATTGGGAGGTATTGAAGTTATAATTGGAGGACCGCCGTGTCAGGGATTTTCAAATGCGAATCGTCAGAAAAATCATTTAATAAGTATGAATAATGCGTTAGTAAAGGAATATTTTAGAGCTATTAAAGAGATTAAGCCTAAGGCTTTTGTAATGGAAAATGTGAATATGCTTAGGTCTGATGTTCATAGGTTTTACGATTCAGAAAAGGATAATGAAGAAATTAATATGCTAATTTCAAAAGGCTTTAGCATTCCCAAGCGGTTAGATAAAATTGTAATTGCAAACAAGTTTGACAAAATTGATATATTATCTGTTGCAAATTCTAAAAAGAAATTGGAAGAGATTAAATTACCTGAGCAATTATATCATTTATTGAGTGTTCTTAAAAAAAATATGTCAAATGAAGATAGATTAGGTAATTATCTTAAAAAGCAGAAAAAAGTGATACTTGCGCGGATCAATTCCTGTAGAAACGATTTGAAAGATGCTACTCAGATACAGAACATGCAGTTAGATATATTAGCAAAATTATATGATGCGATTGAAAATGGACATAGCAAGAGTGTAAAAAATGAGTTGTCAGAACTGGTTAGATTACAAAAGGTTTTACGCACAATTTCTGAAATATATGAAAATAAGCTGACAGGTGAATTTAAAATTAACGATAATAATGAGTTGATATATGAAGTATATTCTTATTCTGTTATAGACTATGTTAATGCGATATTAGGTGACGAATATATCCAAAATGGTGATACATTAAAAGCGGAGTGGTTTGGTGTTCCACAAGAACGAAGAAGATATATTGTGATTGGAATCCGAAAAGATATAGCAAAGGATAGAACTGTTTTAATACCTGAGGAACCCAAAGATTTTGATTGTGTTACAGTTGGAGAAGCGATATTGGATTTGTGTGACTATGAAGTTGGATATGAGAAGGAGCATGAGGCTATAGCATACAAAGAGGCAGATGAAATTAGCAAGTATGCTACATTGATGAGAAAAAACAGTAAAGCTGTAAAGAATCATATAACAACCAAGACAACGCCAGATGCTATGACGAGATTCAAGGCGATAGAACCCGGTAAGAATTTTCATAGTTTATCCAAAGAGATGAAAAAAACGTATTCAAAACCAGAAAGAACACAGAATACAATTTATCTTCGCTTGGATCCTGAACAACCAAGTGGAACGGTGGTTAATGTTAGAAAGTCTATGTGGATTCATCCGACTTTAGATAGAGCAATTACTGTTCGTGAGGCAGCACGTCTCCAATCTTTTCCAGATGAATTTGAATTTGTGGGTACAAAGGATTCTCAATATCAACAGGTAGGAAATGCAGTGCCACCATTAATGGCAAAAGGTATAGCAGAGTGTTTGTTAAGACAAATGCAAGTAATTAACAAGTGTAATTAATGTTGATGCATTAGTTTGCTTAAAGGAGTGAATGGATTGGGGTAATTAGTATAATATGCTATATATCCTAATTAGCCATAAACTATTTTAATAAGTAAAATTTTATAATTAAAATATAGTTATTTATTATGCTCATTAATTAATCTTGCATGAGGAGAACAGCATACAAATGAGCGATTGGAGGAACATATGAAAGCATGTTATATGCCACCAAGTGCACCTACATTAATGTGGTCAATACGAGCAATAGGATATACTACACCTGCAGCTGTAGCTGATTTGATTGATAATTCAATTTATGCAAAGGCATCACAGATTTTTATTTATTTTATTACAGGTGAAAATAGTTATGTATCTATTTTGGATAATGGAGAGGGGATGGAAAAAGAAGATTTAAAAGAAGCAATGAAATATGGTTCAGGTAATCCATGGCAAGATAGATATAGTGAGGATTTGGGGCGTTTTGGATTGGGTTTAAAAACTGCATCGTTGTCGCAGTGTAGAAAATTGACAGTTATCAGTAAGTGTAAAAATGGTATTAATGGATTTTGTTGGGATTTGGATTATGTTATAGAAGAAGCGAAGGATTGGGAGTTATTGGAATTAGATCAAGATGATATTATTTCTATGCCTCAATATGAAAAGTTAGAAACGCTTGAACAAGGAACATTGGTAGTTTGGCAAAATTTAGATAAACTGTGTGCTGGAGATGAAGATAAAGAACGTGGTATGATTCTCAAGATAAGAGATGTAGAAGAACACCTAGCAGTGACGTTTCACAGATTTCTACAAGGAGAACCAGGAATAAGTAGAATCCAAATATTTAGCAATGAGGTACCAATTCAAGCTAAGGATCCATTCTATACTGCTAAGAGTGATGAAATGCCATCTGAAAAAATTCCGGTGACTGTTGAAGAAAATGGTGAAGGAAAAATAGATTATGTAATAGTTACACCATATATTTTGCCATTTTCTGATTCATTAACGCAGAATGAATTAAATGAATTGGGCGGAAAAGAAGGTCTGATTAAAAATCAAGGTTTCTATATATATCGGAATAAACGTTTAATTGTTGCAGCTGATTGGTTTAGGCTTGCAAGAAAAACTGATTTGACAAAACTATGTAGAGTGAAGGTGGATTTGCCAAATTCAATGGATGAAGCATGGACATTGGATGTAAAAAAATCTATGGCAATTCCTCCGGAAATAGTGCTGAGAAATTTGAAACGCATTATAACTCCAATATTGAATACAGGAAAACGGAAATATAGGTTTCGTGCAAAAAAGGAAGCATCTGGGGCAAATATGAGGGTGTGGATGCCAGCGGAAACAAGAAATGGTGTGGTTTATTCAATTAATAGAGAGTATCCAATCGTTAAAGATCTTATAAAAGAGTTGGGTAATAGTAGAAAATTAGATGTTCTTTTTCGACTAATAGAGCAGAATATTCCTTTAAATACAATTCATTCGGATTTTTATGATGATAAGAAGTTTGCATGTGAGGATATGCGTAATGCTTATATGAATGTTGTAGATAATTTGAAAATGTTACTGAGAGATATTAAACAAGAAGAACGAATAGATGCGTTCAAAGAGTTAATGCAAATTGCTCCTTTTTCAGAGTTTGAAATTACATATGATAATTTGGGGGATATTGACAATGGATAAGATTGAGATACTTTTTAGAAAAATGTGTAATCAGTATGATGAGGATTTTGGAGTGGAAGATATTGTGCCATCTGAAGATGAATTTAATAAAATGGCAGAAAATGTTAGAAAGAGTTGTAAATTTACATATTCTGATGCAGAATTTAACACTATTAAGGAACAGGTGAGAGAACTTAGGGCTGCGAAAATTGGAATAGCGATTTGCATAGATAAGCCAGACGAGGAACATGATTTAGAGTGGTATTCTAAGTATATTGAGGATGAAGGTAGTTATCAGGAATATAACAAAAGATTTAAAAGATATATGGCCAATGAAAAGCATTGGTCAAACGATATGATTAGCGATATGGATAGAAACACAAAAGAATTAATGAATCGTATTGGGGATCCACGAAAAATGGGGCCATGGTCACGAAGAGGACTTGCAATAGGAGATGTTCAGTCAGGGAAAACTGTTAATTATACATCTTTGTGCAATAAAGCAATTGATACAGGGTATAAAATAATCATTGTTTTGGCAGGAAGAACTAATACATTAAGGAAACAAACTCAAAAAAGATTGGAAAAAGATTTTATAGGAAGCATGAAAAATGATGCCGTACAGCAAAAAGGAGAGATAGTTCCAACTATAACGGCAGGTGTTGGATATTATGGAAATGTTGGAACAAATACGGTTGAAGCTTTTACTTCAAATCTGTATGATTTTTCTAAAAAGCTTGCTGATGCTACTACTATCAGCATTAATGACCAAATGTCACCTAAAGTATTTGTTGTTAAAAAAGTAAAAAGCGTATTGGAAAATTTAGCAGATTGGCTAAGAAATTCTAATAGAAATGTACCTATAGATGTTCCAATGCTGTTAATTGACGATGAAGCAGATGATGCATCAGTAAATACAGGAGGAGATTCCTCACCAACAACAATTAATTCCTGCATAAGATGTATATTAAAATTATTTACAAGAAAAACGTATTTGGCAATAACAGCAACACCGTTTGCTAACATTTTGATTAATCCTTATGTAGAGGGAACGGATTTAATTGACAGTGACTTATTTCCAGAAGATTTTATTTATTGTTTACCGACACCATCTGATTATATAGGCAGTGAAAAACTATTTCGAGATGAAACTTATGCAGAATTGGTTCACAGAGTTTATCCTGAGGAAGTAAGGACAGTATTTCCATTTAAGCATAAAAAAACGCAAACAATAGGTGTTTTGCCAAACAGTTTAAAGGATGCGGTTCGATATTATGCTATTAGTAATGCTGTACGAGATTTAAAAGGACATGTAAAAACGCACCGTTCTATGATGATTAATGTAAGCAGATTTGTTGATGTGCAAAATCGGCTAAAAGATAAGCTGATTAATTTTTGGACTGATCAATTAATGCTTTATGTTAAATCCTATTCGAAAATGGGCAGTTGTGCCTTGGATTATGAGGAAATTAGAGAGATTAAGAGAGTCTTTGAAGAGAATAATGTTGAAAGGGACTTCGGATTAATATGGGAACAAATTCAGGAGTCTTTGTATGAGAGTAATGTCAATGTGCATATTGTTGCGATTAATCAAAAATCTGAGGATTCTATTGATTATGAACTATGGGAAAAACAAAATGATGACGGTTTGCGTGTTATAGCAATTGGAGGGAATTGCTTATCAAGAGGTCTTACTTTAGAAGGATTGTGTGTAAGCTATTTCTACAGGAATTCTCAAGCGTATGATACTTTGATGCAGATGGGAAGATGGTTTGGCTATAGACTTGGTTATGAAAAATTAATTAGAATTTGGATGGCTAATGATTCTGTGGATTGGTACGCCCATATTAGTGCTGCAACGGAGTCATTAAAGCTGGAAGTGTATCGTATGAATAGGAGCAAAATGACTCCGCTGGATTTTGGATATGTGATTAATGGACATCCAGATTCACTTATTCCTACTGCACGTGCAAAAATGAAAAATGCCAAATTATCTGTAAAATGTGATTATGCAGAAGTAAATATTGCAGGTCATTTAATTGAATGTCCAAGATTGAGAGATGATGAAAATAAGTTGTCAAGTAATCAAAAAAAGGTCTCAGAATTTGTGAATAGGGTTGCAACATATAGCAAGTTGATTTGCGAAAAAGAAAAAAAAGATTTATGTTTTAAAGACGTATTAGCAGATGACGTTGCAAATTTAGTGCGAGATTTTCAAGCTATGGAGTGGCATTTTTATTTAGATTCAGCAACATTGTCTGACTATGTGAGAAGTGAATATCCTGATGATTGGATGGTCTACATAAAAAATGGCACTGGAAAACCTGAGTGGAAATTTGAAATTGATGGTATAACATACACCCTTAGTTCTCAGGTAAGAAAATCCACGTTAGTAGATGGTATTATTAAAATATCGGGATCGCATGTGAGAATTGCTTCAGTGGGCAGTACTAAGGTAGGGATAGAGACCCCATATACTGAGGAAAATCTTCTAAAAGAGTGGAAAGAGCTTCCTGAATATTTAAACATGAAAGAAGGCGGTGGTTACAAAGCGATTCCAGATGAATTTATTCTTCATAAAGTTAAAAAACCCATTTTATTCATTTATTTATTAAATTTATTGGACAAAGAAGGAAAACCTATAGTTGATAATTCAGATAAGGTATGTGCATTAGGTTTGGCATTTCCATCTGATGAAGATTATGAGAAGAGCAAATTAGAAAAAAAGAAAAGGAAAAAGGTGAAGGTATATTTGAATGTTATTGCACAACAACTTTCAGATGAAGATGGAGATGATGAGGTAGATGAAAACTTATGATGAACTTGAAATACAATGGGGATTATGCAATGGTGGACAAATATTAGTAGATTCAAAGCATCCTCTTAAAATGTACTTGAACATCAATGAAGCTGGGCATAGAGAACTATTGATACCAGTCAAAAAACCAATAAAAAGATTTCAGTCAACAGTGGCAATTGATGTAAAAAATTATAGGTCAGTTGATAATGTCTTTTTTGCAATAGAACTACTGGATGATAGTTTGGTAAGAGAGTATGTTTGTCTTTGTTTTGACTTAATTGAATCATCTCGTAAAGCAACGACGGAAGAGGTCGCATTAGATATACTTATTTTAACTTTTGGAAAATGGTATGCGATTATGAATAGAGTTCGTAGCGATATCTTACCTGAGAATGAATTGCGCGGGTTAATGGGAGAGATAAAATTTGTAATTGATTCAATCTGCGCAGGTAAGAATCCTGAGGAAGTTATTAATGCGTGGACTATACACAAAGATGCAGACAGAGACTTTATTTTTGATGAAGACTGGTATGAAATAAAAACTGTAACATCATCAAGTGACTATATTTCTATATCTTCTTTAGAACAACTGAATCATGATTGTAAAGGATATTTGGTCATCTACAGATTAGATAAATGTGATAGCGAAAATGCAATTACAATTAATATTTTGGTCGAGCGGTTGCGTGAGATGCTTGATAGCGAAACTGAGGCTGTTGCGAATAGGGTATTGTTGAGTAAAGGTTATGTAAATAAGGAGGCATATAACAAATATACATACATTTTCGCGAATGTGCAAAAATATTTTGTTAATGATTCGTTTCCTAAAATTACTCGTGATGATGTACCAGATGCCATTATGTCTGCAAAATATGATATCAATATTAGAAGTATAGAGGATTGGAGAGAAAATGAATGACAAAAGAGGAATTCCGTAATTCATTGTTAGAAGAATCAAAACTTCGGTCAGAAGCAACTAGTGATTTATCATATACAAGTTTTATTCAGGTTTTTACAGATTATCTTGCAGATGCGGGAGTATTGTCCGACTTTACATATGCACACTATAAAAGACCATTTAAACCGGGAAGAAAAAATGCTCGTGTTGATGGATATTTTGAAAATTCTTTTGAAGAATCTGTAAGCTTAATTATTTCGGATTATAGCGGATCTGGAGAGTTGGAGACGATAACAAAAACCGAGGCGTTACAGAATTTTAGTGAATGTATTGCATTTGTGGAGGCTTCTTTTGATGGCATACTGCGTAAAGAAATTGATAAAAGCAATCCAGCTTATGATTTGACAACATTACTCTATAAAAATAAAGATAAAATTAGAAAGCTTAAGTTGTTTTTGATTTCGGATAAAGTTAGAAGTGAAAGAGCCAAAAATATTGTTCACGATAATATTGGTGATATTTCAGTTGAATTGCATGTGTGGACATCAGATCGGTTGTATGATGTTATCAGAAAAGAAGGCGAGACAAGGGAAATTAATTTTAAAGATTATGGTGGATTTTCTGTTAAATGTATTTGCATTGATTCTAATAGTTATCTGAGTTATATGTGTGCAATGCCAGGCGAATTACTCGCTAATTTATATGAGCATTTAGGAACCGAATTGTTAGAAGGGAATATCCGTTCATTTTTAAGTACAAAGGTTGCAGTAAATAGTGGAATAAGGAAAACAATTGTTAATGAGCCGAGTAAATTTTTTGTATATAATAATGGAATATCCGCAACTGCCACTAAAGCATATGTTAAAGAAATTGAGGAGCAACTATATTTAACAGGGATTGTAGATTTTCAGATAGTGAACGGTGGACAAACTACTGCATCATTATATAACTCAAGATATAAAGATAAAGCTGATTTAAGTACTATTTATGTTCCAATGAAGCTTACTATAGTTGAGAAAGAAGAGTCTAAAGATGTAATACCACTTATTGCAGAATATGCAAATACACAAAATAAGGTTAATGCAGCAGACTTTTTCTCTAATCATGATTTTTGTGTTAGAATGGAGCGTTATTCAAGAACATCTCGAGTAGCACCAAAAAATGGTGCGCAATATGAAACATTTTGGTTTTTTGAAAGAGCAAAAGGGCAGTATATACAAGCGCAAATGGGGAAAACGACTTCTCAGATTAAAGAATTTCAACTCAGATATCCCAAAACACAATTATTTACAAAGACAGACTTAGCAAAGTATAGGAATTCTTGGGCATGTATGCCAGATGTTGTAAGCAAGGGAGCTCAAACGAATTTTCAGAAATTCTCAGAGAATATTAAAAAGAACTATGATGATAAAGCAAATGAGTATAATGAGAAGTATTATAAAGAAACCGTTGCAATTGGGATTTTATTTAGGCAAACTGAAAATCTTATTTCTGCACAAGACTGGTATCAGCAGGGATATAGAGCGCAGATTGTAACATATTCTATTGCTTTATTTTCTTATTTGTTGAAACAGCAATATTCGGGATTTAATTTAGATTTTTTAAGAATATGGAGAGAACAAGCGATACCGCAGGAAGTAATTAATGAGATGACTCATCTAACGAAATTAGTTAATGACTTGATTAATGCTCCAGATAGAGAAACAATAAATGTCACACAGTGGTGTAAACGTGCAGAATGTTGGAAAAGAGTACAAGAATCATGTAAATATGCAATAAGCGACTCGATATTAAGTTGTTGTATTAGTCATGATGAAGAGTTGGCGGAGAAAGCATATGCGAGAAAAGATAGTAAAATTGATGCAGGAATAGAAGCAGAAAAGGAAGTTTTTGAATATGGGGCAGAAAACTGGAAAAGATTATTTGATTTTTGTTCTTCAAAAAATATTTTTAACCATCAACAGTTACAAGCAATAAAAATTGCTATTCAGATTCCACTAAAGCTACCGACATCGGTTCAAGCGAAAAACTTACTTGAATTATTGGATATAGCTATGGATAATGGATATAAAAAATAGAAGTATTTTTGCAATTAAGTAATAATGTTAATGGAATAAAATGAAACCTCATAGTAAGTTGCTTGTGTTAATTTTGGTGGAGGAAAAAAGTAAACAGTAAATTCCTATAATAAATTAAATACAGCAATACATGCTAAATCAATAAACAGTAGATATTTATTTGTAGACGCAGGTAGAAATCATAGCGAAAAGATAAACACAAACTTTTGTTTCTTAACACTATTTGAGGGGAACATAAGACAATGAACAACAGAAATGGTATTAAATGGAATCGTGAAGAAACAATATTGGCATTTGATTTATATTGCAGGACTCCTTTTGGGAAAATAAGCCAGTCAAATCCAGATATAATTGAACTTGCTGCAATGCTGGGAAGGACTCCTGGATCTGTTGGATTAAAAATGCATAATTTAGCTCATTATGATCCTAAACTACAAGAACGAAATGTAAAAGCCATGGCACATGGAAGTAAGTTGGATGGTGAGATATTTGCAGAGTTTTCTAGGAATTGGTCAGAGTTGTCATATCAAGCTCAATTAATAAAAGCTAAGATGCAAAAGAAGAATATAGAAGAGATTATTGATATAGGCGATGTTGAAGAAATTCCTGCTGGCGAGTATCGAGAAAGACTGATGAAACAGAGAGTGGGACAGTATTTTTTCAGAATGTCTGTATTAAATGCTTACAGTAATCGTTGCTGTATTACTGGTCTTATGAAGTCAGACTTACTTGTGGCAAGTCATATTAAGCCTTGGAATGTAAGTGATGAACAAACTGAACGAACTAATCCAAGTAATGGCCTTTGCTTAAATTCTTTTCATGACAAAGCATTTGACAGAGGATATATAACAATCAGTAAAGATTTTAAGATTATTATTTCCAGTCGGATAAAAGAAGCGGAGATGGATAAAGATACACAGGACTGGTTTTGGGGATATAATCATAAACAAATTATTTTGCCAGATAAATTTCTTCCTGGAGAAGATTTTATTGAATACCATAATGATGTTATTTTTCAGAGGTGATTTTATTGGACAATTTATCTTTAGAACAACGAAGAAAAAACATGCAGCATATTCGTTCTAAAGACAGTGAAATAGAAGTTGCTTTGCGTCATGCGTTGTGGACAAAGGGCTATCGCTATCGGAAAAATTACCCTTTGCTTCCCGGAAAGCCGGATATAGCTCTTACTAAGGATAAAATAGCTATATTTTGCGATGGTGAATTTTTTCATGGGAAAGATTGGGAGGTTTTAAAACCGCGGTTAGAGAAAAGTAATAATAGTGATTATTGGATTAAAAAAATATTGCGCAATAAGGAACGGGATGATGAAGTTAACAAAAAATTATTGTTTATGGGATGGACAGTAATACGCTTCTGGGGGAGTGATATAAAAAAGAATATAGATGAATGCGTTCGAGTTGTAGAAGAAACTATTTTTGAATTACGAATAAATAATGAAAAGGACGATTTTGAAGTACATATATAATTTTATTGAGTAACTATTATTATGGGAGTAAGGATACTTTGGCTTCAGGCATGGATAAAGCTGGTAGATCCAAATACAACGACAGGATATATAAAATATATTCTGCAATGGGCATATTTTAAGTTTCAGTAAGTTAGGTTTTTAGAAAACATTCACGGAACAGCTGTGATTTCCTTAATAAGGGACAAGTGTCTACATTTTCACTTGCTACACAAAAGCGCGGTCATATGGCCGCATTTTCCTTGGCAATCGCAAAATATAGAGTATAATATAATGTATAAGGAGGTGGCTGGGTAAGTAATCAGGCAAGTACGTCGGACATTGCAGCTTATCTTTCTGAGATTAAGAAGTTGCTGTCAGCCGGGAAATATGATTTTGTTCCAAGAAGGAAAAACATGCAGGCGTTGGCGCGAAATGGCCTTATAATCACTGATACAAAGAATGAGATTTTAGGGCTTGTTGTTGGTGATTACTACAAAGGCCCTAAGCAGGATCTGGATACGAATCGTTCTGGAGATATATGGGAATTTAAAAGAATATTGATGGGATACAATTTTATGTGAAAGTAAAGATTACGCAGGAAAACGGAGAAAATGTTCTGAAGTGTCTTGGGTTTCATGAGGATGATTTTGCTTAGGAAAGGAGGCGGCGTCTATGAGAAAGTATTGCGAAGAATGCAGAAAAGAAGTTGAAACACAAATAATAACAAAGAGAGAATCTTACGACGTGTGCGGAGATAACATTGATGTTGATGCACAGGTAATGGTGTGTGCGGAGTGTGGCGAAGAGTTCTATTCGGAAGAACTGGATAATGCCACATTAGTTCAGGCATATAATGAATATCGTAGAAGGCACAAATTGCTTCTTCCGGAGGAAATTAAGAAGATACGGAAACAGTATGGGCTTAGCCAGAGAAGCTTTGCTAAATTGCTGAATTGGGGAGACAAGACAATTTGCAGGTATGAGAATGGTTCGATTCAAGATAAAGCACATAACAGCTTATTACTTTTCCTGCGCGATCCGGAGAATATGAGGACATACCTTACGGAGAATGAGATTGCTTTTAATGAGCGGCAAAAAGATAAATTACTTGCTATTGTTGAAAACCTTGAGCAGAACGAAGAATATCATGCGGGAAGAAGGTTTTTGAACCTTTTCTTCACGAAAGTCCCATGTGAAGAAAACGGATACAGAGCATTTGATTATGATAAGTTCTGTGCGATGGTTCTCTTTTTTGCGCACAGAAGTACGGAACTGTTAAAGACAAAGCTGATGAAGCTTTTGAATTACTCTGATATGATCTTTTATAAGGAAAACGGGATATCAATATCTGGTGTGAGATATGCACATTTGCCTTATGGTCCGGTACCGGAGAACTTTGACATACTTTTTGGCATGATGGCGGCAGATCATATTGCTCATATTGAGGTATTTTACGATAATGGCTATGAGAAGTATCAAGTAATTCCTGAAGAAGAAATGCCGGAAGGTATTCTCTCTGAAAATGAGTTGGTGGTATTAGAGCGGATATATAATAAGTTTGCAAATTTTGGATCGATTGATATCTCCAACTATTCGCATAGGGAAAAAGGTTATATGGAAACAAATAAGGGCGAGATTATTTCTTATGTATATGCAAAGGATATTGACCTGATTTGAAATATATAGTTGAGTTTTGGCGACCTTGATGTTACAATCCATACAATTTAAGCGAAGGAATTCACAAAACATGATAAAACAACGTTTTATATTGACTTTTCCAAGACATACGAATATAATAAAATTACCCGATAGGTAATTTAAACGAAAGGAGAAGGGCTTGAAATTAGAATATTCATCAGAAAAAGTCAGACTGCAATGCACAAGCGTTAAGGCAGCTAACAAACTGTTTGGCGGTAAAGCCGGTATGACAACAAGTTTTTTTGCAAGAATTAATGCACTCGAAAGTGCGGAAAATATAAAAGATATTATTGTTCAATCAGCTTTTCGTTTTCATGATTTAAAAAATAAAAAAGGAAGGAATTTGGACGGTTTCTTTGCAATAGATGTGAAAACGATTAGAGAGCCGTGGAGAATTATTTTACAGCCATTAAATGAAAATAGGCAGCCTTATGATCCTTGCAATATTGATGAAATAGCAGACAGTGTGAGAATTGTAGAAATTATGGAGGTGAGCAACCATTATGAGTAACTATATAGAATATAATGATACTATTGCTTTTCACCCAGGATACTATATTAAAGAGATTATTGATGAAAGTGGACTTACTCAAGAGGATTTTGCAAAGAGATTGGATACCACACCCAAAAATCTAAGCCTTTTAGTAAGAGGTGAGCAGAACCTATCCATTGATATTGCAATGAAATTATCCAGAATGCTTGGTACAAGTGTAAATTATTGGTTGAATTTGCAGAATGCGTATGATGCTTTGAACGCAGAATTCGAATCGGAAAAAGAGCTTGATGAGGAACGTATTATCTTTGAAAACTTAAATTATAAGTATTTCAAAGATAACTTTAGATTACCTGATTTGCCAGGAAAAAAGGATGAACAAATTAAGCAGGTCAGAGAATTCCTGAATGTATCGACTTTATCGGTATTAGCCAAAAGAGATATGGCTGTTAGTTTCAGGAGTTCAACAGAGGAATTATCGCAAGCGAGCACGATAAAGGCGAATGCGATGGTTCAGATTGCTACAAATAAGGCATTAAAAATAGAAACACCTAGATTTAATAAAAGCAAATTCAAAGAAGCAATTGACTATGCATTAACATTATCGAAAAATCATGCAGACTTTTATCCGCTTATTTATAAAGCATTTCATGAAGCGGGGGTAATATTCGTTATTCTTCCGAATCTTTCCGGATCTAAAATAAATGGTGCAACAAAGAAGATTGGTAATAAAGTTATGCTTATGGTAAATGATAGACAGCTTAGTGCAGATTCATTTTGGTTTACGTTATTTCACGAAATAGGACATATTTTGAATGGGGATTATGGTATTTCGTTTGAAATGGAGAATGGGGAGCAGGAAGCTCTTGCGGATAAATATGCAGAAGATGCGTTAATCCCAAAGGAGTTATATCTAAAGTTTATAAAAAGCAATAATTTTGATTTACAATCAATTAAAGATTTTGCAAACCAGATTAATCGAGATCCGGGAATTGTTCTTGGAAGATTACAAAATGATGGGAAAGTACGATTTGATGATTGGACGCTGAGTTCGTTGAGGCATAAATATCGAGTGAAAACGGCGTTATATTAAATAAGAAGCCTCGCATTAACCATTCTTCTTTATAATGCGAGGCAATTTTTTTTAATGCCCAACCGAGAAATAATTAATCAAAATCTCCTTTATGTGATTATACCTTCTGGCATACGAATTTTCCACACGGATTAATTGCAGATTATGCTCACTGCAGATAGCATTTTTCTTTTTATCCCTGTTGATTACCACTTCATTATCGAAATGTTCTTTTCCGTCAAGCTCAATTGCCAGAATAGCTGTTTCCTGCTTTCCGATTTTTTCATATACCACAAAGTCAAATCTGCCGTTATAAAACAAGTCGTTGTAGCTTTCGTTGCCGTCAAATACATGAGATATAGCAACTTCTTTATGTACAACATAACGGCTCTGTGTCAGCCATATATTTTCCAGCGCATGATTGAGATTCTCTAAAAAAGCCTCCTCCGTAACGCTGCTGAACGGTTTTACGCCCAAGGCCCTGGATGCTGCCTGCTTTGGCGTTACTACAGATGTTCCGTTAGAGCGTACATATTGCGCAAGTTCATATAAATCGTCTTCGCCGTCTTTTTGGTGCAGGCGTTCTAAATTCTTGCTGCTGGATAATATGATAAGTTTGTCCTTAGCCCTTGAAGTCGCCACATTAATTAATTCTTTATTATTCTTCAGCCACTCATAGGTTCCGGCCTGTGTTTGATTTGTAATAGCCGTGGAAAACAGGATAATGTCTTTTTCATCACCCTGAAAAGCATGAACGGTTCCGCAGGTTACATTTGATATCTTAGCCCGCTTAAGTTCTTCCTCAATCAGCTTCTTCTGATTTACAAAAGGCGTAATAACTCCGATATTTTTATCCCGGTTCAGCGCGGCATACTTCGCAATCTCACGTGCTTCTGCCGGGGCGGTATTCTTATAATCGGTAATGGCCTCGCCCATATCCATATATACAAGAGGCTGTTCCTCTTTGCTCTGCGATACGATATTAAGGCGGGAATTATAATATTTCCGATTATTAAATTCTATAATGCGTTTGTGACAGCGGTAATGATTATGAAGCAGTGTTTCATCGCTGACAGCGTCACACGCAAGATAAGTCTTGTAAATAGAATTTTTTCGATAATCGTATTCATCAGAAATCATATAACGTTTCTTCAGTTTTTCGTTTGTTAATTCGTCCAGCAGGATAACGGGATTGAGCTGCTGTGGGTCGCCTACAAGCATGAGATTTTCGCCCCGCGCAATCGGTACTAACGACATAGCAATATTACATTGGCTTGCCTCGTCCATAATGACCATATCAAACATAGGCTTAGGTTCGCCCAGACGATGCGCTGAAATACATGTTGTGACTATAATCGGGAAAATTTTCTGCAGTTTAATGATATTATCTTTTTCTCCTAAATATTTTGAAAAAGCTTCAACCTGCTTCTGACTGTCTGAAATCTCCAAAATTTCTCTTAGGTCAGAATACCTTGGCAAGCCGATTTTTTTAATATAATTTGCCGAAGTATAATACAGATATTTCAGCAATTCTTCTATGTCGTCATCCAGAAGCGATATGGCCTCTTTTTCGGAAACCTCTCCTGTTTCCTTTATCTTTTTACTGACTTGATTACGCTGTCTGGTTGCCAGATCTTCTTCAAAGGACATCATCTGAAAAGACGCGCCTTTTTTCTTCTCAAAATCAAGCATTCTGTCAATAGTTTCTTCCCGTTCCCTTAAATCTAGGAGATCCTCATATCTTTTTAACATCTCAGATAATCGTCTTGCACGTTTCTTCCTGTCATCTTTGTTCCGGTCCAAAGTCCGTTCAAATACCTGTACATTTTGTACGCTATCATAGAGTCTTTTTATGGTATCTAATGCTTCTTTGACTTTTTCAATATTTCCCAGACGCAGTATCGGGAACGGAATAGTCTTTTCTTTATATTTCAAAGCGGACAGTTTCTCATAAACATTGTTAATCGGGTGGTTGTTGTATGATGTAAACAGCACTGTGCGTTCATTAAAGAAAGCTGTTACGATAGTGTTAATAATTGTATTTGTTTTTCCGGTTCCGGGAGGCCCCTGAATATATGCCACAGGGTATTTCATGGCGTTATGGATAGCGAGTAATTGATCCATATTAATTTTCCGGTTAATCAATATAATCGGACGAGAGTAGTTATTTCTTGGATGTTCAAGTAAATCCCCGAAAAAAGCTTTAAGCGGTACCGGAACTTTTTCTTCCTTATATATTTTTATAATAGACTGATATTCTTTGTGTAAATCTAAGGCAATATCCGTCTCTAGGCCTATAATATATGGCATATCGTCTACGTTACTGCCGCCGCGTTCCATGCGTTTCGTGATACAGTCTTTGATTTTTTCCTGATTCGCTTCAAAATCAGAGAGGAGTTCATATTCGTCCCCATCTAAAAATCTGCGTATACTTTGTTTTGTCCCGTCGATGGTAAACTCTGTGCAGATTGTGATTTCATCATCCGGCTTTAGTGCGTGCTGTTTCACATCTAAATTCAGTTTACGATAAGCCAGTACATATAATCCCTTAGCCATATGGATACTGAGGACGTTCATTGCAAGCTGTTTTATATGCAGGCTGCCATCTGCACGTTCGTTATTTTCCGTTTGATATTGAAAATTCTTAACGATTTCCTGAAATTGCTGCGTACTTAATTGATACATATCGCCGGCAATATTGTCGTGGTCCAGATATTTAACTAAACTAAAATCAGACTTATACGGTACGGAATCGAGTCTGTTGCACATCTCAAGATATCCAAGTATTTTTAAGTTCGCCGTATTGTCAAAAATGGTGTTATATTTATGAGGATTTAAATAAATATCGTTAACCAGAGATTCGTTGACGGGATAAAAAGAGCCCTCTATAATTTTTGATGACTGAATTGAATCTATCTTTATCCTATCATAAGATTCTACCGTATATAAGCCGAGATGAAAACCCTCTACCGCAAGCGTACGGTTACGCACATCTATATTACGGATTCCAATCCAGTATTTTGTATTCTGTTCTTCTCTGTTATGATATTCAATGCTTATCCATTTTCCCTCATGAACAGCACGGAATATATCGCGTAAAATTGTGTTCATAATCCTCATCCTGTATGAAATAAAAAAATAAAATCATCTTACAACAACCATTTTACAACTACGTTTATAATATATCAATAAAAAGCAAAGATTTTTTGAGTATTACAGTATCATATTAAATTAAATCTGTTTTATATAACATATGTAAACAGGAAAATTATTGTATTTTATTGTATTTTATACAGGAAATATATTGACCAAATTATGGATTATGTGTAATATATAAGATAGAAAATTTATATTTTCAATTTAAATTATATTTTATTGTTAATTTTTATATCAATTCTAAGAACTGGAGGCGATAAAAAATATGTACAAAAAGTGGAAGAGCATAGCCGCACTTAGTATGGCAGCGCTGCTTGGCTGTATGATGCCGATGGGTACTATGCTGGCAGCGGAGGGTGATACGGAAAATGTTCAGGAGATTGATGAGGATTCTGCTTCTGATACCGATAATGTTTATGGCGGCGAATCCAACATAGATGAAGATGAGAATGCCTGCGATGAAGCTAATGCGGAGAATGCGAATGCCGGAGAAGACGCTAACGCGGATGATGAGAATGCTGACGATGAAATTAATGCAGATGCGGACGCCGACAATGCAGTTACAGCATATGAAGAGAGTGTCAACGATGAGGCTGATACATATAATGATGCGGACGAAGGTGTTGGGGACATACCTGAAACAGGCGTGTCGGAAACCGGAGATTCAGAAAACTCGGAGAGTCTTCCTGCACCTGTAATTAATATCACATTTAATGGACAGAGTTGTAAGGTCGATGGTCTGGGCGGTAAAATTGATTATATATATGTAAATAATTCTAATCAGATGTTGGAGTTTTCTGCAAGTCAGGGCGAGAAGAATCTGACGATTTATTACTATTTAGACGAATTTGACGATATGACTGACAGTGCCAAGGAGGAAGAACAGCTGACTTGGGAAGGTCCGTCTTCTTCGATGGCATATGTTCTTTCGCATGATAAAAAATATGTTTTATATGCGAGAGCAAAGGGGACAGATGGGCAGATTACTTATGCCCGGTCCTGCGGAATCGTAGTGGATACAATTGCACCTGAGATTGTCGGAATAGTAGAGGGAAATACATATCCTGAAGGAACCGCTTTTAAAGTGAATGATGCCAATTTAGAGAGCGTTAAAGTGAATGAAACGATTGTAACCCCTGAATCTGACGGAAGTTATCTGGTGAGTGCAAACGGTACATCCTGTGTAATCAGAGCTAAAGACAAGGCGGGAAATGAGAAGATCTGCAGTATTACAGTAACTGCGAAAAATCCGGCAGAAGATGGTGTTATCTCTGAGAACGGAACTTACACGCTGCAAGCCGGCACTTCTTACAAACTCGCTGAAGGAAAATGGCAGGTAGACGGTGACAGCACAATCTATCAGGGCGGCAGCGCTTTTTATGTAAAAACAGACGGTGATTACAGTTTTACGAAACGTTAAGTATAACGAAAGCATTAAGCCAAAAAGGGGTGTGATTAATTATGCAGAAGCAGATGCCATATAAGAAAATTATTATTTGTATTTGTGCTGTTGCGGTAGTAATTGTTGCCGCGGCAATCATACTTTTATCAAACAAGGAAGAAGCATACCGATCCATATTGGTTTATGAGTTAGATGGAACGGCTGTAATAGAGCGTGCAGGAGTGGGTTCTATGAATGCGGCGGAAAACCTGTATCTGGAATCAGGTGACCGTGTCATCGTAGCGAATGATTCCAGTATGCGTATGAAGCTGGATGACGATAAGTATGTGATGGCAGAAGCGGATACGATTTTTACTGTTGAGGCACAGGGAACGAGCGAGAATTCCAAGACGAAGATATGTCTGGAACAGGGAGCCGTTACCAATGAGATTCAGCATCCTTTGAGTGAAGGGTCTTCGTATGAAACTTCCACCCCCAATTCTGTCATGGCAGTTCGCGGAACTATATATCGCGTGGAATTATACATTGATGAAAATGGTGAGCAGAATACAAAGATGTGCTGTTTCCAGGGTAAGGTTGCGACAACGCCCATTCTTTTGGACGGAATTTCCGAGGAAGAAGTATTGGTTCCGGCAGGCAGTGAGTTGATCATACATAATGACGGAACCGCAGACAGTCCCAGAGACATTGTATACGAGGAACTGCCCGGGCAGGCGCTTCAAAACCTGAGAAGTATGTTGGAAAGCGGTCAGACCATGGAAGGCATAACATTGGAGGACTTGGATACATTGCTTAACCAAACAGTGGGTGCAAGTGAAGAATCTGAAAATAATGAGCCGGAACAGGAAGTATTGTCTGATACGGAAGAAAATTCCGGGCATAATGATTCGGATGTTGACGCTGATACAGATGTGGCGGAGAACGTTTCTGAACAGAAAGACAAAAAGGAGAAAGATTCCGTAACCCCGCAAACCCCGGATATAGCGACGGATCAGCCTGAACAGGATTTACAGATTCCTGACAATACACAGCTTGAGGTATCGGAACCGGCAAACAGTGATGATACAGGGAAAGATGATTCTCAGAGTGAAAATAGCGACAATGATTCGACCGATGATGATGAATCGGACAATGACAAGCCGGATAATGGGAAACCGGGCGACAATACTCCGGTAAAGCCGCCTGTAACGGCGACTTATAAGGTAACTTTTGAGTATCAGGGCAAAGTATTTGCAACACAGGAAGTAAAGAGCGGAGAAAAAGCATCAGCGCCTTTACTTGTTCCGGAGAAGGATGGAGACTGGGATTTTGATTTTGAAACTGTGATAAAAAAGAATACGACAATAAAGTGGAAAAATAATACTTGAACTTAAGAAGGAAACCAGACAAAAAATGAAACATCTGAGCAGAATGAAAGCGGCGGCGATTACAGCCGCCGTTATTCTGACATCTCTTACATTTCTGTATTTTGGCACAGCGGGTTTTTGGGACATGGGAATATCCGACAGGCTGAACCAGAGAGAGACTGTCACCAATAAAAAAATATATATCATAGGAATTGATGATAAAACACTGGAACAATATGGTCCCGTCAACACTTGGAGCAGGGAGGTTCCGGCGAAACTGGTAAAGATATTAAACGGTACGGGTGATGCGCGTCCGGCAGTTATCGGCTTCGATGTTATTTACAGTGAAAAGGCGGATAAACAGGCTGATGATTATTTTGCCGAAGTGTGCGGGGAGGCAGGGAATGTTGTTGCCGCCATGAGCTTTTCTTTTAAAGAACAGCCCGAAAAAGATGAGAACGGCAGAATTGTTTATAATCCCTATTATGTGGATCATGTGATAGAACCTTATGAAAGCTTGAAAGATAATGTTATTTGTGCTTTTGCCAATACCTTTGTGGATACGGACGGGTATGTGCGTCAGGCAATGGCATATCTGGATTATGAAGGAGAAAGAAAGTACAGTCTTTCTTCACAGGTTTATAAAGTTTACCGGGAAAGCAGGGGAGAGGAAGCGGTATTCCCTACAACTTACGGAAGAAATAACAGATACTATTTCACCTATTCAGGCAAAGCGGGAGGTTACAGCGTAGTTTCCATGGCGGATGTGCTGGACGGTACTGTGGATGCGGCTGTTTTTCGGGACGCAGTGGTGTTAGTGGGTGCCTATGCCGTAGGACTGCAGGATTCCTATATGCCTGCAATCGCCCATAACAGCCAGATGTATGGGGTGGAAATACACGCAAACATCATAGAGGCTTTGCTGGAAGGTAGCACACAGCTTCCGGTTTCTCCTATTGTGTATGCGCTTGCAGCGGCAATTCTGTGCGGATTATTCTATGTATGCAGCGGAAAGATGAGACTGCTGCATTCAACATTGCTTTTGACGGTGTTGATTATTCTGGATTTCATTTTTGCAAGAATAATGTATGTAAAAGGGCGGATTGTTCCGACAATACTTTTGCCGGTCTGTCTGATAATAATTTACCTGATACAGATGGTACGTAGTTATATGGCGGAAATCATGCGCAGACGGCAGGTTATCAATGTATTTAAACAATATGTAGCGCCGCAGGTAGTGGATAAGATCAGTAAGGATAAGGATTTTGAGCTGGTAATTGGCGGAGAGAACCGTCATATCGCGGTGTTGTTTGTGGATATACGGGGATTCACGACTATGTCGGAAAGCTTAAAGCCGGAGGAAGTAGTGGAAATTCTGAATGAGTATTTAGGACTTACCACGCAGTCTATTTTTGATAACGGCGGAACCCTTGACAAGTTTGTGGGAGATGCGACAATGGCGGTATTTAATGCGCCTTTTGATCTGGATGACTATATCTTCCGTGCAGTTTCTACCGCATGGGACATGCAGGCAGGTGCGGAAGCCATCGCTGAAAAGTTCCGCAAGAGATATGGTAAGAGTGTATCGTTCGGAATCGGAGTCAATTGCGGCAATGCCGTTGTAGGTAATATCGGATGTGATTTCCGTATGGATTATACGGCTATCGGTGATACTGTCAATACGGCAGCCAGATTGGAGAGTAATGCGCAGCCGGGACAGATTCTGATCAGCAAAGAGGTCTATGAGGCTGTAAAAGACAGAGTTAAGGTGACGCCAATCGGAGAGATTCCTTTGAAGGGAAAGAGCAATGGCGTATTTGTATATCAAGTAGATAATGTGAAAAAATAAATTTTTCACCCGCAAGAAAGATGTGATAAAAAATGAGTAAGCTGTATTTGGTTCCCCAAAGGGCGGATATGGAGCGGATGAGCAGTCTGGCAGAAGTATATGATTGTGCATTTGAATATAATGATTTCTTTATACCGGATGTTATGGATGATTCAAAGAAACAGGAGGAAATCATAACAGGTTACGGAAGGTACAGAAATGACTTTTCCATAGATACGATGCATGGAGCATTTCTGGATGTGACCATACACAGTGACGATCCCCTGATCAGGGATGCTTCCATGCTGCGGATTCGCCAATCCATGGAGACAGCAAAGCGTATGGGATTAAAAGGCGTAGTATTTCATACTGGTCGCCTTGCCGGGTTTCGTGCACCGGTTTATCTTAGAAACTGGTGTGACAGAAACGTTAAGTTTTTTACGGAAATTGCCTATCAATATCCCGAACAGCAGATCTATATGGAAAATATGTTTGATGAAGCGCCGGATATTCTGGCAGGGTTGGCGGAGAAGATGCAGGGTGTCGGAAATTTCGGAGTTTGTCTGGATTATGCTCACGCTATGATATCGGATTGTTCGGGGAAAGAGTGGATTGAGACACTGGCTCCATATATCCGTCATATACACATCAATGATAATGATTTGCAAAATGACCTGCATCTGGCGATAGGAGCCGGACAGATAGACTGGCAGGAATTTGACCGTATTATCAGGCAGCATCAGATCAATGCGACGGTGCTGGTGGAGGTAAGCTGCTATGAAGCACAGAAGGAATCGTTGGAATATATGAAGCAATACGGGATATATCCGATGGAACAAGAGAAGGAGAAATAAGATGCATTTACAATACGAAGATTTTGAAAAGATAATGGATATTGGAATACGTCTTTCTACTGAAAGAGACAGAAATCGTCTGCTCATGACCATTTTGGATAAAGGGATGGAGATTACGAACTGTGATGCCAGCACCCTGTATTTATACGAAGATGACGGATTGATTTTTAAATATATGAGGACGCTCTCTATGGGAGTCAGCCGGGGAATGGACGGAGAACCCATTGATCTGCCGCCGGTGCCTATAAAGGAGGAAAATGTGTGCTCCTATGCGGCGATTCATAGAGAAGTCGTGAATATACCGGATGTTTACGCAAGCAGCCGGTTTGACTTCTCAGGACCGAGACAGTATGACAATCTGACCGGGTATCGTACGCGCTCGCAGTTAGTAGTACCTCTTGTCAATAATGAAAATGAGCTTATCGGGGTATTGCAGTTGATCAATGCTATGGATGAAGAAGGAAATGCTATTGCCTTCCATGAACAATATGAGATCATTATCCGCGCGCTGGGTTCCATGGCGGCTATCGAACTTACGAATCTTTCTTATATGGAAGCGCTGAAGGCACAGATTTATTCCTTTGTGGAAGCGCTTACGACTGCGTTAGAGGAGCGGACTCCCTACAATGCCCTGCATACGAGAAATGTAGAAAAGTATGCGAGTCTGCTGGCGGATTATATTACGCAGCTACATAAAGAGGGTAAATGCGAAAAGACATTTGAGCCCGCAAGGAAAGAACAATTAATGCTGGCTGCGCTGATTCATGATATCGGAAAAATGGTGGTGCCTTTGAGTATTATGAATAAGGCTACCAGGCTGGGGCAGAAACTTGAGAAGGTAGATGACCGGTTTGCGCTGCTGAAGGCGTTGTATGAGATCGATATGCTGCGAGGCAGACTCACACAGGAAGAATATGAGGCGGTCATTGATGATTTAACGTCAGAACTTGCATTCATCCATGAAATTGATGTGATTGATTATGTGAATGATGAGACATATGAGCACATAGAGATACTTTCAAAGAAGCAGCATGTAAATGAAGACGGTTCAGTGCTTCCGTATCTGACTGAGAGCGAAGTAACCAGTCTGAGAATCCGAAGCGGAACGTTGACCATGCAGGAGCGCAAGGAGATGGAGAATCATGTAGTAATGACCTCCAAGATTCTGGAGAAAGTGCAGTTTTATAAAGGATTTTCAATGGTACCGAAGTGGGTAGGCGCTCACCATGAATATCTGGACGGCAGCGGTTATCCGAATCATTTGAAAGATGACGAACTCGATCTGGAAACAAGAATACTTACGGTGGTGGATATCTATGACGCGCTTACAGCTACGGACAGACCTTATAAGGACCCCATTCCGAGAAAAAAGGCAATTGAAATACTGAAGAACATGGCGGAGAAAGGAAAAGTGGATTTGCAGCTTGTGGAATGGCTGGATGAAGCGCTTGGAGAAGACGATTCGCATGTTGAGGTATTGCAATTGGAAAAATAAAGTGGTATGATTATTTTAGACAACCGAATAATGATGTATCTTCAGGGCAGGGTGAGATTCCCGATTGGCGGTAAAGTCCGCGAGCGTGAAAGCGCAGGATTTGGCAGATGTCCAAGTCAGGATTTGGTGTGATTCCAAAACCAACAGTATAGTCTGGATGGAAGAAGATGAAATTATATTATGTGGTATGATACTGTTTTTATACTGCCGCATGATGATGCTTTGTGTATTCCGGCACCTGAAAGATATCGATATTCAGGTGCTGATTTTTATTTTTAGGAGGAAAGATTTATGGACAGCAAGACAAAAAAAATAACTGCTACCGCCATGATGTGTGCAATAGCTTATGTAGTAGTGGTAATTGGACGAATTCCCGTTGTGTTATTTTTGAAATACGATCCCAAGGATATTATTATTACATTGGGCGGTCTTATATGGGGACCGATTACTTCTTTCATTGTGTCGGTAATTGTGTCAATGATTGAAATGGTGACAATCAGCGATAACGGAATTATAGGGTGCATTATGAACATTGTATCAACATGTTCATTTGCATGTACGGCTTCCTTTATCTATAAAAAGAAAAGGACGCTGTCCGGCGCCGTTATAGGATTGGTAACGGGCAGTCTGATGATGGTATTGGTGATGATGCTATGGAATTATTTGATAACTCCTATTTATATGGGATATCCTCGTGAAGCCGTGGCAAAGCTGCTGATTCCTGCGTTTCTTCCGTTTAATTTATTAAAAGCAGGACTGAACGCAGGGTTCACATTCCTGCTTTATAAACCGATAACAACGGCATTGCGCAAGGCAGGCTATATTTCAGATTCTCAAAATATACAGAGGCGGAAACCGATTGGTCTGTGGCTGCTTTCGGGTGCTATAGTGATTACCTGCATTCTGCTGATACTGTCATTTAATGGAATTATATAAGTATATTTCATGGAAATCTGTTTCTTTCAACTGCTTTGCGATGAGCGAAGCAGTTTCTTTTGATATTTCATTATCTTTTAGAAAAATATATAATGGTTAGGGATTTCTTGCAAGTAAATTTCCAATGTACTATAATATATATATCATCTTAATATGTCAGAATAACAGAAGACAATTTAAGCATTACTTTTAGGAGACATGAATCATGGAAAAAAGGACAACACGTTTTCTTAACGTAAGCCTTGTTCTGGTATCGCTTTTTTGTATATTAATATTTATAGTACAGGCAATCTGTGTGAATCTTATGGGAGAAGATGCCATCAGACAGCTGGGTATCTTTTATATGTCAGGAATCAGCGAACAGGTATCATCACACTTCGGAACTACCATTGAGCTTCGACTTTCTCAGGTGGAATCGCTTGTAGATGCCGTTCCGCCCGGACGCGCTAAAAGTGACAGTGCAATGCGGATAGCCCTGAATTATAACGCGCGCTCGGCAGGTTTTGAATATCTGGCTCTTTATACGGAGGACGGAACCTTTCATATGCTCTATGGTTCTCAGGTGACGGCGGATGTTCCGGAGAGTCTGCATCGTTCTGTCCAGGGCGGTAAATATAATGTTTGTGCGGGAAAGGATGCGGCCGGAACCCCGGTTGTTTTAATGGGTGTACCGGCAGTTTATCCCTTGGGCGACGGAAGTACGAGTATTGCGTTGGTAGCGGGACTGCCCACCAGTAATCTCGATGCCATGCTGGAAACCAATATCAGAAGCAGCAGTATGGAATATGCAATCATTCGCACGGACGGCAGCTATGTTATGAGTAATGATGACATAGAAGATGATAATTATTTTACGCGGGTAGAAGATCTTTATGAAACCCGCAATGGAAAAGAACCGGCACAGTATGTGCAGGAATTTCGTGACGCATTGGAAGCCGGCAGGGATTATACCAGTGAAGTTACGATTTCGGGTGAAGCATGGAACGTCTATTGCACAAGTCTTCCTAATTCAGAGTGGTATCTGTTTATTAAAATATCCCATAATGCTCTGAATGAGACGGTAAATCTTCTTCAGAAGAAATGGGCATATGTCTCTATTGGCGGCGGTACGCTGATTGCCTGCGCACTTTTATTCGTCTTTGTTGGATATTATCGTTTAACTAAAATGCATATGCAGGAGTTGGAGAAAGCCAGAAAAACTGCGGAGGAAGCAATGATGTTGGCAGAACATTCCAACAAGGTGAAGAGTGAATTCCTATCCAATATGAGTCATGATATCCGTACGCCCATGAATGGCATTATGGGAATGACGTCAATTGCTATTGGCAATATAGATAATCCGCCGCGGGTGCGTTCCTGTTTGAGAAAGATACATATATCCAGCCGTCATTTGCTGGGATTGATAAACGATATGCTGGATATGTCCAAAATAGAGACAGGGAAGCTTGCATTAAATATGGAACCGCTTTGTGTTCGTGATATCATGCAGAATATTGAGACTGTCATCCAGCCGCAGATACAGGAGAAAAAGCAGCATTTTAATATTTATATACATGATATCTATTATGAAAATGTGTGTTCGGACAGAGTCCGCTTGAGCCAGATTCTTTTAAATATTCTCGGAAATTCAGTAAAGTTTACCCCGGAAGGCGGTACTATTGAGGCTGACCTGTATGAGGAAGTTTCTCCGAAAGGAAATGATTACGTACGTTCTCATTTGCATATTAAAGATAACGGCATAGGTATGTCTGCAGAATTTCTGGATAAAATATTTGATGCGTTTGCCAGAGAGGACAATGCCCGTGTGGACAAAGAAGCCGGAGCCGGAATGGGTCTGACCATTACCAAGCATATTGTAGACGCAATGGGTGGTACCATCATCGTAGAAAGTGAGCAGGGAAAAGGAAGTCATTTTCATATTACTCTGGATATGGAAAAAGCAGTGCATCAGGAGAAAGAACTGTGTTTGCCGAAGCGTAATGTTCTTTTTATCGATGATGATAAAACGGCAGGAGAGCTTGCCGCTTCCGCATTGGAATCCATCGGGCTTAAGGCACAGACGGCAACAGATATCAAACAGGCTTTCCAAATGATAAATGAGAGCAATGATAAAAATGATCCTTATAATATAGTTATGCTGGATTGGGATATACAGGGGCAGGATTGGGAAAAGACCGCGAATGAGATATCTGCACGTTTCGGTCAGGAACTGCCCATCATAATTATAACTGACGGCGAATGGGACGAATTTGAGTTAAGTCTTGAAACAAGTAACATCAGCGGATTTATTTCAAAGCCTTTGTTCCGCTCAAGTCTTTATTATGGGTTGAGGCAGTTTGCAGAAGCGGAGGTAACCGGTCAGGAACAGAATGAAGAACCTGAAATTGATTTAAAGGGCAGACGCATACTCATAGCGGAAGATAACGAATTGAACTGGGAGATTGCAAGTGCAATACTTGAAGAATTCGGAATGGAAACAGAGTGGGCGGAAAACGGTCAGATTTGTCTGGAAATGTTTGAACGCTCCGAACAGGGATGGTATGACGCAATATTAATGGATTTGCGAATGCCGGTTATGACAGGTTTTGAAGCAACAATCGCAATACGAAAACTATTACATAAAGATGCAAAGACAATTCCGATTATTGCTGTCAGTGCGGATACATTTGAAGATGATAAACAAAAATGCCTGGAATGCGGCATGAATGCCCATATGGGGAAACCAATAGAATCACAGGAAATTCTTTCTCTGTTAGGACAGTATATTCACTGAGAAGCAATATTATAGTGAAAGGAAAATTTCGTTATGAAAAAGATATATGTTTTGACAAGCCTGCTATTGTCTGCCGTTATTTTGTCTTCCTGCAGCAGCACCACACAAAACGTTAGAATGGAGGATGATAGCGGCAGCGGCGAAATTACGGAACTGACGTTGTGGACTTTTCCGGTAGGCAACTGGGGAAATCCTACGGCTGTAGCCAGCGTGCTGACGGATTTTCATAAGGAATATCCTGATATCCATGTCAGTGTGGAATATTTAAATTATAATAACGGTGATGAAAAAATCAATCAGGCAGCTGAGGACGGAAGTCTGCCGGATTTAGTTATGGAAGGTCCGGAGCGTCTTGTGGTAAACTGGGGCGAAAGAGGATTGATGGTTGATTTGTCTAAGCTGTGGGAATCTGAGAAGGCCGGTGAAATATATGATAATATAAGAGAGGCCTGCAGGCACAGAAACGGAGCATATTATGTATTTCCAATCTGTATGACTGCACACTGTATGGCAATTAATTATGATATGTTTGAGGAAGCGGGAGCCCTTAAGTATATAGATGAAGAAGCGCATACATGGACTACGGAGGATTTTATTGAAGCGGTTAAGGTCCTGAATAATTATGAAACTGCTCAGGGGCAGAATGTGAGTCCCGGTATAATATATAGTAAAAATCAAAGCGGCGATCAGGGAACGCGAGCCCTGGTGAATAATCTTTATGGCGGAACATATACAGACGCGGAGCACACATCTTATACTGTTGACAGTGAAGAAAACAGGAAAGCTTTGCAGCTTCTTTATGATTTGGAGGGTATCACATTTGAACCTTCTTTGACATCATCGGACGTAATTGATTTATTCTGCAAAAAAGAAACCGCTATGTGCTTCTGTTGGAATGTGTCCGTAGAAGTGCAGCAGACTATCAATCATCCGGACTTGGATTTTGAGGTATTTCCGATGGCTTTTCCGACCAACGGAGATACTCCGAAGCTTCAGGGCGGTATCTGGGGGTTTGGCATTTTTGACAATGGCGATGAGGAGAAGATTGAGGCAGCCAAAATCTTAATCCGCTATATAACCGAAAATGATAATCAATATAAGAGGGCGGTAAGGGCTACGTCATACTGGCCGGTGCGGGATATGGACAATATATATGAAAATGATATGCTTATGATTGAATACAGCAATTTTATGCCATACATGGGTGACTATTATCAGATTACTCCCGAATGGGATAAGGCACGTACCGCATGGTGGCAAATGTTGTCGAAGATCGGAGACGGAACCGATGTTTCAGAGGCGGTGAAAGACTTTCCTTCTCCGGATTGACTATAAGTTTTACGTTTTGTGGAAAAATTGTGGTAGGAGAGATTTATATGGCCTTTTTTAATCAGATTGGAAAGAAAAAGAAGAAAGAACAAACAGAAATTGTGGATGATTTCCAGATGTCAGAGATGGAACAGTCATCTGCGGAGAAAAATGAGCCTGAGAAAAGCAGATTTCTTACTCCGAAAGAGCGACACATTTCCAAAGGTAAGGCTGGGAATAGCATTTCGGAGGATGAGGGAACGGAGACCGGTCATTCTGATAAGATAATAATCCATGGAAATCCAATCATTATAAACGGTTCGGATTATCTATTGCGCATAAGTGAAACGCGGATGGAGGCCATGCTTACTTTATATCGCCGATTTTCCGTAGAAGAACTTCGCGGTCTGTTAGAGGAGAACGGGGTTGTTGTAGGAATAAGAGAAAAAACGTTGGAAGAGCTTGCGCAGGGGAAGAAGAATTATGAGGAGACCCTCATTGCAACCGGCATTGCCGCAAAAGATGGACGTGACGGTTATTTTGAATATCATTTTAATCCACGCCCGGAAACAAAGCCGATTATTTTGTCGGATGGCTCGGTAGATTATAATGTATTGGGGAAGATAGAACTTGTGACAAAAGGGCAGCTTCTTGTAACCTATCATTCGGCTTTGCCGTATGTGACCGGAAGGGACGTCATAGGGAATACCATTGACGCCTATGAGGGAAAAGAATTGCCGCAGTTACAGTGTAAACGCTGCGAACCGGATGAAAACGGATGCAAATATTTTGCCGGTACTGAGGGTAATGTCACTATTGAAGGAAGCATTCTGACTGTAACGCCGATTTATGTAATAGACGGCAATCTTGATGCAGCTACCGGAGATGTGGATTTCCATGGGGATGTGTTTGTACAAGGCAACGTATTTGCCGGCGTTACCGTGAAAACAACCGGAAATATTACCGTAAACGGACATGTAGAAACAGCGAACCTTTTTGCAGGAAAGGATGTTATCTTAAAAAATGGAATGCAGGGTTCCGGGAATGGTGTTATTCGTGCAGGCGGCAACGTTATGGCACGTTTTTTAGAGCAGACACAGGTTTTTGCCGGAAATGAAATCAATACGGGAGCATTACTGAATTGTGAAGTGGAATCGGGACACAATGTAGTAATATCCGGTAACCGTGGAACCATCATTGGCGGCACGGTTAGGGCGGTGGAACAGATTTCGGCGGCTTCTATAGGAAACCGTGCCGGATTGACTACGCAGCTGGTTATAGGTTTGGATTGTGAATTTAAGTCCAAGATGGGGGAAATCGATCGTCTGATGGAAGAATATCAGAATAACATGACAGATGCTGCACGTATTCTGAACCGCCTTGACTATCAGCTGAAGTCACAGCCTTCTAACCCTGAGCTGAATCAGCAAAAAGCGGAACAGATGCGCAGAAAGATTAATTATCAGCTGAAATTGAAGGAGACTGCTACGGAAAGGGAGCGGTTGATTGATATCAACCGTCGTTCTGCGGATGGAAAAATTATTGTCAGTGGATTTTCCTACGCCGGATGCATTATTATCATAAACGGTGTTCGGGAGACGCTTCATTCTGAATATCGGGATGTGACATATAAAAAGAGCATGCAGGAAATACGGATTGTGTCGAATAAGTTGTAAAGAAGGTTAGTGTGAAAAATAAAGTTTTCATGCATGCTTGCATGTATTACGCAATATTTGTGCAGGCATCATTGATGCCTTAGAAATTGTGTACAAAACACACATACAAATTCACATGTTGAGGAAAGAGCATGGGTATTAAAAATGAAAATAGCCGTTGTAGATGATGAGATAAGAGAGCAGGAAATCATTGCAAAATATATAAGGGAATGGGCAGAGGTTAAGAAAGAATTAGTGGAATTCTCCTATTTTGACAGCAGTGAAGGCTTTCTTTTTTCATGGGAAGATGACAAGGATTATGCGCTTCTTGTCCTTGATATAGAGATGGGTGAAATAAGCGGTCTGGAACTGGCGAAAAAAATACGTATTGAGGATAAAAGAATTCCAATTATTTTTGTCACCGGCTATGATGAGTATATGCAGTATGGTTATGATGTATCAGCGCTTCACTATTTAATAAAGCCGGTGAATAAAGAGAAGCTTTTTCAAGCGCTTAATAAGCTGTCAGAGAAGGAAGAAGCCGTAAAGAGCCTTATATTAAATTCGGAAAATGAAGTCAGGCGTATACAGATAAATAATGTTTTATATGTAGAGGCAGACGGGCACGGAAGTATTATGCATACAGTGGATGAGGTAATTCATCTGAAAGAATCCTTTGGTAACATCGAAAAACAAGTGCTTCCGATGGGTGAAGCAGTAAAATGCCATAGGGCATATCTTGTGAACCTGAGGTTTGTTTCCGCCGTTCAGAATTCAAATCTTATTTTGGATAATGGTGAAAATCTTCCGATTTCAAGAAGCCGGATGAAAAATGTTCAGCGAGAGTTTTTGAGATATTACGGAAACGGGAAGGGATGAAAGATATGGGTTTAACAACAGCCATAATCATTACAACAATAATTCTGATAAATGCCGGGTTGTGGATTTTTTTGATGCCGTGGTATGTAGATAAGAAAATAAGCCGGTTTCAAAATGAGTTAGTTGACAAGCATTACGCTGAGGTCGAGACTATGTATCGAAAGATGCGTGGCTGGAGGCATGATTATCATAATCATATTCAAGTGTTAAAAGCGCATATGGAACTTGGCCGTGACGAGGAAGCGAAGCAGTATCTTGATATGCTGAATGATGATCTGACTACCGTTGATACCGTTATCAAGACAGGAAATGTTATGGTAGATGCCATTTTGAACAGCAAACTCACTATGATAAAGGAGAAAGGAATTCAGGTAGATGCAACCGCAATTGTGCCGCAGGATGTTCCGTTTTCCGGGATTGATCTATCTGTACTGATTGGAAATCTCTTAGATAACGCTATGGAGGCATGCATGCAGATAATAAATAAAGATGAGAGCTTTATCCGGATTTATATTGACATAGTAAAAAAGCAATTATATATTTCTGTTACCAATTCCATGAATGGGAGAGCAAAGAGAAGGGGATTACAGTATCTTTCAACAAAGGTGGGACTGCACGGCTTCGGACTTATCCGGATTGACAGGATTGCGTCGAAATACGGCGGGTTTATTAACAGGCAGAATGAGGAAGGCGTATTTGCAACTGAAGTCATGCTTCCGCTTTTATTAGCAGAATAATAATAATATGCAATTCATGCGCGTAGAGATACAACTCGTGCAGAATTGCTTTTTTTATGTCAATATTAATATAAAATAGCTTTGCAAACATCCGGATAGATTAATTTGAAAAGAGGAAACATATGAACCGCAATAAATATTCATTATGCAGAAATATAATATTTCACTTAAAAAGCGCCAAGCAATGGAACAAGTGGGTATGCTATTTCCAGTTTTTAGATGTAATTCCAAATATGACAGCAACATTTTTTGGAATTTGGTTACCTTCGTTAATTGTTTCCGAGCTGCAGGGAGGAGTATCTCTTAAGGTGCTGGTGGCAAATATTATCATCATTTCATCGGGAATGCTGATAAGTAAGGTAATTGATGCCGGCATGAAGCAATATTTGTACCGTCACGGATTGTCATTGACTATGTATTATGACAAGCTGGCGTTTGAAAAGACTTTGAAGATCGATTATGATCTGTTGGAGAGTAAAGACGTTCGTAAGCTGGTGGGAAACGTCTGGGGTATACTTCAAAATGAATTTGCAATCCGCTGGTCGGTAACTGCTATGCCGGAACTCATTATTTCTGTTTTCAGTTCGATTTTGTATGGGGTATGGCTTTGCAGGATTAATTATGTACTGATATTGGCACTTGTTTTGACTATATTGGTCAACACATTTTTATTAAATCAGGTGAGAGATGTACATGGTCAACACCATAAGGAACTGAGCAGATATACAAGGGCAGTATCCTACATCAATAGTCATGCAATGGAGAGAAGCGACGGAAAAGATATCCGAATTTTTCAGATGCAGGATTGGTTTTTAGAAAAATACGATGATGCTGTATCCGGTATGGACCGTATTTACGGGAAAATACATACACAGTATTTTTTCAGAAGATTTAAGGAGTTAGGATTTGGATTTATTGCGGAATTATTTTCCTACGGATATCTGGCTTATCTGATGTCAGAGAGGAGAATATCTGTTTCTGAGTTTGTTTTTTCGGTAGGTGTTGTCAGAACTTTTTTAGCTAACTTTTCTAAATTGATATATACGATACAAAATCTTAATAATATCCAAGCATTTCTTACTTATATAAGAAAACTGCTGGACCTGCCGGAAAAGGAAGAAAAAGCATTTTTTCATATTGACAGGACTGAGGGTGTGGAGATTGAATTTAAGGATGTTTCTTTCAGGTATCCGGATGCAGATACGGAGGTATTAAGTAATATTAATATTACGATTCATTCCAATGAAAAGCTTGCTTTAATAGGATTAAACGGTGCAGGGAAAACCACTCTTGTAAAATTACTATGCGGGTTTTATAAACCGACAAAAGGAGAAATATTCGTGAATGGAATACCACAGAGCGAATACGACAGAGATGAGTATATGGGTCTTGTATCTGCCCTGTTTCAGGATTCCATGTTGTTTCCGGTAACGGTTGACGAGAACCTTACCGGTTCTGCAACGGAACGGACAGATACAAAAAGGCTTGAGTATGTACTTAAGCTGTCAGGATTTAAAAAGCGATATGAAAGCTTTCCGCAGGGAGGAAAGACGAAAATGGTCAGGGAAGCTAACGAGAATGCAGCGGATGTTTCTGGCGGCGAAAAACAGAAATTGCTGTTTGCAAGAGCGTTATATAAAAAGGCGCCGCTAATGATTCTGGATGAGCCGACGGCTGCTTTGGACCCGATTGCGGAAAACGAACTGTATCTTAGATATGGTGAGGCGGCTAAGGATCGTACTGTCGTATTTATTTCCCATCGTTTATCCAGCACCAGATTCTGCGACAGGATTGCATTACTGGAAGGGGCTCGCATTATAGAAGAAGGTACTCATGAGGAGCTTTTATTAAAAAAAGGCCGCTATGCAGAGCTTTTTGAATTACAGAGTAAGTATTATCGGGAAGGGGAGGTTGGCTGATGAAGAGGAAAGATTTTGACAATCTGTGGTTTTTGTTGAAAGCCGTTTATCGGCAGGAAAAGAAAACCTTTTATATCGGTGTGGGAAATGCTGTCTTACAAGCCGTGAATCCCTATATTTTTGTGGTTCTGCTGGGAATGGTCGTAGATGCGGCCTTGGACGGCATGGATCTGAAAGGCATTTTGTTGATGATTGGAACAGCTATGGGAACAAAGCTTGTTTTAGAGGTTTTGCAGAGCCGCTTAAATGAAAGTTTTAATAAAAAAATGGAAAATTATCCTAAAGAATTTGCCAGCAGGGACTTAAATCTAAAAGCGCTGACTATGGATTATGAATATCTGGAAGATGCCCATGCCAGAGATATCCGCTTCCGTTCTTTTCAAAAATCGTTTTATGGAGTAGGAGGCTGGTTGATGGTAGGGATACATGATATGCTGAATGCAGGGTTATCCATTATAATTTCTATTTGTATTACAGCGCCTATGTTAATAGCGGGAAATAATGAAAGAAACTCTTTTTTCGGCTCAGCATGGAGTTCTGTTTTAATACTTGTATTATTGGGAATTTTTGCATTTATCAGCTGCAAGATAAATGTCGGAGGCACACGGAAAGCAGTGCAGAAATTTTTTGACAGTTCCGCGGCATATAATAAAAAGATGTATTATCTCGATTTATTATCCGGCGTTGAACCGCAGAAGGACATACGGGTAATGAATTTTGAAAATATAGTTCATAATGATGTGGACAATCTTTTCGGCATGATACATGAAAGTGAAAAGCAGCAGAATAGAATTTACGTGCATAGAAATATTTTTCGAAATATAATTCTGGGTCTCAGCAGTTTATTTATTTACCTGTTTGCCGGCCTGAGGGCATACGCCGGGGCAATTACCATAGGAAATGTAGTTACTTATGCTTCCGGCATGGAACACTTTATTGCTTCCATCAATAGTCTGGCTACGCATATAGGACATCTTAAATCAGCTGCCATGTATGCAGAGGACTACAGGGAGTTTATAGAGCTTGGAAAAAGAAAATATGACGGGACGATTCCCGTGGAAAAACGCCGTGACAATAAATTTTCCGTGGAATTTGTCAATGTATCCTTTAAGTATCCGGGGTCTGATACTTATGCATTGAAAAATATCAGCTTAAAGTTTGTCATAGGAGAAAGAATGGCAATCGTAGGAAAGAACGGTTCGGGGAAAACAACATTTATCAAGCTGTTATGCCGTTTATACGATGTCACGGAAGGGTGCATTAAAGTGAACGGCATCGATATCAGGAAGTATGATTACAAAGATTATTGCAATCTATTTGCCGTTGTATTTCAGGATTTTCAAATATTTGCATTTCCGGTTGGAGAGAATGTGGCAGCAGGAAGTGAAGTGGATGAGGCGCTGGTAATAGATGCAATGAATAAGGCGGGGCTTGGAGAAAGACTTAAAAATCCGGAAAGTGGTCTTAATACATGTGTCGGAAAGGATTATGACGAAGAAGGCGTTGCTTTTTCGGGTGGTGAGAAGCAAAAGCTTGCTATAGCAAGAGCGGTTTATAAGGATGCGTCTTTTGTTATTATGGATGAACCGACCGCCGCGCTTGACCCTGAAGCTGAGGCGGAGGTATTTGAAGGATTTGATAAAATGGTCGGAAAGAAAACCGCAATTTATATTTCTCATCGTCTGGCTTCCTGCAGGTTCTGTGAGGACATTCTTGTTTTTGACGAGGGTAAGGTGGTTCAGCATGGCTCGCATGATGAACTTGAGAGGCAGGAGGGATTATACAGACAGCTTTGGAATGCGCAGGCACAGTATTATGCTTGATGTGCAAGACGAATAAATCAGCCTTAACCGTGGAAAAATAAGCATTATTTTTTCATGGAGGCAGACACATGTATAATTCTTTTTATGGCTGGTATTTTAAATGTCAATCTGATACACATACTTTAGCGGTAATACCTGCTGTTCACAGCATAGGGAGGAAACGTACCTGTTCTATTCAGGTTATTACAGATAATGACGCTTGGACGGTTGCGTTTAGTGCAGATTTATTTCATAGGACAAGGAGTAATATTTTCATCGGAGAGAACCGATTCGGTGAAAAAGGTATTAAGCTGGTAATACACACACCGCAGCTGACTATTAGGGGGCAATTGGTATTTGGTCCACTTTGCCCCTTAAAATATGATATTATGGGACCGTTTGCGTTAGTGCCGTTTTTGGAATGCCGCCACAGTGTATGGAGTATGTGGCATTCGGTTCGTGGAAATGTGTTCATCAATGGACAAAAATATTCTTTTCAGAATTCATGGGGATATTGGGAAGGAGACAGCGGTCGGTCATTTCCTAAAGAGTATATCTGGACACAATGCTGCTTCGCCGGTGGATCTTTAATGCTGTCAGTGGCGGATATTCCCATGGTGGGAATTCATTTTACCGGTATTATAGGTGCTATATTATGGCAGGGGAAAGAGTACAGAATAGCTACTTATCTGGGAGCCAAAGTTCAGATTCAAAACAAAACGGTTCGGGTTAAGCAGGGTAATTTGGAATTGGAGGTCCGGTTGCTGAAGGAATCTGAACGGCCTCTTAAAGCTCCGTCTAAGGGAAACATGGTTAGGACAATTCACGAAAGTGCATCCGGCAGGGCTTTCTATCGATTCCGAAAAAAAGGATGTACTCTGTTTGCCTTTGAAACAGGCAGGGCTTCTTTTGAATTTGAATACTTCCCTTAATTGTGTGATAAGGATTTTTACAGTAAAAACTCCAGTGTAAGCTGTATCTTAAGAAAAATAGTAGAAAAGCCGATATTTACTATATAGTCATATAAATATGCGGCGGTAATTAGAGGATAGATTGAAAAATCAAAGATTTTTCAATCGGCAAATTATGTGCTAAAGCGCTTACAGTGCTGCCCAAATACGCAGGCTGAGAAAGGAGCATGGTTATTAATATGCAGGTTAAGATAGCGAATCAGGAGAATATAGTTGTAAATACAAGTTTGCAGCCGGAAAAGTCAGGGAATAATGGTCGGCGCAAGGATACCACCGGGCAGAGAAAGAATACCATTTTTGCAGGAGAACTGCCCATGAATAAAGATCCCATTATGCTGCGCAGACAGCAGGCGCAAAAAAGGGCCATGAAGTTTGTACAGGATGCCTGGAGCGGTGATCAGAAGATGGTTCAGAGTCAGGATAAGATACGCGAGGTGCAGAAACTCCAACGTGAGGAAGCTCTCAGAAACCAGAATCTGGTTCAGGGGTGTAAAGACCGAATGGAGAGTCTGCGGAAAAAGTATGGTGTGGACGCTGACTCGCAGGAACAAAAAGATCTGGAACTGCTTATGAAAGGGGCATATTATGACTCGCAGAATCCGCTTACCAAGGAGGAAGAGGTAAAGCTGGAGGAATTGAGGAATCAGCCGCTTACAGAATATCAGAAGCAGTGTATGGAGATAAACGATCAGAAGTTTACTTTTGAACTCAGACGGCGGAATGCGGAAGATTATGCAGACTATTTACAGAGTTCTCTTACGGATATGAAGTTGGAACATTTGAAATATCAAAAGATGGCGAATGCACAGAAGAACGCAGATAAGGTGATGAAGCAATCCGGTCAGGAGATACAGGGGATGCTCATGGAAGAAGCCAAGGAACACGTGGATGAAACCTACAAGGAGAAACGTGAGGAAGCTGAAGAAAAGGCTGAGAAGAAGGAAGTTCAGGAAGAGAAGATTGAGCATAGAAAGGAACAGAAGGAGCTGATGGAGGCCAGAATCGAAGCGGTTAGACAAGACAGCCACGAGGCAGAGGAGGCGCAGAGAGAACAGAAGAAGGATGCCAGAGAGGAGTCCGCTCTTTTAAATGATATGGCTGAAGCAGGATTGGATGTGGCAGGAGCAAGCTCAATTGTGAAAGCTGAGGTCAGGGATATGTTAAATAAGCTGAAGCTGGTAGAGGCTGATATCAAGGGTATAGAGGTTGATGAGGAGATATAGGCAGTCTATTATTAACATATATACGGATAACCCGAAAGAGCATGGGGAAATGTTGAAGGGAGATATTGTTTTGGTATTATTAGTGATTGATATCCAAAAAGGAATAACTGACGAGAGATTATATAATTATAATGATTTCATAAAAAATACAGTTAAAATAATAGAGACTGCCAGACAGAATAATGTTGAAGTAATCTATGTTCAGCATGATGACGGACCGGGAACCGGGTTTTCTGTTGGTGATGATGAATTTGAAATCGCTGCGCAGGTTACTCCAATTGAAGGCGAAAAGAGATATATCAAAGATATGAATAGCTGTTTTGGGAACAAAGAACTTGTAAGCTATTTAGAAGAAAAGAAAGAAGATACGCTAATGATTGTTGGTTTGCAGACAAATTTCTGCATAGATGCAAGTATTAAATCTGCATTTGAAAGAGGATATAAGGTTATTGTGCCAAAAGGAACCAATTCTACTTTTGATAATGATTATATGGATAAAGAAACAACATACAAATATTATAATGAAATGATGTGGCCTGAGAGATTTGCTGATTGTATTTCAGTAGATGAAGCCATATCATTGCTAAGTGAATAGGCTATATCAAAATCTAAACAAAAATATTGCAGCCGCCTGATTAGTTCAGATGGCTGCAATTTGTTCATCTTATAGGAAATTACGCCGCAGTGTTTAAGTAGGTCAGCGAAAATACACCTTACTGTTCTGTACTTCCAGCCACCTGAATCTTTTCCATGCAGACCGCCAGCGGACCTTCAAATGATTCTTCCGTCTGTGTCTGGCTGGAGAAGATCAGGGATTTCTGAGCTTCCAGAATATTTCCGTTGATGGATCCGCCTGTGACCGGAATTCTCTTTTCGCCATCGCAAAGATAAGCCAGTCTGATTTCCCCTCCAAAATGCCCGCTGAAGCTGTCCATCTGGAAATCAGAGAAATTCACCACTTCAAGGTATTTTCCCTGTCTCATCTCATCCAGTGTCACATTACCTGCCGGAGCTTTGTAACTTTCATAATTCCCGGTAGGTTCCAGATTCAGGTAATAAGCGAAACGGTTACCGCCGTGAATCACCATAAGCTTTCCGTCATGAACCAGCTCTCTGTCTTTCATGGGGATTCCTTCTGCGCTGTACGGCACGGTGGCCTTCAGCGTCAGATTAATACTATCTTTTTCTGCCGTCATTCCCTGTACATTACAGCCAATTTGGAATGTGGAATATTTCTGGTATATCATGGAAGAAGCGGAGCGGTCCACATAATATTCGTAAATATCTCTCACATAGGGACCTGACAGAAGCACGCGGTATTCTCCAGCAGGCGGTGCAGACACGGCTTTCGCCCTGTCGCGGGTCATACGCAGGGTTTCCATGACCTTATTGCGGAGCGGTTCCGTATCACTATTCACATAAGCAAAATGCTGGTAGGTTTCTACATCCTGTCCCACAGTACACTGCACTACAAATTCTCCCTGTACCCGACTCTTACAGTAGCTCACATCCACTCCTTTGGAATTGATGATATGACAAGTTGTCTTAAGAACAAAAAGTTCCGCGGAATTTAAGAACACATCCGTTTCCGTATCAGCTGCGAATAAAGCCTTCGCAAAACTTTGCGCAATCTCTGTCAGAGATTTGTCATCAAGTGTTTTGCCGGCCGGACAGCCGGAAGCCTCCGTGATCTCTCCTTTGGCGTCTTCTTTTCCCGCATACAGCTCATAGTATTTGTTTTTCACAAAACCTGCCGCATACAGGGCATCCCGGAACAATTCCACCATCATCTCTTCGGTATAGCTATCCTGAACCAGCACCATAGCGGAGCCCATCATGCGCTTGTCGTTTTCCTGAAACTCTTTATATACTACAACTTCTGCCTGCCTTATATCACCAATTCTCTGCATATCAAGGGATTTACGGATGAAATATAGTTCCGCCTTCTCTTGTTTTGTTTCGGTTATCTGATATAATTCCACCCCGCTTTTCTTTAGGGCGGATAATATTTTTTCTATCATATATTCCTCATTTCTGTGCTTTTTTATGCACTTTCAAAATTTATTTCTTATCCTGGCTTGGTAATATCCTGACTTTGCTATATCATAGCTTTATCCAAGCCTTATCCGGGCTTTCATATATGGACCGCCGTCAGATACCTTCACCCATTCCTTATAGCCCTTGCCGCACATGCCACCGCCGCCAAGTCTTATTTCGTCAGACATCATACTGATGGATTTAAGCAGATCAGGAACAAATCCCGTAAGTACAATCGGCGAATAAATCTTACCGGTAAGCTTTCCGTCTTTGATTTCCCGGGCGATGCTGACCATGCACTGGATACCCCAGTTCTTTGGATCCTCCATACCGCTGGCAGGCTGTTCTAACAGGAAGCCATAGTTGATGGAAGCAATCATATCCTCTACTTTATCAGTTCCTGCTTCAAAATATGTGTTGGTCATCCTGGTATAAGCTTTGTTTGCATATTTTTCACGCCGCCCGTTTCCGGTGGGTTCCGTCCCCAGATGCATAGCGGATTGTGCGTCGCTGATGCCTGCTTTCAGAATCCCTTTGTCAATAACGATTGTATCTCTGGCCAGTACACCTTCATCATCAAAAAAGTATGTGGCAACCTCTTTTGCAGCAGAAGCGCCGTCATGCATGGTGACTAATTCCGATGCGACTTGTTTTCCTATAAACTGTTCCGCTAAGGCTCTTTTCTTGACAAACATGTCCATTTCTACGCCATGTCCGAAAGCTTCGTGGACGATCATGCCGGTCACCTCCGGGTTACAGATGCAGTCATATTCTCCCGGCGTAATGGGTTCGCTTTCCAAAAGTTCCAATGCTGCCTTAGCGGTATCGCCAATTCTTTCCGACATATTAACAAGCATTTCAGCGCCGCCCAGTTTGGAGAAACTGTGGTAACTGTCTTTCAGTTCTTCCCCCCTGGAAGCTACAACGGCGAATCCTCCGACTGTCCAAAGCACGTTCTGTTCCATGTCCCGGTTTTTCGACAAAAACAGCTTGCTGTATTTCTGGTATTGCGCAAAAGCCCGGCAATCCAACACCTTGTCGCTGTATGCCCTGCCTGCTTCACTGGTCTGCGTCAACTCCCGAATGATGGCTTCATCCCCATATTCCTGCGGGTCAATTTCGTACTCTGTGCTGTCCTCAAATACCATGGGTGTATCTTCAAGCATAGAGTAAACGCTTTTCTTTACCCCATCAGGGAGCCCCTGTGATATAGGGAATAATTCACCCTTGATCCTTGACACTATTTTTTCAATATCATCCTCTGAAATCTCATTAAAGGAATATTCACCATAGCTTGCCCCATCATAGACCTTCACTACAAAGCCCTGACCAGTCAGCAGGTTGAGCATACTGACAGATGTTATGTCTTTGGAAACCGAGTACTGTTTTCCTACGGAATCCGTTGCCAGTATAGATACATAGGGATATTCTTCTAACAGACAATCCCGCAGGCGAACCAGTAAAGGCTTGATGTCCTTTAGATATTTACTTGATTTTACTTTCATTTCCGTTTACTTCCTTTCTGTTGCGGCTTTATGGCTATTATAATCTTATTTTTTCTAAAATACAATATTTCCATTATTGTGATTTGGTCCAAAATCAAAGATTCTTCATACAAATTCTGAAAAAGTATAATATTTAGATGTAATACGCATAATAAAGGATAAAAACGGTATGGAGGATCACATGAGCAATCACCTGATAAATGAGACAAGCCCCTATCTGCTGCAGCACGCGGAAAATCCCGTGAGCTGGTATCCATGGTGCGAGGAAGCCTTTGAAAAGGCGAAGAGAGAAGATAAACCGATTTTTTTGAGTATTGGATACAGTACATGCCACTGGTGCCATGTCATGGCTCATGAGAGCTTTGAAGACAGGACAACGGCTGCGATTCTCAACAGATATTTTATTTCTGTCAAAGTGGATAGGGAGGAACGTCCCGACATTGACAGCGTGTATATGACAGTGTGTCAGACCTTCACCGGCAGCGGCGGCTGGCCTATGAGTATTTTCATGACATGGGATAAAAAACCTTTTTTGGCAGGCACCTATTTTCCTGTGTATGCAGAACACGGTATGCCGGGTTTTTCTGATTTGCTGCGTGGGATAGCGAATCAGTGGAGCAATGATCGTGAGATGCTTTTGCATTCCGCGGACGAGGTGGTCGCACATCTGAAACGACCGGAATTCAATTACGGAAATGCAGACAGTGAGAATCTCTGTGCGCAGGCAGTTCAGCTGTTTTCAGGAAGCTTCGACAACATACACGGCGGCTTCGGGGACGCTCCTAAATTTCCAATGCCCCATAATTTATTCTTTCTGCTGCTCTATGCAGCGCAAAATGAGGACCCGGATGTTTTGAAAATAGTGGAAAAAACACTCACTCAGATGCGCAAGGGAGGCATTTATGACCATGTTGGCTATGGATTTTCCAGGTACTCCACGGACAAATATTTTCTTGTGCCACACTTTGAAAAAATGCTGTATGACAATGCTCTGCTGATCATCGCATATGCGTCGGCTTATGCGGTGACTAAAAATCAACTTTATCTGGATACCGCAGAAAAGACGGCACAGTATGTACTCCGGGAAATGACCGCTTCCGGCGGTGGGTTTTACAGTGCGCAGGATGCGGACATCGAGGGCGTGGAGGGGAAATACTATACCTTCACATTCGCTGAGATCATGGAAGTTCTGGGGAAAGAAAAGGGAGAGCAGTTTTCCAGAATTTTTGATATCACATTGGGCGGTAATTTTGAGGGCTTCAATATTCCCAATCTTTTAAAGAGCAATGATCTGTATGCGGATTTTGAGGAGGAGATACAAAAGCTGTACGACTACCGCAAAAAACGCTTCACACTGCACATTGACGATAAAATCCTGATGTCCTGGAATGCCTTGATGATCGCAGCGCTATCCGTACTTTACAGAGTGTCGCGGAACGAAAAATATCTTTTGGAGGCAGTCAATGCACAAATATTTCTGGAAGAAAATGTAAGCAGGGGGCTATGTCTTTTTGCAAGCTGGAGAGAGGGGAAAGCATCGGAAAAAGGTTTTTTGGATGACTATGCCTTTTATATCGCTGCATTAACGGAATTATATCACGCTACTCTGAACAAAGAATATCTGGAAAAGGCAGAACGGTTCTGTCAGGAAGCGGTAGGTCGGTTTGCCGATGATATAAACGGTGGTTTTTATCTTGCGGATGGGGACAGCGCTGAGCTTTTTATGAATCCCAAGGAAATTTATGACGGTGCCGTTCCCAGCGGCAATGGGGTCATGACCTACAATTTTGTAAGGCTGTATCAGTTGACCGAAAAAGAAGAGTACAGACAACTTGCCCAAAAGCAGATCAGTTATATGACGGGGCGGGCGAAGGGATTTTTGACAGGGCACGGCATGTTTCTGTTTGCCAAGTTTCTTTATGATAATCCACCGGCAAATATTATTGTTGCCTTAAAGGAACGATTGGAGTTGGAGAATATCAGAGAACAGCTTCCGTTTCTGGCGAATGTGACCGTGGTTTCTGAGAGTGAGGAGTATCCGCTGGTCAATGACATGACTACCTTTTATGTTTGTAAGGGGCATGTCTGTTTGGAGCCTTCCAATACACTTTCCCTATAATATTTCTGTGACGTTTCCACAGGGATTTATTCGTCGCATGGCACTGTGCCATGTGACGTCCATGTGACGCAAAAAATATTTTCCACAATCAAATGCTTTTGTGGTATAATAACTATATATTATGCACTCTGTTGTTTTGCCTTTCAAAATAGGGCATCGTACATATTTATTGATTAGTTGAGCTATACCGTTAATGAGGAAATTTAAATGGAAAAAATTTGGGAATTTTTTGAGAATATGAATGAAATAGTCTACGTCTCGGACGTGGATACATATGAATTTATCTATATGAATAAAAGGGCGCTTTCTATCTGCGGACTTACCTCTTTAGAAGAAACGAAGGGAAAAAAGTGCTACGAAGTGCTGCAGAATACCTCGGTACCATGTGTGATTTGCAACAATAAAGAGCTTGTTCCGGGACAATTCAAAGAGTGGCGCTATTATAATCCCGTTTATAACAGGCATTCGCTGGTGAAGGACACCTTGATAGAGATGGATGGCAGAAGGCTGCGCGTAGAGATTGCCATCGATATCAGCGCGGATACGAAACAAAATGAGATCATCCGCGATTCTCAGAACAGAGAGGCTCTGATAAACGAAGCGCTGAGAACTGCTATGCAAGCCTCCGACCCGGATGTTTCTTTAAAGATTGCGATAGAATATCTGGGAAAGGCATTGGGTGGTGAGAGAGTTTATGTTTTTGAGAAAAATGCTGAGGGCAACGACGATAATACTTATGAGTGGGTTGCAAGCGGTGTGAGCCCGGAGAAGGATAATTTACAGAATCTTCCGCCGGAAGTATGTGCGGGATGGTATCGTATTTTTGAAGAAGACAGGTGTGTGACAATCAATGATATCGAAGATATTAAGTCAAAGAACCTGATTATATATGAGATATTGAAACAGCAGAACGTTCGTTCCGTATCTGAGGTGCCGTTATATGAAGACGGCAGGATAATCGGTTTTTATGGGGTGGATAACCCGCCGGCAGAAACTTTGAACTATACATCCAATATGCTGCAGATTATGGGACATTTCATTGAATCCCTGCTCAAAATGAGGAATTTGGTCAGGGACCTAAAGAAGATGTCATATCTTGATCAGCTCACTCAGTTCGGAAACCGTTATGCCATGGTGAAGTATATGGAGAATATGCGCTCCGATGAGAGTGTCGGAATCGTCTACGGCGATATCACCGGATTGAAGAGGGTGAACGATGCAGAGGGGCATGCGGCGGGAGACCGTCTGATTCTATCAGCCTGCGAATGTATGAAGGCGGCTTTCGGAGACGGCTACGAGCTGTTCCGCATCGGAGGCGACGAACTTCTGGCTATCTGTGCGGGTATTGAAGAGTCGGAATTTCAGGAGAGAGTAGCGAGATTAAAAAAAATCTTGCCGGAGTTCTCCGTCAATATGGCGGTGGGTGCTGATTGGAAGAGTGACACCACAGCCGGAATAAATGCTGTGCTGGTGGCGGCGGAGAAGCGGATGTACGAGGATAAATCGGCATACTACAGAACGTCCGGAATTGACAGGAGACGGTAAGATAATGGCAAGAATTTGTTTTATATAAAGATAGGCGTTTTTAACACCACTACTATACCATTTTAAATTTTGGTTAGAGCCTTGAGATGATAAAATAAAATAGAAGAGAACAAAGAAATATTGCGGCAGTTCCTTTTCATAAAGAGGATACTGTCGTTTATTTTATTGCAAGAGAAATGGAAGATATTTTAGCGGATGATGTCCTCTGCTTTGACATGCAACGAAAAGTAGCATGAAAAAAGCAAATGTATACAACTGTTGGTGGTGCAACTCAGTCTTTTTCATTATGGTTATCACAAAGTCAAAACACCGTAGCAAGTAACGGAGTTTTTGGCCTGACAAAAAGAGAGGCGGTTATATTATGGACAAACAAACAGTCATATCGGCAAAGCATTTGAAGAAAGCTTTTGGCAAAGGCGAAAGTATTCAGGTTATTTATTCAGACCTGAATATTGATATTTACAAGGGGGATTTTACCGTTATCATGGGATCATCAGGGGCAGGAAAGTCTACCCTTATGTATTCCCTTTCAGGTATGGATAAGCCGGACGGCGGGGAGATTTACTTTGACGGTACGGACATCACAAAACTGAACAACGACAAATTAGCTGTATTTCGGCGCAAGGAGTGTGGATTTGTATTCCAACAGATTTATCTGGTTGATAAGATGAACCTTATGGATAACGTTATTACAGCAGGGGTACTGACAAGTAAAGACAGAGAAGATATCAAAAACCGTGCAAAGGAATTATTTTCTTTGGTAAATATTCCTGAAAAAACGTGGAAAAAAACATCTTCCCAGATTTCAGGAGGTGAAGCGCAAAGGGCAGGTATAGTCAGGGCAGTTATCAACAGTCCTAATGTACTTTTTGCGGATGAGCCGACAGGAGCGTTAAATTCTGCAAATTCAGGAGCAGTCCTTGATGTATTTACTTCACTGCACCGGAAAGGTCAGAGCATCGTCATGGTTACTCACGACAAAAAATCAGCCCTGCGGGGAAATAGAATCATATATATTAAAGACGGAAAAATCTTCGGTGAATGTGATTTGGGGAAATTTGAGCAGGACGATACCGAAAGAACCGAAAAACTTGATAAATTTATTAAAGAAATGGGGTGGTAATAAATGAAGAAAGTATCCACGCTTACCCTGCATAATCTGAATAAAGCAAAGGGACAATACATATCTTTTGGGGTGTTTATCTGCCTGACCGCATTTATTATAAATATTGCGCTTGTGCTTGCTTTTCAGACATTTAACGCTTATGACGGTCTGTTTGATAAGCTTGAAACGGCGGACATCAATTTTATCATCCCACAGATTCAGGATAATGAAGAGCTGCTTACAGAAGTGGAAGAAATTGACGGAGTATCGATTGTTGAAAAGCATGAAGGAGTATTTTCACAGGTAACAGTCCGTGAATTTGCAGGCTCTGATTTTGATATGAATACTGTTTTCTACAATCTTGATGAGGAAAGGATGCTGAATCTGCTTGATATTACGGAATATTCAGGGAAGAGTGACAGTTCGGTTTTTATTCCCATGTATATGAAGGAATTAGGCGGTTTTGCAGAAGGCAGCAGTATTGTTTATTCCATAGACGGCAAGGAGCATGCCTATGATATCGGCGGTGTCGTTCAGGAAATGCAGTATGGAAATTACGGTACCGGAATGATTGGCGGGTATTTTCCTGAAGCTGTATATGAGGACTTTGCGGATGAATATTGTGACAATGTCATTGCAGAGTACTCATTAAAAATAACCGGCACCGCTGATTTAAGTGAAACTAAAAATACAATCTCTGAAATTTTGAAAGAAAAAGGAATTGCATTATTAAATATAAGTGACAGGGACGCCTCAAAACAGACCAGAACTATGGTCTGTACACTGCTTATCGTAATATTTTTGGCGCTTGCGGCTATTATACTTGTAGTAAGTATTTTCTTAAGTAACTTTCGGATACGAAGCGCAATTGAAGGCGAGCTGGCACAGATGGGGGTATTAAAAGCGGTTGGCTATACAAGCAATCTGATTATTGCTTCAACAATTGTGCCCTACATGCTTGTAGGCATTGCTGCCACGGTAATCGGAATAACCTTGTCGTATGCGGTTCTGCCTTTCGTAGCAGGCATTTTGGCAATACAGTCAGGATTTTCTTATACGCCTGATTTTGATATAATGGCTTTACTGATTGTAATACTGACACTGACATTAGCAATATTGCTTTTTTCCTATATTTCAGCAGGAAAAATACATAGATTGGAGCCGATCAACGCCATAAGAGGCATCACCGGAGACGAATCTGCGGGACAAAGTATATTATTATTTATTGTTTCATTTGGTATCATGGTGCTGCTGTCTTTCGCAGGAACGCTCCTATACAATGTAAATATTAAGCCGGACAATTTTATGAACACGCTTTCAGAAGAAATACCGTCTGTTATTTTTACGGCAGAGGAGGAAAAAATGACGGAACTTAAGGAGCTTCTTGAAAGCGACAGCCGTGTAAGGCTTTTTATGGAATATGCTTCCGTACCTGTAAGTTATGAAGACGGAAGCCTTACTGCTTTTGTGTGTGAAGATTTTTCTAAGGCAACTAACGATATCTGTTATGAGGGCAAAAGTCCTGCGAAAGATAATGAAATTGCAGTAGGAAATGCCATTTCGGATGGGTTTCCTATCGGTAGTGAGATAGAGCTGACAGTTGGCGGCCAATCGGAGGATTATCTTGTAACAGGCTATATACAAAGTGTGAATAATGCAGGAGCGGTGTGCCAGCTGACAAGTGAAGGATATGAAAAAATCGGCGATACAACAAATTCCGTCAATGTTTTCTTATATGATAAAAATGCCGATGAGTTTATAAAAGAGTATGAAGAAAACCACGATGCTGTAATTAAGTCATCAGTAAATTTTGAAAAGATGAGCGAAAACGGACAAATGATGTATATGAGTATTGTTTCTGTGATAGTGATGATTTTGTTTGTGATTTCCGTTCTGATGGTGCTGCTTGTGCTGTATGTGATCGTAAATTCTATGATAAGCAGACGCAGACAGGAATTCGGAATATATAAAGCAATCGGATACACAAACAGACAGCTTACGATTAAGACTGCGCTGGAGTTTATGCCAGTTGTGGCTGTGGCGTCAATCATTTCGGTAATAGCCGGGATGTGGTATCTTCCCGCAATGAACAAAACCGTTTTTTCCCTGATAGGGGCTGTTAAAAATCATTTTGAAATATCTGTATGGATATTGATTGTATTTGCCGGTATGTTTACGGCGGTGGCATTTGTGACCAGCGTACTGCTTTCGACACCAATTAAAAAAATTACGGCATATTCACTGTTAAAAGACTAAAAACAGAAATTATTAATATTTTACGGAAAGGAATGGTAGTTAATATGAATTTTTCTGAAAAATTAAAGGAAATACGAAAAAAAGAAGGCATCTCACAGGAGCAGCTTGCCGAAAAAATCGGTGTTACAAGGCAGGCTATCACTAAGTGGGAAACCGGAAAAGGTTTACCGGATGTTGAAAATATGGTAATCATAGCAGAGATTTTTAAGACTACCATAGATGAGCTGCTTATGAATTCCGTCAAAATAGCAGCTCCGGAAACAATTGTGTATACCAGTGAAACAATTTATGACATTGACTGTGAGAAACATTTTGATGTCAATATCGGCAGCGCAGCCACAATCATGCTGTCATCAGGCGATGATGAGAAGCTGCACGTTAAACTGTCATCTGAAACCATTGAGGATTTAGGCTCAATGTTTAAGATAAAGCTGGATGATAAGAAAAACAAGCTTGATGTGATTTGTCTTAACAAAAATAAGCTAAGCCGCTTTGAAGCGGAGGAGTCGCTGACAGTCGATATTATTCTTCCGAATAAATATTCTGACCATTGCGAGATTGAAGCCAGCGTTAAACTTCTTGCTATAAGTAATCTTCACCTGAACTGTTTGGAATATGACGGTGATGCAGAGCAGGTCCTGATTTCAGACAGCAGTGGAAGTCTGGAATTCACAGCAAAGACAGATTATGAAATTACGGTTGATAAGATTACGGGAAGACTGGATATTAACCAATGGAAGGCGAAAACGATTGTGCATATTCCGGAAGAAAATGTGGTAAATGTTATAAATAAGGGTAGAAAATGTAATGTTTATTATTTAAAAGAAGGAAAGGCAGCAGAGTGTGGAAATGTTGTTGACAGTGAAAATGAGATCAGTGTTTCGGGGATATTTTCGGAAGTAGTTGTGGATTTGGTGGAGTGATCAAAATGAGGAAGGCGCAAGATTGGGCTGTGGAAACCGATTCATTTGAAAAAATCCGGTGAGTACATTAGTAATATGATTTGCTTTTATTTGAGACTTAGGTTTATAATAAGAGCGAAAGGGACGATGTTATCAACGGACTTTTGCTTTCGGTTCTGTTTGTACCACCTTATCGGCGGTTCTTGTCCGTGCAGGAAACTTATGTTTATCAGTTTGCGGCCTGCGGGGTCTTGTTCGTACTATTGGTCATATTCTATGTGAAAGGGAAAAATAGGCGAAGCTGGTTTTATGAGAATATGCGCAATAGGAAACTGCGGAAATCAGAGAGGTATCCATGCAGGGCAATAAGCGATCCTTTTACCACGAACGGGTTTCTCATATGCAGTACGGCATGAAAAACTCAATGTAACATAAAGTAAAGTTATTCATTAATCTAAGTGAAGAGCAACGCCCTATTACTGTAAAAGAAAGAGAGGTAATTTAACAAAATGGTTGAATTGAATTCAGAAGTGAAAATATTAAAAAAGGAACAGGAGGTGATTTGATGTATAGACCGTCAATGTACAATAAGCATGATGAAACCATGTTAAGATTTGCAGAAATTTTTAATCAAAGTCCTGTATGCAGGAATATTGAAATGCGTCCTAATCCAGAAGAAACCTATGATAATGACGGCATATTCATTGATATAAACACTAATCGTTCAATAGGATATGATTGGGAATACAGAGACAGATATTTTGAGAATTGTAATTTTGCGTTTAAAAGCTTAGGACAATATGAGAGAAAGTTGATAAAGCAATCTATACAAATTTCTTTGCAGTGTGATTCTACTGAGACGGGCATCGCGGTCGGATGGCACGAGGATTGGCTGCAAGAAGAACGTGAAAAACGCGCATTGCTAACAGATTCGTCATGGAAGGAAGATGGCTCCATAAGGTATACAACCAGATTCAAAATATACAGTTTTGAACAAGTGGATTCTTTTAAGAATATGGTAGCGAGTGCAATGCAAATGCATATATATTCTTCAGAGATATTTGATAGAATGCAATAAAGCAAATTCTACATAACTCATAGATTTTTTTGAAATTAAGGACCACATAGGCGGAGATTATGGAGCGGGAAGAGAAACAGGACATAAAACAGAATGGTTTACATGAGACAAATATGGAAAAAATGAAATTTGAAACTACATCCGGAAGCGATAGGAATGTTTCCCTGATAGGCACAATGTTTCCGAATTGTATCACGGAAAGCATAGATAAAAACGGGAAAGCAGTTAGAAGAATAGATTTTGAAATGCTTAAACAGATGCTTTCTGATGATATCGTTGACGCAGCAGAAAGATATGAGTTTACCTGGCCGGGAAAGAGAAAGGCAATTGTTGAAGCAAACAAATCTGTGCGGATGACATTACGTCCTGACTTGGACAAAAGCAGCAACTGGGATGATACCGAGAATCTGTATATTGAGGGAGATAATTTAGTTGTTCTTAAGCTTCTTCAGGAAAGTTATCTTGGGAAAATCAAGATGATTTATATTGATCCTCCATACAACACAGGCAGTGATCTTATCTATATGGACGATTTTTCTGCCGATAGCAAGGAATATGATGAATCAATAGGATTGTATGATGAAGAAGGATTAAAACTCTATAAGAATATTGAATCAAACGGTCGTTTTCATTCTGACTGGTGTTCCATGATATATCCTAGATTATTACTGGCAAGGAATTTGCTTTCGGAAAATGGAATAATTTTCATTTCAATAGACGATAATGAACAGGTTAATCTTAAAAAAATCTGTGATGAAATATTTGGAGAAGAAAACTGTGTTGGAGAAATAATCAGAAAAACTAAATCAATGACAGCAGACAATGGATGTGGATTTAATCTACAGCATGAAATTTTACTTGCATATGCAAAAGATAAAGGTAAGTTATTGTTAAAAGGCGATCCTAAGGCATATGACAATTATTCTAATCCGGATAATGATCCAAATGGTGACTGGTGTGCCGGTGACCCAAGTGCTAAAAGTGGCGGTCCATCAACACATTTTGAAATTGAAAATCCATATACGCACAGAAAAGATTTGCCTCCGATGGGAAGATATTGGGCTTTTTCAAAAGAAACATTTCAGAGATATATAAGTGAAGGCAAAATAAAATTCAAACAGAATTATCTGGAATCTGAAAGAGGATTTATTTTCAAAAGATATAAGAAAGACGCGAAAAGTTTATTTGATCCGGTGCATAGTTTGTTCGGAATTGACAACGAATATATGAATCAGGCAGCAACAGTTGAAGTGAAGAAATTATTTGGAAATGACGTGTTTAGTTATCCAAAGCCGGTATCTTTTATTAAAAAACTGGTTCAATATGCAACAGATGAGGATTCAATTATTTTAGATTTCTTTTCAGGAAGTGCCACTACTGCACAGGCCGTAATGGAACAGAACTTAGCTGATGGCGGAAACAGGAAGTTTATCATGGTGCAAATTCCGGAGCTGATTGACGAATTCAAAGGTGCACATAAAGCCGGATTTGAAACGTTGTGCGATGTAGGACGCGAGAGAATAAAATTAGTATCGAAATCGGTTGGAATTAAAGTTGATGGCGGATTCAGAACATTGGTATTAGATGAAAGTAATATGAATAATGTTTATTATTCAGCTGAAGAATACTCACAGGATTTACTCTCAATGCTTGAATCAAATGTTAAATCTGATCGCAATTCATTAGATTTATTATTTGGTTGTTTGCTTGAATGGGGGCTTCCTTTATCCATGCCATATAGCTCTGAAAGTATAGAAGGCTTTACAGTGCATAATTATAATGATGGAGATCTTGTTGCATGTTTTGACAAGGATGTTCCTGACAGTGTAATCAAGGCAATTGCAAAAATGCAGCCGCTTCGTGCTGTTTTTCGTGACAGCAGCTTTGCAAATAGTCCTTCAAAAATAAATGTTGGTGAAATCTTTAAGCTTATGGCACCAGAGACTACAGTAAAAGTAATCTAAGGAGGGGAAACTATGAAGCTGCGATTTAAGCATCAGAAGTTCCAGGCAGATGCTGCAAAAGCTGTAGTAGATGTTTTTGCAGGCCAGCCTTATATGACTCCTTCCTATATGATGGATAGAGGTGTTGGTAACTATCAGATGTCATTAACAGATGACCGGGATTTTACCGGTTGGGGCAATCAGCGTATCGTGCCGGAACTCAGTAACCGGATAATTTTGGATCATATAAGAAAAATACAAAGAGATCATCAGATTGAGCCTTCTGAAAAACTGGAAGGAACTTACAACCTGACTATCGAAATGGAAACCGGCGTTGGTAAGACATATACCTATATTAAGACGATGTACGAGCTAAATAAGCATTATGGGTGGAGCAAGTTTATTATTGTTGTTCCGAGCATTGCTATTCGTGAAGGCGTATATAAATCATTTCAGGTTACCCAGAATCATTTTGCAGAAGAATATGGTAAGAAGATAAGGTTTTTTATATACAATTCATCTAAATTATCGGAGATAGATAGATTTGCTTCTGATAATTCCATCAATGCAATGATTATTAATGCACAGGCATTTAATAAATCTGTTGATGCACAAGAAAAAATTGAAAACGGAAAGCGTGCGGATAAAAATGAGGCTATCATATTTAGAAAACTCGATATCTTCCGATCAAGAAGACCAATTGATGTTATTGCAAAAACAAATCCTATTTTGATAATAGATGAACCGCAGTCTGTAGAAGGAAAACAAACAAAGAAAAATCTGGAAAGATTTAATCCATTATTAACGCTGCGTTATTCTGCAACTCATAGGAGCGATAGCATCTATAACATGGTGTATCGTTTGGATGCGATGGAAGCCTACAACAAAAAGCTGGTAAAAAAGATTGCGGTTAAAGGTATTCAGGAATCAGGAACTACTGCAACGGACAGCTATGTATATCTGGAGGGATTGAATCTTTCCAAAGCAGATCCGATGGCAACGATCCAATTCCATGTGAAGGGGGCATCAGGTGTTAAGACCGTTTCCAAAAAGGTTGGAATCGGATTTAACCTGTATGCAAATTCCGGAGAGATGGAGGAGTATAGGAATAACTTCATCATAAAAGCTATTGATGGTCGTGATGATTCCATGGAGTTTGTAAACGGAATAAAGATTTATGCCGGTGATGTTGTGGGTAAAGTAAGTGAAGAGCAACTCAGAAGAATTCAGATCAGAGAGACAATTCTTTCTCACATCGAAAGAGAACGTCAGCTGTTTTATAAAGGTATCAAAGTTTTGTCGCTGTTCTTTATTGATGAGGTAGAACATTACAGAAAATATGATGAATCAGGAAATCCTGAAAACGGTATCTTTGCAGATATGTTTGAAGAAGAGTATGAGGATATTATAAAGAATCTGCAGATAGAAATCGGTGAGGACGATTACATCAAATATCTGCAGGACATCTGTGCAAAGAATACTCATGCAGGTTACTTCTCCATTGATAAGAAGGGAAGAATGATTAACAGTAAGGTTGGCCGTTCAGAGACTTCTTCGGATGACGTAGATGCATATGATTTAATTATGAAAAATAAGGAGCTTCTTTTGGATCGCAGTCCGAAGAAATCTCCCGTAAGATTTATCTTCTCCCATTCAGCACTGAGAGAAGGATGGGATAATCCTAATGTATTCCAGATTTGTACTTTGAAACAGAGCAGTTCTGATGTGCGTAAGCGTCAGGAAGTTGGTCGCGGTATGCGTCTTTGCGTAAATGAAGACGGTGAACGTATGGATGAAAACGCACTGGGTAAGGATGTTCACAATATCAATGTGCTTACCGTAATTGCAAGCGAAAGCTATGATAAGTTTGCAAAGGACCTGCAGTCTGAAATAGCAGAGGCAGTCAGCAGCAGACCACGCCAGGTCACAGAGTACCTTTTTGAGAATGCAATAGTGCATGATAAGGATGGTAACGAAGAGACGATTGATGCTGCTATGGCAAGAAAATTAATTCATTATATGATCAAGATGGATTATATCGATGACAATAATGCTTTGACAGAAAAGTTCTATGAGGATAAGGCAAACGGAGAAGTGAGGCTTGGGGATGAAATGGAAAAGTACAAGCCGGATATTCTGGTAATCTTAGACAGCATCTATGATGATAGGAAGATGGTTCCTGAAAATGCACGAAGCAACAATGTTGAGCTTAAGGTTGATACGGATAAGCTTGCTATGCCGGAATTCCAGGCATTGTGGGGGAGGATTAATGCAAAGACTGCTTATGTGGTTGATTTTGATACAGATGAACTTGTAAGAAAAGCAGTGGCTGCACTTGATAATAAACTTAGAGTGCCGAAGATTTTCTTTAGAGTAGAAACAGGATCCATGAAGGAAATCCGGTCAAAGGATGAGCTGGCGTCCGGAGCATCATTTGTAAAGGCAGATTCGGGTACATATGGTCAGACTGGGATTACAGTTAATACAAGCGTTAAATACGACTTGGTAGGAAAGCTGGTTGAAGAGACAGGCCTTACCAGAAAGGCAGTTGTACAGATTCTTACCGGAATTCAGCCGTCTGTATTTAACCAGTTTAAGGATAATCCGGAGGAATTCATCATTCAGACGGCTAAGCTCATCAATAATGAGAAGGCCACCGCAATCATTCAGCATATTACTTATAATGTTCTGGAAGACAGATATGATACAGATTTGTTTACTGATGTAACAATAAAAGGAAAACTGAATGTAAATACTATGAAGGCAGACAAGCATCTGTTTGATCATATTGTTTATGATTCTATTAATGAGCGTAAGTTTGCTCAAGAGCTGGATGTGAGTCAGGAGGTAGCTGTATATGTAAAGCTTCCGGATGGATTCTTTATTTCCACTCCGGTTGGACATTACAATCCTGACTGGGCTATCGCATTCAAAGACGGCTTTGTAAAGCATATTTACTTTGTTGCGGAGACAAAAGGTTCTATGGATACATTGGAACTCAGAGGTGTTGAGGATGCTAAGATTCATTGTGCAAGAGAGCACTTCAAGGTAATCAGCGGTGAGAATGTAATCTATGATGTAGTAGACAGCTATCAGGCATTGCTTGATAAAGTTATGAAGTAATACGGATTTTCAAAGGGCTTTTGGGATACTATCCAAGAGCCCTATTGTCAATTATTTATGAAGCGGAGGTGTTGGTTATGGCACAGCATATCTCAGTAAGAGTGCCATGGAAGGATAATGGATATTCGGGAAATGTTTGTAACAAACCATGCTTTAATAATGCGTGTTTAAGATTAATCCACGTGGTGATACTGAATTATCTAAATCGTTCCTGGCGGAGCATTAACTGAATATAGCTATAAGAAAGAGTTAATAGGATTCATGAATATATATATTGATTTTCCTATTATGAAAAGAAATTATGCATTATATACTTGTGAAAGAAATATAAGATTTTTGTTCCATAGAAGTAGCGAATTTGTAGAGGAAAAACATTTTAATTTACTTGTGCATAATGTGGGGGCAGAAAGTTTTAAGGGCAGTAATATTATGTGCATGTTTTCTCAGCGTGCATTAGATCACTTTGGATGGAAAATTGTTTTTTGTGATGGTTTAAAGATAGTAAATTCGTATAACGAAACGATAGGCAGGTTTGAATACTACTGCGAATTAAGAACGGATATGGGAAATCGTGTTTATATGAATCAACCTATTATTCAAAGGTGGGTAGTAACTAAAGATTCGTTCAATGAAATTAAAAGTATGTTTGCGTATGATTTGAAACAAGTGGCTGACGCGAAAATATTTGAAATTGAATGAAGATAGGATAAGTGATACGTTTTCTAAAAATAAGGTTACGTGGCTGAACTATCTATGTACCTTGCACATATGCCATGTACAGTAAAGAAGAATAAGTCTCCAATAAGGGATAGACTGCTAGCATCAAATTTCTTTAGAAAGCAAAACCAAAAGATTGCAGTATAGAAATGTTTATAATGGGTTATGAGTGAATTTTAAAATTGTGTGGTGATTTACTTTTCTGCGTTCTTTATGTTCAGCGCTACTACACTATTGACTTTCGTTATTTTGTCTGCTAATATGAAAGCACGTACTTGCATGAAGGAGGAAGCAAATTTGGATGAAACAAGCCAGAAAATAATTGACGCAGCAATGACATTAGTCCGGGACAAAGGATATGTGGCAACAACTACGAAAGAGATTGCAAGGGTCGCCGGTGTAAATGAGTGTACCCTGTTCCGCAAGTTTGAGAGCAAAAAGGATATTGTTTTACAAGGAGCAAACCAGGCAGGCTGGCGGGCAAATGTCACACCGGAGATTTTTGAAAATGTAGAGTGGGACTTACAGACAGATTTGGAAATGTTCATGAGGGCATATATTGACAGGATGACACCGGATTTCGTCAATTTGTCAATCGGTCTGAGAGCGCCGCAGCTCTATGAGGAAACCAAACAGCTCATTATGAAAGTTCCGCAGGCTTTTTTGATGACATTTACCGATTACCTGAATAAGATGTGTGAGATGGGAAAAATACCGGAGAAAGACTTTAAGACGCTGGCACTGACAGTATTTTCGGCAACATTTGGATACGCATTTCTGAACGCATCGTTCGAAAAAGAGCTTACAGATGTTGAAAAAGATGAGTACATTAAAGAAAGTGTGCAGATGTTTGTAGAAGGAATCAATCAGTAAGGAGTTGTGCTGTCAGATGGCAGCAAACGTCAGCATGCTTCGCAGGCTGACTTATTGTTAAATATTAGGAAACGGCAGGAGTCGTTTCCTATAAAAATATATAATATGCGTGCAAGTACACGCATTAATAAAGGGAGGATGTTATGAAACAGATTACAGGTGCGCAATTTTTTGTGAAAGCACTAAAAGAAGAAGCAGTTGACACATTGTTCGCTTATCCGGGGGGACAGGCGATAGATCTGTTTGATGCACTGTATGGAGAAAGAGAAATAGATGTGATCCTGCCACGTCATGAGCAGGGTTTGATTCATGCGGCAGATGGTTATGCGCGTTCTACGGGAAAAGTTGGTGTCTGTCTTGTGACAAGCGGACCGGGGGCTACTAATCTCGTTACAGGCATTGCTACCGCAAATTATGACAGCGTACCGTTAGTATGTTTTACAGGACAGGTGCCGACACACCTTATTGGGAATGATACCTTTCAGGAAGTGGACTTTGTGGGCATTACAAGAAGTATCTGTAAATATGCTGTAATGGTACGAAAGAGGGAAGAACTGGCAGAAACAATCAAAAAGGCATTTTATATTGCAAAGACTGGAAAACCGGGAGTAGTAGTTGTTGATTTGCCCAAGGACGTCCAGAGGGCTTATGGCAGCGATTTTTACCCAAAGGAAATTACAGTCAGAGGTTATAAACCGAATACTTCCGCACATATGGGACAGTTAAATAGAGCGCTGGACATCTTGAACCATGCGGTAAAGCCAGTTTACTGATAGGCGGCGGAGTGAATATTGCCCATGCAAATAAAGAAATGACATAGCTTGCAGAGCATGAAAGAAATCTTATTTGTTAAGGTAAATCATTGTTCAGATGAAGACATAACAGAACTGTTTCGGATCTCAAAAGTATTTGGAGTTGCAATTATTGACTATGATGGCACTGCTGTCCTTTTGGAATGTACGCAGACAGAAAACAGGAATGATGAATTAATAGCATTGCTGGAAAGAAAGTTTGCAAACAGGATTGAGATTGTAAGGGGCGGAAGCGTTGCGGTTGAAGCTTTTGTGAATGATAATCCCTGACCCTTGACTTTTTGAACATTGTTCAGTATAATTGCTTTTGAACATTGTTCAGTGAGGAGGGATAGATATGGATAATAAAGAAGCCATCATACTGACGACGATTGAGATGATCGAAGAAAAAGGCGATTGTCTGAACGAAATCACTGTCCGTGAAATATGTAAAAAGTCGGGCGTCGGATTAGGTCTTGTGAATTATCACTTTGGAAATAAAGAAAAGCTTATTGAAGTAAGCGTGGAACGTATCATAAATGGCATAGTGGAACAGTTTCAGAATATGAGGGAGGAAACGCAAGGATTTACGCCTTTTGAAAAATTAGAATATCTTGGAAATATGACGCTGAATTATCTCTTTGAACATGAGGCGGTTTCGAGAGTGTCTATCCTTACCGATATACAGACACCGAAAGAAAAGGACAATACCAATAGAACCTATGCGGCATATCTTCCGCTTATATCCGCCTGCCGTCCGGACTGGAGCGAAGAAACTGTACAACGAAAAACATTTTGCCTAATTACAGTAATGCAGCAAATTTTTTTGAGACACAAAGCAGTATCAAGTATATTAGGCATTGACTTAAATTCGGAGCAAGCCCGCAAGGAGCTTCATGCACAGATTTTACACGATATATTGGGGGTATAGCATAAATGAAGATTACAGTTATAAACGGAACAGAAAAACAAGGTGTAACCTATCGGCTGAAAGAGATTTTTTTGGCAGGTTTCAAAGGAAAGGCAGATATAACGGAATACTATCTTCCGACAGACGGCCCGGATTTCTGCACAGGTTGTACCAACTGTTTTATTAACGGCGAGAATACTTGTAAAGATGCGGATAAAGTCAGTGTTATTGAAAAATCTCTTTTAGAAGCAGACTTAATTGTAATGACTTCACCTGCGTATGTAATGCATACAACCGGAGCGATGAAAACACTTCTTGACCATTTTGGCTATCGCTGGATACCGCATCGCCCTGCTTCGGAAATGTTTTCTAAACGAGCGGTAATTATAACGCAATGCTTAGGCGCAGGTGCAAAATCTACAGCAAAAGATATAAAGCACAGCTTATCATGGTGGGGCATTTCTGAAATCAAGGTTTTGACCGGTTCATTGATGGGTGATATTGTATGGGAAAAACTTCCCGAAAAGAAACGAGATGAACTCACACGAAAGGTTAAGAAACTTGCAAAGAAGTTTGCCCGTATAGACTACGCAAAGCCTGCACATACGAGTTTGATTACAAAGATTAAGTTTATCTTTTGCCGCATAATGCAGAAATCCCTGCATAAAGCTAATCCCGAATATACTGACGGAAAATATTGGGCAGCGCAAGGATGGCTTAATAGAGGCAGACCATGGAGAAATTACAAAGCTCTGTGACGTAACTTGTAGTAGCAGAAAACAGTTTACGTTCTATATGGCAGTGGCTTATGGTCTGGCATGGATTTGGAAATTGTGGGAAGCGTATTCTCGAATAATGGAAATAAAATGGTATTCTCACTACTTTTATCAGTTGCTATGTATATGCCTTTTCTGGGCGTATTAATAGCAGGGATACCATTGCGGGGAATGGGATGGATTCCGCATCTGAAAGGTAAAATCCGATATGTATTCTTTGCGCTTTGGATGCCGGCACTGCTAAGTATCGTCGGCGGTACGGCAACAAACGCATTTACAATATTTTCATATTTGTCGAAACCGGAATATGCAGACAAGGCGATATTGGATCCTGCATATATTGGTATCATCAGTATGATTCCGATGGCAGTCGCGGCAGTCATCATTTGTGTAAAACACAGATAGTCTGTTTATGCATTTTACCGTTTAAATCTGCATCTTACATTTTTGCTGTTGATTTGTTTTGCAGCATGATATACGTTGTATATATCAGCTAAAACACAAAATGAAAAGAATGGAGTTGTTTAAAATGGGAATTGCTTTATTTGCGGTTTTTACGGTTATGGAAATTGCGCTTACAGCGCTTGGCTTCACAAAATACAGATACCTTTGGTACAGAAACAGATTTTTTTTCTGTGCAGCTGAGTTTGTACTTATGCTGTTTGTAATGCTTTTGCCTGCAACAGGACAGAAATGGAGATTCACAGGCTGTCTCGTTATCCTCGGAATACGCCTT
>CAZRKN010000002.1:77506-121384 GCA_964600805.1 uncultured Bacteroides sp. | reverse complement strand
TGTATAAATACACAAGGTCTTTCATATTCCGTCAGTACATTTTCCCAATTCGACAAGGTTACAACAGGTGTCGTAATATTTACTTTTCTATTAACAAGTGAAAATAATGTTGTTGCCGAGGAGCCCATGCTGATATTGGCAACTTCGCCAACGGCATCTTTTTCAATATCGCTTAAAAGACTCGTATCTATTTCAGATGAACCACCTGACGATGCTCCGTCGGACGATGAACTACCACTATCGCTATCGGAAATACCGCCGTTTAGCAGCGCATTTATTTCATCCTGTGATAACATTCCGTCCATGCCTCTATACTTCCTCCTCTCTGAATACAGACGTTACCCTGACTGCATATCTGTCCTTATTAGTACCGGGCAGTGCAGTGAATTTCTTAATATTGCCGACATATATATTTAAGTCGTTATCAACATTAGTATCCAATCGTATGATATCACCAAGCTGTAAGTTAACAAAATCATTCAGTGATATTTTACTTTTTCCAAGTACAGCTTTTACCGGTATATCAACCTTTCTGATCATAGCTTCAATGAAATCATTATACTCTTCGTCATCCTGCTCCTGCATATTAGCGTACCAGAATTTGGTATTCAATTTATCCATTACGCTTTCAAGAGTAAAGAACGGCAGGCAGACATTCATAAGTCCTTCTACATCACCTATCTTTATATTCAAAGTAACGATTGCTATCATATCGTTAGGCGCTATAATCTGTGCAAACTGCGAATTTGTCTCAATACGCTCCAGAACAGGATTAATGTCAACAACATTTTTCCATGGTTCGCGCATAAGCTGCATACATACAACCATCATTTTCTCTACAATAGTCATTTCTATTTCAGAGAATTCCCTGTTCTTTTCAAGCGGCTCTCCCTGTCCGCCAAGCATTCTGTCTATCATTGTAAATCCAAGATTAGACGCCAATTCTACTAATATCGTACCGCCTAACGGCTGAAAATTAACAATGCCAAGTATAAGCGGATTGGAAAGCGCATTACTGAATTCAGAGAAAATAACCGTCTCAGAACTCGTTACCGTTACCTGTACATTTTTTCTAAGATAGACCGGAAGGTTGGTCGATAATAATCTTCCATAATGTTCAAAAATAATTTCCAAAGTACGTAGATGCTCTTTGGAGAATTTCGTAGGTCGTTTGAAATCATAATTCTTAACCTGCTTCTCATTGGAATCCTGCATCTGGTCCGCATCTAATTCACCGCTGCTTAACGCTGCAAGCAAATTATCAATCTCATTTTGAGAGAGTACCTCGCCCACGAAAATTCACCTCCTCGTGGTTATTATACATCAAATATCAGGCTATTGGTACAAAATACTTCCGAAACCTACGTCAAAAATAAAGTCAGAATCATACATCTTCTGTACTTCTTCCAATATCTCATCCTTAAGCATCTCCTCATTACCTTTTGCTTCTTCCAGAGTATATTTACCAAACACTGTATTAATCATATCTTTAATTTTTTCTTCCTGTGGCGAAAGATCTTCCGAATATTTCTTATATCCGGCATTTTTCTTATTAATTGAAAAACTTATTGACGCCATACAAAAATGACTTGTGTTTTTACCTTCATCGTCTACACTGTCCTTAAGCGGAATAGTCATCTTTTCGGATATACTGTAAGTTGCAGTATTTTCTATCGGTACGGCTTCCTTTTCTCTGTCTCCCGTATTAGTCTGAGCTGTCAGCTCCAAATTCAATACTGTCGTGACATTATCGATAAATTCTGAAGTTCTTCTGGCCGCTCCGGTCACACTCAGCATCATTACTGACGTCAAAACAATATTCACAATTAATAACGCCAGTATAATAATAGAAATCAGATTCTTTTTCATTATATCATTATCTCCTCTTTATTTGTAGCTTTTTTTATCAATATGAACTAAGTGAAGTATATATCTTAATTTCAACACGCCTGTTCATCGTTCTCCCCTCAGGGGTAGAGTTGTCTGCAACCGGCATATACTCGCCGCGTCCCGAATGCTTCAGTGTCGCAGGATCAAGGTTCGTCGTCTGCAGAAGATAATTAAACACCGACAATGCGCGTCCCGAACTGAGTTCGTCATTATTGGAATATTTCGCACCGGACATAGGCACATTATCCGTGTGTCCCTCGATTTCAATCGTGCTTTGTGCATAACGCTCCAGTATGATTCCCACCTGATTAAGTACCGGCAGCGCAGCTTCCTTTAACTGTACGCTTCCCGAATCAAAAAGTACCGAGCCTTTCAGGGTAAGCTGTACATACTGTGAAGTAAATTCAATATCTATTTCTTTATCCAAATTGCTTTCGTCTATGGCTTCCTGTATCTTCTCCGCCAGTTCTTCCGCTTCTTCCATTTGAGCCTTTTCTATTTCTTCCTTGGCCGACTCCAGATCATCCTTGGCTGACTCCAGATTTTCCGGGTCCTTGTCACTGTCACTCATCTTACCGGTGCTGTTGATAAACTGGTCTAACTCGTTTAACTGGCTGACTCCCATACCGGGGAGGACACCGTCTCCAATCGCAGTAGCTCCGGCAGTAAAAATACTGAATGTCTGGTTAAAAGATGCCGCAATCATTTCAAATTTCTGTGCGTCTACCGTTGACATGGAAAACAGCAGAACGAAGAAACAAAGCAGCAGGTTCATCAAATCAGCAAATGTAGACTGCCACGCAGGCGCACCCTTTTTGGGTTCGTCCGGTTTCTTTTTAGCCATCTACTTCACCTCCGACCTCTTCTTCAGAGCTTGCTCTGTCCTTAGGCGCTAAGAAGGATTTCAGTTTTTCTTCTATGACACGTGGATTCTCTCCTGCCTGTATAGACAGAAGACCTTCTATCTCTATCTCCTTCACCATCATTTCATCTGAGTTCTTACTCTTTAACTTACTTGCAACAGGCGCGCATATCCAGTTCGCAAGGATGGAACCGTACAATGTGGTAATCAGGGCGACCGCCATAGCAGGTCCGATAGCGGAAGGGTCATCCATAGCCTGAAGCATGTTTACCAGACCTATCAGGGTTCCGATCATACCCCACGCAGGACCCATGGCTCCCAAATCTTCCCAGAATCCAATCTTAGCTTTATGCCTGCCCTCTACACTGACTAACTCCGTCTCCATAATCGCACGCACAAGTTCCGGGTCAGTACCATCGACTACCAGCAATATGCCTTTCTGTAAAAACGGATCGTCGATTTCTCCCGCCGCTTCTTCCAGAGACAGCAGACCTTCCTTACGCGCAACATTGGATAAATCTATGATTTTCTGAATAATCTCCGCAACATTCATATTGGAAGTCTTGAATATCAAAGCTATACTCTTGAGTCCCGCGAAATAGTCGCTCATCGTATAACTTGCAAGAATACAACAGAATGAACCGCCAAAAGTAATCAGTGCCGAAGGCACATCAAGGAAGTTAAAAATAGATGCAAAATTAACTCCCGTGTTTTTATCATATACAATACCGAATACAACCAGTACAAAACAGATAACCAAGCCTAGAATTGAAGCTAAATCCATAAAATCCACCCACTTGCAACAAGTTTACATTAATCTGCAAAAATATCCTTTCTATATGATTTTACTAAATTTTTCACGTCTTGTCTACTTTCTTTTACAATTATTTTACGCCCGGTAGTAAAGGACAACACGGTATCCGGCGTTTCCTCCACAAGTTCCAACAGATCCGGATTGACAAGAACCTTCACTCCGTTGATTTTCGTCACTTCTATCATTACAACGCTACTCTCCCGATAAATATGTAGGTATTTGACTCCACTTTTTCTATTCTATCACATAATTATAAAAAGAGGAACACAAAAGTTCCTCTTTCTATAAAAAATATTTTCCAATTACTATCTCTTAAGGTTTACAAGTTCCTCAAGCATATTATCGGATACAGTGATAATTCGGCTGTTTGCCTGGAAACCACGCTGCGTAGTAATCATTTCGGTAAATTCCGAAGACAAATCTACGTTACTCATTTCCAGAACGCCGCTTTCCATCTTACCGCCGCCTTCCGTAATATCAGAGCCTATTCCATCGAAATCACCGGAGTTCATGGTTGTGGAATAAAGGTTGTTACCCACTTTGGATAGACCTGCGGCATTGGCGAAGTTAGCAACCGCAATCTGCCCTAATACCTTAGACTGATTGTTATCATAATATGCAGTTATTGTACCGTCCTGACCGACTTCTATACCTGTCATCTCTCCGACTAATCTTCCGGCGCCGGCACCGCTCTCAGCGTCTCCTCCGGTTAAGGATGCGGTAGTTTTGCCACCGTTGTTTAGATTCATAATCTGTGAAAAGTCGATATCGACGTCACTGAATTGTGTCAGGTTAATCGTTTCACCACGTCTTGATGTCGCCGATATGTTGAAATCAAGTACCGCAGTGTCATTATCCGTACTTCCGATATAAGAGAATGTACCGTCATCCGTATTAAATACCAGCTTGTTGCCGGTATAGGTATAGCTCTTAGTAATCTGTGCCTGACCATCCGGCGCTACTGTCTCGAAGGTATACTTCGTATTATCCGTATTGGACAGACCATATGCTTCTAACGGGTCTTCAATCTTTTCTCCGATAAAATAGTCTTTATCAAGATGATAGGTTGCCGTCTTAAGCGCTTTGAAATTCTGTGTAAAATCCATCTCAATCGAGCCGTCCGAGTTAACCGTAATACTATCTACATTTACATCCGGGAAGGATTTTTCCAATACAGACTTCCATTTCGCCGGATCCGGAGGATTGTCATTCAATGTAACCGATTTACCGTCTTTATCCTTACCATAGTAACAATAATTCGTTATTGATGTGGTTGAATTATCCTTATCTATCGCGTAAATCAGATTGAAATTAGGCGCCTGAAGCTCGTTCTTTGATAATTTAATAGTTCCCTTGACAGTCACATTCTGACCCTCAGTTATGGCATAGGTATTCGTCGTCTTACTAACCGGGGTTCCTGCCAGATTAGTGATACTTGTGGTTGTTGCAGCATTGATAAGCTGGTTGCTGGAATAACCATCCAGTATATTAGCCAGCATGTATTTCATGGAATACGAGTTATTATCATAGTCATATTCCGCCGTGTCAAGCAACTGATACAGAGTTGTAGCAGTAATCGTATCATCTTTACCGAAAGTCGCCACTTCCTTAATACTGCTTAAATTGTACAACTTAACAAGGGATACTCCATCGGAATCAAGAATATCATCAAGCTGTACATAATACTCTCCGTCACCGTCCAGATTGTGGATACTGAATTTAGCGGTGTATTGATAACCCAGATTATCATATATGGTCAGGGTCATAGCTCTTCCCGCCGTACTTCTGGTCGCAGTATCATGTTTATCCACTATGCCGGTTGCAATAGCCTTAGTTGTATATTCCGGCGGATAGGTTAGGTTTTTTTCGCTCATAACCCTGAGCGCAGATACGGTATCAGGCAGAACATTTCCCGTCTCCTCGTCAACCTGCCATCCCATAACCGTATAACCGGTAGATGACATAACCAGATTACCGGCACCGTCTATGGTGAATGAACCGTCTCTTGTAAAGAAGTTCTGTGAGCCGTTGTTGACTACAAAGAAGGAATCGCCCGTAATCATGATATCAAACGGATTGTTGGTAGACTGCGCGGAACCCTGTGTGGTAATCGATGTGGAAATCGCTGCAGTCTTAGCGCCCAGACCTATCTGCCTGGCGTTAATACCGCCCCTGCCTGTTGTGGCATTGGCTCCTGAAGCTGCCTGTGTAGTCTGATACAGCAAATCGCTGAATACCATTGACTGTGATTTATAAGATGTCGTGTTAACGTTTGCGATGTTATTACCGATAACATCCATTCTTGTCTGGTGAGTCCTCAGACCTGCTACACCAGAGAAAAGTGATCTCATCATAATGAATGACCTCCTTGTTTGGTGATGCGCTGTTTTATTCCCTCTGTCATTCAGGAACATAAGCCTCCATAAAGGTCCGGCTAAATAATTACAGCTCCATCAATGTTTGTGTATACGTTTTCGTCTGCATCTGTCTGATCCATCGCCGTGATGACCGTGTTATTAGGTACATTCACGATAAATGCAAGTGAATCGACAATAACTAATGAATCGTTTATTCCCTTCGCACCGGCTCTCGCCATGCCCAGATTCAGGCGTTCTACCTGTTCCTTAGTCAGTTCAATATTTCTGTCCGCCAGTCTGCTCGCTGCGTGTTTAGAAAACTTTACTTCGTTCGTTTCCGGTCTTATAGTCTTCTGTGATAAAATATCCTGAAACTTAAGTCCGCCTGACGAAGCGTCATCCTGCATACGGCCGCTGCGGTTTTTGTTTAAATATTGATCCTGTAACTGCTCGATGGAAAGAAATTGATTATTTTGAATCTTCATAACCGTTCTCCTCCTTGAGATAACTGCGTATCCTTACTGTACAGTTTCCGCACCGTTGTCTTCTTCGTTATCTTAATCAGCATCTTCGCCATCTTCGGTCTTATCGGTTCCCTCGGTCTTATCGACTCCTTCACCTTTTTCCTCTTCCGCCATCTTAAGCTCTTCCATTCTTTCTACAAGCTTCTTAAGACCTTTTACATAGTCGTCCGTGATAAACTTCTTCTCGTAATCGGACATGCCCTGATATGTCTCATTTACCTTAGTAACCGCTTCTTCATCATCAATAGTAAGAAGTGCGGGTATCGGAAGTTTGTTGTAAGCGTTGATGAACTCTGCCGCTTTGGAATAAGCTGCCAGATATTTCTGGTCTGCTACGGTATTCAGATCATCCAATGAATACAGCTCTCCGTTTATAGACAGATATGCTTTATTAGCTTCATAAACGACATAGTCTACATTACCCTGTATCGTAGTCGTCCTGCCTGCGCTGTCAGTTACATCCATCAGTACCGTCTGTCCTACCAGACCTGAAGCTCTTGCCAGTTCTAATGATGCGCTCATATTCTGCATCTGCTCAAGTTCCGAGAACGTAGCATACTGTGAAACATATTCCGTATTGGATGTAGGCTCCAAAGGATCCTGATATTTCATCTGAGCTACCAGAAGTTGTAAGAACTGATCCTTGTCTACCGTGGAATTGCTCTTTTTACTGCTTTCCTTCGCTAAAGACGCTGCTGAGTTAGACTCAATAATTTTACCATCTTCTACTCTTCCTATCATGTGTTGTGTTCCTTTCTTTGAATGTGTCCGTTATGCTGTAAAATCTACCGTGTTTCCGTTCTGCGCCATCATCTGTGCGGTGATTCTGTCGGAATCTTCCATATCTTCGGGAAGTTCATCCAAATCAAGCTCATTTAAGTTTATTTTTTTCCGATTCTTCTTATTGCTGCCTGCACTTTCGCCTGCATTCTCTTCATTACCGGAAAAATTCTGGTTGAACCGATAATCAGCTACCGCAACTTCAACTGCATCAACCTTTAAGCCCTGCTCATCAAACTGAGTTCTAAGCTGCACCAGCTGGCTTTCTATCGCCGCTTTGACCGCTTCGTTCTGAGTAGTGAACTGTGCCGTAATCATACCGTCTTTTGCCGTAAGCTGGATATTTATATTTCCAAGACTTGCGGGATGAAGCTGTAATTCCAACTCCTGAACATCTGCCTTCAGATTAAGCTTTATGTACTCGCCAATCTGATTCATTATGTCCTGCGCGTCCACGTAGCGCTCCATAAACGGCTGTTCCTGTATGATTTCATTCACTACCGGCTGCTCTACGGGAGTCTGCATTACAAAACTGCCCTGTGAGCTTCCTTCTCCTTTGTCCTGAGCCGATGAATCTTTAGTACCCGACTTAGTCTCAGTCTCAACCTGAAGCTTTGACTCCTCCGTGACTTCTTCCTTCATGCTTTTATCACCGCTTACGTTGTCAACAGTTACCTTAACTTTCACTGTCTCGCCGTCTTTATGCACTGTTACCGCATAATCTTTTACGGCTTCCGGATTCACTTCTTCTGCCTTGTCAGTCTGATCAGCCAAATCGTCCTGAGGCTTTATTTCTTCCGGAATCACTTCTGTTTCATCTTCTGCTGCAGCCATATCCGCAATCAGTACATTCAGTTCCTCCTCTGAAATCCCCAGTTCAGTCTGCAAATCTTCCAAAGCAAACGACACCTCATCCAAGAGATTCTGAAGATGTCCGTAGAGTTCTCCATCGGTAATGATGGAAAGATGATCTTCGTTCCCTGATAATGTAACAAGAAGCTGTTTCATATTATCGGGGTCAAGCAGCTGCAAAGCGCTGAGTCCTAAAACCGCCATCGCTTCCTCCACTTCATCAGGAGTGAGCTCCATCTCTTTCGCAACTTCCTTCACCAGATTCTCTCCCGCTTCATTCACCGCTTCCTCCTTTTCATCGGAAACGTTACTGTCTAAGGGTTTGTCATCGGAAACCGTCTTGTCGGAATCGTCGTTCGCTGTGGCTTTTGCATCTGCCTGCTTTACGTTATCATTTCCGGTATTCTCCGTTGACTCCGCCGTACTCTTCTGTACGCTTTTCACAGAACTTGCGGCTGCAACTCCTGTTGACATTACCGCAGCGTTTACGGAAGCCTTGGCAGCAGCAGAAATTCTGACAGTCTGAGTCTCCTGAAGGTTATCCGTCTGAGAATTAACGCGGCTCATGACCATATCGAAGCTGTCGCCCTGCTCATCGTTCCGGTTATCCGGCATGCCTGATGTCTGGTTCGCAATAGCTGCAAGCACATTCAAATTGTTGTTTACAGGTAAGCTTGCCATTTACCTTCCTCCTTCCTTTAGTTTTCAAGGTTCTTTAGCCTTACGGCTTTTATATAAAGCGTGTAACCCACGCAATATACCACATTTTATAAATACATACACAGTATATATCGTTATATTCCGGTATTTTCTTTAGTCAGAGAACGAAAAATATCTTATTCGGGATCCATTATTCTCGTCAATCTGGCTGCGAATTCCGAGTCCATAGCTGCCAGCACTTCACCTCTTGCCGCAGGCGTAAGCTGACCCAGTATTTTAGCCGCCAGCTCGGGGTCTCCTGTCATATTCTCTAAGATTGCTGCCGCCGACGCAGGATCCATATCGGCAAACGGCTGCGCATAGTCCTGAAGCGCCGCGTCCACCTGCGCCTGCTCCACTACCTGTTTATAAAGATATTCCGCATAGGTAGGGTCTATTTCTTCGTAATATTTTCTGTATTCTTCCGGATCCGGCGCTTTATCGGCATATATTACTTCTTCATAGAATTCTGTTCTGATTCTGTCAAAATCTACCAGCGCATCCTCGAATGTCCTAAGTCTCTCGACTTCCGCTTCCAGTTCTTCTATTCTCTGGGCATCAACGCCGCTTAACGACTGTGCGCGCTCTAACTCCAGTTCCAACTCGGTAATATAATCCACAGCATCACGCAGGCTGGTATAACCTCCGTAAGATTCTTCATCACTGGTCGTAACGACGCTTTCCTCAGGAAGAATCTTATTTAACACCGGCACATCCTTAATTACGGGTGCCAGAACCGTAGAGCCGAAACCGCCCACATCAAGCTTAATAAGCACACCCAGTATTGCGACCCAGATAACCACGATAATCAGCGTTACAAAAAATACCGGCAGTCCTCCGGCCTCTTCATCCAGCTCCGCCTCCTGCGCGGCAATTTCCTTTGCACGCTTTTTTGCTTCTTTCTTCTGTGCTTTCTGTTCGTTTTTTAATTTATTACGTTCATCTTTGAGTCTTTTTTTCTCTGCATCGGTATCTACAGCATTATTTAACATGTCTGCCATTGTATAACCTTACCCCTTCCTATGTCCGCGAATTTGTGTGTCCAAGACATCTACGATGTCTGCACAAATATTGCATAACACATGCAAAGCATAACACATACAAGTATGTGTGTGGAAAATTAAATTTTCACCTTAGCCATGCCTCCTGCTATGAATTTTTCTGTCCATAAGTATAGCTTGTCAACTCGTCTACTTCCTTGCTCTCCTGCGCATTCAACTCACGCACGAACTGTTCAAACGCTCTTTCGCGCAATTTCTCCTGAGCCTTACGCTCCTTCATGATTTCTTCCAGCTTCGCCCGCGCCGCCTCTACTTCCTCTTCGGCCTTCCTCACATTGAGCTTCTGGTCTTCTATGAACTCATCCATTCTTGCCAACGCATATTCATTATCACGCAGGCTCTGTACCTTAAGTGCCTCCTGCCGCAGTTTCCTGCCCTCTTCCAGATAACCCCGTCTTCTATCGTAAAGCCCACTAAGCCGTTCCTCTTCTTCCATGAGTCTGCGCTGTGCCTGCCCCAACTCCATTTTCGCCTGGGTTTCCATCTGGTTTTTTATATTCAGTATGCTCTGCATTCTGTATACAAACTTCGCCATATGTTTTCAGTCCTATAATAAATCTTGACGCTGCTACTCAAACAGCCCTTTGAGCATCTCCAATTCCTGCTCGTAGTTCAGTTTACTATCCACATCCTGCATGAGATAATCATTCACCGCATTTATTTTTTCGATTGCATAATCTATATTGGGATTGCTTCCGCTTTTATATGCGCCGATATTAATCAGATCCTCGGCTTCGTTATAGGTTGCCAGTACGTTCTTAAGCTTACCTGCCGCCGTCTTATGCTCCTTGGGCACAATCTGACTCATACATCTGGAAATACTCTGCAATACGTCGATCGCAGGATAATGGTTCTTATGAGCAAGTTTACGGTTCAGCATAATGTGTCCGTCCAGAATACTTCTCGCAGTATCCGTAATCGGTTCATTAAAATCATCACCGTCTACCAATACCGTATATAAACCGGTAATGGAGCCTTTATCGGAACGCCCCGCACGCTCTAAGAGCTTGGGCATCTCGGAATAAACACTGGGCGGATACCCTCTGGATACAGGCGGTTCACCACTCGCCAGCCCGATTTCCCTCTGCGCCATGGAAAAACGTGTCAGGGAATCCATCATCAGCAATACATCCTTACCCTGATCCCTGAAATACTCCGCAATCGCAGTTGCCGTCTGTGCGGCTTTTTTTCTCTCCATAGCCGGTTTATCCGAAGTAGCCACTACTACAACCGAACGTCTCATACCTTCCGGTCCTAAATCTCTCTCTATAAATTCTCTGACCTCTCTGCCACGCTCCCCAATCAGAGCAATAACATTGATATCCGCCTTTGTATTGCGGGCAAACATTCCCATCAGGGTAGACTTTCCGACGCCTGAACCGGCAAAAATACCGATTCGCTGCCCTTTACCCACTGTCATCAGACCATCTACCGCCTTGACGCCTAACGGAAGCACTTCGTCTATAATCTCCCTTGCCATAGCGTCCGGCGGAGCAGCTTCCATAGGATAGCTGACAGCCTGCTCTTCATCAAAATCAATCTCATCGCATCTTCCAAGCCCATCCAACACCTTACCAAGCAGCCCGTCACAGACATGTACGGACAAAGGCATTTTCATATTTTCAACGACGCATCCGATACCTATTCCCTCAGTTTTTTCATAAGGCATGAGCAGGGTCTTTCTTTCTTTAAAACCAACAACTTCCGATATAATTGGCGGTAATTCTTTATCCTTAGGATATATTCTGCATAAATCCCCAAGCCTTGCTTCAGGTCCCGCAGATTCTATGGTAAGTCCTACCACATTCTCCACACGCCCCATGCTCTTAAAAAAAGTATCATCTGCAATTCTGCCGTATTTTGTAAAATCTATAAAAACATTTGCCATGCCAATAATCATGCACCTTTCTCAGCTTGCGAATTTGTATGTGTGCATTGCACACATTACTCAAGGCATCATTGATGCCTGCACAAATTCGCGTGTGAAAAATTTATTTTTCACACTTTACATTTCAAAAGACAACAGCTTCAGTTTCTTCGTCAGTTCCTCTAACTGAGTTCCTACGCCGCAGTCAAAAATTCCGCCATCAGTCTCTATAAGGCACTCGTTCTGACGCAGTGTAATGTCTTCCACGACCTCAACCACACCGCGTCCGCCTACCGCGCCTTCTGTAAACAGCTTTTTCTGCATATTCACATAAGGATAATCATCCTTAGATACATGCACAATAAAAGTCCTGCTACTTTCTACTTTTCGTAAAGTAGAGTCAATTAAATGTACCAGGATGCCTCTTTCATTCTCTAATTCAGTATTAAAAATATGATTATAAATTGCAGTAATCGTATCAATGAACCTAGGTTCAAACTCATCTATGAGTCTGTCATACTCTTCTTCCAGTCTGATACGTTCTGCATCAAGTTCTCTCTTCATTCTGTCAGCCTGCTCCTGCGCTGACGCAAGACCGTCATTATATCCCCGTTGCCTGGCATCATCTATGACAGAGCGTTTCTGCGCTTCGATTTCCGCCTGCGCAGCCTGCTTCATTTGCGCAATTTCCGCTCTGGCTGCTTCCAGCTCGGCTTCCGCCTCGGCCCGGAGTTCTTCCGGTGTCGGTCCCTCCATATGAGGTTCCTCCTGCGCTTTTAACAAACCGCTTCCTTCACCATCCCGGTCATATAACAGTGCATCTATCTGTTCACCACCGATTCCGCCCGTGAAACCAACATCCTGAGATTCACCGGCTGACGCGGCTCTATACCTTCTTATCTCTTCTTCCCTGGCTTCCAGTTCTTCCTCTCTACGGGCGAGAATGGCATTACTGTCAATAATACACTTCTCATCCTCCTGTATAGCTACCCAGGTTGCTTTATATATATTAGACAATAATCTCGTCACCTCCACCTCTGGAGATAACAATTTCTGCAGAGTCTTCCAGTTTTCTGATGATATTTACAATCTTCTGCTGTGCCTCTTCCACATCCTTCATACGGACAGGACCCATGAATTCCATATCTTCCTTAATCATAACAGCAAGACGTTTGGACAGGTTGTTGAAGATAGCATTCTGTACATCCTCATTAGAGCCTTTAAGAGCGATTGCAAGGTCGCTGTTATCTACGTCACGCAGTACACGCTGGATAGCTCTGTCGTCCAGAAGCAGGATATCTTCGAATACGAACATCTTCTTCCTGATTTCATCAGCAAGCTCCGGCTCTTCGATTTCCATAGTTTCCATGATATGTTTCTCTGTACCACGGTCTACGGTATTCAAAATTTCTACGATTGCATCGACACCACCGATAATGGTGTAATCCTGATTTGCCAAAGATGCCAGTTTGGATTCCAATACCTTTTCCACCTCTTTAATAACATCCGGACTTGTTCTGTCCATCACTGCGATACGCTTAGCAACATCCGCCTGTCTGTCGGGCGGAAGCGCTGAAATAATAAGTGCTGACTGAGCAGGCGCAAGATATGACAAAATAAGTGCAATTGTCTGCGGATGCTCATCCTGAATAAAGTTAAGCAGTTGCGAAGGGTCTGTCTTTCTGACAAATTCAAACGGCTTAACCTGCAATGATGCCGTCAGTTTGCCGATTACATCTTTCGCCCGGTCCGCGCCGAATGATTTCTCCAACAGTTCCGTAGCATAATTGATACCGCCCTCTGCGATATACTGCTGCGCCAGACATACCTGATAAAATTCTTCTGTAACTTCTTCCCTAAGCTTAGGTGTAATCGTTCTGGTATTTGCGATTTCCAAAGTAAGCTCTTCTATTTCATCTTCTTTCAGATGTTTGAAAATCGTCGCCGACCTTTCAGGTCCGAGAACAATCAGCAGTATAGCCGCCTTTTGCACTCCGTTAATTTTCTCATCAGAAGTTTTTGACATTACCCTTACCCCCAGTCCTCATTTAACCAATTGCGCAGCAGATTAGCCGCTGCTTCCGGATTATCATCCACAAATTTATTAATGAGCTTAGTCGTCTCTGTCTCTTCTTCCATAGCAATGTCTACCAGCTGAGTATCGGGTGTAGACTGTAACAAATTCTCAACAGAAAGCTCTTCTTCTTCATCTTCATGCTTCTCGCTGCGCATACTTCTAAGCACAACAAACGCAAGCAGTCCGAGAATGACTATAATCAAAATAATCTGCAGAACATCCGTAGCCTTAATGCCTGAGCCCTCGGCATCCAGAAAAACATTCTCGGTATATGCCACAAGCGCAATATTTCCGGTACCGATACCGGACGCCTGAGACACTACATTTACTATATCTTCATCTATTTCCATCTTAGTACGCGACTTGTTTGCAAGCTTATATTCCTCCCATGTAATACCGTCAAGAAGCCCCTGTGTCTTGACGTCCTCCTCACGGATTACATTATAGCTTATCGCAGAAACAGAAAGCGAAGAACGCGTATAATTAATTTCACCGGCCAGCTTCTCCTCAGTGTAGACTCTCTCATTCGGCAGAAAATCTCTGGAAGTCTCTTTTTGTGTAGCTGTTGAAGTGTTATTATCCCTCAGTACATATGTCGAATCATCATCATTGGAATCGGTTCCCGGAACGCCGCCGATTCCGCTCTCATTTACTGATTCGAATGTATCTTCATGAGCATACATACCCTCATCTCTTCCTTCCGGAGCCGAATACTCATGAATCACTTCGGAGCTGTTACCGAAGTTCAGTACAAGGTTAGTGGCAACTTCAATGTTATCAAACTCATTCGTACCCCTAAGCGCCTGTTTTACTTTGGCTGTAACCATTTTCTCCGCCTCAGCCTTTACAGACAGCTGCGCCGTAGCTACACCCGCCATCGAATAATTATCTTCTCCGGAAAACAGCATAATGCCGTTTGAATCCATTATTACAATATTATTGGTTGTATCATTGCCTATTCCTACCGCTACAGCGCGCGCTAAAGCAGCCGCAGTCTCAGTAGTCATTTCACCGTTAAGTCTGAGAACCACAGTGGCATGTGCTTCTTCCTGAGAATCAATCAGAGTTCCCGTATTTTCAGGAATCGTCAGGGTGACAGTAGCAGTTTTTACAACATCAAGCATCTCTACAATGTCGTTCTCAAGCTTATCCTCCTGATATCTAACATACTTTTTTTGTTTATCGGATTCCGTAGTGGAAAACCCGCCGCTCGTCACACCTTCAATATCAGGTCCCGCCGTCTTGATACTGTTAGAAGCTAACAACCAGTTTGCATCAGGCTGCTGGGATTTCAGAATTCTGAATGTCAGACCGTCATCAGTAACAGTATATGTAAGCCCTTCTTCTTCCAGCAAATCCTTCACGTTCGATGCCTGCATAGCATCCTCGCACTGTTTTAACAGCACATACTCAGGTTTGTTAAGAACGGTAACAAGAATAACTATTGCCAAAACGACTGTCGATATTGCCATGACTATCAGAGTCTTCTGCTTAGCCGTAAAGCGGTTCCACCATTCCAGTATTTTATTGCCTATTTCCTTTAATTTCTCTAATATACTATCCACGACTGTTATTTCTCCTTAAGTAATGCACCATACCGATTATATCTGCATCTGCATAAGTTCCTTATAAGCATCTAATAACTTATCCCTTATGGCTACCGTGTACTGCAAAGCCGTATATGCTTTCTGCAGCGCAATCGTTAAGTCATGGGTATTTTCGGTCTCACCAAGAGCCCATTTAATCTCTTCATTCTCCGCATCGGAAAGAAAACTGTTAGTCGTATTAATATTATCGATAGCAGTACCCAGAAAATCATTAAAGCTTGTATCAACGTATGTATCGGATTTAGTAATCGGCGAATTCTTCACCGCTTCCTTAACCGCACCCGATGACATATTACGCAATGCCAAAATATCATAATTCATGTTAACAACTATGCTCCTTTCATGCCATCAAATCATCTGTCTTAGCCGTTTAATATTTCAAGCCCCTTGGTAGCAATATTCTTACTTGCAGAGAACGCCGTTGAATTAGCCTCATAAGCGCGGCTCGCATCAATCAGGTTCGTCATCTCTGTTATGGTTGAGACATTTGGATAGGTCACGTAACCGTTCTCATCAGCATCCGGATGCGACGGGTCATAAACCATGTTCATTTCAGTCCAATTGTCCTCATAAACACCGCTTACCTTAACGCCGGTTCCCGAATAGCGGTCTCTCGCCGTGTTCAGCACATGGCGGAAAGGCGTCTGTGAATTTTTCTGCTCAAAAACCACTACTTTCCTGCGATAAGGCGTGCCGTCCTCAGTACGGGTCGTATTCTGATTAGCTATATTTCCAGCAATTATATCCATGCGGTATCTCTCCGCAGTCATACCTGTTGCATTAATGTCAAAAGCCGTAAACATTCCCATATTCTAATACCCTTGCTCCTTTCTTAACCTGCGAATTTGTGCTTAAGGGCACAAATTTGCGATTGAAAAATCACAGATTTTTCAATCTATTCTCCTTTATTTCATAACAAGCTGCAGATTTTTAAATTCCTGCGCTATGCTCATTTCCAATCCCTGATATGTAATCTGGTTCTTCGCAAGATAAACGCCTTCTGTATCTATATCCACGTTATTGCCGTCCAGACGATAAGAAAAACCAGCATAATCCGTATAGCAAATCGGATTCAGGCGGTTTAACTTGATATTTGACACCCTTGCATCCATGGACGTGTATCTGGAATTCTTAAGCGCATGTGCAAGCTGCGATTCAAAATCAACGTCCTGTCTCTTATATCCCGGCGTATCCACATTGGATATGTTATTAGAGATTGCATCATTACGCAGCCATGACGCGTCCGCCGCCTTATCAAGCACATTTACATAGTCGTATACATTCGTGTTTATTAATGCACTCATATGTATCCTCCCCTGTTTATTATATATTTTCAGGCAATTCTGAATCTTAAGCCCAAAGTGACATACTAAGTCATAATATGTTTCTTATAAATTATAAAAGCAAATTAGAAAAAAAACAATAGATTAACAAAAAAAACAGACAAAAAATATAACTTTTTGGTATTACATTTACATAATTTGGAATAATTGAAAAAGGACTTCTAACGGTAGTAATGCTCCACCATGTTATAAATCCTTTTATCATCGACCATTCCTTTGTCCTTTATGCTGTTTTTAACAAAACTGCCTAGTAACCGCCCTGTTTCTTCAGCTGCTCCACTTCGTCATACACGAAATCATTCACTACCTTGATGTAGGTTCCCTTCATCCCCGATGAACGCGATTCTATGATTCCCGCGCTTTCAAATTTACGGATGGCATTCACGATAACAGAACGTGTAATCCCGGCCTTATCGGCGATTTTGCTCGCTACCAGAATACCTTCCATGCCGTTCAGTTCATCAAAAATATGGGTAATCGCTTCCATCTCAGATAAAGAAAGCGTACTGATTGCCGATTTGACTACCGCAATCTTACGATTCTCTTCAGCGCTTTCCTCATTCACTGCACGAAGCATCTCAAGCCCCACCACCGTCATGCCGTACTCGCACAAGATGATATCATCAATGTCGTACTGCTCATTGCATTTATATACGAACAGCGTACCAAGTCTTTCGCCGGAAATCTCAATCGGCGATATTATAGCCTGAAACTTTTTCGTATCAATATTCTCAAATCCCAAAGTCTCCAGATTGACATTCTCCTTAGTGGAAAGAACGGAAAGAAGCCTTTCGTTCAACATAGGGTCTATAAAGCCCCCCACATGGTCAACTATTAACTCGGTCAGGGATTCCACATTGTCCAAATCACCTATGCCAAGTACCTTTCCTTTCCTGCTTATTACCAACACATTCGAGCCGAGGATTTCTTTGAGAATATCACAGATATCATTGAATACAACCTTGCCCGAATTATTATTATGAAGGAGTTTGCCTATTTTTCTGGTCTTATCCAGCAACTGTACACTACTCATACTAATCCCCCATCGACTTTAAAAATACGTATGTATTATAGCATATTTTTTAGGACATTTCAATGATTTTTCAGTGAATATTCAAAAAAACAGTGGAATTTTATGGATTTTTGGTACAATTTGTCACCTTAATACTTATGCTCCTTTCACATAATCAGACCTCTGCAGGTTCTGTAGACTCCACATATGAGCAGGTTTCGCCTGAACATACCAGTTTATTGCCTTTTTCAAGCATGATTGAACCGCATTTAGGACATTTTTTATCCACGGGCTTCTGCCATACCATGAAATCACACTGCGGATTATCTATGCAGCCATAGTATTTCCTGCCTTTTTTGGTCTTTTTTAATACAATATCCTTACCGCACTTAGGACATGCAACGCCTATCTTTTCAAAGTAGGGCTTGGTATTGCGGCAGTCAGGAAAGCCCGGACAGGCCAAAAATCTACCATAAGGACTATATTTAATAACCATCTGTCTTCCGCAGTGTTCGCACACTTCATCGGACACTTCGTCGGCAATATCCACCTCTTCAAGCTCCTGTTCCGCTTTCTCCACCGCTTCCTGCAAATCCGGATAAAAATTGGATATGACGGTCTTCCATTTAACATTGCCTTCTTCAATTCCGTCTAATAAGGCTTCCATGGCCGCTGTGAAATTCACATCCACAATCGTCGGAAAGGCTTCCTTCATGATATTATTGACGATTTCACCAAGCTCTGTCACATACAGATTCTTATTTTCCTTTACTATATAACGTCTGGCAAGAATCGTGGTAATAGTCGGGGCATAAGTACTGGGACGTCCGATTCCAAGTTCTTCCAAAGCGCGCACCAATGACGCCTCAGTGTAATGCGGCGCGGGCTGTGTAAAATGCTGCTTTTCTTCAAACGACTCAAAATAAAGCTTCGTGTATCTGTCGATTCCTTTCGCCAAGGTAACGTTTTCTTCTTTTTCTTCCTCATCATGATAGACTTTGAGAAAACCTTCAAACTTCACCTTTGATGCGGAAACCGTAAAACGCTGTCCTTCCGCGTCTATTTTTACTGAAGTCGTCTCATACTGCGCAGCCGCCATACGGCTTGCAGTGAAACGCTTCCAGATAAGCTGATAAAGGCGGAACTGGTCTCTTGTGAGCGAGTCCTTCATCTCAGCCGGTGTTCTGTTAATATCGGTAGGACGGATGGCTTCATGCGCATCCTGAATCTTCTGCGTATTCTTCTTCTCAATGACTGTATCGGCAGCGTATGCCTCACCATAATTTTGCGTAATAAACTCTTTTGCCATAGTCTCCGCTTCATCCGAAACTCTTGTGGAATCCGTACGCAGATATGTGATTATGCCGACCGTGCCGTTACCCTTGATATCTATACCTTCATACAACTGCTGTGCTAAACGCATCGTCTTCTGTGTAGAAAAATTAAGCGTTTTGCTCGCCTCCTGCTGCAGCGTTGAAGTGGTAAACGGCAGGGGCGACTTCTTCGTTCTCTCGCCGCGTTTAACCTCCGTCACCTTGTAATCGGCGCGTCTTAACGATTCTTTTATAGCTTTTAACTCCTTTTTGGACTTAATGTCCCGCTTCTGAAGAGTGCTTCCGTAATATCTTGCTACCAGCGGTTTTTTCTCCCCCGGAATCGTAAAAACCGCGTCCAATGTCCAGTATTCTTCCGGGATAAAGGCGTTGATTTCTTCTTCTCTGTCACAGATGATTCTGAGGGCAACAGACTGTACGCGTCCTGCGCTTAAGCCCCTTTTCACCTTCGCCCAGAGCAGCGGAGAAATCTTATAGCCCACCATACGGTCAAGACAGCGTCTCGCCTGCTGTGCGTCTACCAAATCCATGTCAATCTCTCTGGCATTTTTCAAAGATTCTTTAACCGCATTTTTGGTAATTTCATTAAAAGTAATGCGATATACCTTCTTGCCTTCCAGTTTAAGGGCCTCCATAAGATGCCACGAAATAGCCTCACCTTCACGGTCCGGGTCAGTTGCCAGATATATTTTATCCGCTTTTTTTACTTCTTTACGCAATGATGCCAGAAGTTCGCCTTTACCTCTTATGGTAATGTATTTCGGTTCAAAGTCATGCTCCACGTCTATTCCAATCTGACTTTTGGGTAAATCACGCACATGACCGTTGCTTGCCGCCACTTCGTAATTAGCCCCGAGAAATTTTTTGATTGTTTTCACCTTAGCCGGTGATTCCACGATTACCAGATAATTTGCCATACCGATTCCCCTGTCCATACATATATATGCTGCCAACTTATATATTTATTAACGTGAATCACTATACACCAAAATTGAGAAGGTTGCAAGAAGAAATTTCTATCATAAATTGGTACTACGCCAGAAATGTATGCATATAAAAAATCGTCGCTCAGCAGCGACGATTCCAAGAATGCTTCGCATTCTCATTGAAATGATTTATGCTGCGGCGTAATTTCCTATAATATTAAAAATCCCGTAATCCGCTACCGAAGCGGACTACGAGACCTTATTGTAATACACTGTTAAATTATTCCAAGTCGAACAAGAATGCCTTTAATACATTTAATTTGGCGTAAACCTTATCCGTAACATATACTTTTTGACTTACCGTATTGGGCGTAATGGTAGTCTGCGCCTCAAAGTACAACGTCAATCCCTCGTCGCACTGTTCCAGAACTGATTTCGGCACCATAATATAATAGATTCCATTACTCTTTAGATTATTGGGATCCACGGGGCTTTCATCCGCAGCACTAAATATAAGGTCAGCAAGTTTATTGACGGTAAACTCACTTCCCTCTACCGTAATGGTCTCTGTGCCGTCATCCGCCCCATAAAATACACGCGTAGCAATCGATCTGGTTCCCTTTACGAAGTTCAGATCCTGTACTCTAAAGTATATCTTCTCATATACTTCCGGTGTTGCCAGATAATCCAACGACTCCGACGTACTGCCATAGCTTGTATCGTAATAGCGGTACATCATTTTCAATTCGGCCGATTCCGACAGTCCGCTCTTCAATACCGTGATATACGGCTGCTTTACGCCTGCCTGATATGCGGCGATTATCGTATTGATGAAAAGCTTCGCTTCATCTACCGTGTAAGGCAAAGAACTAGGACTACCTGCACTGTGTCCCATACCCGTATAAGTGACATTACCCTTATTATAAATATAATAATTATTCCTTACATCATTCGGGGACTCGGAAAAAATTGTATCTGAATGCCCGGCCTCATATGCATTTCTGTCCGAAAGGCAATACCAGACTACCAGATCACTCTGACCGTCGCCGTCATCATCCGCTGTGAAATCCAGCTCATAGTACTGTCCGTGGGTCGTCGCTATCTCAAACTTCTCCGGCAGATGATACGGGTATTCCGTGATCTGTCCTTTGTTGACCTGTGTCACATACATGAGGTTGATAGCGCCATTCCATGTCCAATCCAAATCACCGTTATCACCATACCCGTTTTCATAGAACACCGGGTCATAACGGATATTCCGAAAGGTATTGGAAAATGTTCCATTCAGGCTCGGATCGAGTTCCGCAGGAGTATACTCCGTTTTCTGGGGTTCTCCATTATTGTAATTTTTATCCTTTGCATTGATTGTATGGTAAGTATATCCATGCACCTGAGGAACCGTCCGCTCCCTGTTGCTCTTAGGCTCATACGCCACAGACCTGCCCGATGAAACTATCGTATCGTAGTCGCTGCTGCCTTTCTGCAATACCTGTCCCCGGCGAAGGATATCGCCATTGCCGGAAAGAATACCGTATCGATCCATTCCCACCAGACCACGGACATACTTATTCAAACTGAGTGCAAAATTATCTGTTGCCGTTACAGCACCAGCCGTGCTCGAAGGATTTGTTTTATCCACATGACCCAAAATTCCAATCTGGGAATAATTTACATAGGAAGTCGTATCATGTGCAAACAGAACACTCTTACCGCTGTTGATAAAATCTACAATCCCGCTCATCGGTCCTTCCTCAGAATTTCCGCTGAAATTCTCATACATATCGCTGAAGCCGAGGATGAGCATATTATACTTACTCATGCAGTCCGGATTTTCATAATACATAGCTTCGTATTCCTCAATCGTCATACAATCCACATTAATATCATAATCATCGGAAATTCCCTTATACTCAACGCCATCTATCACGCCTCCGTATACCAATGCATGATAAATCGTATTTTCATTACCAAACTCTCTTTCCAGATCTATCGGGTCTCCCGCCCATGGCCATGTAGTATTAGATCTCTTAATCTGAATGACATCTATTCTTTCTTTCTCCATTCCATCCAGTTTCGTATAGCCGCTTATGGAGGCATAAATATTATCATTGTCAGCCTGTGTAACTTCCACTTTCCATGGAAGAAGGCCTTTGTATCCGTCAGGAACCCCTCTGGTCAGGACGTATTCACGGTCTATGTATAACCCATCCGCCGATACTCCGCTGCCACCCTGTGTCACATTGATATCCGGTACCTCCTCTTCCGCCGAGAATTTACCGTCGGAGTTTATATCGATATACAGCCTGCAGAGATACCGTGAATTAGCCGATGCGGCACCTTCGTTATGGATTGCAAAATGGAATTCCAGTCTATATCTTCCGTCATTACCGGGACCGATATAATAAATTTCACTGCCGCTGTCGTATTTCCTTTCTCCATTGACAAAGGTCTGCTGAACGCTGACTTTAGGACGGTTCAAATAGAATTTGAACAACTCGGAATCATCCTCAATATCGCTCCATGCATAAAAGTTTACATAATCCTTTTCCATTGCCATTGTTACAAAATCATATAAATAAGTACAATTATCAATATGATCCTCGTCAATACGTTTAACCGGAGTCTTATCTTCTACTCTTTCCACAATGGCGGAAAACGTACGATTATTCCAGTTAGCACCATTTCTATTGAACAATTTGAGATCATTAGCATTTTTGTCAAGCTCAAGGTAATTCCCATCAAAATTGTTCCCATCAAAAATAGTTATTTTATATCCTTCCTTTACTTTGATGGAGGAGACATCCAGTGCCAATACGCCTCCCAATTTATCTAAATCCTCCCTAGTATACTCTCCCACAGAAAGACTGACACGCGGTCCTTTATAATCGGAATCTCCAAATACCGTTACCGGCTGCTCAATAAAATCATCCGAAATAATAACCGGATAAGAACCGTTCAGGAACGAAAGCAAAGCTTCCTTTTTCTCTTCCGTAATATCGTTACCGCCATATCGATAATAATTATAGGCAAATACAGCTCCGTTGCGGTCACTCGGATTCACATACTCGGTATCCAGCTGTCCGGCAAGAAGTACGCCGGCTGCCCGCAAATCGCCTACATTGTAATAAATGAGTCCGTCCATATTGGAATCATTGAACACCGTACCGGCAGATACTTTCTTACTTTGGGAAGGACTTCCCAGCGTATTGCTGGTAGATTTATCAGAATCCCAGTATCTCATGTTCAGATGATCCTCGCTCGTTCCGATATAGATCAGATCATAGGTCTCGTTCAGTTTTTCAATCTTGCCGATAAATTCGGCAGTTGTCATAACCGTAATCTCAGCCTCTTTAACTCCGGGCGCCCACGCCTGAAGCTGCTCCAATGTAAGCTCCGGATTATCCGCCTTAGCAGGCTGGATCTCCAATACCTTGATTTTCTCCTTCGGCTCCACTCTCCTGCGGTTCTGATAACTTATAATATGCCGCACCGCCGTAGACTGCCCGATATCCGTAGAGAGCGCTTTGTAATTTCCAGATGAGTCCGCTTCACGGTAGGCATTGTCCAAAAGGATCTCATCCAGAACCTTCTGGAAACCTTGATCCATCTCCCAACCATCTCTATAAATTGTAGCGGTGTGAAAATCCTTATTAATGATCGAAATATCATCAAATCTGCAATAAACCTGTTCCGTTACAAAGTTCTTATCCGCATCTTCAACAATGCCTTCAATAAGATCATTTACAGAAACACCTCTTAAATTACCGCTGTTTTTTTCATACCATTCTGACAGAGAATCCTGACACATTATGGCAGAAAGTTTGAAAATATTCGTTGATTTCAGATCTTCATTTATTTTTATGGTTTTCGCTTCGCTATCTTCGTTTCCTTCCTTAGTATACAGAATCGCTCCGTCTACCAAACAAGGGAGAGCTCCGGCTACGGCTCTGGAAACCAGATATTGCAAAGTTCTATCGCTTATATCATTATTGCCTTTCTCATATGCTTTGAACTCATCAGCGCTGTCTTCATTACTTTCTCCGCCGTCACCGTTACCGTTGCCGCTTTCGCTGCCTTCGCCGTTATCGCTGCCTTCGCCGTTATCGCCGCCTTCGCCTTCTCCGTCATCGCCAGTGCCGTCGTCATCAGAAATACTTCTTAATCCGGAATTCAGATAAAGGAAATCAAACTCCGGTAATGTTCCCATCTCATTAAGCTCTTCCGGCGTAAGAGTAATTACTTTGATCGAGAACTGATCAAATTCACTTTCCTCCATGTTTAAAACATATCTCTTAAACCAATTATTGCTTTTAAAAGTATTCTTGCAATAAATGGTTTTTCCCAGAAATGTGTATTCCTGTGCATCCGGATTGTTTTCAGGAATTATCTCTACCCCAGCATATGTCACATTTTTATAGTTTGATTCTTCCTTTTCTTCGCTGTCAGAAGTATCCGCATCAGCTGTATCTCCGGATTCGTCATCTTCATCTGTACCATCTGTATCTCCGGATTCATCATCTTCATCTGTATCGGTTGTCTTGCCGGAATCATCGCCTGAATCAGATGTGCTGCCGGAATCTTTACCTGTATCATCTGTGTTACCGGAATCATCACCTGTAGCAGATGAATTTCCGGAATCTTTACCTGTATCAGCTGTGCTGTCGGAATCATCATCTGTGTCAGCCGTGTCTCCTGAATCATCACCTGTGCCGGTTGTATTACCGGAATCTTTACCTGTATCAGCTGTGCTGTCGGGATCATCACCTAATGCTGAAATATATTTAACAAATTTCGAATTATCTGTCTTAGGTGCATCGCTGACATTTTCCCCATCATCTGTCTTGGGTGTGTCGTTTACATCTTCACCATCATCTGTCTTGGGTGTGTCACTGACATCTTCATCATCATCTGTTTTAGGTGTGTCACTTGCATCTTCATCATCATCTGTCTTAGGTGCGTCGTTTACATCTTCATCATCTGTCTTGGGCGTGTCGTTTGCATCTTCATCATCATCTGTCTTAGGTGCGTCGTTTGCATCTTCATCATCATCTGTTTTAGGTGTGTCGCTTACATCTTCATCATCATCTGTCTTGGGCATGTCGTCAGTATCTTCCTCGACATGTGACTTTTTCGTATTTTTCTTATTTCTCGCATTTATTGTTTTGTCCGTCAAATCTACAAAACTATACGCATAATCTTTTGTAGAACTTTCCTTGATCGCATTCGGATTATTTACATAATAGGTTGGTACATCCTTAGTATTATCAGCTGTTATTCTTTCGAATTCTACTATGTAATATTCAGGATATTCAACTAACTCAACATATTCATTAGCTTCTTTTATTTTATTCGAATTACCGGATACGGTATGAGACTTCTTTACGGGACTCTTACCCGAATCGGTTTCTTTTTCAGAATCAGGAGATTCCCCGTCTTCTTTATCGTCCGGATCGGAGGATTCCCCGTCTTCCTTATCGTTCGAATCGGAGGATTCCCCATTTTCTTTATCATCCGGTTCAGAAGGTTCTTCGTCTTCTTTTTCGTCTGAAACAGAGGAACCTTCGCCATTTTTATCATCTGAACCAGCGGGTTCTTCGTCTTTTTTTTCGTCTGAACCTGAGGGTTCTTTTTCTTTTTTATCGTCCGAACCAGAAGGGTCTTCGTCTTTTTTTTCGTCTGAACCTGAAGATTCCGCTTCCAGATCATTATTCATAGACAGAGTTGTTCTCTCATTTATGCCAACCAGCTTAATCCATCTTCCCTGAGATAAAGATTTCCTTATTGCCCTTGCCTCATAACCATCATTGCCGTTATCGGCTCCATTGCTGCCGCCTGTTCCATTGGCGTCATTGGTTCCGTTGCCGCCGCCCGATTCATTTCCGTTGTCAGTTCCGTTTTCTCCGCCGTTTCCGTTTCCTTCGCCTTCTTTGTTTTCTCCTTCGCCTTCTCCGTTTTCTCCGCCGTTTTCGTTTCCTTCGCCTTCTTCGTTTTCTCCGCCGTTTTCGTTTCCTTCGCCTTCTCCGTTTTCTCCTTCGCCTTCTCCGTTTTCTCCGCCGTTTTCGTTTCCTTCGCCTTCTTCGTTTTCTCCTTCGCCTTCTTCGCTTTCTCCGTCGTTTTCGTTTCTTTCGCCTTCTTCGCCTTCCTCTTCTTCTCCGGCTTCTTCCTCTTCTATAAGGGACATTTCTTGAGCTTTAAGTGCAGACTCATATGCCTCCTGCAATTTTTCCATATACCTATCCTTTTCCTGTGACCATGGATGAGGCTCAAATTCTTTATAAGATCCTGATGATCTTGTATAAACATACAGGTCATCCGGTAATTTATTCAAACCGTTCTTTAATTCATCAAACTCTTCTTCATCGATGCCATCTTCAATTTTTTCCTTACCAAGAATTTTCTCTATGATATCCATCGGTTCGCCTGACACCGTATAATAAAGTGTCTTCGAATCCGCTGGTATATTTTTACCGTAGAACTTAAAAGCAATATAATAATATGAACCTTTATCATCCTTTCCGCCATATTCAAAATAACCTAATTTTGTAACCTTCGCTGCAGAAATTTCCTCATAACCTTCTGTCGGTTTTTCGGCCTCATCATAAGCGCCACGCTCGCCATATACTGGATAATCTTTTCCCCACTTATTTCCGGTCTTTTCGTAGTACGTACTGAGTTTATCTTTTAACTCTTTTATATATTCCTTGCGGTCGTCATACTTTTCAATACTAACCAGCTTTTCTCTCCAGCTTATCCAATTACCTTCCTCGTCCCATTCACCCAGAATCAGTTCACTGCCATCAACCAAAAAACCGATTTCCGCCGTATTTTTATTCGGAACTACCTCCAGAATAGTATACTCCCTGCCACTGTTTGCAACCTGAAGTCTCAATTTCTCAATTCCAAGCAATGTGTCCTCAGCCTGTGCATCTATTGCATCGTTCCATATGGAAGAAATCACAAGCGACACACAGATTATAATTGCAACAGCCGATGCCATAAATGCTGCAACACGTTTCATCGTTCTTTTAATTGCGTTCTTCTTCTGCTTTCTCATATTCTCTCCCCTTTACATTGCCTGTTGCCAAAAAACGCAGGCAGAATATTTTATTCCGCCTTGCGTTAAAGGAATCCCTATTGCTTATTAATCAAAAATAATTGTTTCATATCCATAGATTTCCGGGTAATCTTTCAAGTATATCTTAATTTTAGCGCTCTTCAAATTCACATGATCCGCCATCATCCAATCATTGCATTCAAAAGTTGCTCTTGCCCAAACCAGCTCATTTTGCTTCGCTTCCGTTTGTCCAGGGTGACAAGTCACAATAACACCCTCCGGCGCATCATATACCAGTTCTTCTACCGAATATGCATAGGGAGCGCCGCCATACAATCCAAAAGAATTATTCCATGCCAAAGCATAATACCCAACCAGATCATAATAGAACTCAAAACCACTATTAATAACATTAGCCCCCTGCACATGGGTTACCCGTCCGTTAATCTGCACAGCCGAAATCTCATGGATACGTTCCAAGTCTCTATCCTCGAAAACGGTACCGGTATTATAGTCTACATAGTTAAACATGTTACGATAATGAACAATAACCTTAATATAAAATGTACGATTCGGCGGTAAATCTCTGGTAAAAGTCAACCAATAAGAGCCGTGCCCCCCCTTGACCTTAACATATTGCAGCAAATCATCGTAGGCTGATATCTTTTCACCTTCTGCGTTGCAAAAATAATATTCATATTTTATATCCTCTGTCCAAAATGGAGTTTTAAAGCTAAACCACGCCAATCCGCCATATCCATCCTCTTGACCTTCATAACCACGCATCATGTAATTGTCGCCGCCAGTAATATACTCATTATCAATACGATATGTAACAGAATCCGACGCAGACTGACCTGTATCCGGAGAAGTTACTGTAAGAGTTATGGTGAAATATTTACCGTAATTTCCCACTTCTTTTTTTATAGATAGCTCCAAATCTTTCTTATCATTATCAAATGGCTCTACGCGCTCAGGTTCACTGACCGTCCATTCATACACAAAACGCGCCCTTTCTTCCTCCGTATAGCTATCTTTTGTCTCCTCCGTTAAATAAGAGCCATACTTCGGATTAAAGGGAATCAGACTCTTGGTATAAATTCTCACGCCAAGTGTTTTCGAATCACCCAGAACCTTGACTACGCCTGTCGCTTTCTTACTCGGATTAGACTTATATCTTGCCGTGATCGTAAGATAAGCATTCGGCTCATATTCCGCAACACTCAGTACGCCGTCTGCATCTATCATACTGATACTGTCAGCTTCCTCAATCTCCCAATCCACGAGGTCATTTATGCAAGAGCCTAAATTGACCATCGCAAAAATGTGGTATACTCCCGTTTTTTCTACAGAAGTAACCCTGTCGATAATCGGTACCGCCGTATCAACGGTATCGTTTGAAATATAGAGCTGAAATGTTGTGTCCGCCACCGGCGTCAGATTAAAAATTTCTTTTGCATTGTTTCCATACATCATACGGTTTCGTAATGTTATAATTGGACTGGTCGCATAATCCGCCCTGCCGGTCGAATCCTCACAATCCACCCGGATTGAAACGGAGCGGACTATCGTAAGATCACCTCCGTTTTTCGCCGCACCTTTTTTTATAACAGTGTCGCTCAGATCCACGATAAAATTCGTTACATTATCAGCCAGCAGCTGACCTGCATAAACAGCAGCTCCATCCTCCACATAATCGTCTACGGATGAATCATAGACCATATTCCATTCACTGCAATCTATGTTGCCGTTTGTTTTGTCCCAGGTTACCGTTCTCTTCTTATAAACGGTAACACCACTGCTATCGTCTTCAGCATGGTACAACAACAGCTCCATCTTATCAGTATCATCGGTCATCGACACTCCGCCGTTTACGTCTATGATCAGATCCTCTATCTGATTGACGGCAAGTTCAGCCTCGCTCTGCACATCGGAATCTGCGCTTTCCCTTGCAAAACTTCTACTGCTCGTAGTCATAAACGTGCTTGCAGTCACTATAACAATAGATAAAATAGCGACTGTTACCAATACCTCCACTAATGTTATGCCCTTATTGTTTCTCATACTGTCCCTCCATTTCACTGCAAGCATTAATTCAGCCTGCTCAACACATGTTTTCCGGTTGCCGGGTATAATTGTATCTCGTACTCTCTTCCCTGTTCTATCATAATTTTAGTGCATTGTTCATTACCTATATCACCCATAGACGGAAGATATCCTGTATCACTGCCATCCGATTCAACAGTTCCCTTAAATGCCCCGCTTGAACGGTTATATACAATCTTTATGGATGTGTCCGAATCAATTGTCACGTCCCGGGAAACGCCCGTACCCGAATTCATCAGCGTAGCAACCATACTAACGCTCTTCTTCCCAATCTTCTGCTCTTCTATAAGAACCCAATTGTTTTTTGTGATCGCACTTCCGGGAACATAATACCTGGCATAATAACCATCGTCATCTCGCATAACAATCTCTACATAGCAATCTATCGTAGCGGATTTTGTCAGCGCATAATTCTTTTCTTTATCCAATACAGCGCTTGTGTTGTTAGCACATTCTCTCGCATACTGTCCGATCAGAAGCGAAATCGAATAAATCGCCATCCCTCCTATAGCCGATATAATGGCAATCACTATGACTAATTCAACTAAGGAATATCCCTTATTATCCTTCATCCTTTACACCCCTTGTGCGCCTTAGCGCACATACCAATCAATAGTTCTTGACAATAGAATCCTTCATAGGATTCTATTGTATAAAAGTAAGCTTTCAAACTTGCGCTCCTATCTCTTACTCCAACGCTCATATATGATCAAATCCGTAAGCATAACTTTATCAGACTGCGTACCTAAACCGCTTTCGTCAATTGAATATCCTGCCCCGCCACGGAACACGTCCAGTACACGGTATTTTTCTTCACCTATCTGAATGGACGCATTCATTATTTCCGAAAAAACTTCCAGTGAAAGCGGCGTCACTTCCAGGCTTCCGCCTCCGGAAACCACAGAAATATTTCCATCCGCAATTATCAATCCTTCAAAATCCTTCTTAACTTCCACATTTCCAAGACTTATTATCATATGTACGTTGGAAGGCGTTGATGAATCTATGGTATAGTCGTTTCTTGTAATTATTGCCGTTTTTGCATTCGCTGCCGTAGGATCTTCACTTGAACTGATTTCCACCTTATTTGAAAAAGAATCATCCAATATTTTATTAAACATGGTTTCATCAACTATATTATGGAATGCAGTCCGCTGCAGTTCCGAAACAGTCAGCTGTGAAACATTTGTCACTATTTTCGCACTGAGAGCGCTATATATTATGTTCTTTGATGCCGACGTGTTCTGCGACTGCTTCCGGTCAGCATAACTATCCGTGGCGGAAAGAACCGACGCCGCTTCTCCCGAAGTTCCATTTGCAACAAGCATGTTTCCTGCCAGATTCAGATACAGCATGGAATATGGATCGGGCATTTTTATCTCTTTTGCATAAAGCTGCATGTACTGATTAATTTTTTCAGTATTAACATTATAATAATCCCTGAAATACTGATTTGCTTTTTCCTCATCCGTAAACTTCAGATAGCAATATACCAATGGACCGGCATTTGTCTGCCTGAAAATAATCTCAGGTACATAAGCCGCAGTCCCATCTGCAAGCGTTTCCTGACTGATATAGTTATTCAGACTATTATATCCCAATGCCGCAATCTGGCGGTCTCCATCTAAAAGCCGATATTTATCAGGGTTGTTCACGATTTCTTCATATTGCGCCAAAGTAAGCGGATTACAACCATAGACAGATTCCTCTATATCGCCGTTATTTGATATCCTGCATCCCACTGCCTCCGCAGGCGCCAGATATATAAGCTGATTACTTTTTACGGAAACCGACTCACCCATCATAACGTTTTTCTTGTTTTCCGTAGCAACAGAAGTCGTTCCATCCGGAATATGGGCATCGATTGCGGTTTTCACATAAGCATGCCCGGCAATCGACATGGTTTCCAGACCGGTCAGATCCAATGAACTGTCTCTTCCGTTCACAAGAATGGCGCTGTTCAACGCAGGCATCGTATCTTCCGCATTCTCACCTTCTCCGGAAGATGACGGACTTATACCTGACATACCGAATCCGTTGTATTCACCGACTAAGGCTGCCCTGCTCCCATTTCCTTCCAAAACCAAATCGTTTTTCAGATTCGTACTGCCATCCAGTTTCATTTCGGAGGAAGACAGAACCAGATTACTCCCCCACAGTTGTACACCCTTTGTATAAAAATAGCTTTCATTCACATTTATATTTTCTCTGGCTATCACAATCGATCTGTTGTCCGAAGCTGTTCCATTCACATTTTCAAAGGTAACCTGGCTTCCGGTAAGCATTGTCGGGAGGGAAGAATCCGTATGTCTTCCAATCGTCATGCGCCCCGCATATGCATTCCCTTTGATTGTAACACCGCCGCCTGCAACGCCGTTTCCCATTGCCAGCGTTTCATCCGCTATCAGACAATATTCATTGATATCCGGCAGGTCAGACGCCTGCGTAAAACTGATATCCGGAAGAATAATCCTAATATCTGTACTGATAATGGAAACAAAACCACGCTCATCCACATAGGTCACTTTGAGATCCTTTAACAATAACCCTTCTCCGTTAACAGATACCAGCATATAACTCTCGGGATCAAGATTGGATTCCACGATTGCACCGTAAGTACCGAAATTATCACGGCTTCCGTCCGTACCATCACCAATAACATCATCTGAAAGATATTCCCTCAACTTCACAACATTGTAAGTTCCAAGCGGAGACTCGGAACCGGAAGAATCTTTTCTCAATGCCGCCTCCAGCTCTTCCGCATATTTCTCGTAAAAACGATTGCTGCGCTCTTGCGCGGTGCCATAAATGGCATAATTATTCATGATATCTTCGTATGCTTCGGCTACCGCATCCGAAATCTCGCTCTGTAATCCCACATTTATCTCATCCAATACAGTCTCAGCCGTATAAAAATTATCTTTTCCCATACGAGCCAGTAAGCGCATCTGATATCCGACATATGACACAAACATCAGAACTCCGGCAAGAATGGCAATAAATGTTATGATTACAATCACCATGACCATGGCGCCGCCGCGATTGTCTTTATGAAATTTTCTTCTTTTCCGTTCCAAACTCATCATACAACTACACCATATATTTCTTTTTATTTATTCCAATTTCGTTCCTGTCATAGTTACAATAGCTTGTTCGTCATCTTCATGTACATCATCATGCTTGTAAACCTTCACTTCCATGGAATAGATCCGGTCTTTTATTTCTTTCGCGCCTTTACCTGTAAGTGTTCGGATACTATCCCTCATCGGCTCTCCGATCGCAATATATTCAACGCCGGGATCTCCGCCATATAACGGAGAATTCGTATTTATATTATAAATTGAAAACCAGGTATGTTTTCCGTTTCCTTTTTGCACGATTTCACCGGTTACATCATTACGTATCTCATCTTGTACAGGCTCATCCAGATTCAGATTGGTATAATAAGTTCCGCACAATCCGCCTTCCGCAGTCTGTTTGTCATAAATCTCTACCTTAGCCTGATAAACTTTCGGAACAGACATGGTTACAGTCTCCGAATCTTCTTTCAGAACATCCTGTCTTATAATGAAAAAATTCACCGGAAGAGCCGCTTCATTCTCTATCACAACAAGGTCTTCCGCTACCTTATAAAGCTCTCCATCATATGTAACCGTAGAAGTATCCCCGATTCCCGGCAGCGTCGCTTTTGTATCATATCTTGGTGTAAAAAACAGATACACGTTTTTTAATTCCACCTGATTTCCGTCTTCATCTTTCTTCTGCGTATTATTAAAGATGACCTTCTCATCCGTGTACCGCTGAAATCCGCTTGGCATAACATTATCCGGAGCAAAATAATCGTAAATCACTTTTACGATCGTATTTGTCTGCGCCCCCTCAGCAACCTGATAAACCCGAACCGTAATCTTTCTTGCAAGCCTCTCTTTAAAGTCATTTCTTCCTTTAAAATAATCTTCCTGTCCGCCGGTTGGCAATTTATTGTTATTGAACCACTCATACACGTTATCATCATAACCGTGATAATTCCGGGAATTTCTCACAGGCTGCACGAAACTGCCTGAATCCAGTCCCCCAACCGTATTAATGTATAAAAGTTCCTTATTATTCGTTTCATAATAGCGGCCGGTATCATCTGCTCTTTCCGGATTCAGCTTTATGACCACATCATACCGGGCAGCCGAAGCTCCGGATTCGTCATTGGTGATTTCACTTCTTTCAAAGACATAACTCCCGTCAGATTCCGGTCCTGTAACAGTGTAATCAAACTTCGCCGGATCTGTCAGATCTTCTATTTTTTCCTTCTCGAAAATCTCCATTTCATTCTGCGCAAGCGTAGTTGCCCTCATTATCTGCTTGCTTTTTGCATTCATCATATGAGACGTAACAAAGCTGTGGAGCATTGGAATGACAATAATAGCAAGTACTATAGATGCAATCAGTACTTCAAGTATGGAAAAACCTTTATTATCTTCCCTGATTTTATTCATCTTTTACGCTCCTTTCCCTGTCAATATATTCCGGTCCCATAAAGTCGGCGCACCTGCTCTGACTATTCTGCCTGCCCTTCCGAATTCTCTCCGTTTCCTTCTCCTTCTTGGCCTTCTTCTCCCTCTTGACCTTCTTCTCCCTCATCTTCTATTTCCTGAACCTGACTTCCCGTCCTCGCTCCGAAGAAATTCTCCGTTCCGGTAGGAACTCCTAAAATCTGTGTCTCAACATATGGTTTCTCTACCCCCCGCAGATAATAGAAATCCAGCAGCATTGTCCCCTGCAGAAATCCGTCGTCGGTCACCGTTACATTTACGCTTGACACGGATTTTCTTGTAGATATTCCGTATATGTAATTCAGCACATTCTTCAGACCGTTGTTAGTCGTGGTAAATGTTACCGTACTCTGTCTGGTAATCATGCCGATGCCGTCATCCGTCAATTCGTATCCGTCAATCGTAGTCGCACCGGGATAATCCACATTCACCTCAGTTCCCATAGTAATCGCGGAAACGGCCGCATCATTGACATCAACCAATTCCATATTATTCAGATACATAATCATATCTTCTATTCTGACGCCCGCAGGAAAGTTTTGGACAATCACTTCTCCATCCTGACGCATAAATTCCGTTGACGCTATATATTCATCCTTTCTTGCATCCAGAATTTCCAACCGGTCTACCGTTTCTTTCAATTCGGCATTTTCATCCTCGACTGCCGCTGTCTTTTCCTGATAATCCTTATATACAAACTGCCACGAAAGAACCCCCACCAGAACTCCTATTGCCGCAAGCAGTTGAAACACATTTTCCTTTTTCATAAGCCGCCTCCTATTCCTGTGATTCTTCTGTAGCCAGCACAGATGTTTCCTGCCGCGCCAGCTCGGCAAGAACTTCAGCTAAATCGCCGCCTTTATAAACTACCGTAACAGAAAAACTTACCATTGGCTCAGCTTCCAATACCTGTCCGTCCATCACTACTCCGCTGTCATTGATGCTGTTTACGATAACATCATCTACCGTATCAAAAGTCCTGAACTGCTGTATCAGCATCGCAGCATCCTCTTTATCACTCACTGTCAGCGACATCGTAACACCGGATGCGGTTGCATTGAAAGATTGTACATTCAGTGAAGAGGGCATTTTCTTCTCCATCTCATCCATGAACGCAACCAGTTCCTCATTCGGTGTAATAGTGCTGAACTGGAAATAGTTCAGTTTACTATATGAATAAAACTGCTGCAGATATTGTTGATATATCGTCTCCGCTTCCGCCAGCTCCTCTATCCTTGTATTCAGCCTGTTATTTTCATCGACTGCTTCCATGTATTCATAAATGGAAGTTCCCGCCAGAGCAGCCGCAATCAGCAAGCCTCCGATAAAAACCAGAATGCATATCGCTATCATTCCCTTTTTGCTTGGAAGTACTTCTATGGAACCTTTCTTGTCTTCCTTTTCACTTATGAATTCAATCGGAGCAATCACGGCTCCGATACAAGAAAGGTATCCTCCTAAAAAACCATCCTTGAATTTTTTTCCAAGGTTAAGTTCTTCAATTTCCTTAATTATCTTGACCGGAAAACTTATCTCTTTTTGGATCAGAGTATCTATCCCAAGAAAATTGGCACCGATACCCGTAATCAAAACTCCTTCGATCGGCATCTCGGGATTTCTCGAAACATAATAGTCAACAACTCTTGCAATACCTCTGATCATCGGTACAAGAGCGTCCGTAACATTAACTTTTGCAGAGCTTTCTTCAGAGCCAAAATCCTCTATATCTTCTTCTATATTTTCATCCTGCATTTCCAAATCAATGCATTCATTTTTTTCTACGATATCAAGCGCCTGTCTTATATTTTTGGAAACCCCCCAGACAGTGCTGTTCATTACCACCTGCAGTGCTTCCTCCACGCCACGGGGCACATTTCTCATAAGCACAACCTTCTGATTGTTCATGACCGATACCAAAGTGGACTGTCCATCGATCTTAGCAACCAACTGCATTCCCTCATCGCATTCCTTCCTTACTACCTGGAAGAGACTGTTGCCCACATAATCAAATGCTGCTACCGTCATCTTGAGGGATTCCGCCAAATTATAGTATCCTTGCATTATAGTCTTAGGCACCGCCATAACAAGCAGTTTATACTGCTGTTCGGCTCCCTTTTCTCCCAATACTTCCTGGATACTGTATGCCAGACCGTACTGGCTTAAATCCAACGGGAAATATTCCGACGCGTTTGCTTTTACCACATCGCCAATCCTGTTTTGTTTCACAAAAGGAATCACAACTTCACGGGTAGCTATTTTGGAAGATGCAATAGAAAACACGATTTGCTTTGCCTTAATCTTATGTTCCCGAATTGCACTCCGCAGTCCCTCCACATAATATGGATCAGTTTCAATCACATCATCACTGTTAAAAACGCCGCCCAGCGTAGGGACCGTAAAGCGTTTATATACTTTGGGTGACTTCGCTTTATAATCTATCTCACAAACACTTGTTAATGTATAACCAACTTCGATACTGAGCACTCTACTCATGAATCGATTCCTCCTTAAAAACGTATCAAATTTATATACCACTCAACTATCCGGTTCCCCCACATCGCCGCTATGAAAACTCCTATAGAAAGATAAGGTCCCATAGCAAGAACGTGTGATTCACCGCTTATCTTCATGCGGCACAGATGTATAACCGAACCAATGATGCATCCTGACGCAAAAGCCAGAATGTTCAGTTTCCATCCAATCAAAAGCCCGCAGACCGCCATCAGCTTGATGTCACCGCCGCCGATTCCGCGTCCTTTTGTTACCAGATAAATCAAATAAAGAAAAACGCTGACACAGAAAAAGCCAATTACATAATCAGACCAGTGTGTATAGTCAGTCAGTAAGCGAACCAGTCCCAATGCCAGTATAAATAAATTAATCCCGGGCGGGATTTCATATGTACGGAAATCAATCACGCTGAGCACGATCAATGCGGAAAACAGCAGCGCATAGAGTAGGGTTTCCATGCTAAAGCCGTATACCGCCCAGGTAACACAGTACAGCACTCCGTTCAGTAACTCAATCAGAGGATACTGAACGGAAAGCTGTTCTTTGCATTTACGACACCTTCCTTTTAAAAACAGGTAGCTGAAAAGCGGTATCAGATCATACCACTTCAGCTGATATCCACAGCTCATACAATGTGAACGTATCTTCACGATATCTTCCTTTTTCGGGATTCGGTAGATACATACATTTAAAAAGCTACCAATCACGATTCCGAACATGAATATTAATATATATATAAATATTGTGATTGTAGGGAACATAGTATCGTCCTTTGTGTTTGGTTTTGCTGTCTTATGACTGTGGAGCTGTGGGAAGGCTCAGGTTGGTTCTTTATGGACCTTAAGGTGTTGTTTTAATAACGCCTGAAACTTCAACATCACCGTCGTTATTAATTACATTCCATACTTTTGCAGTGGAATCATATTTAAGTACAATTTTCAGATCTGCATCTTTATAAGCAGTAGACTGAAGCTTGCCGCCTGCAGCAGAAGCAGAATCAAGCATACCATTATTTACAAGCAAAGTCTGTAAATCTCCACCAAGTGTGATGGAATCACTACTAGATGCGCTCGTTAATGTATAATCAACGCCAGTGCCATTGGTTAATGTAACATCAGGATCAGCTGCAAGAACCTGCATAGCGTTGATATACTCAACGATTGTTGTCTGGTCAGATGCAACTCTACTCTTCTCCACGTATTTCAGATACTGAGGTGCAAGTACTGCAATCAGAACTACCATGATAGCGATAACGATGATAAGTTCTACTAATGAAAAACCTTTGTTGTTCATTTCTTTCTTCATTTTCTTTCTCCTTTTCTCATAATATTTGATTTCCCCGGACCCGCATACCCGGTCCGTATTTATCTTAAACACGTCTGTTCCCTACTGCGCAGACATGCCTAATTCAATATAATTCGTGATGTAAATACAACTTAGATGTTGTCAAGTGCCGAGTACATCGTTACCATCGGTGCCATAACGGATGCTATCAAAACGCCGACGATGCCCGCCAGAACGATGATGATCATAGGTTCCATCGCTGCCATCAGGGACTGCACGGCAAGCTCTACCTCATCCTCATAATAGTCCGCCAGTTTGTTAAGCATCTCTTCTGTAGAACCGGCTTCTTCTCCTATACGCATCATATGATATACCATCGGCGGGAAGAGTCCGCTTGTCTCTACGGGCTGGGACAGAGGCACACCGCCCATAACATCTTCCACCGCTTTTTTCAGAGCTTCCTTGAACCAGATATTCGTCATCGTATCCGCTACAATATCTACCGCTTCTACCAAAGGTACGCCTGCCGTAAGCAGAGTGCTCAGGGTTCTCGCCATCATCGCCGACGCCGATTTCACAACCAGATTTTTTACCGCCGGAATCTTAAGCGATAATTTGCCGAACAGGTGCTTACCCGGATCTGTCTTGGCAAACATCCTGATACCGACAACAATCGCTATGATGACCGGCACCAGAATATACCATTTCTCCTGAATAAAATCACTTGCTGCGATTACCGCCAGCGTAATACCCGGCAGTTCTGTACCCAGCTGATCAAACATATCTATGTATGAAGGAATAACCTTAACCAGCATGACTATAACCACGATTACGGCTACAATAGCTACTACAATCGGGTAGATCATCGCTTTTTTTACAAGAGCTTTCGTCTTCGCGGAACGTTCGAACTGAATTGCCATACGTTCCATAGATACTTCCAGACTACCGGAAGCCTCGCCGGCTCTTACCATCTGTACCAGTAATTCCGGAAAGACATCCTGATGCTGTGCAAGGGAATCGGCGAAAGTTTCACCTTTTTCCACGTCCGCCTTAACGGCATATATCGCCTTCTGCATCCGCACGTTTTCCGTCTGCTCTGCCAGCATGTTCAATGTCTCGATGATCGTAACACCTGCGCGTGTAATACTTGCGAACTGACGGCTGAATACCGACAGATCTCTCGGCGTCGGTTTCTTACCGCCGCCAAAACTGATATCTTTCGTCAGTGCAGTCTGCTGTGTCACGTCCAGAACAATCATGCCCTGATTTTTTAACTCCCGGACGAGCTTCTCTTCTGAATCGGATTCCTTACTGCCCTTTATTTCTTTTCCACCTTTATCGATGGCTACATATCCCCAGGTCGCCATAGCGAACCTCCATTATATATTATTCTTTAATCATACATTTTGGAACAAATTTTTACTTTTTCTAATATAATAATACTACTCTGAAAAAATTTTTTCAAGAAAATAAATTGTTAATTCTCTTATGTTTTTCACAGAATTCATACCTTACTTTTGTGCAAAACTAACAAATTTATCAGGTATCAAAGGAAACTTTAATCATCTCGCTGACCGACGTCGTTCCATCTAATACATACTTCGTAGCACACATACGAAGCGTATTCATTCCTTCTTCCAACGCCTTATCCTTGATATCTTCCACGCTTCCCTTTTTGCTTATAATAGTTTTCAGGGGCTGCGTTATTTCCATGATTTCGTAAACACCAATCCTGCCTTTGAAACCGGCCATGTCACACTGGGGACATCCGCAGGGTGTATAAATCGTAATATCTTCATCCGGTCCTTTGTTTAAAAGTTCCAGTTCATCCGCATCCGCTTTTTTCGCTCTCTTACAAGCCGGACAAAGACGACGCACCAGACGCTGCGCAATAACGCCAATCGTTGCGTCCGCAATCAGATACGGTTCAATACCCATATCCTCCAGACGGGTGATCGTACTTGCCGCAGAGTTAGTATGCAGTGTAGATACAACAAGGTGACCTGTAATTGAAGCCTGAACCGCGATACTTGCCGTTTCCTGATCACGGATCTCACCGATCATGATGATATCCGGGTCCTGACGCAGAATGGAACGCAACGCACTGGCGAAAGTCAGTCCCGCTTTCGGATTGACCTGTACCTGGTTGATTCCGTCTATATTTGCTTCTACCGGGTCTTCTACCGTGATGATATTAACGTCTTCTTTATTAAGCTCGCTGAGCGCGGTATACAGCGTAGTGGATTTTCCGCTTCCTGTAGGTCCCGTTACAAGCAGGATACCGTGCGGATTCTTTAAGATATGATCGAATTTCTTCATATCATCATCACCCAGACCAAGCTGTTTTTTCTCTCTGGTAAGTGCGGTTTTGGAAGTAAGACGCATAACGATCTTTTCACCGTATACGGTAGGCAGAATTGATACACGGATATCATATTCCTGTCTGTCTACTATCTGTGTGATACGACCGTCCTGAGGTTTTCTCTTCTCTGAAATATCCATGCCGCCTATGATCTTGATTCTCGCAACCATCGCCGGAAGCAGTCTGATGCTGTATGTAGCTTTTTCAAAAAGGGCGCCGTCGATACGATACCGGATACGCACCTGCCGCTCCATCGGTTCGATATGGATATCCGAGGAACGCTGTCTGACTGCCTGCTCAATCATGCTTTTTACCAGCTGTACAATCGGAGAATTATTTACATCCTCGCTGTACATATCCTCCTGCTCAACAAACTGGCTTTCCTTTTCCCTCGTATATTCTTCCAGTGCGGAATTAACTTCCGCATTCCCATAATACTTATCCAGCGCAAGCATAATGCTTCTAACCGTGGCAATTACCGGCTCAACCTGCAGATTCGTGATAATATTGATATCGTCTATAGCCGTTATGTCCATCGGGTCTGACATAGCCACACGCAGAATAGTCATATTACCGGGAGCAAACTCCACCGGAATCATCTTATATTTTTTCAAAACATTGACAGGTACAAGTGAAAGAACGCTCTCTTCAATAACAACATTCTGAAGGTCAATCAAATCATAATGCAGCTGGCTGCTCAAAGCCCTTGCAATATTTTCCTCAGTTGTAATTCCTTCGTCAACAAGTGTCTCACCCAGCTTGCGTCCGCTGCCCTTTTGCAGCTGCAATCCTTTCTGTAACTGTTCTTCCGTAATAACGCCACCATTTACAAGAACATCGCCCAGACGTAATTTTTTTCTGCTGTTTTCCACTATTATCCGCCCCTTTTTATCCTATTTATAACTCTTATCAGCTCTGAAAACAGGCTGATATCTGCGCATTCTACATATATTATACTATTTTCATAAAAATATTACAATATTTTTACAAGCTATTTTTTTTGGCTCTTTTTTGCTGTTTTTGGCTTTTTATTACTATTTTGTTATTTAACGGCATATTCCTACTTATTACAGCAATTGAACAGAGCCGGAAACCTGTACTGGGTTCCCGGCTCATTTATCCTGCCTATACATTTCTATCAGTATTCAGTTGCTTGATTACAATGCCCTCTTTACTCTCTTTGAAAAATCTCACTCGATCTGCAAATATACCGTAATACACATCATCTGCGTCTGCGCATAAGAAATCATGCATCAGTTTTCCGATTGGCGTATCGGTAACGCTGCTTATAGTACCTCATAACCTGTTCCTTCGAAACATTGCGGTAACCTTCATTCTTTATAATCGCCTGATATACAGCGTTGGAATCAGGTAATAAGAGACTCAGAGAGAACACAAGGGCGCGTAAGCCTTCTTCTCTTCCTTCTGCTATTCCTTCTTCTCTTCCTTCCTCTCGTCCTTCTGCTATTCCTTTTATTCTTCCCTCCACGCGTCCTTCTTCACGTCCGTCTTCAATAAGTTCCTTAATTGCTTTGCACATATCTACTTTCCCATCCTTTCCACTATAATAATCCTTCGCTTCAATCAGCTCTGCTGCATTTGTGTAATGCACCACTATATCATAAGCGTCTTCTTCCATGCGGCTATAGTATTTATCGCCTTCCACAAGGGTTTTCAACTCTTTCTTATTCTCTGAGCATCGTATAAAGTCAAATACCTGCCGCACATCCGTCTTAAATACGTTTGTGTCAGTCAACTTCCTGATTTCAACCAGATTAATTTGATAATTCGGTACCATACCTATTATTTTCTCCGGTATATCCTCAAAATTTATCATTTCATGCAGCGATTCGGGTCCGTCCCATTCCTCTACACCGGAATAAAGGATGAACGTTACCACAGGATGCATACGGCTTTCCTTTAAGAATCCGTATAAGTATTCTCCTCTGCTCAGTCCTTTAGGCCTTTTCCGGACTTCCCTGCGTATCTTTGCAGCCTGTTTCTCATATTCGCCCACATCATACGACATATTTCTAAGCGGCATTGAATAATCTATGCTCTCCTGATTCTCGATTCCTATGATTGCAAAATTCACCCCGAACGCAGCTTTTCTGAGGGTATCACGGATTTTTATTTTTCTGCTTTCCTTCTTAGGATTCTCATTCTTATAGCTTCCCTTCTTAGAGTTTCCCCTATTATAACTCCACCTTTTTATAAGCTGTGCTCCTCGCAGGAAACCTACTTGTGTATCAAGTTCGTGCAGGTCATTCCCTGCGATTACCTGTCTTCCCCCGCAGCCAATGCCGTTGATAATATCTGCATAACGGTCATTATCCGCAAAGTATCCCTTCCATCCAATATCTTGTACCATATTCAATTCCTCCTGTGTTCCTGCAGGAGTTTCTTAGAAAACCCCTGCTTTTTAGCTATGTGTGATTTTAAGCATGGATTTCCTGAATTTGCAGCTGATACCGGTTCGATATGTAATCAGCCGCGTGAATTGTCATTGCGACAAGAGAATCCTTTTGGAATACAAAGTTACAGTTACGCTTCTTTGTATATAGAAAATTTATTTTAAACGAAGTATAGCATACTTTTATTCAATATGCAATAACTTTTTATAAATCATCTGCTATTTTAAGAAATTAAAAACCGTATTAAATTTTTGCAAAATAGCTGTTTCCTACCTGTTTAGCAAGCCCGAACAGGCATAACTTTATTAGCTGGTTCAACAATTCAGGCATCGGCAAATCGCAGCCGCATTTCGATAACATCTGTTCTTTTATTATCTCTACAGGCTGCGGTTCTTCTTCCAAAATCTGTATAAGCTCCGACTGAACATCTGATAATAAAATGGTATTCCTGTATTTGCCATTCGTCTGTGTCACATTTTCCCCGTCTGTTTTTCTATTGCAAGATGGCTGTTCTTTTTTTATTAATCCGCATTTCCCTGTAAGTTCCTTAACAATATCCTGTGCAGACAGCGCTATTCCCGCTCCTTGCTGAAGCAGATAGTTACAGCCATCGCTCAAAGCATCCGTCACCCTGCCGGGCAGTGCATAAACCTCTTTGCCCTGCTCCAGCGCCATATCCACGGTAATCAATGTGCCGCTCCTGTTCTTTGCTTCAACAACCAGCAAAATATCCGCAAAGCCGCTGATAATACGGTTTCTTGCCGGAAAAAGACTGCTCTTAGGGCATATTCCGGGCAGATATTCCGAGCATACTCCTCCCTGTCTGCACAGCATATCATACAGCCCTCTGTTCTCCTCAGGATAGCAGATATCCGCTCCGCATCCCAGCACTCCCAGAGAGTATCCGCCTGCCTCCAGCGCTGCTTTCTGCCCTATTCCGTCTATTCCTCTCGCCATACCGCTGATGACCTGCACCCCCATCATCGCAAATTCACTGCCAAACTGCTTCGCCATTCGTTTTCCGTATTCCGAGCAGTTTCTGGCTCCTATAACCGCCACTGACGGTCTGCTTTGTTCAGGCAACCTGCCACGATAGTATATCCCATAGGGGGCATCCGGAATGTTTAAGAGTCTATCCGGATAATCCGTATGCCCTATGCATGTAAAATTTATCATTTTATTTTCGAGTCGTAAATAATTCTCCCGAATATCATGGCTTTGTCTTGAAACTGCAATTCTCTCAGCCAGTTCCGATCTTCTGCCGGAAGGTGGCAGAAGATTTTCGATTTTTTCTTTCGGCAATCTATATATCGCTTCCGGCGTTCCTGCTTTCGCAAGCATATGCCTGATTGTTCTGCTTCCTACACCATTGATACTATATAACCAATGCGCATAAGGCAGCTCTCTGTCCTCTATTTTCTCTATATCTTCGGTTTTAATATCCACTGTAATGTTCCTTTCCAGATATTTCATTTACTGATGCTTCCTTTTCTGAGATTTTCTTTTCTGAGACTTTCTTTTCTGAGACTTTCTTTTCTGAGACTTTCTTTTCTGAGACTTTCTTTTCTGGACTTTCTTTTCTGAGACTTTCTTTT
>CAZRKN010000002.1:0-77406 GCA_964600805.1 uncultured Bacteroides sp. | reverse complement strand
GACTTTCTTTTCTGAGACTTTCTTTTCTGGACTTTCTTTTCTGAGACTTTCTTTTCTGAGACTTTCTTTTCTGAGACTTTCTCTCCATTTACCGAATTCTGAACTTATGGTCCGCAACACGGTAGCAGAGTGCTTCCGTCAGATGGGTTTCTTCGATATTCTCCGCCCCTGCCAGATCAGCTATAGTCCTCGCGACCTTGAGTATACGGTGATAGCTTCTTGCCGTCAGATTAAGTTTCCGGAAGAACTGCTCCATCAGCCGCTCTCCGGCCAATCCCAACGTACAGTATTTCCGAATATCTTCCACGCCCATATCCGCATTGAAACGAAGTTTCGTTCCCTTAAAACGTTTCTGCTGAATATTACGTGCTTCCAGTATCCGTTCGCGTATCTGTGCGCTGCTTTCCCGCCTGTCATAAGATGACAGTTCCGATAATTTAAGCGCAGGGGCCTCCACACAGATATCAATTCTGTCCGAAATCGGTCCCGATATCCGTTCCTGATAGCGATGCACTTCATAAGGCGTACATTTACATTTCTGCATATCGGGATAATAGCCGCAGGGGCATGGATTCATAGCGCCTACCAGCATGAAATCAGCCGGATATATATAGCTGCCGCTGCTTCTGGCAAGCTGTATATGCTTGTCCTCTAAGGGCTGTCGCAGAATATCAATGGTCTCGCGTTTGAATTCAGGCAGTTCATCCAGAAATAAGACGCCTCTATGAGCAAGCGTAACCATACCCGGAACCGGTATTTTACCGCCACCGGCTAACGCTTGTCTTGTCATGGTATGATGTGGGGCAACAAAAGGGCGATTCGTAATGAGCGCTTCACCAGGCGCAAGCAGACCGGATATACTGTAAATCTCAGAAACCTCCATGCTTTCTTCTAAAGACATGGGCGGCAGGATAGTCGGGATTCTTTTGGCAATCATAGTCTTACCGGAGCCGGGAGGTCCGATAATAAGAAGATGGTGAAAACCCGCCGCAGCTATCTCCGCCGCCCTTTTTACGGTTTCCTGTCCATTCACGTCAGCAAAATCCGGCTGTGTATCGCTTTGTCCTCTTGCAAGCAATGCCTGAACGTCTATTTCCGTCGGCCGAATCAGTTCGCTTCTTCTTTCTTCCTCTTCACGCAGATAAGCTAAGACTTCTGTTATATCTGAAACGCCTATTATTTCAATATTCTGCACGACAGCGCCCTCTGCTGCATTGTCCCTGGGAAGAATACACCGCTTTATCCCTTGTTTTTCCGCCTCTCTGACAATAGGCAGCACGCCTTTCACAGGCTTTACTTCTCCATTCAACCCTAATTCTCCGATAATAACGGTATTTTCTGCGCTGTTTTCCGGCAAGTACTCCAATGCTGTCAAAACCCCGACAGCCACAGGTAAATCAAACAAAGCCCCACCCTTGTGCATATCCGCCGGAGAAAGGCTTACATTTATGCACATTGGCGGAAGGGGCATACCTGCGTTTTTCAAAGCTACTTTTACCCGCTCCCTGGCCTCTCTCACCTCATTACCAAGCAGTCCCACCATCTGAAAGCATGGCAGACCTTTTGACGCATCTACCTCAACCTGAATCAGATAACTTCTGATTCCGTGGATTGCGCCTGATGTAATTGAACTAAACAAATATTTTTCCTCCTTTTACGTTTTTCAAGACGTCCGTTGTATAAACTATACAATTCAACGCAGGGCACGCTTGCGCTGCATTGTCGCTCGCAGCGGTACATAAGGCTGCAAAATACGCAGCCTAAGTATCGACGGCTCCATAGCACCCTGCTTATGAACTTGTATAGTTTATACAACTACGTTATTGATGTTTGAATTCTTCGGCGATATGCCTTGATTCATAATTCAGACTCTTAATAGATTTCCAATAGATTGTAAACTAACAAGTTTAATCTTAATAGATACTAACGAGAATGTCAATATTAATTTTCTTTTGCTCATGATTCACACTCAAAATGCTTTAAAACGTTAATATATAAAAGAAGCCGGAGAATTGTCTCCGACCTCTTTTAGAGATTATTTAATTACGAATGTCTTTTCAACAGTTCCTGAATAATTTCCTATTCCGATAATCTGCACTTTCGCTTTATCGTTTGGTCCGGAATTGCCGCTGTACTTAACTGTGTAATCCTTTCCTGCTTTAAGTTTCTTTCCGTTCACTTTAACCGTAAGTGCCGGTTTAACAGGCTTACCGCTATATGTCTGTAACTTAACATCACTTATGCTTGCATATGTGATAACACCCGTTGTTATTGTGAAATAGAAATCATCCGTCTTCTTTTCAGTTCCCTTCTTTTCAGCATTCAGTCCTTTTTCCGTAATGGTTACGGTAGGCTTGATTGCAGCTGCGCTCTCAACGCTTGCCACATTCTTATTATTCTTATACTTCACACTGTATGCCGTACCCGCTTTCAAATTGAGCGCGGTTCCGGTCTTAGTATAAACAAAGTTAATGGCAGGTTTAATTGCTTTACCGTTGTACTCAACCGGATTAATTGTGATTACAAAGTCATCCAGGGTAACATCCTTTATAGTAAATATTTTTTCAATCTTAACGGTACCGCTGTAATTTCCTTTACCCTTGATGGTAATGGATGCTTCATCCTTGGCATTAAGATTCTTATTGAAAGTAATCGTATAATCGACTCCCTTAGTCAATACCTTCTTTGCTCCGCCGCTTGTTGTGTAAACATCCAACTCCGGCGTCCATTTATATCCTGTATAAGGAAGGTAGAGTTTCTCATCTTCACCAAGATCTTTATTTATATTGTACAGCAAAGTATCCTTCTTAGGCTCCCAGCCAACGACAGTTTTACCTGCATTTGCATCCGCACTGCCGCTATCTGCCACCATCGGGCTCTTGGTTATTTTAAATGTAGCCGTCTTAGTTCCGGCATAAAGTCCCTTACCTTTAATCGTCACTTTAGCCGTACCGACCTTAATATTGGTCTTATCGCCCTTGGCATCTTCATAACTCACTTCATAATCCGTTCCGTAATTAAGCGCTGTGGTTGAGTTTTTCGGAATTACCTTTAACTGTGGATCTGTACCGTTTGTCGTAAGGCGGATTTCGCTGCCGGTGAAGATAAGGGACTTAGGCAGTTTCACTTGCATATTTGACATCATATGATCCTTGTCGGTTACCGTAAACTCAGCGGTATTCTGACCACCGTAATTGCCCACACCTTCAACGGTTACTTTATATCTGCCCGCTTTAACTATCTTAGCATTCAGTCTTGTCTGGCCGCCATCTGTATATATTATTTCGGCTTCTCCCTCAACCAAAGCTCCGTTTTCATCTTTTATGCGGACAATTTCATTAACCTTATACTGCTTATTCAGCGTCAATGTCTTTGTTCCGTTCTTTACGGTAATTTTTGCCGCCTTATCCTTAAGGATATCATCAGCAGTTACCTTGATACCATGGTCGCCTATACTTTTTGCCGAAATTTCAAAAGTAATATTATTGTCGCTGCCCGGATATTTTTCCGTGCTTCCTGTATAGCTGCCTTTACCCGTAACCTTAATGGAAGCTTTAACAGTTCCTGTGCTTACATTGACATTGTTCTTATAAGTAAGCGTATAATCTTTACCTTTCTGCAATACCTTAGTACCATGTTTTACGGTAACATTAGGCGTAATCTTACCGCCCGTATAAACGCCGCCCGAAGGCTCGGAAATTGTAATGCTGCTATCAGTGATCGGACGTTTGGCAATCTTGAAGGTCTGAGTGAATGAACCTCTGATGTTTTTACTGTCACTCTTTGCAATTACTGTCATCTTAGCCGTGCCGACCTTGATATTATTCTGGTAATATATCTCGTAATCCGTTCCTTTTACCAGAGTCATATCCGCCGAAGTTTTTGATTTCAAAACTTCTCCATTTTTATCTGTAAGTTTCCCAATCGTCGGTTCAATCTCTTCTCCTGTGTAATAATAAGTTGCTACACTAGCGGTAGTAACATCCGACTCCTCATTCAATACGGCTTTAACACCCTTAGAGATATCTACCTTTGTATCAACAATCTTAAAGTACAGAATTCTTATTCCTGTGAATTTCTTACCCTTTGCTTTAATCTTAATCTCAGCCATATCTGTATCTGTCGTTACATTCTTATTCTTAGAGAATGTTGCGGTATAATCAGCTGATGTCAAGGTATATCCGTTATAGCTTAAGTCCAGATCAAGCACGATTGAACGTCCGGTATATTCCTGTACGGTATCACAGATATATTTGCCGCCACCCTCAGGCTTGGAAAATCCTGCAACGGTTACATCATCTATCAATACCGCCGGTACAAAACTAATTTCCGTAAACTCAGCATCAATCGTTACGCTGCCGTCAGGCATTTTGAACTCTGCGACAGCTGTAGCATCAGTACTGTTAGTTTTATAGGTCAGAGTCGCCTTATTGGGTGAAGCAGCATCCGATGCCGTGAAACTAAACACAGCCCCATCTGCCATTAATCCTATGGAATTTTCTTTTACCTGCATTCCGGAAACAGAAATACTTGATAAAACATAGCCGTTATCAGGAATCGCCGCTATTCTGACAATATCACCGCTTGTAGCTTCCATACTGCTGACATTGATAACACCGTGTTGAACCGTATTTACATTAAGTCCATAAGAACCATATAAATACATGTCGTCTATAGTTCCCCAGGCTCCTTCTACAGTCGATACAACCTCCATTCCGACTACCAGATAATCGCCATTGGAAACTTTGATTCCATTAATTTCCGGATTTGCCCAGTTAAGGAATCCGTTTAAGCCACAGGTTGTTTTGTATGTCATCTTAGGCGTATCTGCACCACTGCCATATACCTTGACATATAACGTCTGCAAATCCTTATTTCCGGCGCCGCCGCCCTGGATATATCCGCCAAATGAATATATACCCTGCTCAATCCCTTCAACCTTCTGCTCTATGGTAAAGTTAAACGGTTTATCCAGCCAGAACGCCAAAGCTTTTTCGCCACTACGATAATTTTTTAACCACTCACTCTGACTACTATTTATTCCGGTTCCACTTCCAACCCATGAAGCATCGAATTCTTCAAATCCCGGGTTAACCAAAATATTACTTGCAGCCACAACTTCAATAGTAAGTTTAATATTATTGTATGTCTCTGTCTTTGTTTCATCGCCTTTTCCGGATTTATAAGTACATTTTACGGTACCGTATACTGTATATACTCCCGGTTTGTCGGTATTGACCAGTTTTTTCTGATCTTCATCCCATTTAACTGACATACTAACTAAAGGACTATTCTCATCATATGATGTAGAGCCATCATTAAAGGTTACTTTTACCTTATCCGGCCACGCAATCTTCTCGCCTACATTAGTCTTTAACGTAATATCCCTCATTACTGTGGAAATCGCATTCTCACGCTCAGAAGCCGTTGCGGCAGTCCTTATATATTGGTATATCTTAGTTGTTTCATATGCCCTGCCTTCAAAATCAAACCATGCCTGATTATCAACGGCGCTTCCGCCATACCACAGACCTGCATCTGCAGGGTCATATTCCGCTGCATAGCTGGATGCCCAGCCGGAACCGTACTTCTCCCATGCCGCTTTATTTTTATTATATAAACTCTGATCTATAGTACCATCTGCTTTATAAACATAGTACGGTGATATCCATGCCGGCTCCCAATAGAACACGCCTATTGCCGGATTGTTTCTCACCTTTCCATTAACCAGATTGACCGCATTAACAACATCCCTTATTTCATCCGCCTGACCTTGAAGGGAAACGGGATATTTAAGTGTCTGGCCTTCCGTCCTAGGCGCGGTATTGTCATGTCCGTCACCGTCATCCCATGTAGTTACCCATGAGGTTTCCGCTACCATGACTTTCTTACCGGTTGCAGCTGCTATAGCAGTCAATTGTTCAGTCAGATTCTCACTTGTTCCATGCCAGAACGGATAATAGGATGCCGCAAATACATCATAATCCACAGCCATATTCAACTGCTGTGCCAAAGATGCAAATCCTGATGAACTGGGGTCTGCAATATGTACTGCTACAAGGCAGTCTTCTCCAAAGTCAGATCCTTTTACGCCTCTCTTGCCCGCGTTATAAATCTTAACCTGATTATCCCAAACGGTTTCACCGCATATAGCGTTATTGGTTTCATTACCCACCTGAACCATACCGACATCGACACCGGCAGCCTTTAATTCGTTCAGGCTTTCTTTCGTATAGTTCTCTACTGCATCTGCCTTCTCGTCAATAGATAAGTTCGCCCACGCTTTAGGCGTATCCTGTTTCGCCGGATCAGCCCAGAAATCCGAATAATGGAAATCTATAAGCACTCTCATACCTGCATCTGTTGCCAATTTACCTATAATCTTCGCCTTATTCAAGTCTGAGTTGCCGCCGCCGTATCCGTTTCCGCTGCTATTATAAGGATCGTTCCATATACGGATACGAACCCAGTTTGTACCGCCGTCATAGAGCATCTTAAAAAAGCCCGCATCGGACAGTGCCTTTCCGTTCTCATCCTTAAATACTACGCCACTCTCTTTCAGTGAAAGGTAAGATGAAAGGTCGGCGCCAGTTATAAAATCATCATCCAACGCTACACGTTCCACACTGATGCTCTTAGACTCGCTGGGAATCGGAATAAGGGCTTTCATTGCCTCATCTAACTCATTATATGCCGAAATGATTTCATCATCCGTGGGTTCAGGTTCGGTCTGCGCAACTAATGCTTTAGCTGCATCAAGCTTTGACTTGAAGTCATCCCACTCTGTTTTACCTTTATTTTCTTCCTTCAGGTACTTAGGATCGGTTTCCTCATTCGCAATCAAAGCGTCTGCTTTTTCAATCAGAACCTGTAAGCTGTCTGCCGTCATCGGTTTTTCGTAATAAAACTTTCCGTTTTTATAATATACATCACCATTAAATACAGGAGTATAGTCAAGTTCTCCTTCTGACGCCGTACCTTCTACGAAAATCTTTACAAGCGTATATTCACCTGCTTCGGATTTACTGTACAGCTTAACAACCTCATTTGCCCCTCCTGTTGTTACAGGCGCCGAAAAGGTCAGCGAATACCAATTGGCATCATCGATATTCTCCATATCGTAATAATATAATCCATCCTTTTCAACAAAATTGGGAAGAGGCTTTTTCCCAGCATCTTTTTCATCTACGTATGATAATGCGCTTCCTGCGGCGATTGCAGGTATGCCCTTTCTGTCATAAACATATATCTTGGCATTTCTCATAAGGGCTTTAATTAAGTCTTCGCCTTCATATAAACTACCCTTAACTGCATAACAAGACGCTCTGCCGGAAATAAGCGCTGCATATATATCCGTATTCTGCCACTTCATGGAACAATCATAGACCTGTACGCTATTTTTGCTTCCATCCCATGTATGAATCGCAAATCCTGCGTCAGTCGCAGCTGCACCGTTTTTAAATTCAATCGAAATGGAGTACCAGCCGGGATAAGCTTCTTCAGTAAACTTATAAGTAGTATTCTTATCGTCATCGTAAGCTTTCCATTGTGTAGTCTGCTCCGCTTTTGTCTCTATAACCTTACCGCCATTTGACCAAATGGTAAGACCGACTTCTTTCACATTGGTCGATACATAATAATATAACTTAACGGAAAGCGACAAACCGTCTATAGCCGCACTTAGGTTATTATAAGCGGTTGTGACAGTTGTATCACCTGTTGTTTCTGAATCTTCATCCGTATAATCGTCATCTTTGCCGGCAAGAGTTCCAACTGCTGTTTCAGCCTTAGTTATAGCAGATTGTAATGCATCCCATGTTTCTTTAGAATAGGCTCCCTGCTTCATTGCTTGGGCCGTCGCCAGAAGTTCCTTCAAATCTCCAAGAGATATGGCTCTGGAATCGGAGAATTTGCCGTCTTTATAGTATATTTCACCTTTAAATACCGGGGTGAAGTCAACATCCCATTCTTCACGTCCGGACTGTATGGGACCGTTCATGAAGTTCATCTTCCATGTGCTGCCTATGTATAACTCACATATCTTACCAGACTCTTCAATATCAGGGGCGATAAACGTAAGTGTATACCAGTTTCCTGTGTCCGGTGTCATATTGTAGTAATTTTTACCTTCGCTTGTACTATCCGCAGTCAGCTTCTTCTTGCTGTCAGCCGCTTCATCCGCCGCCTCATCTATATAACTCAGCTCAGTGGTTGACATGATAGAAGGTACGCCGTCTTTACTGTAAACGTACAGAGTGACGTTGCGCATAATGGATTCTGCCATATCAGCGCCGTAATAATATTTACCGGCTTTAAAAGCAAAGTCTGTTCCAACCTTGGTTACATCCGGGTAGGGAATTTGATTTTGTTCAAATGTTGCTACTGCTGTTCCTTTTTCGCTATTATCACCCTTTTTATGTTTGCTAATTACGAAGCCCGGCCATGAGCCGCCTTCTTCAAAGATTATAGGAACAGTGTACCAGCCTTTATATCCCTCTTCCTCTAATGATGTCATTTTACGAGCATCGCCTTCAGCCCACAAATGCCAATCATCATAGGCGGTTTCATTAGCAAAAGAATTATCACTACTATAAAACGTCAAACCTAATTCTTCATCCGCCGCAATAGTATCATTATAATAGCGGAATGTAACGACAGTTTTATCTGATATATCTATCATACCTGATATAGCATCATTAAGGGCTCTATAAGCATCTGTAATATCGTCGCTCGTGTAATCATCAGCCTTAACAGCTTCATCTGCACTGTTATTACACTTATCTACTACTGTTTGCGCCTGTTCCTTAGCACTATAAAATGCTTTCCATGAATCTACTGTATATTTCTTTTCGCCCTTGCTAATAATATCAGAAACTTCTTTTGAGCCCAGCAAGTCTTTCAGATTTTTAAGATTAATGATTGTAATTGCGTCGGCTTTTGATTCATAAAATACACCGTCTTTATAATAGGTCTTGTCCTTGAATGCCGGGGTGAAGTCAACATTACTATCTCCACTTACAGAACCGTCCATGAAATGAGTCCAATCGTTACCTATCACTAAGTCACATATCTTATATGACTTTCCATTATCAGGAGCGATAAACGTAAGTGTATACCAGTTTCCTGTGTCCGCTTTCATGTTGTAGTAATAATTATACCATTTAGATGCCTCGGTATCACCACCAGACTTTGTATCATCCGCAGTAAGCGGTTTCTTACTGCCAGCCGCCTCATCTATATAACTCAGTTCAGTAGTTGACATAATAGAAGGCACACCGTTTTCCGAATAAACATGCAGTGTCACGTTACGCTCAATATCCGCAGCCGTAGCATTGGCATAACCTTTGCCGTTTTTTTCTGCATACGAAATGGTGTCTTCATTAACAAAGGTACTATAATCAGTTCCAATGCCACTATCCTTATACCAGCCGGTATATTTTTCACTCAGTGATTCCGCCTCAGAGTAAACAGGATTATCATCCGAATCAACGCTCTTTTTCCTTTGGTAAACCGTGAAGCTTGCACAGTTGTCATTGCTGGTATCCAGCGAATCAGTAATCGTCAGATTAATCTTATACCATCCGGCATAACCTGTAACGGAGGTCATAGGATAAACATCTCCACTCCAATTACCAAATGACCATTGTTCTGCCGTCGCATCCGCAGAAATTTCAGCATCACCAGCTTTCCATAAGGTAACGCCCAATTCATATTCAGCATCTTCATCTGCGCCCACATAATAGTAGTAGAAATCTTTCCCTGCACTTCTTGTACTATATGTCTCCGTTTCGGACTTGTCCGCCGAAAGTTCTGCTATGACTTCTTCATTTTCGTCGGAATCCTCATTCGGAGTTTCATCCGCGCTGCCTTCAGAAGCGTCTTCATCCGAAGCATCGGTTTCATCTGTGCCATCTTCAGAAGCATCCTCGTCCGGGGCATCGGTTTCATCCGCCGAATCATCCTCCCCTGCTTCGGAATTGACATCTTCTTTACCTGAACCCTCGTCCGGCATTTCGTTTTCGGTTCCTTCTTCATTTGTCACATCCGCATTTTCCGTTTCTTCGGTAATCTCTGTCTGTGATGCATACGCTGTCATTTCCGGTATTGACAGGCTTGTCAATATCATTGCCGCACACAGAATACCGCTTATACCTTTTCGGAAAAGCTTTTTCATTGCTTTCTTCATCTTGTACCTCCTATATTTTTTGTCGCCGCTAATTATCTGCATAACTAATACGCAACAGTTGCACAACCTGTTGCGTATTAGTTTAAAATATTTTATTCTGCATTCCGTCCGGGTCAACCGCGAACTGAATCGCCATTTCCCTGTCAATTTTTCCATCAAAGTATAACTGTGAAATACTTTCATCCATTGTAATCATTCCCATCTTGCGGTTTGTCTGCATAACAGACACAAGCTGATGAGATTTTCCTTCGCGAATCAGATTTCTGACCGCGTGGTTGGCGTGCATAACCTCAAACGCCGCTACACGCCCTTTGCCATCCATCGTAGGAATGAGCTGCTGCGAAATAACCGCTTCAAGAACATTTGCAAACTGTACGCGAATCTGCTGTTGCTGGTGAGGCGGGAAAACGTCAATGACACGATCAACCGTGCTTGCTGCACCAATCGTATGCAGCGTAGATAAAACAAGATGTCCTGTTTCCGCTGCGGTAATGGCAACACTGATTGTCTCAAAATCACGCATCTCACCGACCAGAATAACGTCCGGGTCTTCACGCAGCGCAGCACGCAGCGCGTTGGCATAGCTCTGTGAATCCAGTCCGATTTCACGCTGGTTTACCATAGCTACTTTATGCTGGTGCAGATACTCAATCGGGTCTTCAAGTGTAATAACGTGGGCGTCTCTGTTATTATTTATCTTATCGATAATCGCAGCAAGGGTTGTAGATTTACCGCTTCCCGTAGGCCCGGTAACCAGAATCAGACCTCTTTTTCTTTCATATAAATTTATGACGGAATCCGGAACGCCAAGCACTTCAGGCGCCGGAACCTTAGTGCTGACAAGGCGCAGCGCCATAGCGCATGTGCCTCTCTGCTTATAGGCATTTACACGGTAACGTCCAAGTTCCGGAATGGAGAAGGACATATCATACTCCCCGCGTTCCTCAAAACGCTCGCGCTGTACTTCCGTCATGACTTCCAATACTATCTCTAACGTATCTGCCGGCAGCATTTTAGGATAATTCATTGTAATCAGGTTACCGTTGACTCGCATCTTCGGCGGCACACCTACCGTAATATGTACATCAGACGCACCCGCATTATGGGCATCTCTCATAATTTCTACTATCGTTGGCATCTGTCAAGTCCTTCTTTCTGTATAATTTGCACTGAACTCTTTTTCATATTGTGTTTCCTGCACATAGACAGGTTCTTCTACTTCAATTCCCTGTCTTTTTAAAAGGTCCATGTTCATAACATAACGGTTATCCATCGTCTTCATGACATCTTTGATTTCCATGTGTCCATCGTATGCATGGTTACCTAAATCAATAAGTCTGTTATCGCCAAAGGTCAGTACCAGAGGTTTAAGAATATTTACCGGATTCTCCACTAATACAAGCGCTTTGGCTCCGGTATTAAGTTCCACACTGACACCGGGAAAAAGAATATTTATAGATTTGCATAGGGCACTCACAACTTTTTCATCAAAATATTTATAATTCTCCTGTAAAAATTTAAGCGCCGCGACCTCGGAAGACGCCTCAACAGCATCAATCTGTACCGCCGTCATAGTATCAAAGGTTTCTGCTACGGACAGTACTTTAGCTCCCATGACCATCTTAGAAATATCATTTTCCTTACCTTTCTCACGGCATTCCAGATTATTCTGCGTCTGCACACAGATTCTCTTTATATTAGGCGATGACGCAAACACGTGTTCTATCAGACCAAAGCCCGCAATTTCCGCAGCTTTAATACGTTCTTTTTCCGCATCAGTCCATTCATCCTGCAACAATATTTCCTTAGGTGCTGAAAGCTTGCCAATATCGTGAACAACTGCAGCAGTAACCGTATCAAGCTGCTCCGATACTGACAGATTCATGGTATGCGTTATCAGTGCGCATAAAATTGCAACATTCAGAGAATGTTTATAAATATAGTCGTCTTTGCTGCGAAGATTCTGCATAAATGTGACTTTTCTATCCAGATGACCATAATATCTTATGACATTTGAGGTGAGTACCTGCATCTTGGCCGTCTTTGATTTTAATAGAATATTATCCAATTCTTCACGAATGGAAAACACGCACATGGTCTGAAAACGCTCAAATTCAATATCATCTCGTGTCATCGGCGGCACAGGTTCCGCGGGCTCCAAAACAAAAATACCAATCAGCCCAAAGTTTTTGATACTGTTAATGCTCTGAGCGGTGAGCTTTGAATTCCTTTCATACAGCAGAACGCCATTCTTATTGTAAATAGGACGGGCAAGCCGCATACCTGTCTTTAAATCATCCCTTTTTACAAAAATCATCTGCTCTTATCCTCCTGTCTATTTACTAACTAAATCCTTCCCGAAGTTTTTCCAAAGCCTTTTTCTCTATTCTGGAAACATAGCTTCTGGAAATTCCCAGACTCTTTCCTATTTCACGCTGCGTAATTTCGTGGTCATCATTCAATCCATAGCGCATGGTAAGAATTTCTTTTTCACGCGCATTCAGTTTCTCATTAAGTAGTCCTGATAAACATTTCAGGTGCTCTTCCACTTCCATTCGCTCTATCACATCAGGCTGTTCCTGTTCAATAATGTCTAACAGGTTAATTTCATTTCCTTCCCTGTCCGTACCAATCGGCTCGTATAAAGATACTTCTCTGGAAGTTTTCTTCTTCGCCCGCAGCAGCATCAACAATTCATTATCTATGCATCTTGAAGCATATGTGCTGAGCTTTCCTTTTCCTGCATCAAAAGAATCTATCGCTTTAATGAGTCCTATCGTTCCTGTTGAAATCAGGTCTTCCATGTCCTCATCAACATTCTGGTACTTTTTGGCAATGTGCGCCACCAGACGAAGATTATGTTCAATCAGTATTTCTTTGGCAAGCTGTTTCTGCCTGCCTTCTCCTTCTTTCAGTTGGCGAAGGTATGCGGCTTCTTCTTTCGCCGTCAGCGGTTGTTTAAATGTTTTCAAAAGAAGCCCCCAAAGTTCATTTACTTTATTCTATGACTTCGGGACAGTTCAAGTGCCTTTCCATTAAAATAAAAATTAAGATGTTATATAATATATTATACAGTCATATTGTACAAAATTCAATACACTTCTGTAAGCAAGTTCAGCAAAGTGTTCAAGAACTAACCCATAAGTAATTCAATCCATAAGAAACTCCGACATGACATAGTTACTGACGTCAATGCCATGAGGTGTCAGGCGTATACGCCCGTCTACTGTAATAAGCTTCTCCCGCAGCAGCTTATCCAGCTTATTTCCATATATATCTTCTACCGCGACGCCGAACTTTCTTTTAAATACCTTCTTTTCTACCCCTTCCATCAGGCGCAGACCCAAAAACATGAATTCTTCCATCTGTTCCTCTACGGTCAGATACTGAACAGCTTCGCCTAACCGGGTACGCGCCGATGATAAACTGTCAGGACGCAACAGCGGTTTCCGCAGCGCTTCTTCATACGCTTTCATTGTGCGTTTATTGTTCCAGCGCACTTCCTCCACCAGCGACGCAGCTCCCAGACCGAAGCCCACATAGCTGCCTCTCAGCCAGTAGGTCTTATTATGAATGCATTCAAAGCCTTCTTTGGCATAATTGGATATTTCATAACGTGTGTAATTGTATTTTGAAAGCATCTCTCCCGTAAGTTCATAAAGCTGTCTGTCCTCATCCTCTGTCGGAAAAGCCAACTCTGTGCGATGTTCATAAAACCATGTACCCTCTTCCAGAATCAGGCTATACGCAGAAATATGCTCAGGCTCAAGTGCAAGCGTCTTTTTAAGGGTTTCGCTGTATGAAAAGTAAGTCTGTCCCGGTATGGCTGATATCAGGTCAATATTGATATTCCGAAAGCCCAGCTTCCTTGCAAGCTCATAAGCGCTCAGAAACATATGATAATCATGGATTCTGCCAAGAGTCCGAAGTTCATCGTCATCCGCGGTCTGCAGACCAATGCTCAGTCTGTTTATTCCTGCATGTAAATATGACTGCAGTTTGTCTTCCGTCACGGTACCGGGATTGACTTCTATGGTAATCTCAGGATTTTTTGCAAAGTTGAATTTCTCATTAAGCCTACACAAAATAGCTTCTACTGTATTTCCGGGCAATAGGGAGGGAGTTCCCCCACCAAAAAATACGGAAACAACCTGATAATCGTCATAAAATAGCGACTGTTTTTCTATTTCCGTAAGAAGCAGGGCAACGTAAGCTTCCTGTTCCCATTCCGGTGCAGGGTAGGATAAAAAATCGCAATACTTACATTTTTTTACACAGAACGGAATGTGAATATAAATACTCAGTTTTTTCATATGAATGTCCTGACTTTGGATGGATATTCCGCGATTTTTCGCGGCTTTTAGACAAATTAAATCATGTTTTAACCATGTGCATCTACATATATTTCCACATAAATATACTTTTTTCAATCATCATCCAGTTTCAATACGCTCATGAATGCTTTCTGTGGAATCTCTACATTTCCTATCTGACGCATTCTCTTTTTACCTTCCTTTTGTTTCTCAAGCAACTTCTTTTTACGGGTGATGTCTCCGCCGTAACATTTGGCGAGAACGTCCTTGCGCATCGCCTTAACAGTTTCTCTGGCAATAATTCTGCCGCCCACAGCTGCCTGAATCGGAATTTCAAATAAGTGTCTGGGTATTTCGTCTTTCAGCTTCTCACACATTTTCCTGCCGCGTTCATAAGCGCTGTCAGCGTGGACTATGAAAGAAAGTGCGTCTACCTCCTCATGGTTAATAAGAATATCCAGTTTAACAAGCTTGGACTCCTCGTAGCCTTTCAGCTCATAATCAAAGGACGCATATCCCCTGGAGCGGGATTTCAGGGCGTCAAAAAAGTCATAAATTATCTCATTTAAAGGCAGCTCGTATTTGAGCAAAGCTCTGGAACTCTCAATATATTCCGTACTGATATAACGTCCTCTTCGCTCCTGGCACAACTGCATAATTGATCCGATAAACTCCGACGTTACCATGATTTCCGCACTGACAACAGGCTCTTCCATATAATCAATTTCCGAAGGGTCCGGAAGATTGGATGGATTCGTCAGCTCTATCATTTCCCCATTCGTCTTATGCACACGATAAATAACGCTTGGCGCTGTCGTTACCAAATCCAGATTGTACTCTCTCTCCAAGCGTTCCTGTATGATTTCCAGATGCAGAAGTCCCAAAAAACCGCAACGGAAGCCAAAGCCCAGCGCAATTGAAGTCTCAGGCTCATAATTAAGGGATGCGTCATTTAACTTAAGCTTCTCTAAAGCGTCCCGCAAATCCGGATATTTGGCTCCATCAGCAGGGTACATTCCGCAATATACCATGGAATTGACTTTCTTATAACCCGGAAGAGGCTCTTTACACGGATTAGTAACATCTGTTATTGTATCTCCTACCGCCGTATCTTTTACATTCTTAATAGAAGCTGTTAGATAACCTACCATACCCGCTGAAAGCTCATCACAGGGAATGAACTGTCCGGCGCCGAAGTATCCGACTTCCACAACCTCGGCAGTTGCACCGGTTGCCATCATTTTAATATTTGTGCCTTTTCGCACTCTGCCGTCCATGATACGGAAGAATACGATAACACCCTTATACGAATCATAAATCGAATCAAATATGAGCGCCTGTAAAGGGTTGTCCGGGCTGCCCTTCGGCGCGGGAATCTTAGCCACTATGGCTTCCAGCACTTCCTCAATACCTATTCCGTTCTTGGCGGAAATAAGCGGGGCATCCTGCGCTTCTATTCCGATAACATCTTCTATCTCGTTCTTCACGCGCTCCGGGTCTGCACTGGGCAGGTCTATTTTATTAATAACGGGAAACACGTCCAAATCATGGTCGAGCGCCAGATACACATTCGCCAGAGTCTGCGCTTCTATTCCCTGCGCAGCATCTACAACCAGAATTGCGCCGTCGCACGCCGCCAGACTTCTGCTGACCTCATAATTAAAATCCACATGTCCGGGGGTATCAATCAAATTGAAGATATATTCCTGTCCGTCATTCGCCTTATATATTATGCGGACTGTCTGCGCCTTGATGGTAATGCCTCTCTCCCTCTCAAGCTCCATGTTGTCAAGAACCTGCGCCTGCATTTCCCTGCTGGTCAGGAGTCCTGTTTTTTCAATGATTCTGTCGGCAAGAGTAGATTTGCCGTGGTCTATATGCGCCACGATACAAAAATTCCTGATTCTGCTTTGGTCTATTGCTGCCATGTTTTTATATGCCTTTCTTTACAAATAATATGTGAAATGGATTATTTGTTATTATAGCAAATTACGGCAGCTATGTCCAATAAACAGTTTAAAAATAGGTTGAGAAGACAGATTGCCTGCCGAAGTTTATTTGCAACCCCCTCCCTCTCAATCCACATCCGGCTCATCCCCAATAAATACCAGATTCAGAATATGTGCCAGCGGATCTATTGCATTCATAATCTCCTCCACCGTATTGTTCTGCGCTCCCAGCTCAATCAGCAGGGATTTGGGGCGCAGATGCATATTATAGCGATAGGCTTTCAGGTATATTCTTCTGGCTATTCCCGGATAGTATTCGTTGCTCGCGGTCTGCATCTGGAAGGAAAATGCCAGATTTTCGTCAAGATAAGGATTTTCCAGATATTCAATCTCTCCATTTTTGGCAGTTCGGCTCAGACCGTTGAAGAACATAAACTGTGCGGTGGGCCTGCCCTGCAAATCTATGACAAGTCTTCTGTCTTCGGGTATTGCATCCCTATGTAAATCAATAACCACCTCTATGGAAGGATTTTCGGCGAGCACCTGCTCTATTCCCGGAAGTGCGTTGCTATATGCGTAATCGCGTGACTCAGCGTCATAGCTTACCGTGTGATGTATGACATTATATCCGTATTTGTCTCTCAGTACCTGCGCCAGCTTTTCACCGGCACCTACTATTGAAGTAGAGCTGTCGTTCGGTATGGAATCCGCAAATGCTTCCTGTGAATGTGTATGGTATATGAGAATCTGAGGATTCTCGTTTCCGCCCTGCATCCGCATATCCTTATTAAGCAGCTTATCTGTGCTTAAAAGTTCCTCTCCTGCCTTAGTTGTTGAATCTATGGCGTAAAATGCTTTTACTAACTCTTCATAGCTTTGCAGGGTATCCCATCTGTAGCGGAACAGCGGCTCTTCGACCTCATGAAAAACCGTGCCGTCTGAAGGCTGCTGCTCCGTTTCAACATATTCTTCCTTTTCCTCTTCCGCTTCATGATTTTCATGTGACATACCATTTTCGGCAAGAAAGGCTTCTTCTAAGCTCTTATCCAGATGGATTGCGTCATCTCCATATTCCAGAGACTCTTCGCCTATTTCTTTTTTATCTTCGTCAGTGCCTTCCAATAGGAGCAGTTCTTCATAGCTGCTCTCTGAGCTTGCCAGAAGGTCAAATTCAACCGGACTTTCCATGCCATACAGAAGCACCGGAAAATTATCTATTATGAGGCGGTCTAACAGGCTGTAACTATGACTGCCCTGCTCTACGCCAAGCGACGCAACTCCCGGCAGCCAGTCGTCCATGATTGACTGTTCCAGCCATAGCTGCGCCTTTCCTCCGCTCTCCTTCTCTTCATTTTGAAAAGCGCGGTACATCTCCCGCAAAAAAGATATAGCTGCCATAATACACAGTATAGACAGCAAAATGCGCGTGATGCCGCGCCCTATATGAATCTGATTATTCTGCCTTAGCTGTAACCATCTTTTTTTCATGTATATGATTCATCCTATCCGGAGCTTTTATTACTTCCCCGATACGGCTCTGCAAAATATTCACAGTGAAGCATGGTCAGCTCACTGTTCATTATATGCAGGATTACAGTTCAGGCATGCAGAAATGATTCGGAATATTGCAAGAAGAATAGTTTACATAATTTATTATTATGCTATTGAAATGTCAAGCGCTTTATTCAGGGCGTCGCAGAGTATATGTGAGATCTGCTGTACCTGAAAATCCACATCTTTACTTGTTACATACATATTGTTCAGCTCCGACAGGGCATTTGGGTACTCGCCAATGGCATCGCCTACAATTGTTGCAGCATCTACTACAGTGGGTACACCTATAGCCAGAACAGGAACCTTCAGACTCTCTTTTGTCAGGGCATTTCTGTGATTTCCCACGCCGGATCCCGGATGAATGCCTGTATTGGTTATCTGTATGGTACGGTTCAGACGTTTGGTTGACCTTGCGGCAAGCGCGTCAATAACTATTACCTGATCCGGATGAGTCTGCTCAATGACTCCTTTAATTATTTCCGCCGATTCCATACCCGTCTTGGCCATAACTCCCGGCACCAGACTGCTTACCATGTGCATTTTGGAACAATTATACGCCAATTTGCCGTACTCCATTACAATGTGCCTGTTGATAAACAGGTTATCGACTACATTAGGTCCTAAAGAGTCCGCAGTTACGTCCCTGTTGCCAAGTCCGACTACCAGAATGGATTTTTCCTGTTCGGGCTCAAATAAAAGCTTTCTAATCTCACCTGCCAGAATATCGGATATTTCCTGATGGTAATCTTCTTCCGGCTCAATCATGCCCGGAGCTTCCAGTGTCACATAGGTTCCCATAGGTTTGCCCATTGCCCGTGCGCCGTTCTTTGTCTCAATGATAACTTTAGTGATATGCACATCACTTTCCTCATCATAGTCTTCTTCTATTTTTATTCCACGAATTTCATCTTCTTTTCCGTCAATACTTTCCTTAGCCTCTAATGCTAAGTCTGTTCTGACCTGAAACCAACCCATACCCTCATGTCCTCGTTTCTTCTTTCTGTGTTCTTAATTTATCATATGCAAATAACGGAAAATATGCCATGCAGCCTCACATAAGTAATTATTGTAAGTGCATGGCTTTAGTTTTCGCAGAAAATTTAAAAATATGTATTGACAGAAATTGAGACGTATTTTAAAATAATAGCTGTGTTTCCATTAAAAACGTCCGTGTCCGGATTTAATGAGACACTTTCCTTAAAAAAAGATTGTAATAGGAGGTGTGCATCTTGGCTAATATCAAGTCTGCAAAAAAGAGAATTTTAGTTAACAGAACCAAGGCTGATAGAAATAAGGCTATCAAATCCGGCGTTAAGACTTCTATTAAGAAGGTAACCGCTGCTGTTGCTGCTAACGACAAGAAAGCGGCAGAGGAAGCATTGCTGGCTGCTACAGCTACCATTGATAAAGCCGCTTCTAAGGGCGTATTCCACAAGAATACAGCTTCCAGAAAAGTATCACGGCTGGCACAGGCGGTTAATAAAATGGCTTAATTTTTCATAAATAGAAGAAAATATATTAAAACAACTCATATTGTCCAGTGAGTTGTTTTTTTCTTTCTACAACTTTTTTCATCAATTTTTTTATCAATTTATAAAATTTTATTGCCCTGTGCCTTTAATTTATATATACTAATATTATCGGCTTACATAAAAAAATCGAGTGCCAGCGCACTCGATTCAGAGAATGCTTCGCATTCTCATTGGAATGATTTACGCTGCGGCGTAATTTCCTATAAAATAAAAAAATCGAGTGCCAGCGCACTCGATTCAGAGAATAAGAGTATGCCTACGGCAAACTCGTCTCATTCTCATTGGAATGATTTACGCTGCGGCGTAATTTACTATGACATAAAAATACGGCAGAACAGGAGAAAAAATATGGGTGGTTTTTTTGGCGTTGCTTCAAAGGAAGACTGTGTATTTGATTTATTTTTCGGCACCGATTATCATTCTCATTTGGGAACAAGGCGCGCAGGAATGGTTGTTTATGATAAGAAAAACGGTTTTGACAGAGCTATCCACAACATCGAAAATGCACCTTTCAGAACTAAATTCGATAAAGATGTAAATGAAATGCATGGCAGTATGGGTATAGGCTGTATATCCGATTACGAGCCGCAGCCGCTTATTATCCGTTCACATCACGGTACATATGCCATTACGACTGTCGGTAAGATTAATAATAAAGAAGACATCGAAAAGAAACTTTTCCAAAGCGGTCACGCACATTTCATGGAAATGAGCAGCGGCGAAATCAATGCCACTGAGCTTGTGTCCGCCATAATCAACCAGAAGGAAAACCTTATAGAGGGTATGCAGCATGCACAGGAAATGATTGACGGTTCCATGACCATGCTTCTCATGACACCAAAGGGTATCTATGCTGCAAGGGACCGCTTAGGTCGTACACCTGTAGTAATCGGCAAAAAAGATGATGCATATTGCGTATCTTTTGAAAGCTTTGCTTATCTGAATCTGGGATACTCGGACTATAAAGAGCTTGGTCCCGATGAAATTGCAATTGTCACGCCTGAGGGTATAAAAACACTGGTCTCTCCCGGTAAAGATATGAAAATCTGTACATTCCTATGGGTATACTACGGCTATCCTTCATCTTCATACGAGGGTATAAGCGTGGAAAAAATGCGCTATAACTGCGGTTCCATGCTTGCGAAACGTGATAATGTAAAACCGGATATTGTCGCCGGTGTACCGGATTCCGGAACTGCTCATGCAATCGGATATGCTAATGAATCCGGAATCCCTTTTTCGCGGCCTTTTGTCAAATATACGCCTACATGGCCGCGTTCGTTCATGCCTACCATACAGAGTCAGCGTAATCTGATTGCAAAAATGAAGCTGATTCCGGTGCATGACCTGATAAAAGACAGACGGCTTCTGTTGATTGATGACTCTATAGTGCGTGGGACACAGATGCGTGAGACAACGGAATTTTTATATCAGAGCGGCGCTAAAGAGGTACATATCCGTCCTGCCTGCCCGCCTCTGCTATATGGCTGTAAGTATCTGAATTTTTCGCGCTCAACGTCCGAAATGGAACTGATTACCCGTCAGGTAATCAAAGAAATAGAAGCTGACAACAAATATCCTAATCTGTCCGCATATGCTAATCCTGATTCTTCGGAATATCATAATATGCTGGAAAAAATAAGAGAGAAGCTTAATTTCACTTCTCTGCGTTATCATCGTCTGGATGATATGATTGCCTCCGTAGGCATAGACAAATCCAAACTCTGTACATATTGCTGGGATGGCCGCGAATAGCCATCCCTTATTTTTACTATTTTAAAAAGCCGTTTATAATCTGCTCTTCCGCCTCCGCTTCAGTCAGCCCCAGCGTCATCAGCTTGATTATCTGCTCTCCTGCAATCTTACCGATTGCAGCCTCATGAATAAGCGCTGCATCCACATCATTCGCCTCAAGCTGCGGAATCGCTAATATTCTGGCGTTATCCATAATGATTGCATCGCATTCCGTATGTCCGCTGCAGGGCACATTTCCTATGATACGGGAATCAAATTTCTGATATGAAGTGTCCTTTGCCACGGAACGGGAAACAACGTCTGCACCTGCTCCTTCACCAATCAGTCTCACTTCATAGCTGCTTATGGCCTGCTGTTCTCCATGAGTCATCAGGCGTTCGCGGACAATAAGCTTAGCGCCGGTCCCGACTTCTGCCAACGTCTTACGCTCGGTAGAATCCACACCTTTAATCTGCACCATTTCCATTTCCATAAGGCTGCCATCTTCCATATAAACTTCCGTTACGGGATTCAATATCCTTTTTCCCTTACCGTCTCCGGAACCGTAATGCTTCTCAACATACTTTACTTTAGCATTTTTTCCCAGATAAAAGCGGTGAATGCCGTCATGCTGCGAATCCTGCCCGCCGCAGTTGTCAATGCCGCAGCCGGCTACGATTATGACATCCGCATCCTCACCTATATAGAAATCATTGTACACTGTTTCCTTTATTCCGCTCTGACTCAAAACCACCGGAATATGAACGCTTTCGTTCTTAGTTCCCGGCTTAATGCGGATATCTATTCCGCTTGCATCCTGTTTTGATACAATATCAATATTGGCCGTAGTATTTCTCGCTGCCATCTGTCCGTTTGCACGGATATTGTAAGCACCCTCCGGTACCTTATGCAAGTCCGCCACTTCCTCCAAGAGGCGTTTTTGTATCGTATCAATCATATTAATCCCCATCCTTCCTCAGCCTTTCAATTCATTACCCGTGCATGGATTAATCGCGGAAGGCGTTCCCAAAAGCTTGGGCAGAATAACCTTTCTGTCTCCTCTGTCTGCAACCCTGCCGTCTGCTATCACTATAATCTCATCTGCTATATTCAAAATCCTCTCCTGATGTGAAATAACGAGGATGGAACCGCTGCGGTTCTTTTTCTGCATCCGCTCAAATACGTGTATCAGATTCTGAAAACTCCAAAGGTCGATACCTGCCTCAGGCTCATCAAATACGGAAAGTTTGCTTTCACGCGCCAAAAGGGTCGCTATTTCAATACGCTTCAATTCTCCGCCCGAAAGGCTTGCATTCACTTCGCGATTGATATAGTCTCTGGCGCAAAGTCCTACTTCCGAAAGATATTCGCATGCATCGGAAGCGGACAGTTTTCTGCCCGAAGCAATCCGAAGCAGGTCTAACACCTCAAGCCCCTTAAATCGTACAGGCTGCTGAAAGGCAAAGCCGATTCCCATACCTGCACGTTCTGTAATGCTCTTATCCGTAATATCTGCTCCGTCAAAAAAAATGCTCCCGGAGGTCGGTTTCTCAATTCCTGCAATAAGCTTTGCAAGAGTGGACTTTCCGCTACCGTTAGGTCCGGTGACTACCACGAATTTATGCTCATCCACTGTCAGGCTGACATTGCGGACGATTTCCTTATGACTATCTTCCCTATCTTCGTCGGATACTTCAAAAGATATATTTTTAAGTTCCAGCATATGTTTATACCTCATTCCAAATTCAGCTTTTTCGTCATCATGTGCAGATTAACAAAATACATCACCACTGCAAGAATCACCACGAATATCAATGTTATATTCATACTCGGAGTCATACTCCTTAATGTGCTGAAGTTTTTACTACGTGCACTGTTGTCAAACATGCTGCTATACGTCAGTATCGTAGAAATATTTCCCAGTACATTCATAATAAACTGTACAACTAAGTACGCTATAATAGCGCCGATAATACGGTGTTTCGCATATAACTGTCCAAGTGACACACAGCCTAAGATTGTCGTAATATTGGCAATAATGGCAATAATAAAGTAAACAATCAGATACGCAATGTACCAGCCAAAACTAATTCCGAATTCATCTTTGAATTCGCTGAAAAGAGTTGCAAATATATTTAGAAACACATTGCCTCCTAAATACCCATAATAGCTTTCTCCCTCAAAAATTGAGGCAATACGATTTACACCCAGATTTAAGACAATAAACACGCTGGTCACTGTGGCTAAAGTCATCAGTATGCTGACGGCAGCTGAGGAAGCAATTTTAACAATCAGTATCTTCTGCGTAGAAACAGGGAGCGTGTGCGTCAGATATCCCTGATCGGTATAGCAGGTTTTATAGAAACGTACAACTATAATCAACATTATGCCCAATGAGCACCCTATAATGCTGACATAGTAGATTAAGAGAATAAACCATAATGATAACATGGAGAATGCTGCAGATATCTCATCGAAATTCGGGTTAATGGTTAATATGATACTACTTGTCAACGCCGTCGTTCCTGTCAGTACTATAATCATAATCAACAAAGGGATACGAAATCCCTTCCATTCGTATTTAATAAGCTTTCCTAACATGCGTACACCTCCCTGAAATAAGCGTCAATCGATTTACCCATCCGCCCCCTGATTGATTCAGCAGATGTATACAGCATAATCGATCCGTTTTTCATGAAAATCACATCATCAAGTACGTTTTCGATATCTGATATCAAATGGGTAGACAAAATAATCGTCGAACCGGGGTTATAGTTGGTGACAATAGTGCGCAGGATATAATCTCTCGCAGCCGGGTCAACGCCTGCAATCGGCTCATCAAGGATGTAAAGTTGTGCATTCCTACTCATAACAAGTATCAACTGTACCTTTTCTTTGGTACCTTTTGACAGTGTTTTTAAGCGTGCCTCCACATTGACGCCAAGCGCACTGAGCATCTGATAGGCTTTCTCTCTCGAAAAATCTTCATAGAAATCCGCAAAATATTCGACCATCTGACTCACTTTCATTCCATTATCCAGATAAGTGCGTTCAGGCAGGTATGATATAATCTTCTTGGTTTCGGCACACGGATTCATACCGTTTATGAGTACGCTGCCGCTCGTCGGCGTCAGCAGACCGTTTACCATCTTAATTAATGTAGTTTTTCCGCAGCCGTTGGGACCAAGCAGGCCGATGATTCTTCCTCGTGGGACAATCAGGTTCATATGAAATACTGACATATAACTTCCCATACCCGGATACCGTTTGCAGAGATCACCAATCTGCAAAAGCGGCACGTCGGAATAAACATTATTTGTATACATCTGATTCGGTTGTGTGTAAAGCGGAGTGTTGTTATCCATACTTTTTCCTCCTGTTCTGTATTATGGGATTAGTCCGCTAAAAACTTTTGTAAAGTTTCCATCAGTGTAGGAACATCAATCGGTTTTGCCACATGGTCGTTCATACCTGCATCAAATGCGCGCTTCCGGTCTTCCTCAAAAGCGTTGGCGGTCATTGCTACAATCGGGATATTTGCCCTGGCAGGGTCATCTAAAGCACGGATTCTTCTGGTAGCCTCATAGCCGTCCATCACCGGCATCTGAATATCCATCAGAATCAGGTCATATGTGCCTGCCTCCACAGTCTTAATCCTCTCGACAGCTTCTGTTCCGTCATCCGCCGTATCTATGATCAGACCGGCTTCCTCCAGAATCGCTCTGGCAATTTCCTGATTTATCTCATTGTCTTCTACCAGCAGAATCTTTTTGCCGGGAAGAAATTGTGTGGTCATATCCTGTTCCACAGTTTCCTCCGTCTCTCTGTATGGCGCCGTCAGAATCTCTCTTAGTTCTGACATGAACAGCGGTTTGGAGCAGAATGCCGTGACGCCCGCTTCTTTTGCTTCCTCCTCAATATCTGCCCAGTCATATGCCGTAAATATAATAATGACAGCCTTATCCCCAACGATTTTTCGCAAGCGTCTGGCTGTCTCAATACCGTTTAAGTCCGGAATCAGCCAGTCAATCATAAACACACTGAAGGGGTCATTTTGTTCCACAGCAAAATCCGCACGAATAGCAGCTTCCTCTCCCCGCGTTGTCCAGTCAGCCCGCATACCAAGGGATGTAAGCATCTTGCATACGCTGGTGCAGGTATGGGTATCGTCATCCACGACCAGCGCACGAAGCTCCTTGAGATGCTCCATATATTCCATATATTCATCATCATCACTATCGCTTTTGACACGGAACCGGAAAGAAACCACGAACTCTGAACCTTTTCCTTCCTCGCTGGTCACAGTAATCGTTCCGTTCATCATATCAACAATATTTTTGGTAATGGCAAGTCCCAGTCCCGTTCCCTGAATACCGCTGACGGTAGAGGTCTGCTCCCTCTCAAACGGCTCAAACACATGCTCTAAGAATTCTTTGCTCATGCCGATACCGGTATCTTTAATCCGGAACTGATACGAAGCGTATCCCTCCTGCGCGTCATCTGTCTGAACAATGTGAACGCTGACGCTTCCGCCGGCTTTGGTGTATTTCATGGAATTGCTGAGGATATTCAGCAACACCTGATTCAAGCGGAGTTTGTCACAGATAATCGTCTCATTTGTAATATCCAGCGTATCAATATAGAACGAAAGCTGCTTTGACCTGACATCTGACTGTACAATGGTTTTCAGGTCATGCAGAATCTCCGGGAGACTCGCCTCATCCTCTTCAATCTTGACTTTTCCGCTCTCAATGCGGCTCATATCCAATATATCGTTAATCAGACTCAGCAAATGTTTACTGGATGTGAGAATTTTTCCAAGATAACTTTTTATCTGTTCCCGATTATCAATGTGATTTACCGCCAAAGTTGTAAAACCTATAATCGCATTCATTGGAGTACGGATATCATGGGACATATTGTTTAAAAACGTAGTCTTGGCAATGTTCGCATGCTGCGCTTCCGCAAGCGCTTCTTCCAGAATCACCTTCTGTTCCTGTTCCTTGCGGACTATTTCATCAATATTCCGGAATCCGATAAGGAAAAAGTCTCCTCTATGCCCGCCGCTTTCTTCATCTGTCAGGTCTGTTACACAGGTAAACTGATAAATATGTATTACATCGTCTGCCTGTACCCGATAGGTTCCTGAATATTCCTCGCCGGAATTCAATTTTTCCACGATTCGTTCCAACGCAAGAGCCTCCGCCAGTTCCTGTCTGTCTTCGGGAAAAACACAGTCGTTTATATATCGGTTAATAATCCCGGCATAGGGAAATTCTTTTTGGTAATCCTTTTCCAATCCATCGCCAGAGCCATTTCCGGTCATTTTTATAATCCTGGCAGTCGCGTTCCGGGAATTAACTCCATAGACATTAAGATAGTCGCGGCTCAGGGTATTGACAATAGCAAGCTGCTCTTCCAGCTCACGGTTCGCATGCTCTGTAGTATCAAGGATTCTTTGTCTCCACTGCGCGCGCAGTAAAAGGATTATAATTACGCCAAGGCCTATTGCGAACAGCATCACTACCAATACCGTTACCCACGGGTGAGCCTGCATATACTGTCTGAGCGATACATTTCTAAGCGTGTTCGCGGTATAATTTGTAATAATCTGGTTCATTGAATCATCCGACATCTGGTGGATGCATTTGTTCAATATGGTAATCAACTCATGGTCGCAGCTGTTTCTGACATACATTTTGAAGTCAAAGCTCATGGCATTGATTATGTTGAATTGCAGCGAAGCCGTAGGATCTTCATTCACAAATGACTGTGCCGTATAGGTATAAACATACGTGGCATCCGCATCTTTAGCAAGCACAGCTTTCAATGCATCTTCCCGGTTTGAATAGCTCAAAACCCGGGCATCTCCTATTAAGTCTCTTTCAATAGGCATGTCGCCCTGCAAATCTGCCACAGCCAAAGTATCAATCTCACCATCGAAGTCTTTTCTGGTCACCAGCGCCATACCTGTGCTCATATATGCTTCAGTATAAAATCCGCTGCTTTGGCGATTCCCTCCTTCCGAATGAAACTGCCTCCAGTCAATGACTACATCCACACTGTTATTATTCGCAAGGTTGTAATATTCCTCCCGGTTCTCCGGTATCACAATCTCATAAGGCAGTCCGGCAATTTCCATCAGACCTGCAAAATATTCCGGAAGAATTCCCTTTAATTCACCATCTTCAACATAGGAATAAGGTTTCCGGTCACCCATGGAAGTAATGGTAATCTTTTTCTTTCCGGAAATCACATCCTGAATATAGGCAAGCTCTCTGTCGGTAAACGCGAAAACATCAGAATAGGTATTTCCGTAATATTTATAAAACAGGTTATTTGACCAATCCCCTTCATTGATGCTCATCTGGTCAATAGCGTAATTAATTTCATTAAGAAGTTCCTTATCGCCTTTTCTGACAATAGCGTAAAAATAATCCGTTTCGATTATATCCAGCGTTTTTTCGTTTTCGGCTCTTCTCAAATTGCTGGAGAGAATGGCATCAATATCTCCGCTTTGTAAATCCTGCGCCAGTTGACCTGAATCCTCATACTCTACAGCCTGATAAGTGAAGCCTTTCTCCTCCGCGAATTCAGCAAGGCTCTGATTCTGGCTGCTTCCGGTCACAAGACCCACTTTGATACCGTCATATGTGGCATAATTACCTGAGAGCAGACTGGTGTTATTTGCCCGGATGGACAGAACTGTGCTGTTTCTTCCAATCGGCAGTGAGAAATCATATTTTTCTTCCCTTTCCGGCGTTTTTCTTGCAGACGTCACCACATCAATCTCGCCGTTATCCAGCATAGTTTGCATCTCATCCCATGACTTCTCATATCCGCTGAATATAAAGTTCAGGTGTGAATATTGGGAAACAAGTTCCAAAAATTCCACACCATATCCCGTAAGATCACCATGTTCATCTTCCATGTGGTAGCCGTCAAAATAGAAAATGCCCGCTCTTACAGTCCTGTTATTCCCCTGTTCCGCTGCATTTGCCACAAAATTCGGTAAGAGGAGTAAAAAACATACCAATAGAGCAATTATTCGTTTTCCGCTCTTTGCATTTATTTTCAACATTCTCAGTCTTTCTTCCCTTCGGTTTCTATTAATACCTTCCGCAAAAACAGTATATACTAATTACGAAAAATATACAAGGGATTAGGTGGCAAGACATTAAAAAACCCCGAAATCATAGCGATTTCGGGGGTGGGTAATTTATCTCTTATACAATCCCCTGTGCTTTCATAGCCTCAGCAACTTTCAAAAAGCCTGCGATATTAGCTCCGGCTACGTAGTTACCTTCCATTCCGTACTTCTTGGAAGCTTCATCCAGGTTGTGGAAAATATTTACCATAATGCCCTGCAGCTTGGAGTCAACTTCTTCGAATGTCCATGAAAGTCTCTCGGAGTTCTGGCTCATTTCAAGTGCGGAGGTAGCAACGCCGCCTGCATTGGAAGCCTTACCGGGGCAGAAAAGAACGCCGTTCTTCTGCAGATATTCTGTAGCATCTAAGGTAGTAGGCATATTAGCGCCCTCTGCTACTGCGAAGCAGCCGTTTGCTACAAGTGCCTTAGCGTCGTCTAAGTTCAGTTCGTTCTGTGTTGCGCAAGGAAGAGCAACATCACACTTCACGCTCCATACGCCTTTACCTTCATGGTATTCAGCGCTCGGTCTTGCTGCAGCATACTCTGTCAGACGTGCACGCTTAACTTCTTTTACTTCTTTAAGTAATGCCACGTCGATTCCTTCAGGATCATAAATCCAGCCTGTAGAATCAGAACAGGTAACGGGTTTAGCGCCTAACTGCTGTGCTTTCTGAATCGCATAAATAGCAACATTTCCTGCACCTGATACAACAACTGTCTTACCAGCGATATCTTTTCCGTTGCATTTTAGCATCTCTGCAGTCAGATACAGAAGACCATATCCCGTTGCTTCCGTTCTTGCAAGAGAGCCGCCGTAGGTAAGACCCTTACCTGTAAGAACGCCTTCGTACAGATTGCGGATTCTCTTATACTGTCCGAACATGTAACCGATTTCACGTCCGCCTACACCGATATCACCTGCAGGTACGTCTGTGTCGGCTCCGATATGTTTGCAAAGCTCTGTCATAAAGCTCTGGCAGAATGCCATTACTTCCCTGTCAGATTTACCCTTAGGATCGAAATCAGATCCGCCTTTGCCTCCGCCAATCGGAAGACCTGTCAGGGAATTTTTGAAAATCTGCTCAAATCCCAAAAACTTAATAATGCCCAGATTAACTGACGGATGGAATCTCAAACCGCCCTTGTAGGGACCGATTGCGCTATTGAACTGTACGCGGAAACCGTTATTAACCTGAACCTGTCCTTTATCATCTACCCACGGAACGCGGAACTGAACGATTCTTTCAGGAACCGTCAACCTTTCAAGCAAAGCATCTTTTCTATATGCTTCTTCATCTGCTTCGATCACAACGCGAAGTGACTCCAATACCTCTTTTACTGCCTGATGGAACTCCGGCTGCGCAGGATTTTTCGCTACTACCAAGTCATAGACCTCATCAACATATGACATTTTTCATGTCCTCCTTTATTTGTAATATGCTTAAATCTTTCCAGGTCAGCCTTTTCTTTCCACACTGACCACATTGTCCACGTTCCATTATAGTATGACGGTCAAAAATCTACAAGCCTGATTTTGTATGTTAATACATAAAAATTTTATGTGCTTTTTTATACAAATTGTACAATAATGCACAAATAATTGCATACATGTATGCAATTACAGAAAATCTTTCATCTGTTCAATGCTTTTTTCTTCAAAATCCATAAGTTCCTTAGCCAGTTCCACTGAACGGTCCATCGCCAGTGCATTATGCTTTACGGTTTTATACATGCTTGTAAGCCCCCTGTTAGAGCCCTGTATCATCATTTCAGCCAGATGGCTTGTACTGGTATTGAGCATGGTTTCTAAATGAATACTTCCGCGCAGCGCAATATCCGCAGCCTGATTGCTTCGATATGGGCTGCTTTGCTCTTCTACGAGCTGTTCCACTGCATCGTTATGGATTCTGGCGTATCCGATAGATTGTTTGGAAAGCTTCAATGTAAATTCATCATCCGACGCTTTATCCAGGATAGTGTCTATGGTAGTCATTGCCATATGTGTGTTTTTCTGTATTTCTTTCAAAATCATAATATCATCCTGTTTCATTCTTACCTCCATATAAAGTCTTAAAATCGGCTGCTTTAAGCATACAGCAGCCTTGCTTACTAATCAGCCGTTAAAAAATCGTCGCTCAGCAGCGACGATTCCAAGAATGCTTCGCATTCTCAATGGAATGATTTATGCTGCGGCGTAATTTCCTATAAGACAAAAAAAGAGTATAGGTTTACTCTATACTCTTTACTCTTGCCATATTTTATTAACTTTAGTCTGATATCGCTAAAAATAAGATATCTTTTTTATATAGTCCGGTCATGTACGCTTTACTTATTCCACATAATCAGATTTTACATAGGCAACGTGACCGTTATATCTTATTTTGGTCCAACCGTTATCCTGATGCATTATCAGATCCAATTTCTGACCTTCATAAGCAACCCCCAGCTTCTCGCTGGTCTCGCTGGCTTCGCTCCTGATCCTGACATTAGCTGTAGCCGTAACGGTTCCCGTAACCTCATCAGAACCAACCTGGGTATTTACCGGGGTTTCAGACTCCCGGTTCACTTCGGCGAACTCAATATCTTCCAGATACATGCTCTTGATGTAAGCGCTCTTACCTTCATATTCGACTTCGCTCCAGCCGTTATCTATCTTTTCAATCAGCTTGAACTCATCGCCGATTGCAGCTTTACCGAGCTTATCAGCCGTCTCACTGTCTGATGAACGTATATTGACAACATCTATCGCCCTCACCTTTGTTACTACTGTGACGGATTGTGTGTCTTCTTCTCCATTGGCTGCGTTATCTTCTCCACCAGCCTCTGAGGCGTTGTTTGCCTCCGCCAGAGCCAGCATTTCTCCTACTTTTTTCTCAATCTCCGCCTTAAAGTCTGCAAGAAACTGCTTCAGTTCCTCATCTTCGGCTACCATATTGTTATATTCTACATTAACCTTATTACTTAAATCTATGACATCATCCTGCAGGCTGGCAATTCTCATATATTCCAGCTCGCTTTCGTCACCATTATCGTTATTACAGATATAATACCTGCCGCTTTCATCTATACACACATAATACACTTCCATACCCGGAATCGGATTATCATAATCCTTGAATTTTTCCTTCAAAGATATATATACCAGATAGGAATTCTCTACAGGACCGGGCTTGGTATATATGTCCAGCGCAGGAAAAGACTCCAGATATTTGCTTGTCTCCTCGATTTTTATCGCCTCTGAGTCGTCAAGGATATCCACAAGGGTGTAAATAGTATCCATATCACCTATAACCTGCGCATCATAATACTTCTCAATGAGCTCCTTAATCTCCGGAACGTCATTCTCTTTAAGTACTATTTCCTGAACAGTTTCAGGTTCGCCCTCGTTCACTCCATCCTCCACTATATTATTTACTTCAACGTCATCCTCCTGCTCTTCTTCCCTCATATTAGCGTTAACTGAAATAAAAACAGTGACGATTACGCAGACTGCCAAAATCACGGGCATAATAATTTTGGCATTTCTTGCAAACCAGCTCTTCATATTTTCTAATTTCGCCATAAGGTTCCCCTTTTTATCGCTGTTTGACGTATTCATTATCTACAACCTTTCTTTTTCTTAAGCAATGATGCAAATGCACCCGACAGGAATCGAACCTGCATCAAAGGCGTCGGAGGCCTACGTTCTATCCGTTAGACTACGGGTGCATATGTTACAAATTTGTTACATCATCTTACACATCATACCATATATACTGCATATTGTCCAGTAAAATCGAAAAGGTAAGATTTAGATGGTAAGATTTAGAAAATTTTCAAACTTTTCAGACTGCCGGAAAGTTACCTGACGTCACACGAAACAGTGCAGCGCCAGACAACTTCTTCACAAATATGTTCATACAGTATCTTATAAAATGGTTATTTTCCCTAAAACTCTATCATAATGGTAGACATTGTAGGACAGCCTTTCTTCCGGCTCCACTTGCGTGTCGTTGACTTCTTTGACCATTTCTTTGAAAAAATCTTTTTCCGTTATTCCGTCATCCGGTACCAGCAGCACTTCATGGACTGAGCTTGGCAGAATAATAAGGTTCTTATTAAGCTTCTCTGCCAGTTCTTTCAGCGACTCTGCATATAAAAGTGCAGCTGCTCCATACAGTCTGTCACGGTTGCTAAGCACATACATAGCCACCTCAGGCTCCGTTTCAGGTATAGAACACACGCTCTGCGACATAATTTCCCTGATTATCTGCTTAATCGGAAGCATTTCCTCAGGACGCAGCCGCAGCATGTTTTTTCCGGCATTTTCATATAGTAATGACTGTGTAATTTTCCACATCTCCAGATGGCTGTTTCGAATCAGAATCGTAGCTTTTCCGAAGCGCTCGTCCTCAAAGGAATAATAAAACACGATTGCTAAGTCATTCCATTCAATATATGGCACCTCGGATAAAAGATTTTGATTGCTCTCACGATGGATAAGCTTATACAGCACTCTGTCCTTCACACTCTCGAAGCGGGTGAAAAATTCCATGTCCATACGGATTTCCCTGGCGTTTTGCTGATAGACACGCAGGATATCATATACGATATCGCCAAATGACCTGCCTTCCTTATAATCCTCATAAAGCTCGTCAATGTATATAGCGGGTGACACATTGCTTCCTTTTTTGTTAATCATTATGGCATGAAGGCAGACTCCGTTGTTCTTGGTAACTTCCTTATATGCCGCATCATATCCTGTGCCCATCGATTCCTTAAGCGCTTTACATATTTTATTTCCGAATTCTTCTATTGTGATATTTACAGTGTATGCTCTATTTGTCATATTGTCCTCTCTTTCCATTCTCTCCGGACAATATTATTAATTTACTAAAAATGAACACAAAAAGACAATGGCTCTTATCGATTCCATTGTCTTATAGGCCTAAACTAAATATGCGGTATAAATAGAGAGCTCTGCATGCATCCCCATTACTTCAACTTTACTCTTATACTCTGGAAAGATACTCGCCGGTTCTGGTATCAATCTTAATCACTTCACCCTGATTAACGAATAAAGGTACCATAACCTTAGCTCCGGTCTCTACAATCGCCGGCTTGGAAGCGCCTGTAGCGGTATCGCCTTTAAAGCCCGGTTCTGTATCGGTAATCTCAAGCTCTACGAATAACGGAGGTTCAATTGCAAAAACACTGCCATTATAGGAGCATACTTTGACCATTTCATTCTCTTTTACGAATTTCAATGCATCGCCTACGGTATCTCCGTTTAAAGCAACCTGATCATAGGTCTCTGTATCCATAAAGTTGTACAAATCGCCGTCTGAGTATAAATACTGCATATCTTTTCTATCAATACGTGCCTGTGGGCATTTCTCAGTAGGTCTGAATGTCCTCTCTACAACACCGCCATTGATAACGTTTTTCAGCTTCGTCCTGACAAACGCTGCACCCTTTCCGGGCTTTACATGCTGGAACTCGATAATCTGATAAACGCTGCCTTCTAATTCAATGGTTATGCCATTCCTGAAATCGCCTGCCGATATCATAAAACAATCCTCCTAGATTTTCACAAATATAATTCCTATTTAGTTTATACTATAAATTTCCTTTTTTCAACCTCAAATACTAAAAAAATCAAAAAAATCATGCATATAATGTAATGAGCCATATTATAAAAGCTATTCCGCCAAGAAAAATTAACGCTATAAGAAGGGATGCCGCCAAAGCTCCTCCTGCATAGTACAAACGCTCTTTCCATGTAAATGCCGCGCTGTCCTGCATATACGGAGGAAGTTTAGTATTATCGCCATCACTTTTGGCCTGATTAAAAATGAGTCTGCCCAAAAACGAATCGTGACGTTCTCCTAACATACTCATATCGGCAATTGTCCGTCCATCGTCCTCATAATCATTATCTTTTCCCATAAATGGCCTCTATCCTCAATCATACAAATGGCATACCACATAATGCCCCGGCTCAATTTCCTTCTGCACCGGTGCCGCTTCTTTGCACTTTTCCATGCAATGCGCGCAACGGGTATGAAATTTACAGCCTGACGGCGGGTTTGCCGGAGAAGGAATCGTTCCCTCTAAAACTATACGCTCCATCTTGGAATCCGGATCAGGAATCGGAATAGCCGAAAACAGCGCCTTGGTATAAGGATGCAGAGGATTTTTAAAAATATCCTTCGTAGTTCCGTATTCTACCAGATTGCCCAGATACATTACACCGACCGTATCCGAAATATGCTCTACCACACTCAAATCATGCGAAATAAACAAATAAGTAAGTTTATGCTGTTCCTGCAAATCCTTAAGCAGATTTATAATCTGTGCCTGAATGGACACATCAAGCGCGGATACAGGCTCGTCGCAGACTACAAACTCCGGATTTAAGGCAAGCGCACGCGCTATACAGATACGCTGTCTTTGTCCGCCCGAGAACTCATGCGGGTAGCGGTCCTTGTGAAAAGGCTGCAATCCGCAGTTATCCATAACATTATCAATATAATCATCAAATTCAGACTTATCCGCTATGCCATGCTCACGCACTGCCTCACCGATAATCTCGGCAACCGGAAGACGCGGTGAGAGACTTGAAAAAGGATCCTGAAATATTATCTGCATCTTGGTGCGCAGCTCTCGCATCTCCTTGTTTGACAGGTCATATACTTCCTTTCCGTTGAAGAGCACCTCTCCGCCGCTCTTTTCTCCGGAAAGACGTAAAATCGTCCGTCCCGTAGTGGTTTTACCGCATCCGGATTCACCTACCAGACCCATAGTCGTTCCGCGTTTTAAGTTGAACGTAACGCCGTCTACTGCTTTAACATATCCAATAGTTTTGGAAAGCATACCGCCTTTGATAGGAAAATATTTTTTCAGGGAATTAACCATTAAAATATATTGCGGATCATATTCCACAGGAGTATATTCATTATCTATTATCAGTTTATTATCACTCATCTACCTCTCCCCCTTTCCATCATAAAAACGATAGCAGCTTACCTTATGTGTATCAGATATGCTGATTTCCTTCGGATATTCGCCCGCACAGCCGTCCACACACATCTCGCATCTGTCTTTATAATAGCAGTAATTAGGCATATTTATAGGGTTCGGCACCTTACCGGGAATCGAATACAGCCTGTCAACCTCTTTGCCTACAACCGGTTTCGACGCCATCAGCCCAATAGTATACGGGTGTGAAGGATGTGAAAAGATATCCCTTACCGTTCCTTTCTCTACCACACGTCCTGCATACATAACTACGACATAATCTGCCATCTCTGCAATAACGCCCAGATCATGGGTAATCAGCATAATGGAGGAATTGATTTTATCTTTTAAGTTTCTCAGCAAATCCAGAATCTGTGCCTGTATCGTAACATCCAGCGCTGTCGTCGGTTCGTCGGCTATGATAACCTTCGGATTGCACGCCAGCGCCATGGCAATCATGACACGCTGTCTCATACCGCCTGAGAGCTCATGAGGATACATCTTATAAACGCCTTCGCTATTGGCTATTCCAACCATTTCCAATAACTCTATGGTACGTTTCTTCACAGACTCCTTATTACCGTCTGTATTGTTATGAAGAACGATAACCTCCTCTAACTGTTCTCCGATGCGGAAAACCGGATTTAAGCTCGTCATTGGCTCCTGAAAAATCATCGAAACATAATTTCCGCGCAGATTCATCATCTTCTCATTTGGGGTCTTAACAACATTGTACGCCTTGCCGTCTCCCAGATTCAGGCGAATCTCTCCCTCTACGGTTTGTCCCTGCGGACGCTGAATCAACTGCATTAAGGACAGGCTGGTAACGGATTTACCGCAGCCCGATTCACCTACAACGCCTACGGTCTTTCCAACCGGCACTTCAAATGTTACTCCGTCCACGGATTTAACGGTGCCTGCATCCGTGAAAAAATAAGTATGCAGATTATCAAATTCTACCGCGTTATCAGGGTCTTTCATCGTAGTAATATATTCGGATTCCGGTACATTCTTTCTTTTACGTTCTTTCTCAAATTTATCAGTAATACGGCGGTTCTCCTTGGAAATCCTGCGTGCTTCTTTCGCTGATAGATATCCTTCCGGTTTATTTTTTGCCATGTTGTTTTCTCCTTTCCTAACGTTTCATCTTAGGGTCAAAAGCATCTCTCAGACCGTCGCCCACGAAATTGAACCCAAGAACTGCAATCAGCAGACATACTCCTGCCGGAATCCAGATGAACCAGTAGTTAGTCAAAACGTAAGAATTATTTACGTCATTAATAATATTACCCCATGAGGCAAATGGGAATTTAACGCCAAGTCCCAAAAATGACAGCGTAGACTCCATTATAATCGTGGAGCCGAGTCCCATGGTGCAGATAACAATAAGCTGCGGTATTACATTTGGAATCAAATGTTTAAAAATTCTCCTGTATATACTGATGCCGCAGGCTTCCGCCGCCGTCATGAATTCCTGTTCACGTAAAGACAATATCTGTCCACGTACCATACGGGCAATGCCCGGCCATCCCAGTATTCCCAGAATCAGCATAAGATAGACCATACGAATCTGCGGGTCTACACGCATTCCATCCATTGCGGCTCCCAAAATTATAATCAACGGAGTTGAGGGAATACAATAGAAAACATCAACTATACGCATAATAAGATTGTCTATCCATCCGCCGAAATACCCGGCAATGCCACCCATAATGATGCCTAATACAGTTTCAATAATAACAACTATGAATCCTATAACCAGCGATACCCTGCCGCCATACATCAGACGCGTAAGCATATCCATACCGTTTGAATCAGTTCCTAAAGGATGCTTTTTCGAAGGCTGTGCATATTTATCATATACATAACTGTCTGTCGCCTGTATGACAGACCATACTTTTGCACTTGGGTCATAACTGATGGTGTAGCTATGCGCCTCTCCGTCATCTCCTGTATAATCAAACTCTTCCAAGCCTTCGTCAATTACCCCTTCCAGATATTCCTTATATGTTCTGGGTATTACGACGCCGTTGTTTTTTGACTGTACTATGAAGCGGCTGATATAAGCCACAACTTCACCGCCGCATATAATATTTCCAAATTCGTCCAGTTCGTATTCGTTGCCTTCTGCGGTAAAGTTCCCTGTTTTACCATTGGTATATGCCCTTAAGGCGTTAAGCTTGGTTTCAAAGGAAAGCTCCGCAACTCCGTCGCTTGCATTAACTATATCCTTATAGGCAATCGCGATATTCTCGCCCCCCGACGTAATCAGGTATAAATCATTGCCCTCTGCGGATATCTCATAATTGACATCCTTATATGAAAACTCAGTCTTGTTCGTCATTTGCGCAAGCATGAACTGCGCCTGCACTGTAGTCTTAAAGTCTTTTCCTTCAGCGGAAATGTATCTGATATCCTCATTTTTGGTAACCGCCACATACTCTTTTTCCAGATATGTATGAGTATAGAACTGCTCATCCTGACCGTAAGGGATAATCATACCTCCTATAAAAGAAAAAATGAACATTGTTATCAACATAATCAAACCTAATACAGCCAGACGGTTACGGAAAAATCTCTTTGCAACCAGAGCTCCCGGTGAAAGCGTTTTGACACGGCGGTCATCATTAAGTGAAAGCTCTTCCTGCGCCACTGCGTCAGACTGCACATTTACTTTTTTCTCTTCAGCCATTAATATCCCTCCCCTCTATGCAATTCGTACGCGGGGGTCTACAACCGCATACAGAATATCCGAAATCAGATTACCTGCCAGTGTCAACACTGCCAAAAACGTCATATAAAACATTGAGAAAGGAATATCCCCTATTACCATCGCCTGATAAGAAGTGTAACCGATTCCCGGAATCGCAAACAATGTCTCTGTTATTAACGCTCCCGAAAACAGTCCCGGCAGAGAGCCGCCGATTATTGTCACCAACGGAATAAGCGTATTGCGAAACGCATGTTTATATATAACTTTATTTTCACTCAGTCCTTTAGCCCTCGCAGTACGTATGTAATCGGCATTCAAAACTTCCAGCATATTGGTCCTCGTGTAACGCATCATAGAACCGACCGATACAATAACTAAGGTAACGATTGGCAGCACCAGATGGTGAGCCTTATCCCAGAACTGTCCCATAGCATCCAATTTGGCATAGTTACGCCCAACCAGGCCCGCTATGTCAAACCATTGCAGCTTAACGGAAAAAAGCAGCTTAAGCAGCGTGGCAAAAAAGAATGTCGGAAGCGATATACCTACCAGCGCTCCGGCTGTTATTATGTAATCCGCCTTGGAATACTGCTTGGTTGCCGCTATAATACCAAGCGGAATGGCTATGAGAAGCTCCAATATGAATGAAATAGCTCCCATTACGAAAGACAGCCAGATTACATCATTAAATTTTTCTATTACAGGTACCGTAAACTTCCAACTGTCTCCGAAGTTTCCGGAAGCAAAATCTTTGAGCCATACCAGATATCCTGCAATAATTCCCTTATCCAGACCATAAGATGCATTAAGCTGGTCAAGCCATTCATTATAAGGTTTGGCACCCGGCGCCGACGCCAGCTGCTGCGCCATATTCTCCACATATGATGCCGGAAGACAGCGCAGGACGGCATAAATAATAAACGATACACAAAACAGAATTAAAATTGACAAAAAAATGCGCTTGATAATGTAGTTACGCAAAATAAACCCTCCTTTTTTGGTCGTTATAACCTGAGTATGCCTGTATTAGTATCTTTCTACAGCACAGCACAAAATCGCATTCTTATGCGGTTCTCTGCTGAAATGCAGAAAGCAAAGGCTTTAAAGCCTGTTTTTACATAATATCCCCTGTTCTATATGGAACAGGGGATATCATAAAGATTCCCATGTATGGGAACTTACTATTTCATTTCAAGCTTCTCAACTTCACTTTTCCATGTCCAGTAAGGAGTCATATCAGTCGGAAGAGAAGCTGTATTAACACGCTCCGTTGCAAACATCATACATTCTGAACGCTGATAAATCGGAAGTTCTACGCCCCAGTCCATGATAATCTCCATAGCAGCCTTATATAAGCTCTTACGATAAGTCTGGTCTGTGGAAAGACGTCCTGCTTCAATCAGCTCATCTAACTCATCATCAGCTATCAGATAGTAGTTAGTCGTACCGGTAGAATGGTAAAGCTGATACATATCAGGGTCAGAAGCTGAACCCCATGCCGCACACCACATCTCTGCAACTCCGGTCTGATAAGAAGCATATAAATCATTTGCGTTAGCAAGGTCATTCACACTTAATGTAATGCCTATTTTTGCAAGTGCATCAGAAGCATTCTTAAGAATCAGGAATGTAGGGTGGTCTCCGTTACCGCCTCCGCCGATATTTACCTCATACTCAAGCTTCGCGCCTTCAGGAGCTGCGGTAACTTTACCGTCTTCAACAGTAAAGCCTGCTGCCTCGAAATAACCAAGCGACGCCTGCAGTGCAGCATCATATTTATCTTCTGCGCTCATGCCATCTGTATAAATAGGATTGCCCTCAACGTCTACTGAATAAGCGATTGTATAACCGTCGTCAGTAACCTGCGGAGCTGCCCATGAAGTATTTGAAATCGGATACTGGATAACGGAAGCAGTATTTCCATAATAGGAATCAATACCTTCGTCACGGTAAGCTGCGATTACGGTTGCAATAGCCTTACGCAGGTTACGCGATTCTTCCGATGAGCTATCGTTTCCGACCTTTATGTTGTTAGCCGACAGTCCGACATATCCATATCCGTTAAAATCAACGAGTTTGGTAGTAATTACGGGTCCTTCAAAATCATCTGTGCCGTTAATATCAGCTGCCTGATTTGCTATATCGGTAGAATATGAAGGATCTGAAACATCCAGAGTTCCTGCGGTAATACCGGTTACTTTATCCGCCTCCGCCGTCTCCATGAAATTCAAATGTGCAATTTTAGGCGCACCCTTATAATAATCCGGATTAGCATCCATATATACTACGCCGTTGGAATAGTCTTTGAAAATATACGGTCCTGCTCCCATAGGTTTCGTTGTCTTGGACTTAACTATGGACAAATCACCTTTCGGGAAACCGAAGCTGTTATTTTCATAATCATACAGGCTCTCGTCGCCATAGTAGTGCATAGGCGCAACAGGCAGTGACAACTGATAAATCATTGTTGCGTCAACTCTCGTAGCAACTACGCGCATGGAATAATCGCCGGTACGCTGGATACCCGAAATATTGGGCGCTGAATTACCGGTTATGATACCAACCTGATATTCAGGGTCAATATAGCTCCATAAGCTTCCGCTTGCTGCTTCGGTATCTGACAGAGCGTTATAATCGCCGCCATAAGCTTCCACCATTACATTAAAGAAATCTGCAACGGTAGCTCCTTCGGGAACGTCAAAGCCCCAGTTAGGGGTAACTGCCTCTACAGGATCGTCAGCGCTTGCATAGCCGTTAATTACACAGTAGTCAATAATAGACTGTGCAAATTTCTCGCCTGCCGCCGGAAGGCCCTCGCTCCAGAAAGCGGTCTGCTTAGCTTCATCCCAATTAGTAAAATCGGTATTGTCCTCGCCGGCTTCAATCAACAGCGCATACAACGGGTCAACTCCGCTTCTGTACTCTTCAACGCCTTCAATCGGCGTGGAAAATAATGTAGAGTTTCCGTCATAAGTAGGATCCAGATATACATACATACCGAAGATGACATCATCAATATCCGCCATCGTTCCGTCGGTGAACTTAATATCGTCTCTCATTGTGACATCATAATACACCGTGCCGTCAGCATTTTCGGTAACATCGATATCGGCTGCAGAATAATAAGTGTAGTCCTTGCCGTTATAACTGCGGGTCTCACCCTCGATACCTTTAAGCACCGGATTGGAAACACGGTCCACGGCAATAAGTCCTACCTGCGTCATATCCGAAATATCAATGTCCGCCGAGCTAAGTCCGAAGAACGGAGAGAATTTTCCTTCCAGTCCCTGATCGCATGAAGCAACCAGAGTGTCATTTACAGGCTGTGTTGCCTGAACATCCCCCCCCGTTGTGTCCGGAGTTGTCTGTTGTTCGCCGTTATCAGCAGGTGTTTCAGTCGGTGTATCAACAGGCGTCTGCTCAGGTTCATTATTATCAGAACCGCAGGCAGCTAATGAAAACACCATTACTAAGGATAACAGCAACGCTAAAAGTTTCTTAGTAGTTTTCATTTTTATTCCTCCCTTTAATATAAAAAACTTTCCAGCAATTATTTTACATATAATTAATAGTTACGTCAATAAAAAATCTACAAAAACCATTTTTTTCAATTATTTTTTAATTTTCCCGCTCTGTAAAACAGTCTGCTGCTTTACTTTTTACGGCGGCGGCAGAAGATACAATCTGCACTATACAGCACAATATGCAGACTGCTGCACCGTCTCCTGTCCCTCCACATAAAATAAACACAATCAGTCCAAGCAACGTTAATGCAGCGCCTGCAAGCGAAATATATGCGCACGGCGTATATGCTGCCACACTGCGCTCATATACATAACTGCGCATCGGGCTGCCTCCTAAAATAATGCAAACGGTTTTGTAAGTCATAGCCAAAACGGCAATAACCCATAAAACATAGGGAATTATCACATAAAACGAATTGAGCAGCCCCGCCGTTGTCGCAAATCCCGGAATAATTGCCGCGATAATCATTACCGTCTGAATTATTGCAAGCTTCATATACAGGCGTTTGAGCAACGTCTTATCGGCATACATAAATTTGCCCTCATATTTGTATACGCCGTCAGCAGTACGGTGAAAATCATGGATATAACCATTCTTTCCCCACTTTCTTTGCCTTCCCATTTTTACTCCAATCCCGTTAAATCGAATTCATCCAGCCACTTTTTCGCTGCTTCGCACACACCGCGCAGGCAGCTTTCCTCAAACGGAGTGTCAAGCCCTGCATTCTTAAGAAGTTTCGTAAACACGTCGCTTCCGCCCTGCCTTGTATATGCCATATAATGCTTCCATGCTTCTTTTGGGTCTTTTTGTATCTTTGCCCAGAACTGTAAAGAAACTGTCCGCGCCAGACAATAATCAATATAATAGAACGGTCTTTCATATATGTGGCTCTGTCTCTGCCAGCCCTCAGCTTCCGAATAAAACGGAATTTCTCCGTCCAATCTCATCCACGGCATATATATGCCAAGAAGCTTCTTCCAGACAGCATGGCGCTCCCCCGGCGTCATATCAGGCTTCTCATAGACCTCATGCTGGAAATGGTCTACCATAGTGCCGTAAGGAATAAACGTAATGGCATCGGCAAGATGCGTATAATAGAATTTACGCGTATCCTTTCCGAAGAACCCTTCCGCCCACGGCCATGCGAAAAATTCCATCGACATGGAGTGCACCTCACAGCCTTCCAAAGACGGCCAGACGCTTTCTAAAGGTATGCGCTTTCGATTAAGCCATGCGGCAAAAGCATGCCCTGCCTCATGCGTAACTACTTCAACATCATGTTTGGTTCCGTTAAAATTAGCGAATATAAACGGAACTTCATAATCAGGCAGACTCGTGCAGTAGCCCCCGCCCGCCTTACCCTCCGTGGAGAGCACGTCAAGCAGCTGTGAATCCAGCATCATGCGGAAAAACTCACTTGTTTCCGGGCTTAACTCATCATAAAACTTTCTGCCCTGCGCCAGAATATCATCAGGCGTTCCGGCAGGCTTGGCATTGCCCGAACGGAATGACAATGCATTGTCAGCGAAGCTCATAGGATATTCTTTTCCTAAGCGCAGAGCCTGTTCGCGGTAAATCATGTCAGCTACAGGCACCAGATACTTCACAACTGCCGAGCGGAATTTCTCCACATCTTCCTTGTCGTAACAGTTACGCCTCATACGGTAATAACCAAGCCTGGTATAACCGCCGTAGCCTAATTTTTTACCCATCTCATCACGCAGATGCACAAGCTCGTCATATATGCTGTCAAGTTTATCCTGATTGTCTTTATACCATTTGCCTTCCGCTTTCCATGCGGAAAGACGGCGGTTATCGTCTGCGTCGTTTTTAAACGGCGACATTTGAGAAATTGTATACACTTTCCCCTCAAAAGGAATCTGCGCTGAAGCAAGCAGCTTGGAATATTCCTGATTCAGATTGTTTTCCTTCTGCAAAAGCGGTATTATCTCAGGCGAGAAAGTCTTAAGCTCCATTTCCGCATTCGTAAACATCAGCTCTCCGTACTGCGCTGCAAAATCCTTACGAAAAGGACTTTTTAACATTGCATTAATCCATGCCTGCTGATATTCCTGTATCTTTGGGAGAACCTCATGCCAGAAATTCACTTCCTTATCATAAAATTCATCGCGCGTATCAATATCATTTCGAATTTTGGCGAGACAGTACTGTGTTTCGACATTTTTATTCAGGTCTTCCACCTTAAGAAAAACTTCTCTTGCCGTCTCATAGTCTTGTGAGCTCTCCAACTGTTTGGTAAGTTCATTAAGATTACGTTTAACGGCTTCCATATCAAGCCTTGTATACTGCATTTCAGAAAATTTCATATCCTGCACGTCCCTTCAAATTATAAATTATGTTGTTGTTTGATTTTTAATAGTATACTTACAATCAGGGTTTTGTCAATATTTTCCATGGCACGTAAAGTATATTATCTGATACTCTTTTGCAATCATATTAAGCAGCTCCATGGCACTTTTTTTCGTCATCCAGATTAACAAATTCAAAATCTCATGTTTCTTCTTATTATGTGCATACAGCTCCTGCAATTCGGCAAGCTCTTTTTCAGAATCCTTGAAAAGCCCTTTTCCAATCACTTACCAAGCACAAAATCAATCGCCATCAGATACCCCTCTAACCCTTTTCCATATATCTGTTTATCACAAACCGGCGCGGTCACAGATACTTTACGGAAATCCTCGCGCTCCATGATATTTGAAATATGTATTTCCACCTTAGGAACTTTGATGCTTTCAAGCGCATCTCTTATTGCATAGCTATAGTGGGTAAAAGCACCCGGATTGATAACTATACCTTCCGTTCCGTCAAAATAAGCGTCCTGAATCCTGTCGATAATGGCGCCTTCGTGATTACTCTGGAATACCTCTATCGTGCAGCCTTCCTCTTTGCCTTTATCCGCTATCATATTAAGCAGATAGTCATAATCCTGTGCTCCATACACACTTTTTTCCCTAATTCCTAAAAAATTCAGATTAGGCCCGTTGATTACCAGTATTTTCATTTTAATACTCCTGCTCCTTTCTCAGCTACTCTACCGTATTTACAATTTCATCCAATATAGTGTCAAAGTCCTTATTATCCACATCAACAATCACATCTGATGCGCATTCATAAGCGGCGGCACGTTGTTCCATTAATGTCCTTATCTTTTCCTTTGGATCATCGCACTGTAAAAGCGGTCTGGACTTATCATGCTTCACTCTCTCATAGATTGTCTCCGCTCGAGCGCGCAGATAGACCACCATTCCCAGCTCTTTTAACAGTACGTGGTTTACTTCACGCATGGGCAGACCGCCGCCCACGGATATAATCTGGTTATGTACCGTCAAAATCAGCTTCTTAATACATTCCGTCTCCATATTTCTGAAATACTCTTCTCCATCCGTTTCAAATATTTCAGAAATCGTTCTTCCCTCTTCCTTCTCAATAAGCTTATCGGTATCCAGCACCGGGCGACGTAGTCGGTAAGACAGCTTGACGCCTATAGTGGATTTCCCGCAGCCCATAAAACCGATTAAAATAATGTTGCCCATAGATTATTCCTTTCCCTTCTGTGCTATAGCCCCATCTCTGATTTCAACTTTTCATATACCGCGTCAGCTTCTTTATCGCTTATTTCCACCTGATTCCACAGCTCATATGCGTTGACGCCCTGATACAGAAGCATTTTCAGCCCGTTATATGCCTGACCGCCCGCCTCTTTTACCAATTTCATGAAGCGTGTCGTAAACGGTCTGTAAACTAAATCAAAACCTGTATGTACCTTCTGATAGAAAGCGGTGTCTTCAATGACTGCCTCATTTTCATTTGGTGCAAGCCCCACAGAAGTTCCCTGTATCGTAAGAAACTTTCCGTCAGGAAGCTTCGGATAGTCTGATAACAGCATCGGAACGATTATTCCGCATTCAAAAGCTTTATTAACCTCTTCGGCTACTTTCTGCGCCTTTTCAAACGTCCTATTGAGCATATAGACTTTCTTGGCTTTCTTCGATGCGCATAAGTATGCGACTGCCCTCGACGCTCCGCCGGCTCCAAGAAGTATGATTTCTTCTCCCTCTATACAAATGCCCTCGCTCTCCATCGCGCGCTGCAGACCGCTCATATCCGTATTGCAGCCCTTATATCCTCCCTGTGTGCGGACCAGGGTATTGACCGCTCCAATCTTAGCTGCCAGCTCATCCACTTCCACAAGACTTTTTATAACTTCGCTTTTATAGGGAACGGTTACGTTAAGTCCCAGAATATTCAGCGCATAGGCGCCTTTTACCGCATCCGCCACTTGTCCCTCTTCTACCGGAAAAGGCACATAGACCAGATTGTGTCCGCATTTCTTAGCCAATGTATTATGTATTGCCGGCGACATCGTATGTTCCACCGGATTGCCAATCAGACCGCAAGTTCTTGTTTTTCCGTCAATCATTTCCATAATCGGGTTCCTCCAATTTATACCAGTCAATATACGTCTTTCCTACTATCCTGCGCACTTTTATTTTTCACTTTACACTTTCTTTTATAAAAAAACAACACTATTCTTTCCAGATACCGCTTTAATACAATCTGTATTTCCTCCTTAGGATGAATCGGCTTGGTAAGATATGTCCTGATTCCGGCTTTTTTGGCGCCCCACACATCCGTAAAAAGCTGGTCTCCTACAAACAAAGTAGTTGACGGTGTAGTGCCCATCAACTCCATTGCCCTTAAGTAGCTTTCAGGAAAAGGTTTATTCGCCTTATAGATGTAGCGCGAATGCACCTTATCGTTAAATGTCCTGACGCGCGGTTCCTTGTTGTTAGATAACAGCATGCTTTCATATCCGATACCCCGCAGTCTTTCAAAAAGCGCAATACTTCTATCATCAGCCGGAGCGCCGTGTGGAACAAGCGTATTGTCAATATCGAAGATAATTCCGCGATACCCCTGCCCGTATAATGCTTCATAATCTATATCATATGCAGATTCCAGATACACATCCGGATAAAAACGTCCAAACATTATTATAATCCTCCATGCTGCCAACAGCCTGCAATACTTATGGCTTTGATTAGTTAAACGGAGCCCGTAAGGACTCCGCTGTAATATTTAAAATATCGTTCTCCAATTCTGACATTCCGTCTCTACAGATTTTTAACTATATGATTATATCTTGCCGTAAAAATAATTCTTGCTATCGTACATATCAGCATAAGCATGATATCCCAGAACAGGAAAGTATATGAATGCTGTACAAATGTCTCATACCATGCCACACCGCCTAAGAATTTGCCGCCGAAAAAAATTAACAACAAAAGCAGCAATGCTATTGTCATGAAAAATAAACGAAGCGCATTGGCAATATTCATCGGTACGCTGGCTCTGCCTACGATTTCTTTTTCCTTATCGGTCATATCGATACCCCTGCCCCTTTCTCAACCTGCAATCTACCCTTTCTTCTTCTCTGAAGTATTAAGGAATTTTTCCAATTCATCCATAAATGTATTGACATCCTTGAATTCACGGTTGACCGAAGCAAATCTGACATAGGCAACCGCCTCTAAGTCCTTCAGCTTATTCATAACCAGTTCGCCGATTACCTGACTTGAAATTTCCTTCTCTTCCATAGCGAAAATTTCTGTCTCAACTTCGTCTATAAGCTGATTGATTCTGTTAGCGCTGATCGGTCTTTTGTGGCATGCGCGAAGTACGCCTGCTTCTATCTTGGATCTGTCGTATGTCTCCCTGTTGTTGTCCTTCTTAATAACAATGAGCGGAATCGTCTCAATCTTTTCATATGTCGTAAAGCGCTTATCGCACTCGTCGCACACGCGCCTTCTTCTAATCGAATTATTATCTTCAGCCGGTCTGCTGTCGATAACCCTAGTATTTTCATGACCACAATATGGACACTTCATTCGGATAACCCCCTGCTTATTTTGTATTTAGTATAAAAGTATTATCCCATATAAAAATTTTTATGTCAACTGATTTAATTAATTTTCATTTACTTCTCTGCCAACCACAAAAGCATGCCTGATTATTAATGCGCGATAAAGTTCATTTGCACGCAAAACCTAAGCTATAATTTTATCCCCCGCATACTCCTTAATGCAGCCACGCAGTTCATCCATATCAATCGGCTTGGACACAAATCCCTGAAAACCTGAGCTTAAGAACATCTCCTTGGCACCGTTCACCGCATTTGCCGTCAGAGCGATGACAGGTACGTTTTTATAATATTCACCTTCCATTTCCCGTATTTTCTTAGTTGTTTCAATTCCGTCCATTTCCGGCATCATATGGTCCATAAAAATGATATCGTATCTTTTCTCTTTTATTTTTTCCAAACACTCCACACCGCTTAATGCCGTGTCTGCTACAATTTCCAATGTTTTTAATAATCCGACTGCAACCTTCAGATTAATCTTGGTATCATCCACAACCAAAACCTGTGCCTCAGGCGCCCTGAAACGTTCCCCTGCAGTTTCACGCTTCTTTTGTATTCCGGTCTTTTCCCACGGACCAACAGGCTCCGAATTTACAATATCCTGAACGACGTAAAATGTAAAAGTGCTTCCTTTTCCGTATGTACTCTCTACCGAAATCATTCCGCCCATGTTTTCCACCAGTCTTCTGCTGATTGCAAGACCGAGGCCGGTTCCTTCTATGGTACGGTTTCTCACAAGGTCTACCCTCTCATAGCTGTTAAAAATTTGAGACAGGTTCTCTTCCTTGATTCCACAGCCAGAATCTTCCACAGCGGCATATAATCTGAACTGTCCATTCGTAGTTTCGCCCCATACACGCAGTTTCACATAACCTTCTGTCGTAAATTTTACTGCGTTATTGAGCAGATTGATTAAAATCTGCCTGATACGCATCTCGTCACCGTAAAGCTCTGAAGGAGTATTTTCCTGCATTTCAATTAGCAGCTTAAGATGCCGCTCTTTTACCCTTACAGCCATCATGCTTTCTATATTATGAATCATATCGGCAACACGGTAGTTGACCGGAGTTATCTCCATTTTGCCTGTTTCTATCTTGGAAAAGTCCAGAATGTCATTAATTATGCTTAAAAGCGTCTTTCCCGCGCTTTGTATATTTACCGCATTATCCCTTGCACCTTCCGAGAGATTTTCCCTAAGGATCAAATCCGACATTCCCAGAATCGCATTCATCGGCGTTCTGATTTCATGTGACATATTGGCAAGGAATACCGATTTGGCGCGATTGGCGCTCTCCGCCTGCTCTTTCAGTTCTATAAGCTTCTGCGTATACGCGTAGTCATCCGTTTTGTCATGCATCCAGACTGTGTAGCCTTTTAATTTATCCTTGTCGTAAAAAGGCTGCAAATTGATGAAAATCTTTTTATCCCCGACAGTAAGAGTTTCCTTATCGTTGGAAAACAGCATGTCAACCGTCTGAGCTTGTGTCTCTTCCTCCATAAGCTCAGGGAACATACTGTCAGCAATTTCATTTTTAAAAAGCATTCTTTTATTCAGGTCAACGACGCAGTAGCCTTCTTTAATACTGACAACAATGTCATCTTTCGCCATCTGTTCGGAATCAAAGATACGGTTTCGTACAACCATAATAAAAATCCATATGCTCGCTAACTGTTGGCTGATTGGCACAGGGTCGTATCCGTACGGCACTCCGAAAAAAGCTATAATAATTACTACAGCCGCTATAGGGAGCAGAAATGCCATTCCCACAAGCAGAACGCCCTTTCCGTCTCTTTCCTTATTATCACGATAATATTTTACGGCCATAGCGACCTGTATTACCATAAGTATTGCATTATAGGCAAGGAAAATATAGTAAACCGGGGTCTTCACGCTGACAATGTGCGGAAGCTCGGCTTCTGCATCAAAATAATAACTGCTGTAAAAAAAGGGATGCTTCTCCACAGTGGACACCAGCGCATAAACAGAGCCCGCAAATATCATAAAAAATATCTTTACCGCATTATGTATATCATAGTGACAGCATCTCGCCATAAACATGACTAAAAACGGAATCATAAACACTAAGCCCAAATACTCTATTTTTATTGCGAGTATTGCCGCATCTTCCGTTTTAGCCGCAAGTTCGAAGCAATAGCCTAACCCATCCAAAAATGAGGCTATGCTGGCAAGTAACAAAAACAGCTGCGTCTTAGACGGCTTTTCCAATCCAATAGCCACTATAATTATAAAAGAACTAAAGACTGCTGCAATCTGCAGTCCCAATAAAATGCTATGCATATTCCCACCTGTCCATGAAAAACAAATGCCGCTTCGCGTCGCTTGTTTTTCTTTTTCTGTATCCAAATTCGCAAACCCGCGCTATCGCGCTTCCTGTCCGTTTTCATCGGACGTTTGCTCATTAATAACGCAAGAAAAACAAATGCCGCTTCGCGTCGCTTGTTTTTCTTTTTCTGTATCCAAATTCGCAAACCCGCGCTATCGCGCTTCCTGTCCGTTTTCATCGGACGTTTGCTCATTAATAACGCAAGAAAAACAAATGCCGCTTCGCGTCGCTTGTTTTTCTTTTGCTGTTATTATATTATACAAAACATGCACTTTATTGGCAACTGTCTTGATTTATTTCCTGCATATGTCCACGATAATGATATCCGGTCCTATCTGTTTGATATCTTTATAACAAATCACACAATCAGGCTCGCTGCAAAGCAGCCCACACAGCTTATTGCCCCCGCCTATGATAAGCTTAAAAATCTGACCGGTACATTCATCGAACTCGAAATCAGTTACTCTGCCAAGCTTCTCGCAGTTCTTCAAATTAATTACTTCTTTTTTCTTAAAATCCGAAAACAGCATACAATCCCCGATATTCTGCTCTTTTTATTATTAAATGCAGAATGTCGGGGATTGTTCCTGAATACCTATATTTATGCCATACTCATCCGCTTATCCTGTATGGTAATTATGCCGTCAGCAATTTCATCAAGTTCATCGCTGTGCATAACCACAAGCATGCTTTTACTTCCTTTAAGCCCTGCTATGTACCGAACCACCTTTTCCTGCGTTTCATTATCAAGGTTGGATAGTGGCTCATCCAGGAACAGAATCGACGCATCGCATCCAAATACCCTCATCAGAGCGAGTTTCTGCTGCTGTCCATAACTCAGATTAACAGGATTCCCCGTAATTTCCTTATCATTAAAATCAACCCGCAGCATCTTGGCAAGCTCATTATCTGCCTCAATTCCGTACAGATTCTCTGTAAAACTTCCGTTTATTGCAAAAAACGGGTAGGTCAGCATGACAGTATTGTCTATGTCCCCTGCCACCGATATGCTGCCCTTTGAATCCGCCGGACTGACATTTCCAAGCATCAGATTAAGCAGCATACTCTTTCCGCTTCCGTTTTCGCCCTTGATTACATACAATCCGTTCCTTTTCAGCTCCATTTTATCAATATGATATAAAAAGTCCTCTTTCTCTGAGCCTTTATATAAATCAAAGTTCTCCGCCTTCATAATCAGTGAACCTTCGATTCCTAAAGTTTCTTCATTCTTGAAAGCTTCATTCTCCTTACCCATTCCGGCTTCTTCTTCCAGTTCGTCCACCCGTTCAATATGCGGTTTGTTTGAACGATACCGCACCACAATTGCGCATACGGTAGCGATAGGCGTAGCAAAATATCCCATATACTGATATCCCATCACGAGGATTCCTGCGGTTATCTTTCCATTCATGACGAGTATAGCCGCAATGAATAAAAACGCCACGTTGCATACCTGATTGGCTATGTCGGGAAGATAATGACATAAATAGTCAAAAAAACGGTACCTTAAAATATATTTTTCATATTTTACTGTACTTTTATTGAATCTGTCATTAAAAAATCCTTCTGTGTGCAGAGCATTTATGCATACCTTATTCTCAATAATATTACGCATATCCATCATGTAATCATCCTGAACCTCCAAAACATCCCTCTGCATATTAAAAAGCGGTTTGGAACCAATAAAACAGATAAGTACCAGCACTACTCCGTAAACTGTAAAAAATATTCCAAAGACTACATTGACATATGTAATAAATGCCAGCATAGCCGCTATGTAAATCAGATTACTGACCATATTCAGATTCAGTTCCTCATGCAGGTCACCGTAGGAGCAACTGCTGTTTTCACAGATGTTAAAGTAATATCCCTTATCCCTCTTGGAATAAAGAGCCTGACTTATTTTCAAAACACACTTAAGCGACTGTTTCTGAAGCTTAAATGCATTCTGTATTCCGATTTTAACAGGGTTGTAACTAATAAAGAAAAAATTCATTATCATGCCTGTTACGGTCACCGAAAAAGTAACCGCAAACCATTTACTCAACAGATTAAAGTTTCCGCTTATGAGGATATTATCTATCAGATAGCCGAATAGAAGAGGAAGTGATATATTTATTATGAATGTAAGGATCATCATGACAATTTGAAGCGGGTATTTCTTAAGTTCCTTGGATTTCATTATAGTTCCTCCGTTTTTTCAATATAAAACTGCAAAATGCTGTCTTCTGCCTTTCATATATAAGACGAATGAAAAAATGGAAGTGTTGAGAAATTTTATTTTTTACATAAAAAAGGGACTGCACTTAGTGTATAGCCCCTTTATTCATTACATCGCTTTTAGCTTAGCATCATGCATCTTGATGTATATATCTTGTACTTCCTGCTTAGCCTGAACATCGCTGACAATCTTTATATAATCATCCAGTTTTCTTGATAAATCAAGATGCCCTTCGGCTATACGCATGATATTAGGTTGAATTTCATTTTCGATGATAATCTCGGTTTTTATTACTCTTTGCTTTACTTCCTGTAAATCATTTTCAATATTACCTACCTTACTATCAATGCTATCTACCCTGCTATCAAGGTTATCCATCCTGCTATCAAGGCTATCCATCCTGCTATCAAGGCTATCCATCCTGCTATCAAGGTTATCCATCCTGCTATCAAGGTTATCCATCCTGCTATCAAAGCTATCCATCCTGCTATCAAGGTTATCCATCCTGCTATCAAAGCTATCCATCCTGCTATCAAGATTGTCCAACCTATTCTCAATACTGATAAACCTTTTATCATGACTGCTAACCTTTTTATCAAGGATGATTACTTTTTCATCAAGATTAATTACCTTTTCAAGGACCAAATCAAGCTTTTCACTATCTGTCATATGTATTCAACTCCTTTATTGAGCATATCACAGCCCATACTTTTATTAATTCACAAGGTTTTCACTATTTTATTTATTTTATCACAAACAATTATATTTGTAAATATGTAAATTTTTCTCATTGATATAATTCTCATTGATATAATCTGGAAAACTTTTCCGATATATTTATGAATAAATCCTCCACTTTCGCACATCCTTTAAGAAAGAGAAAAGCAAACTAATAAAGGATTAATAAAGGATGGAGAAAGTATCATGGTTCAGGGAAAAGTTGAAATCTGCGGTGTCAATACGGCAAAGCTTCCATTATTAAAAAACGAAGAAAAAGAGGAGCTTTTCCGAAAAATTGAAGACGGTGATGAAAATGCCAGAAAAGAATATATAAAGGGTAACCTGCGCCTTGTCTTAAGCGTAATTAAACGCTTCCATTCCAGCACCGAAAATGTTGACGACCTTTTCCAGATAGGCTGCATCGGACTGATTAAAGCTATTGATAATTTTGACTGCAGTCTGAATGTAAAATTTTCCACATATGCTGTACCTATGATAATCGGCGAAATCAGACGTTATCTTAGAGATTCCAACAGCATCCGTGTTTCACGCTCCCTGAAAGATACGGCATACAAGGCAATCTATGCCAAGGAAAATCTGATGCGTAAAAACGCACAGGAACCAACAATCAATGAAATTTCTCAGGAAATCGGCATCTCCCAGGAAGATATCGTTTATGCACTGGATGCCATTCAAAGCCCCATGAGCCTGTATGAGCCCATTTATACCGATGGCGGCGATACTCTCTATGTCATGGACCAGATAAGTGACAAGAAGAACAAGGAGGAAGTGTGGGTTGAGCATATTTCCTTAAGCGAAGCAATGAAAAAGCTATCAGAAAGGGAGCATGAGATTATCACGCTGCGTTTCTTTGAAGGCAAGACTCAGATGGAGGTTGCCGATAAAATAGGCATCTCACAAGCACAGGTCTCACGTCTTGAGAAAAATGCATTGAAAACCATGAAAAACTATTTAACAGCATGATATAGTTAAAGAAGGCAATGCATTGAAAAATAACATTTTGAAAAAATATTTTACAAGATGGCATATATTTGATATATTATTTGATATATTATTTGATTTATGATTTGTTTATGATCTGATATATTATTTATTTGATATATAATCTGAGATATTATTTATTATATTGAAACATAAGAGGTACACGCCATGAAATGCATAAATTGCGGAGCCGATATCCCTGATTCAGACCAGTTCTGCGGCAAATGCGGATGTAAGGCCGAAAAAATAGATTCTGCAAAAAATGAAAACAGACACGATACATATAATAAAAAGAAAAAAAAGCCCGGTTATGATATTATGACAGTTATGTCAACCGCTTTGGCATTACTTATCTTAGTGGTTGCCGCTTCTATTATTTTTATATTGGTTATTAATCATACCAGAGGAAACAATAATGATAATAATAACAATGTGGTACAGGGAATAGAAACAGAGAGCAGCCATATTGAAAGTAATGACATTCAACCTGAGACCGATTCAGAAAAAGATAACTCATTAACTGCCGAAGTACAAATACAGGAACAGGTTGTCGGAACACTTACCATCGTAAGTGATGTCAATGTGCGCGATAATCCTGATACTGATAACAGCAATGTCATCAAAGTCGCCAAAGCCTCAGAGACCTATGAATATCTGGGCTTGGCGGATCATGGCAACTGGTATATCATTCTTCTGGACGACGGCGCTAAGGGTTATGTCTACAAGGGCTATGTTTCCACTGACTAAGCTAAATATCCGGTCCGCCTAATCAGCAGAGCTCTCGTCACTACCGCTCAGGTTCGCGATGTCATACGATATCGTGATATCTCTGTTGCCATATAATTTGAAATAATTCTGAATGATTCTTTCGGTTACTATTCGGATATTATTTTTTTCCGTCCCCATCAGCACCACCAGAAACTGGAAGCTGCTGTATCTTGTTCCTACATCCACACCGCGCAGAGATTTCATAATCGCCTGCTCCATACATTGCATGGCAATCTCCATCTGGTCCAGTCTTATATCCCTTCCGTCTGCGGAAAACAAAGTAAACAGTATCAGCTGAACTTCCTGATTATTCCGCTGTGAAAAATGCTGTACGAAATCATAAATCCGTCCAAACTCATCATACTCAACCTGAAACGCACCCTGATAAGACTGTCTGTTTTCTACCATGTTTACAAGCCTTGCTAAATCCACCTTGGACTGTTCCAATGTCCTTGCCATGCTTGTACTCTGATAGAAAAGATAGCGTTGTTCATTATCGCTCTGCTTGACATGGTATAACGCCTTATCCGCTTTTCTTACCAATTCCGCATATTCTCCTCCGTCTATGCCAAACAGGCTGATGCCTATGGAAACAGAAAGCTCCTGCATAATACTTATTTCTTTTTTCTTTAAATTAAATACATCCAATATCTGTTCAGCCTTTTTGGCTGCTTCATCCTGCGTGGAAATACCTTCGGCATAGAATAAAAATTCATCCCCGCCCATTCTGCATATAATGTCGTTTTTACAAACATCTTTCAACGCATCTGCCGTTACTTTAAGTATGTAGTCTCCTGCCAGATGTCCATGTGTCTCGTTTGCCTGTCTGAAATTGTTCAAATCAATCATCATTACGCAGCCGCTTCCGTTACGCAGGCTTTCAGTAATTTCTTTTTCTCCCTGCTCCCTGCCAAGGAGTCCCGTCAGATAATCCAGCCTGGTATCCAGCCCGATTTCTTCCATGGTAGCGCCTTCATAGATTTTATTACTGTCATACAGCGGCAATACCATATCCCTTTCAGCTATATTCTGCTGCAGCGAGCCTTCATCAATCAGTTCCATAAATAAGTCTACCAGATATGGGTCAAACTGTGTTCCTTTACCCTTAATTAATTCTTCCCTTACTATTTCATCATGAAGCCGCTTCCTGTATACACGATTGCTGGTCATGGCGTCATACGAGTCTACGATTCCTATAATCCTTGCAACAATCGGAATTTCTTCTCCCTTGAGCCCTTCCGGATATCCTTTCCCGTCATATCTCTCATGATGATACTTCGCTCCGACACTGACATTGGGAAACATTCTGATATCTTTCAGTATTTCAGCTCCGATCAGCGTATGATTCTTAATCATATCAAACTCTACATTTGTCAGTTTAAATGGTTTATTGAGTACGGAATCCGGTACTCCTATTTTGCCTATATCATGAAGCAGCGCAACATAATGAATATTCCGCACTTCATCCTCAGACCAGCCGAGCTTCTTCGCCAGTTCCTCGGAATATGCGGCTACCCTGAAGGAATGCCCTCTTGTATAGTCATCCTTGGCGTCAATAGTATTAGCCACCGTCGTAATCGCCTCTATAGTCACAAGCTCAACTTCTCTGGTCTTCTCGTCCAGCCTCAGCTGTAAGTCCTGTCTATAACCCTCCAGCTCTATAGTACGGCGCACACGGTTCAGCATGACCATTGGCTCAAAAGGCTTCGTAATAAAGTCGTACGCACCGAGTTTGAAACATTCCGTCTCCGTCTCCGACTTTCTGTCCGCTGTCAGAAAAATAACAGGTATTTTCTTCCATTTCTCGTTTTCCTGCAGCTGCTTCATAACCTCAAAACCGCCGATTTCCGGCATAAAAATATCTAACAGAATCAAATCCGGAGTGTGTTTCTCCAGAAATTTAAAAGCCTGCTTTCCTGAATTAACGCCTACTACTTTATATTCTTTCTGTAAAAGGTTTTGCGCCATCACAAGGTTTATTCTGTCATCATCGACGATTAAGATTGTATTCTTCATATACATACCCCATCAAAATATCTTTTTTATATTATACTTTTTCTATGAATAAAAAGCAATCGAATATCTGACAATATCCGACTGCTTTTTATATTATTGCTTATATTTTAAGTTTCCCGCATGATTTCTTTTTTCAACCTGCGCATAATCTTCTTCTCCAGCCTGGAAATGTAGGACTGTGATATACCTAACAGTTCCGCCACCTCTTTTTGAGTCAGTTCCTTGCCATCCGCGCTTCCTAATCCGAAACGCAGCCTGATAATAGTCTGTTCTCTATCTGAAAGTTTGGAGATTGCCTTAATCAGGAGCTTTCTTTCTACCTCATTCTCAATGCCCTGATATATGACATCCTCTTCTGTTCCCAGAATATCAGAGAGTAACAATTCATTTCCATCCCAGTCCACATTCAATGGTTCATCAATGGAAACCTCCATCTTATGTTTGCTGTTTCTTCTTAAATACATCAGAATTTCATTTTCAATACAACGCGAGGCATAAGTCGCCAGCTTGATATTTTTCTCAGGATTAAATGTGTTGATGGATTTTATCAGTCCGATAGTGCCTATGGAAATCAAATCCTCTACACCCACTCCCGTATTGTCAAACTTCTTTGCTATGTATACGACAAGGCGCAGGTTATGCTCAATCAAAAGAGCTTTTGCCTCGTCTTCATATTCCGTTCCCAAATCTCCTATAATTTCATTTTCCTTATCTACCTCCAGCGGTGGCGGAAGAACCTCCGCACCTCCTATGTAATGTATGTCTCCCTGCTTGTGTATAAGGAATCTGGTATCCTTACGCACCATTTTGAATTGCACTTTGCCGGGAATTGCCACTTTAAACACCATTTCATTTCCTCCTAGTTTTCCATTAATTTCGGGTGTAATATCATCTGATATATACTATCTTTTGATATTTCCGCATTACAAATGGCAATGATTACATGTCTGCACCGGATTTCCCTATATGTATCTTCAATTACAAGTTCCGGAATTTCATAAGCATCCAGAATCCCCGCCTTCCTGCCTATGCTTCGATAGGGAATGGCATGATATTTCTGTGGCAAGAAACAGCCGCTAAGCATAGATGCTGCGCTGCCGCTGATTATACATACAGGTGCTCCGCTTATGGGTTCGGATAAGTGATTGCCCGTATCAAACAGGGCAGTAAGACAGATATTTCCATCCTTAGTAGGGATTCGTATTTTCTTCAATTCATTCAACCTTTCTTCATGCAGTTTCCGTATCAGAAACCGTATGAAACCATAGCCAATGAATCCAAAAAAAGCAAATGTACGGATACCATATTTCCACTGCCGAATCCATGTAAGCTGCCTTGCAACCAAAAGCACCGCGCTTCCGAAAAACAGTCCGCATACTGACATTATCATGCTTCTTTTCACGATAAGCCTGAATGACTGCATCCCAAAAGCAGCGCTAATCATTACCATACTGACAGGTATCACTCCAATTAACAGCCTTATTCTCAGATTAAAGACCGGCAGCAATATGACCATACATATCATACCGGCCCCCAATAAGGCGCTTAAGAAAATTCTTCCATGCGTGGCAGTACATTTCAGAAATCTTCCCGTTATGGATAACAGATACATATTCATTACTAACTGAATGAAAAATACACTGTCAATATATAATTTGTAATACACTATCCACCTCCTGTTTTCTGTTTAATTATACGAAAGAAAGCTTGATTAATTTGTCAAATTCAGAAAGGATTTCCTGAATATTTTCTGCCTATTTACGACAATCATGTCCCCTGGAAAAGGGTAGAAAAAAAGCCCTGAAGCAGCGCAGTATAAATGCGCTGTTCCAGAACTTAATGCATACTTATAATAGTATCATTTATGTAATTTATTTACGCTGCAGGAAATCAGGAATCTTTAAGGATTTCTCTTCCACTGAGCTTCTTATATCAGCTGTCTTATTAATTCCCGTGAGCATTTTACCCGATGCAGCCTGTGTACCTGCTCCTGCAATTGGCGCTCCTGATTCGTTGCTGCCTGCCGTTCCTGATGGTCTGACTCCAAGACTTGCTGTGTTAAACGCGCCGTGCCCGGTTCCCGTACCTGATGCTCCTTTACTCTGTAATGAGGTCGGCGTTATGTATGCGGATTTAAAGCTCAGTCCGCCCAAACCTTTCATCTGGTTAGCTTTTTCTTCAATACCGGTCGCAATGATTGTAACATTACATGTATCTGTCATGCTCTCGTCATACATTGCTCCGAAGATACAGTTAATATCATCTCCGGTTAATTCTTTGACATAATTAGCTGCTGCATCAGCATCTGAGAGACTGATATCTCCGGATACATTGATGATTACATCGGTTGCACCCGAAATAGTCGTCTCAAGCAGCGGGCTCTCCACCGCCATTTTGACAGCCTGACTCGCTTTGTCGTCTCCTTTTCCGCTTCCGATACCGATATGTGCAATACCCTTTTCCTTCATAACAGTCTGTACATCGGCAAAGTCAAGGTTGATGACTGCGGGCAGATTAATCAGATCCGTAATTCCCTGTACCGCCTGCTGCAGCACTTCATCTGCTTTTTTCAGGGCATCCGGCATGGTTGTCCTTCTATCGACTATTTCCAATAGCTTATCATTAGGAATAACAATCAATGTATCAACATTATCTTTTATTTTATCAATACCGCTTAAAGCATTGGTCATACGAACCTTAGCCTCAAATCTGAACGGCTTGGTAACAACGCCTACTGTCAGGATACCCATATCCTTAGCCAGTTTAGCTACTACGGGAGCCGCACCGGTACCGGTTCCGCCACCCATTCCACAGGTTACGAACACCATATCCGCACCCTTCAAAGCAGCAGCAATCTCTTCTTCGCTCTCCTCAGCCGCTTTCTCACCAACCTCCGGCTTGGCTCCGGCACCCAGACCTTTAGTCAGCTTCTCTCCTATCTGTAACAGTTTAGGTGCTTTACAAAGCTGCAAAGCCTGTTTATCGGTATTGATTCCAATAAAATCAACACCGTCAATACTTTCATCGATCATTCTATTAACAGCATTATTACCTGCCCCGCCAACACCAACTACTATTATCTTAGCGGCAGATTCAGCATCGTTTGTCTTAATCTCAAGCAAGGTAGTACCTCCTTCAATAACAAAATAAACTCATATAGATTATCATATAATTATTTTTTTAATTTAGCAACCCCATTTTTATGATTTTCTAACTTTTCTATTTTTTTCCAGCCTAATTCTGTTCAAAACTTATCATCTTAGTATCTTCGGTATATTCCCTCATATTCAATGTTCCGCTTTTACCCTCCAATTCAGGAAGCATATGCTGCAGTTTCATGATTTTTTCATCAATATCATTGCTGCTGCCCATCGCCACCTTAACATTGCCGAAAATCAAAGTTACCTGATAATCTGAAGCGAAATATATCTTGTCCACTGTCATTGAGTATTTATCAAGCAGCTGTGTAATATTTAAAATATCCTTGAAAACCTCCTGATTTTCAATCGGAAGTGTTTCATGCAGCATTACATAGTCAAATGAAAGCCCTGTTACCTGCGGAATCCCCGGTGTAGCGGTCTCGGAAGTTTCTACGACGATACCGTCTTTATCAAAATAAATATACCTGCCCAGATATACCACGCAGCCTGCAACAGCTTTTTCATATACTGTTATTCTTACTGTATCCTTAGCTTCTATATCCACGTCCATTGTTTCAACAAACGGAATGTCTGCAATATTCCTGTCACGGTACTTTAAAGAAAGAAAAAGAGAATTATGATCGTATTTTCCGTTCATCACCATTTCTATAACTTCAGCATCGGTATAGTGGATATTTCCATCCACATATACGGTAGTAATGGTATAATTTTCTATGATATAGACATATACTGCAATAAGCGTAACAAAAATCGTGCCAAAAAGAACAGACAGAACAGTAACTCTTTTCACTTTACCGAAACGAACCCTCTGCTCCTTCTGTTCTTTTTTAACCGCATCATTTTTAATTATCCTCATATATGGAGGCTTTTTCTTTGTTCTGCTCATACTTTTTCCACATTTTTCCGACTAATTTATTGTTTTACATTCCACTCCGAGCGCTGTCAGATCCTGACATATATTTTCATAGCCTCTCTCAATGTACTGCCTGTTCTTCACAATACTCATGCCGGACGCCGCGCTTCCCGCCAATACCAATGCAGCCCCGCCCCGTAGCTCCTGCGCCGTTAATTGTGCTCCCTTAAGCTCTTTTATTCCTTCCACAAATAGCATATTACCTCTATACGTAATCTCCGCACCCATTTTCTTTAGTTCAGGCACGATACGGAATCTGTTCTCAAAAATAGTCTCCTCTATTATGCCGCTTCCCTCAGAAAGCGTCATCGCCACCAGAAATGCCGACTGTAAATCCGTAGGAAATCCCGGATAAGAATCGGTCTTAAGTCTGGGAAGCATATTTCTCCTCTTGCTGCAGGTAATCTGTATTCCTTCCGTACTCTCATGGATTTCGGCTCCCATACCGGCCGCTGTCTCTATTACGGCTGTCATCTGCGTATACGGAGCTTCTTTTAAGAAGATTTCACCACCGCTGCACAGACATGCCGCCAGATAAGTGCCCGCTACGATCCTGTCCGCCGGAACATGATATGCGGTTTCATGCAGCTTCTCAACACCATGAATTATAATCCTGTCCGTTCCGGCTCCCTCAATCTTAGCTCCCGCCTCTTTTAAGAAATCACAAAGTGCATAAATTTCCGGCTCCATTGCCGCATTTTCAATAACGGTATCGCCCTTAGCAAGCACGGCAGCAAGCACGATATTTTCCGTCGCTCCTACGCTGATAAACGGAAAACGGATATGCGCACCGGTTAATCCTTTGGTTTCCGCAACAAAACCGTCTTCGCTCTCTTCAATGACAACGCCCATCTTTCTAAGAGCCTGAAGGTGCAGGTCAATAGGCCTCTGTCCTATCACACAGCCGCCCGGATACCTCATGCTGACGATTCCCGCTCTGGCAAGCAAAGCTCCAAGCAGCATTATCGACGACCTCATCACACCGACAGAATCAGGAGGCATATCACACATGCACAACTGGCCTGCGTCAACCTTTATGCTATGCCCATTCCGCGTAACGACACAGCCAAGACTCTCCATCAGCCTGAGCATATGGCTCACATCGCTTATCATAGGGCAGTTTTCTATCTCGCATGTACCGTCTATTAACAGCGCTGCTGCCAGTATCGGCAGCGCCGCATTCTTAGAACCCTGTATTCTTGTCTCGCCCGTCAGGCAGTTTCCACCATATATCTGAATTGCATCCATAGCAAAACCTCAAAGCAGATAAAAAATATGACCTACTTTATCTATATGGAAAAAACTGTAAAAATTATCTTGTACTTATAAATCTTTTAAACGAATTCCCTTAGCCACACTTAAAACAAGACCAATCTCTATTAGCAGAAATACGACCGATGTACCTCCGTAACTGATAAAAGGAAGTGAGATACCGGTATTCGGAATCGTATTTGTTACGACCGCTATGTTTAAAATCACCTGTATCGCAATATGTCCAAGCACTCCTACTACCAGGAGTGCACCAAAAAGGTCGGGCGCATTATTGGCAATAACCATGAACCTCCATATAAGCATGATAAACATCAGTATAACGGCAATCGCGCCAAACAACCCGAGTTCTTCACATATAATGGAAAAAATCATATCATTCTGCGGCTCCGGCAAAAATCCCAGTTTCTGCCTACTCGCGCCAAGACCTTTTCCAAGAATCCCTCCTGAGCCGATTGCATATAACCCCTGTATCGTCTGGAACCCCTTACCACTGGCGAATGCTTCCGGATCAAGCCACGCAAGAATACGTTCTCCACGGAACTCCAGACTGTCCGGATTGTTTTCCGCTATCTTTACAATTGCAAATACCACCAGAGCCGCTCCCGCAATGGTTGCCAGCCCTAAAAGAATGAACCGCTTGTAATCCGGACATGCCACAAAAAGCATCAGCACCGCTATTCCCATAACAATAATTGCAGAGCTTAAGTTCTGGGTAATTCGCCATAACATCAGGGCAATCGGTGCCGGAACAGCCATAACCATATAGAAGCCCTTCCTGTCACGAATTCTTTTGCCCATGGAACATATCATGCTCGCCAGAAAGAGAATCATACATAGTTTCGCAACCTCCGCCGGCTGCAATGAGATTCCAAAAATACGAAGCCATCTTTTCGCACCATTCGCCGTAATTCCGAAAGGAATGATAAGGAGTATCAATATAACGGAAACTATGTATCCCAAAACCGCAAAACGCTCCCAGAAGTGATACGGGATGTTAGATACAAAAAACATTGCCGCAACTCCCAGAATAGTAGCAAAAAACTGCTTCCTGAAATACCATGCGGAATCTCCATAGTCCAGATTCGCCTTGTAGGAGCTGGTGGAATACAGCATTACCAGCCCAAATCCCAAAAGGAATATAACAATGAACAGCATACTGTAATCCATATAACTTTCAGTATTCGATTTTCTGCGAGATAAAGCTCTTGCCTGCACGTCTGCCTCCATTCCGCCTTAAGCGGCTTAATCTAACTCATTTACAAACTCCTTGAACATTCTGCCTCTTACTTCATAATTGGGAAACATCCCCCAGCTTGCGCATGCAGGAGAAAGCAATACCGCGTCGCCCGGTCCGGCATTTTCCACACATAAATCAAAGGCTTCCCTGAAGCTGTCCGCAAACACAATGTTCTCCATTCCATGCTCTCTTGCGCATTCTGCAATTTTCTCTCTTGTCTGTCCTATCAGAACGAAGCACTTAACTTTTCCGTCAAAAGCCTCAATCCATTCATCATACTCACTCTGCTTATCGTAACCTCCGCCAATCAGTACGGTAGGCTTACTCATCGCACGGATGCCCTGAATGGCAGCATCCGGATTTGTGCCTTTGGAATCATTATAATAATCCACACCGCCCTTAGTGGCTACATATTCTATTCTATGTTCTACTGCCTTAAATCCCTTTACAGTATCTATAATCTTATCCATGGGTACGTCCATGGACTCTGCGATGGCTATCGCCGCCATTACATTTTCCACATTGCACATGCCCACCAGATTCATTTCATGGATATTCATAAGTTTATCGGTATGACCGTCATGTGCCTGATAAATCTCTTCTCCGTCCAGATAGAGACCTTCTTCGAGCTTATGTGACGAAGAAAAATAAACCACCCTTGCGGGACAACGCTCGCCGAACAGCCGCGTATATTCATTGTCATAATTAAGGACACATACATCCGACCCGGTCTGATTCAGCGTAATGCTTTCCTTTACCGCCGCATAATTCTCCATTGTATGATGTCTGTTTAAGTGATCCGGCGTAATATTTAAAATTGCGGATACTGCCGGATGAAAAGCTTCTATTGTCTCCAATTGGAAACTGCTGATTTCTGCTACAGTCACAGTGTCTTCTTTGGAATCGGGCGCTGTCATCGTATAGGGATTGCCGATATTGCCTACTACGCATACATCTTCATAATGAGCCTTCATAATTTCGCCCACTAAAGAAGTCGTAGTCGTCTTGCCGTTCGTGCCTGTAATCGCAATGACCTTTCCTTTTCCAAGCTCATATGCAAGCTCTATCTCTCCCCATACTTTTATTCCGCGTGCCTTAAAACTCTCTACAAATTCCGAATCCACCGGTACGCCGGGACTAAGGACTAACAGCTGTATAGATTCCTTTACTTCTTCCGGCAGTCTGCCGATAATCACTTCCGCCTTACATGAATCAGAAAGTTTCGCAGCTACCTCTTCTTTCGTAAGCTTCTCATTTTCATCATACAGAACCGAGCATGCACCGGCTCTGCTTAAACTCTCTACCGCACCTATTCCACTGATACCCGCTCCCACAACCAGTACATTTATATTAAGTAAATCCATCCTGATAACCATGCCTTTCTCTCAACTTGCGTTATTTTGGGCTATAGCCTTTTACACTCCCATAAGAGCCACCAGACAAAGCAGCGCCGTCACAATCGAAAAAACCGCAACCACTCTCGTCTCTGACCAGCCGCATAACTCAAAATGATGATGAATAGGCGCCATCTTAAATATACGTTTTCCGCCGGTCAGTTTAAAATAAGATACCTGCAGTATATCGGATAACACCTCTATTACATAGATAAATCCTACGATTGCCAGAAAAACCGGCATCTGCATCATATATGCGGCAGCCGCCACAAAACCGCCAAGTGCAAGCGAACCGGTATCCCCCATGAAAACGCTTGCCGGATATACATTAAACAGCAGAAAACCGAGAAGTGCACCCACAACCGCACAGGTAACCGGCTCAATACCGCTGTTCATTCCTATAGCCACCACCGTAAAGAACGTAGCCACCAGCACCGTAACGGAACTCGCCAGTCCGTCTAAACCGTCCGTCAGATTCACTCCGTTCACCGTACCGAGGACGATGAAGAACAGGATCGGTATGTTCAATACTCCAAAGTCCAGATAGACATGTGGCATAAACGGAATCTTCATGGTAAGTGAGACGTCGGTATAATGTGTGATATAATATGCAAATACACCCGTAACAACAATTTGAAGCGCCATTTTCTGCCATGCACGAAGTCCCATCGAGCGTTTCAACACTACTTTGATATAATCATCCAAAAATCCGATGAGCCCAAAGCCAAGAGTCACAAAAATAATCGGAATTATCTTGGGATAATCCTTTACATACAGTATGGAGGTTAATACAACACTGATAAGAATCAGTATACCGCCCATTGTAGGCGTACCGTTTTTCTTAAGATGCCCCTTGGGTCCCTCATCCCTTATCGTCTGACCGACTTTCAATCGCCTCAGGAAGGGAATCACTACCGGTCCTAAGATAACGCTGATTGCAAAAGATATAAGCACTGACATCAAAATAGTTGCATTCATTCCCCTATACAGTCTCCTCACAGAAAATTTAGTTCACAATGTTCTCCATACTATTATATCCCTTATTGTCTAAATAAGGAAGAATATTTTCAAAAAGCTGTCTGACCACGGGAGCCGCAATCTGTCCTCCGTAATATACCCCCTGCGGATTACTAATAAGGCACATGGCAAGCACCGTAGGATTATCAGCCGGTGCAAAGCCTATAAAAGAAGCAATATATTTACCGCTTCCCCTCGGCAGCGTCTCGCTTGTTGCAGTCTTGCCTCCGATTCTGTATCCTTCTATATATGCTTTCTGGCCGCCTCCGTTCTCTACCACCTGCTCCAAAAGGTAGCGCATGGTTTCCGAAGTTTCCTGCGATACAATATTATCTTTCTTATGATAGGCAAACTGGCTGCTTTCAGTACCGTCCGCATTCGCCACCCTGACCCCCAGATGCGGGGTGATCCGTTTTCCGCCATTGACAAAAGAAGAAACCGTAACTGCAAGTTGTATAGGCGTAATCTGAAAGGACTGTCCGAAAGAAATCGTAGCCAGTTCCACCTGTCCGATATTCTCCTTTTTATGCATGATGGTTCCCGCCTCTCCCGGCAGGTCTATTCCCGTTTTGTCAAGCAGACCGAACCGCTTGAAATACTTAAAATAATTGTCTACTCCGAGCCGCAGCCCCACTGTCACAAACACCGGGTTGCAGGAATTCATTATCCCCTGTACGAAATTCTCAGCTCCGTGTCCCGCCACTTTATGGCATCTTATCCTCCTGTCTCCTACCATTACAAATCCAGGGCAGTTAAAGGAATCATCCAGCTTAACTACATCTTCTTCCAGGGCAGCTGCCGCTGTCACTGTTTTAAAAATGGAACCCGGTTCATAAGTATCGTTTATGCAGCCGTTACGCCACATAGCGTTTAACAGTTCCTGCTCCTCTTTTTCGCTCATAACTGTCTGTTCCATGGTTTCAGGCAGCGTGTATGGATTATTCAGGTCAAATTCCGGTACGTTTACCATTGCCAGAATCTCTCCGTTCTGCGGATTCATGACAATCATGGATACACTGTCCGCCTGTTTCGTCTCCATAGCCTGCATGGCAAGCTGCGTAGCATAGCTCTGAATATTCATATCCAGACTGATATACAGGTCTCTGCCGTTTACAGGCTCCACACGTTCCTCGCCCGCTTCCGTCACTTCCACACCCTTTGCGTCCGTCACTGTCAGGATTGTTCCCGCTTCTCCCTTAAGATATTCCTCATATATAACTTCCAGTCCGATAATTCCCTGATTATCGCCGCCCGTAAATCCAAGCACCTTGGAAGCAAGTGAGCCATAAGGATAATATCTTTTGTAGTCTTCATCTACTTTAATCCCCGCCAGCTCATAAGAGCGGATTATATCGCCGATGGACTTATCCACGTTACTCTTGATTCTCTCAATTGAGGTATACTTTTCAACGCGTTTTCGTACATATTCCTCTGACAGCCCCAGTTCTTTTGCCAAGACCTCTATGACCTTCTGCGCATCCTCAATCTGGTTGTGAACGACCGATATGGTGCATACAGTCTTGTTATCCGCCAGAATCTCCCCATTGGTGTCAATTATCCTGCCCCTTGCCGCTTTGATACTGCGTTCCCTTTCATGCAGTTCCTTAGCTTTCTGTATATAATACTCCGATTGGAATACCATTAAATATACCAATCTGACGATAAGCCCTAAAAACAGCACAAGGCAGACAAACATTACGGTAACTGTTTTATTCCTGTGAAATGTTTTATGGGAATAATTCATTTCATTCATCGTACAAGAAGACCTCATAAAAGGTATTAATATAATTTATTACCGTTTTCCTAAGGTTATTCTTACGATATTTATATTCCGAAGCTGTCATCTTCCGAATCGTCGCCCTGTGGCGGCTCTCCCACTCCTCTGTCCGGAGAAGCGCCTTCTGTTTCTTCATACAGATTGTCAAGATTCAGTACCGCTCCCGTCTCAGGATCTACCAGATAACCCGTATCCGGGTCTTTGGCATATCCGGTTTCGGGATCAATCGGAAAATTCCTCCAAACCTCCGGGGCTTCGATGCGTTCAGGTTCTCTTTCGCCTTCTGCACCTTCACCCTGCGCACCCTCTTCACTTCCTTCGCCTTCTTCCTGCTCACCATCTCCCGTAACCTGCGGTATGGTAAGCTGCTGCCTCAATTCTTCAAGTTCTTTCCTCTCTGTATCAGTCAGTTCCTCTGTCATAAAAATATTCAGATACGGCAGTGCCTCAGTCAATATGTTACGGACAATTTTAGTCGCGTATTTTGCATCGGCCTGTTCCCGTACATTCGGTCTGTCTACAACAACATAAATCGCATACTGAGGGTCATCCGCAGGGGCATAACCCATGAAAGACACGACATATTGTTTGTTTCCGCGCGGCAATGTCTGTGCCGTACCTGTCTTGCCGCCTATCATGTATCCTGCAGGTCTTGCCGTTTTACCGGTTCCTTTTTCACCGGTCACGACCAGATTACAGTATTCAAGTATTTTATCGCTGGTAGACTGAGATATGGTCTGTTTTAAAAGTCTGGGCTCTATATTCCGTACGGTCGCGCCATCTGGAGTTGTAATCCTGCTCACAACATGAGGTTCGTAGTAGTAACCGCCGTTAATCAGCGAACAGAAGCCCGTAATCATCTGAATCATCGACGCGTTAAAACCCTGTCCGAAAGAGTTGGTCGCAAGTTCAGTCTGGCGCATATTGCTCTTATAGTATATAACATTAGCAGTTCTCGACTCTCCCGCTAAGTCAATATTGGTCTTTAATCCGAAACCGAACAGGTGCTGGTAATCGACAAATTTATCCTTCCCCATGGCAAAAGCCACATTCATAAGCACGACATTGCAGGAACGTTCAATCCCTTCCGCAACAGTCAGATAGCCGTCGCCATATGTATTGTGACAGTGTATCGGATGATCGCCCACCCTGAGGTTGCCTTCACAGTTGTAGGATTCATTCCCGGTAATCGCCCCGCATTCTATAGCCGCTGCAACGGTAAAAGGCTTGGAAACAGAGCCCGGCTCATATGTATCCACAATACAGAAATTCTTCCACAAGGCAGCCAGATGTCTGTACAGGGCATCGTCATCCATTGCGTCAATAAGCTCCCGTGTCAGATATTCACCGGTCTTTTTACTTTTCTCATCAAGTTCGGGCATACCTATCAGATTGTCGGTATTTCGTACATCATTTAGATCAAAGACCGGATAGCTTGCCATCGCAAGTATATTTCCTGTATGAACCTCCATAAATATACAGCCGACATTCTCTGCTCCTGCTCCTGTTCTGTAATTATCTCTGTATTCTTCGTCAAACTCCTTTAAATATTTTTCAACAATGCTCTGAATATTTGCATCAATCGTGGTCTGTATATTGTACCCGTCAACAGCAGGAATAGTCGTCCTCTCCACATTTGAATCATCATTCATATATCCATACTCACGACCGTTTGAACCGCATAATATATCGTTATAATACTCTTCAAGCCCATACTGCCCCGTATTATCGCTGGTGGTAAATCCGATTACGTCGCAGGCAAGAGAACCGTTCGGATATTCTCTTTTATATTCGTCTTCAAACCATACTCCGGTGATATACTTTCCGATTTCCTCATCCTTCTGCAGTTCCTTGAATTCTTCGACTTTATCATAGCCAATACGTCTTGCCAGCACACGGTACGCAGAATTGGGGTGAGTCGCAATATAATCCCTGACTTCACTTATATCAATGCCAAAAACAGATCGCAGAGCATTCAGAGTGGGCTCTAAATTGGCCTCGTCATCCATAAGTACCTTCGTATCAAGAATAACATTATATACCTTATTGCTGATTGCCAGTATCGTACCGTTTGCATCCAGTATTTCTCCACGCTTAAAAGGTATTGTCACAGAGTCATACCTCTGCTGTGACAATACCTGTCTTTTATAAGTCTCTCCGTTATCCCTGTTAATCAGAAACAGTCTGGCGCTCAGACCCGCAAAAGCCAGCAGTACTATTATAAAAAGTACCAAAAGCTTCTTCTGCATTTTGCTTGTAAATCTGTTCACACGTTCCTGCTTCATATTAATACCCATGCTCTTTCCTCAACCTGCGAGTTTGGGCGAAAGCACAAACTTGCGGGTAAAAAATTTATTTTTCACCCTATGCTCCCGTAAGACTCACTCTGCCACCTGATTTTATTCCGGAATCAGAGACAGTTGCTTCACATAATCGTTGTTCTCACTTGTAAAAGATACGATCTGCCCTTCTTCCGCATATCTCATACCAAGTTCCTGAACGGCAATTCTTCTGACCTCTTCCAAATCTACACTACTTGTTATTCTATTATACTCCTCATCATTTGCAAGCCTCAAATCGTTTAATTCTCTTTCCAGCGCTGAAATATTTTCTATACTGTTAGTAATATCAGACTGCAATCTGATATATCCTAACAAAATAAATCCCGTCGCAATCAATGCAAGACTAAGGAACATGACATAACCCGGATTCATATGTTCCGCTTTTTCCCTGTTTTTTCTTGCCGTGTTGCTTAATTTCTTTTTAGGCTTTCTCTCTATCTCTCTTGTTACATCAAGTCTTCTGACTGCGCTGCCCTGAATGTATTCACTGCTCTGCGCACGTCTTCTTCCTTGTGCATATTTACTGTTCTGTACGCGTCTACTGCTCTGTGCAGCCCTGCTTCCCTGTGTCCTTGTACCGGATGTTCTCTCTCTAACTGCCGCCATGCCAATTATTCCTCTCATTTTTACTTTTATAAATTACCGCTTCGCTCGAAAACTCTGAGTTTGGCGCTTTTTGCTCTCTTATTTTTCTCCACTTCTTCTTTTGAAGGTAAAATCGGTTTTTTGTAAACCGCTTTGCCCTTTGACACCCTGCCGCAGACACAGATTGGAAATTCCGGTGGGCAGACGCAGGGATTTTCATTTTTCTTAAATGCAGATTTTACGATTCTGTCCTCTAATGAATGAAATGTAATGATACAGAGCCGTCCTCCCGGATTCAGCATATCAATAAAATCATCCAGTGAGTTCTTTAATACTTCCAGTTCATGGTTACATTCAATACGTATCGCCTGAAACGTTCTCTTGGAAGGATGCCCTCCCGTTGCCCTCATCTTCGCAGGAATTGCCGCCTTTATTATTTCATTCAGCTCTTCCGTAGTCTCTATGGGCTTGTCCTTTCTCGCCGCAGCAATATGTTTCGCAATATTCTTGGCGAACTGTTCCTCTCCGTAATCTCTTATGATGCGGTAAAGTTCCATTTCCGGGTATGTATTGACTATATCCCTGGCGCTTACTGCCTGCCTCGTATCCATACGCATGTCCAATGCAGCATCATATTTATACGAAAAGCCTCTGCCCGCATTGTCCAGTTGGTATGACGAAACACCCAAATCCAGAATGATACCGTCTACCTTGTCGATGCCGATACTTTTCAGCACACTTCCCATATTGCAATAATTATCCCTAATAATAGTAACTTTATCATTAAACTGCTCCAGTCTCTTTCCTGCCGTAAGAATGGCTTCTCCATCCTGATCTATTCCAATCAGCCTGCCGTGTCCCGTAAGTTTTGAGGCGGTCATATAAGAATGCCCGCCTCCCCCAAGCGTTCCATCTACGTATATTCCATCAGGCTTCACCTGTAAATTCTCTATGGTTTCCTCTAAAAGAACCGATGTATGTTCAAACTCCATCCTATTTCCTGTGCCCTTTATATTTGACTGCCATGAGCTATATTCCAAGTCCAAGCTCAGCCATGTGTTCTGCTATTTCGTCCATATCGTCATAAGCTGCCGTTTCCTCAAAACGTTCCTTGCTCCAGATTTCAATTCTGCTTGCAACTCCGATCAGGACAACATCTTTATTCAATTCCGCGAATTCTCTCAGTACATTGGGTATCAGGATACGCCCCTGTTTATCCACCTCAGCTTCTGTCGCCCCTGCCAGAAAGAAACGTACAAACTTTCTGGCGTCCTTATTGGTAAGCGGCAATGATTTCAGTTTTTCTTCAAATACATTCCACTCTGCATTGTCATACACAAACAGACAGCCATCCAGTCCTTTCGTTACCACAAATACGTCTCCTAGCGCTTCTCTGAATTTGGACGGGATAATAAGCCTGCCTTTTGCATCAATTGTGTGATTGTACTCTCCCATAAACATAATCAATCACCTGCCGTCAAGTGTCTGCCACGGTCCATGTATGAAATTCACCACTTTTAACCACTTCATTCCACTTTCCACCACTTGTCTACCATTTTATATTAAAATAAAGTATATTGCAAGTGGAAACAAGAGATTTTTTAATTTTTTATTAAGAAAATTTTAAAATGCACACTGCAAGCCGCAAAAATAAAAAATCATCGCTTGGCAGCGACGATTCAGAGAATGCTTCGCATTCTCAATGGAATGATTTATGCTGCGGCGTAATTTCCTATAAGATAAAAAATCGTCGCTCGGCAGCGACGATTAAGAGAATGCTTTGCATTCTCAATGGAATGATTTATGCTGTGGCGTAATTTCCTATAAGATAAAAAAGCAGTTTCATCCGTCAGGACAAAACCGCTTTATATTTCACTCCGTTATACTAATTTTATGAATTATGGAGCAATATTCTATTTTTCCGCAAAATAGGCAACCGCAATTGCTCCGGGTCCTATATGTGTTCCAATCGTACTGCCGATGCAGTGTGAAGGCACTTCATCAATCTGCTCCTTCCACAGATGTGCGCTGTCATGCAGGTATTTCTGCAGCAGGCTGTCATCCAGCCCGGAATATGCCGCTGCGTGAGGCATGTAAAAATCAATGCCGCCGGACTTATCTATCATCTGGGTCAAAAGATTACTGCCTTTCTTAGAGCCCATTGCCTTTCCGACCAGCTTTACTTCGCCGTCGATAATCGATATAACAGGCTTAATATGTAGGATTTCACCCGATATTGCAGTGGCTGCCGATATTCTTCCGCCCTTTTGAAGATATTCAAGTGTTCCCAGCAGAGCCATAAGCCTAATACGCTGCCTGCCTTCTTCCAAACGTTCTGCCATCTCTTTGGCTGCAATGCCTTCTTTCATCATACGCACTGCATACTCTATCAGGATTCGCTCACCTATACATGCGTTAAGGCTGTCCACAACGAATACCTTGCCGTCAAAATTTTTCGCTGCCTGCACAGCATTTTCATAAGTTCCGGAAAGTTTGGAGGAAATAGTGACAGCTACCACTTCGCTGCCGTCTGCGGTCATCTCCTTAAAACGTTCTTCGAACTGAAACATATTAATCTGACTTGTTTTGGGTAATTCATCACTTTCAATTAATTTTTCAAAAAACTCTCTCTTGGTTATATCGACACCGTCAGAATACATTTCCTCCCCGAATGTGATTGTCATGGGAATCATTTCTATTCCCAACTGCTTTGCTTCCTCCATAGTAATATCGGAAGACGAACCCACCAACAACTTAACTGCCATAAACCGTAACCTCCTGATCCTTTTTTCCTCTACGTACTTTCATTATCGCCGGCTGCCGACGCTTTCTTTTTCATACGGCTGCGGACTGCAATATCCGCCGCTACGGACGCTATAACACATATCATTGCTATAACCTGCGAGACCGGAATATGCGTTCCCATTATATATAGCTGGTCTGTTCTGATTCCTTCTATCCAGAATCTACCAAGACCATAACCGCCAAGGTAAAGAAGACATATTTCTCCATCAAATTTTTTATGGCTTCTATATAAAATCAATATGCACAATATTGCCAGATTCCACAAACTTTCATACAAGAAAGTGGGATGCACCTGAATATAATTCGTACCTTCGGCAATATGCGCCGCTATATTAGCAGAAATATCCCACGCCCTGACAGAATCAATAGGAAGCCGCATAGCCAGAAGGTTATTCGTATATTCACCGAATACTTCCCTGTTCGTAAAATTTCCCCATCTGCCGATTGCCTGTCCCAATATAAGTCCCGGCATACAGATATCCGCAAACTGCAAAAAACGTTGTTTCTTAATACGGCAGAATATATATAATGTGGTAAATGCCGCAATAACCGCTCCGTAAATCGCCAACCCGCCGCTTCTTAAGTTAAAAATCTGAATCAGGTTATCTTTATACAGGTCCCAGAAAAAAATCACATAATATATTCTTGCGCCAATAATTGAGAAAACCAGCTCATAAATAAAAAAGTCCCATACAATCTCAGGATCGGCCTTCTCTTTCTTAGCAGTATGCACTGCCATAAACAGACCGCTCATAACTCCCAGACCAATGAATATGCTGTATAATGCAATCTTGAATCCGAAGATGCTGAAAAATTTAGGGATGTTCTTAAGATATATTCCTAAATTAGGAAACGCGATATCTGATGCGTTCATTATGTCATTCATTTTACGGTAGTGCTCCTTTCTGTAGCTTAATTTATACATTAAACCTAAACAAAATAACGTCGCCGTCCTGTACGACATAATCTTTGCCTTCCATACCTACCAGCCCTTTTTCTCTTGCTGCGGCAAGGGAACCTTGTTCCAGTAGGTCTTTATAATTAACGACTTCCGCTTTAATGAAGCCTCTTTCAAAATCCGTGTGAATCTTGCCTGCTGCTTGAGGGGCTTTCGTACCAATCTTGATGGTCCAAGCCCTTGTTTCATCTTCTCCTGCCGTTAAGAAGCTCATCAGTCCAAGAAGTCGGTAGCTCGCTTTGATCAGCTTTTGCAGTCCGGACTCTTTCAATCCGAGGTCTTCTAAGAACATCGCGGTCTCATCCTCGTCAAGCTGGGCAATTTCCTGCTCAATCTGAGCACAGATAACAAACACTTCACTGTCGTTTTCAGCTGCAAAAGCCCGTACCTTAACAACACCCTCATTTCCGGTGCCATCATTCGCCAAATCTTCTTCCGCAACATTTGCCGCAAAAATTACAGGCTTATAAGTCAGCAGATTATATGATGCAAGCAGCGCCAGCTCGTCTTCGTCATCCGTAACAAAACTTCTGGCAAGCTTACCTTCTTCCAGATGAGCTTTCAGTTTCTCCTGCAAATCAAGCTCTTTTGCAAGGGTCTTGTCCATTCTGGCAGCTTTTTCAGTTTTCGCTATTCTTCTGTCCAAAACTTCCATATCGGAGAAAATAAGTTCTAAATTAATTGTCTCAATATCGCGCAGCGGATTAACAGAGCCGTCCACATGAACGATATTGGAATCTTCAAAGCAACGAACCACATGGATGACAGCGTCAACTTCACGGATATTGCTAAGGAACTGGTTACCCAGGCCTTCTCCTTTGGAAGCGCCTTTTACCAATCCTGCGATATCGACAAATTCAATTGTCGCCGGAGTCACCTTCTTAGATTTATACATATCGCCAAGCAGCTTGAGTCTTTCATCGGGAACAGCCACGATACCGATATTCGGGTCAATTGTGCAGAACGGATAGTTTGCCGATTCTGCTCCTGCCTTTGTTAATGAATTGAATAATGTGCTTTTGCCTACGTTGGGCAGGCCTAAAATTCCTAATTTCATTTTATCTTATTCCTCCATGTATACTAAATTAAATATTTACTATATAAAATAACTTCTAATTCAAAACCAATTTAAAAAGCCTCAACAGCTATGCTAGTATAGCATATTGAGGCTTAAAAGTAAATCAAAGGATTTTCAAAACAGCTCTGAAAGGTAAATTTCATTATATCCTGCCTGAACACCCTGTTACGCTTTGTGGAAATCTTAGGGTAATTTGAAAAGTTATCCACATTACATGGGTATATTTACCCTCCTGTACTTACTTTTTGTGGATAAAATTTTCATTTTCCTCTTGGCAGGCATCACTTCCTTTGCTATACTTATCTCAGACGAAAGATGTTTTTCTTTCTTCTGTGCTGGATATATCTTCTCCTGTCAGCCGACGTCCAAAGCTAGCTAACAGCTCAGAAGATATATTTTTTTGCTTCTTTTTTATCCCCTTTGACTTCAGGCAGAACCATTCATACAGCTGCTTTACCATATCCGATATCTGCGTCATCAGGTAATGGTTCTTCATCGCTGTGGCATCATGGCTGCAGGCATGGGTAATGTCACCCTGCCAGTTCTTCTGGCGGTTAAAACCTTCATTCTCTATTTTCCATCGTTTTCTGCCTGCCACGGCTATTTTTCCGCATTATTTCCGGTTATCCGGATGCTTGTAAGCCATTGGAAATCCGTCCGCACAACTTTTCCCTTTTCTATCTTTTCTTCAAAGAACCTAAGCACATTTACCGGTTTCCCGTTATATTCAATATCGTTTATGAATTCTGCATGACCCGATGTTTCCTTTTCCGGGATTTTTTCATCAAGATATTCATTGACAGTGACCGCATGGGGAAGATATTCCTTCCCATTTTTTCCCATAAACCGGTACAGATTCTACACAACGTTTTCCCGGTTGAATTCATATGTCATTGACTGCATGCTTTCAATACCGGCTATCCCTTTATAAAACATGGTCCCCAGCAGTTCATCATTGGAATACTCTGTATAGCTTAAGCATCTGGGATCCTTTGTCTGTGCGAAATCCCGGAACAGACACGGACAATACTTCTGTCTGACCTTATTGCACTCTGTGACCGGATTGCTTTCCAGCTTTCTGCGGATTCTCTCTTGTTCCCTTCCCATATATATCCCTCTGCAAAAAACTTTTTCTTTTATTTTACTACTTTTTCAGCAAAATGGCTTTCTCTTCTGTATTATTTGTGCGAATTATTTTTACCTTTCAAAGCTGTTTTCAAAAAGTGTTTTAAGCCAAAATCACATGCAAACTCCAATTATAATGTATTATTTTGTAAAAGTAACTACAATTTGGTAAGCGCTTAATAAGTTAGTGCCTTTCGGTATAGTCAAGATCCATGAGATAATAGACTCAATATAACTTTTGAGTTATAGTTTTTCAAGTTTTTCGACTAAAATGGAGGCGACCGTCATGGATCAAGTTACTAAAGCCAAAGTTCAATTCCGGCGTGAACAATGGAAGAAGATCATTTCCGAATGCCAGTCCAGTGGAATGCCGGTAAAGACCTGGTGCGATCAAAATGGTTTTTCGGAACAGAGCTATTACTATTATCTCAAAAAGATACGCGAGGATGAATTGTCAAAACTTCCCGTACCAATTTCAACCGATACCCCAAAACCGGCTGTATTCAAAAAGTTAGAAGTACAGACTCCCGTTCCGGATACCCAGACTGCTGTCATCATACGGTTAAATGGTGCCACCGTTGAAGTAAACGAAGGCGCCAGCCGGCAGACTATCCAGACAGTGTTTCTTGCACTGCAGGGTATATGCTAGGCGATATCACTGCATGTGAGAACATCTATATCGCATGTGGTCATACTGATATGCGAAAATCAATCGATGGTCTGGCTGCAATCGTTAAAGAACAGTTCCATCTTGATCCGTTTTCAAATACCCTGTTCCTTTTCTGTGGCAGGAACAGAAACCGTATGAAAGCTCTCCTGTGGGAAGGCGACGGTTTTATCCTGCTTTATAAGAGACTGGAGAACGGATCATTTAAATGGCCGCGTAATGAAGCGGAAGCAAAACCCATATCCTGGCAGCAGTTCCGCTGGCTGATGGAAGGGTTACAGATCGAACAAAAACAGGTAATCAAACCTGCCATAAAAGGTGATTTCTGTTAGTTCAAAAGCATCCAAAACCATTGATTTTGATATGCTCCCCATATGGTAGACAATGGAAATATTCAAAACCTATCA
>CAZRKN010000001.1:0-239716 GCA_964600805.1 uncultured Bacteroides sp. | reverse complement strand
CCCCTGATAAAAGTGCTTCCGCTTCCTTGGCTGAGGTTGTAGTAGTCAAAATTAATGTGTTGGCATCACACAGCCCCCAATAATATCCGCCGACAACAGAGAGGAAGAAACCTCCAATAGTCAATACAAAAGTAAAGCTCTTATACTTTTTCTCAGTATAGACAATGGAAGTTATCATCGGAAAAATCATAAATAGCGTTGCATGATAGGCAAGTTCCACATTAGCAAATGAAATCATAGCGACCAGCAAAAAAATCATTATGTAGTTGGATGCTGTCTTTTCAAAACCGATTGCATATTTAACCGCATGTCCCAGCGCCACAAATATAGTTACACCAATAAGAGCGCTATTCATGATGGTCTGATCCACTATGAAAATATGCAGTACATTCAAAATCCACGCTATTACCAATACAATAAAGGTGACACGCATACATTTTAACGAATAGTTATTCGCTTTTTTAAACTCAACCTCGTTTACCATACTTTCTGTTCCTCCGTATTCTTTATCCTTATACTATCTTTTTACATCATAACTAAACATTTTACAATAAGCAACAAAATTTCTCCGCAAGAAGAAATTTCCTAATGTAATTATACATAATATCATATAAAAGATAAATATTTGCCAACTTTGTACAATTCGCACTTTTTAGGGTATAGATAGCAGTTTTGCATTTTGGGGACTACTGTTGTTTTTCCTTTTATGCATATATTTTTATTTTTGATACAAAATATTAATTACATTACTATAACTTATAAAATAACATCAAAAAGGAGAATTGCATGATGAAAAATATAGATAAAGATACACTCACTGAAGCACTCGCAAGAAACACCCTCGATGATATTCCGCAGCCAAAAAGCGATGCAAAAGAAATTGTCGGTCTTGTCAAAAACAGCGGACGCATCAACGGTTACCAGTTATCCGACGGTTCCACCGTTTCTAAAGAAGAAGGCGTAGCCCTTGCTAAAGACGGGGAAATTAAAGGCGTCGGCATTGCCCATAGGAAAGATACGGAATATTTGAAGTCTCTTCCGGATGGTACTGAAAGCAATAATTTAGGAAATCTTCCTTCGGTATCAGGTTAAACGCAGTTCTTTGCCACCAGGCAAAGCACTCAAGCGTCAAACTTTCTATCGTCAGGTCATAAAAGATAGAAAGTTTGACGCTTTTTATAACCAATTCTCCCTATGCTTCCCGAATCTTATATTCCTTCACAATTACATTCAAGTCTTCGGAGTATTCATTCATTGCTTTACCCGTTTCTTCAAGATTAATGATACTTGATGCAACGGTTGAAGTTGTTGCACTGAGTTCTTGTGCCGTTGCTGCATTTTCCTCGGAAGAGGCTGAAAGCGACTCTGATAAACTGGAAATAGAACCGACTTTATCGCCAAGGTTATTGCTGACATTGCGGAGATTATTTACTCCGTCATTTATAATATTTATATTATCCACTATCGCAACAAAACCATCCTTGGTATCAATAACCGACTGGCGCTGGCGTTCAACATATTCTTTTACAAGTCCGCTCTCCTCCGATGCCTGCTTAGCGCTTTGCATTAGTTCTTTTAACATAGAGTTAATTGTATTTGCACTAGACGCGCTCTGTTCCGCAAGCTGCCGTATTTCATCCGCCACAACCGCAAAACCCCTTCCTGCTTCGCCTGCGCGGGCAGCCTCAATGCTCGCATTCAAGGAAAGAAGGTTTGTCTGGCTTGCAATACTTGTTATCATATCACTTGCGACGCCGATTGTCCTGGTTTTCTCGTCAACACCTTCAATCGCCGCAAAAATACTTTCAAATGCATTCATATTTTGGTTTGTTATGTTGGTAAGCTCATTTACAGTGTCCATACCTGTCTTGGTAATCTTTTCAATATCACCACATGCCGCTGACAGTTCCATGGTATCTTTCAGGCTTTGCTTTGACATCTCATCAATCTCCGATATTTCCATGGCTATCTGGGTAATATCCGATGCCTGCTGGGTTGCGGTATTAGCAAGTTCATTTGCCGCCTGGTCAATGCTGGCCATTGAACTGGCTGATTCCTTGGTATCGCATGCCATCTGCCTGCTGGAAGCTGAAAGCTCACCCGAAGAATTAAGTAAAGTACTCATCATCGACAGGAACTGCTGCTGCAAAGTCTGTGATGCACGTGAAAGCTGAGCAATCTCATCCCTGCCTTCAATGACTTTTACCGGAACAGTAAGATCCTTGTCCGCAATCCTTGAAATACTTTCAGTGACATTGATTATATTATTGCGGATATATATCATAATTCTTATACTAAGAAAACCTATTAATGCTATGCAAATAACAGCGCCAATGCAAATCGCTGCCAATGCAGCGGAAATCGTTGACTGCAACTCTTCTTCAGCAACAACTGCATAATTCTCAATCAAATCTTCCATATTGGAAATATTTTCCCGTGTTGCTTCAAAAACAGTATTGTAGGAAATCATATCGCCCTCGCCCGTAGAAATATTATACAAACTCACAAGCTGCGACATATTTTTTTGAAATTCTGCATATTCCGATTCAATGGTCATGCCATTTAGCGAATATGTATAAAGATCGGGATATTCTACAGCAATAGCGTCAACAGCCTCCACCCTTTCTTTCGTCTGCTCAATATTTTCATCATAATCAGCAATGCGCGTTGCTTTCATTTCCTCTGTCGCATTATCGCGCGAAGCAATCAGCTTCATCATTGATAAATATGCCTGATAGAAGTCTCTGTCTGCGTTTATGAGTGTTGAATTCGCCTGATATAGCTGATCATAAAACAAACTCTTGCTTTTCGCTGTTGCGTCTGTAATCAATCCTATACTGACTGCCAAAACCGCAACTACCAAAACCGCCAATGGAAGCACCATGGCTAATAGTTTCCCGCTTATACGTAATTTTTTCATCTTTTAAATCCCCCATCCATTTGTATTTTCCCCTTGACATGTAGATATGAAACATTGCCAGAAAAAATCTATTTCCCTATGACATCTATCATATCATAACATTTTAGATTAATCCACATTTATATAATTCCAAGTCCCTCATTCTGTTGCAGAACAACCATACTGCCGCAGCTTGTAAGCAGGAACTTACATACACTTATTAAAATTAATAAATATTTATTTTTTTAATATCCATTTTAATTCTGATCTCCTATCCCAATCAAATATATCAGCTTCGTCTCATGCCTTGATATATGTCTGATTGCATCCGTCAGAGTACCATACGGAGCGCTTTCGACGTAAGCCCCGCTTTTATTTACAAGATAGGCATTGTGCAGGATATATCCCTTCTTTGAATCTACGGTGATGCACACTGTATGTACCTGCTTTGTTATGTCATTTCTGTCATTATATACAGTAGCTATCATAACCTTATATTTATTGCCGATTGCATCCACCGCTGTATTATCATCACCGTATGCAGCAGTGACATAAAACCCATTTTTCTTAAAATACTTTTCAATCGCATATGGTGACGTTCCGAACTCTCCCCGCAACGCTGCGCCATTTGTTTCATAATCAAGGATGAATTTTGCCATCTGCTCCGGTGAACCGGAACCCTTCAATGCTTTCCATGCATTATAAGAGGCAATGACTTCACAACCGGAATAACTCATATTATGATGTGAACCTGTTCCAAACCTAATATTCTTCCACTCATTCTGATTCTCTATATAAACAGATGGCTTGTTCCACACATCCCACTTTTCACTGCTTAGCTGTTCACAATTAAAAGTATAGTTCTCCTCTCTAATCTTTCGCGGCACTTTAATCCATGTAAGCGCATGATAAATATTTAAAAATACACGGTTACTTACATGCCTTGGAATAAAAGAAACAAAAAAACTTTGTATACACCCCATATTGATGCTCCTACCGGTCATGTTCATATTCTATTTTTCATAATCCTTCACCAATTCCCAAAACTTCCCTATTTCCACCGGTTTCGAATAGTAATACCCCTGAAACCATGTGGCCCCATATTTCCGCAGGTAATTCTGCAACACTTCGTCTTCCACGCCTTCCAGACATGTACTCATTCTGCAGCTGTTGGCGAAATCCACGATTGACTTAACCATAGCCTGTTTTTTGGCATCTTCTGTAATCCCACGGATGAAACTCATATCCAGCTTAATTTCATCCATCGGAGCATTAAGTACGATTCCTGATGATGCACTGCCTGTTCCGTAATCATCCATTGCCATACGTATGCCATAACTCTGGAAAAATTCCACTTCTCTCTTTATAACGTCTAACGGCATATCCCTGCACCGCTCAGTCAGCTCCAGGCACAGATGACCGGCCGGGAATTTCGTCTGCTCCAAAATGCGCAGTACTTCTGAGCGAAACTCTTCCCTCTCCATCTGTCTTGCCGACACATTTACATTGATAACAAACTCAGGCAAAGCCTCCAGAATATTTACCGTTTCCGCCAATGCAGTCTGCAGCACATAATTACCAAGTTCAAACATTAACGGATCTTTTTCCATCCATTCTATAAACATGCCGGGCGGTACATTTCCATAAGGCTCTCTGCGCCATCTGACCAAGGCCTCCGCTCCGACGATACAGCTTGTCATGGAATCCACGATTGGCTGGTACACTACATAGAAACCCCGGCACCCTTCTCTTACCGACTGGTGTATTACTTTCATCAAATCCAAATCAACATTACCTGCGGTACGCACTTCATCATTAAAAATAATCATTTTTCCCTGATGTTCCGCTTCCGAATGTCCCAGCGCGTAAGCTGCCTTGGAACTTAATGAATCAGCTTTACCGTCATACTGCTCAATTAAAATCGCCCCTGCGCATATTTTCAGCGCGATATTTCTATTGTTTACCTGTATTCCATTTGCCAGCTTCTCCCGAACCGCCTGTTCAAAATCAATCAGTTTTTCCCTGCCGCATTCCCTTAAAATAAACCCGAATTTCGGACCATCCAGACGATAAACGGCGCTGTTCTCATCCATCATATAAATAAGCTGTAATGCAGTTTCTTTCAGGAGCTGGTTGGTAAAATCACCGCCGTAAATAATATTCAGATTGGTAAAACGCTCCAACTTAATCATCAACACGGCAAAATGCTCATTATTTTCTATCGTCGCCTCTAAGTCTGTTGCAAATCTTGCATAGGAATATAAATCCGTCAATGCATCAATCCTCGGCAGTACACTTTCATTATGCATCAATATTAACAGATATGATTCCGCATTTTTTTCGTCTGTCACAATATCCGTATGGAAGCTGAACATATTGTATTCCCCGGAAGTTCCTTTCATCCTCACGCACAATTGCCGATCTAAGTCCTTTCCCTGAATCCTTTTAGGAATCTCCTCTTCATATTCCCACCAATCGACAGGATGAATCAGGCTGCGCATAATTTCATAATGGTCTGCAACCGGAACATACGTGTCCTGAATTCCGAAATAAGTTTTTATCGTCTCCGAAAACCATACTGTATTCTGCTGCAAATTCAGAATATAGATATAGGTATCTTCCGCCAGACTGTTCAGCGTATTCATAACCATATCTATGTAGCTTTCATTTTCATGCCAAAATTCCTGTTTTATCATCTTTGTACCCCATACCCGCTTATGCTGACTCAAAATCAATATTTAAATGCTGTTTTCCTTCACTTTTGTCCCCTTAATATTATGCTACAATGAAACCGAAACCTAGTCAAGAAAAAGAGAATTATCATTAATCAATATTTTTAAATCACATATTGACATCTACCTCTATATATGTATAATGAATAGCAGTGTTTGTTTAGTGTTATTAAACTTTAAGTTTATTATCACTGAATACAGACACATTTTCAGATGGTTTGATACTTAACGAACAAAGTGAGGTTTACATGGATTCAATAGGCAGAATGGAAATCGGAAATAAACTCAGGGAACTTCGCATCAAAAAGGGACTTACCCAGGAAGAACTTGCTGACCGCAGTGAACTGTCCAAAGGATTTATAAGTCAGTTGGAAAATGACCTGACTTCTCCCTCTATTGCGACCTTGGTTGACATACTTCAATGTCTTGGTACTAACCTGCAGAATTTTTTCGCAGACATGACGGATGAGCAGATTGTATTTGGTAATAATGATTATTTTGAAAAACGGGATGACGAACTGCACAATACCGTGGAATGGATAATTCCGAATGCACAGAAAAATATGATGGAACCTATAAGAGTTACGTTAGATGCCGGAGGTTCTACCTATCCCGACCTTCCGCATGAGGGAGAAGAATTCGGCTATATACTGTCCGGAACCATATATATTATCTTAGGTAACAGAACCATAAAGGCAAAAAAAGGCGAGTCCTTCTATTTTAAACCGGACTCCAGACACTACATAAAAGCGGGTGAAAAATCAGGCGCCACATTTATCTGGGTCAGCACTCCGCCTAACTTCTGATATAAAAAATCGTCGCTTGGCAGCGACGATTCCAAGAATGCTTCGCATTCTCCCTGAAATGATAATTGATAAGATAAATGGAGGAAATACCAATGCAAAAAGAGTTAATCAGACTTGAAAATATTTCAAAATCATATGACGGACAGATGGTTTTAGATGAACTTGAACTGAATATCCATGAAAATGAATTTGTCACCCTGCTTGGTCCAAGCGGCTGTGGGAAAACAACCACTCTCCGCATCATTGGCGGTTTCGCTAATCCCGATACCGGTAAAGTAATATTTGACGGTCAGGACATTACCAAGGTACCGCCCAATAAAAGACATTTGAATACCGTATTCCAGAAATACGCTCTTTTTACGCATATGACAATCGCCGAAAACATAGCCTTTGGACTGAAAATCAAGAAAAAAACCAAAAGTTATATAGATGATAAAATCAAATATGCCCTGAAACTGGTCAATCTGGAAGGTTATGAAAACCGCATACCGGATTCTCTGAGCGGCGGTCAGCAGCAGCGTATTGCTATTGCAAGGGCTATTGTGAACGAGCCAAGGGTATTATTATTAGATGAACCTTTAGGAGCCCTTGATTTAAAGCTTCGCCAGGAAATGCAGTATGAGCTTATACGCATGAAGAACGAATTGGGAATCACCTTTATATATGTTACCCACGATCAGGAAGAAGCCTTAACCATGTCCGATAAGATTGTTGTCATGAATCAGGGTTATATCCAGCAGATCGGTTCTCCTGAGTCTATCTATAACGAGCCTGAAAATGCTTTCGTTGCTGATTTCATAGGCGACAGCAATATAATTGGCGCTACTATGATTGAAGATAAATTAGTTGACATTCTGGGAGCCAGATTCGCCTGCGTAGATACGGGCTTTGGCACCAATAAACCTGTGGACGTCGTAATCCGCCCGGAAGATGTGGAACTCATAGCGCCGGAGGATGGTACGATTAAAGGAGTCGTAACGCATTTGATTTTTAAAGGTGTACATTATGAAATGGAAGTCATGGCAAACGGTTTTGAATGGCTGGTTCATTCCACTACCCTCTTTCCCGTCGGAAAAGAGGTCGGCATAAGGGTAGACCCATTCAATATCCAGATTATGAATAAGCCTGAGTCTGAAGATGAGGAGGCGGTAGCAATTGAAATCTAAAAGCAAATTATTGGCAGCTCCTTATGCTTTGTGGTCGGCGTTGTTTATTATTATACCGCTTTGCATGATTATATACTATGGCGTTACGGATAAAACAGGCGCTTTTACATTGGAAAACATTACTGCAATTGCTTCAATCGGGCATGCAAGAGCACTCTGGCGCTCAATTTTGCTGTCCATAATGAGTACCGTTGTATGCTTTGTACTTGCCTATCCGCTTGCAATGATACTAACAAATATGAAGGGCAGGCAGTACGGCTTTATCATCCTGATTTTTATCCTGCCTATGTGGATGAACTTTTTGCTGCGTACGCTTGCATGGCAGACTTTGCTGGAAAAAAGAGGAGTAATAAACAGCATACTCTCTTTCTTAGGTCTTCCGAATATACGCATCATCAATACACCGTATGCGATTATACTAGGCATGGTATATAATTTTCTGCCGTTTATGGTACTGCCGCTGTATAACGCTCTGTCCAAAATTGATGAAAATGTTATAAATGCGGCTAAGGACTTGGGTGCAAATAAGATACAGACTTTTTTCCGTGTAATCCTGCCCCTGTCAGTACCGGGCATCATCAGCGGCATTACTATGGTATTTGTTCCGGCTCTCACCACTTTCGTTATCAGTACTCTGCTTGGCGGCAGTAAGGTCCTGTTAATCGGTGATGTAATCGAGCAGGAATTCACTCAGGCGAGCAACTGGCATCTGGGCAGCGGTCTGTCCATCATTCTGATGGTATTTATTATCATCAATATGATCATAACATCACTGTTTGATAAAGAAGGAACGGGGAATTTACTATGAAAATACTTAAGAAGATTTATATAACGCTGATTTTTATATTCCTTTATGCGCCGATTGGAACATTAATTGTGCTGTCATTTAATAAAAGCCGAACAAGGGCTAAATGGGGCGGCTTTACATTTGAATGGTATGTTGCCCTTCTGGAAGACGAAACCATCCTCAATGCGCTTGGCAACACTTTGCTGATTGCCCTGACATCTTCTATAGTTGCGGTCATAATCGGTACGATTACCTGTGTTGCCATGAGCAGAATGAAGCGTAAACCGCGAATAATTCTGATGGGCATCACCAATATTCCAATGCTGAACGCGGATATTGTAACCGGTATTTCACTTATGCTGTTATTTATCAGTATGGGGCTAAAATTCGGATTCGGTACGATCCTTCTTTCACATATTACATTTAATATTCCTTATGTAATTTTGAGTATCATGCCGAGAATGTCACAGTTAAATCCGCATACTTATGAAGCGGCATTGGATTTGGGAGCTTCGCATATAACCGCTTTTTTCAAGGTTACTCTTCCCGACTTAATGCCCGGAATTTTATCCGGGTTCCTTATGGCGTTTACAATGTCGCTTGATGACTTTATCATTACACATTTCACCAAGGGCGCCGGCGTGGATACTTTGTCAACCAAAATATATACGGAAGTAAGAAAAGGAATTAAACCTGAAATGTATGCACTCTCTACGATTATATTCGTGACTGTACTGGTACTGCTGTTTCTGGTAAATATGACACCGACTAAGAGACAGAAAAATTGATAAGCTTCTTACGCTGATAACAGTATATGGGAATGATTTCACTGACTATACATGAAGAAGAGGTAATTATGATGCAGAATTTACATAATCATACTTATAAAAAAATATTGATTTTAATCCTGTCAGCTGCATTTATGATTTTACTGTCCGGATGCGGTCTTCCTAAGCCAGGAGAAAACGGAGTAGTTATCGTATACAACTGGGGTGAATACATAGACCCTGATGTTCTTGTAATGTTTGAGGAAGAAACCGGCATCAAGGTAATATATGATGAATTTGAGACAAATGAAACCATGTATCCGAAAATAGCCGCGGGCGCAGCAAACTATGACGTAGTCTGCCCTTCTGACTATATGATTAACAAAATGATAGATAACGGGTTATTAGCGGAAATTAACTATGACAATATTCCAAATGCAAAGGCAAATATAGGCAGCCAGTATTGGGAAATGGCTGAAGATTTTGATCCCGGAAATAAATATTCTATTCCATACTGCTGGGGAACCGTTGGGATTCTCTACAACAAGACCATGGTAAACGAACCGATAACCAAATGGGAACAGCTCTGGGATGAAAAATATAATGATGAAATCCTGATGCAGGATTCTGTTCGTGACGCCTTTATGGTAGTGGAAAAACTGTACGGATATTCCATGAATACCGTTGACCCTGAGAAACTACAGACGGTTAAAGATGCCTTGATTGAGCAAAAGCCTCTGGTTCAGGCATATGTCATCGATCAGGTCAGGGATAAAATGATTGGCGGTGAGGCAGCTATAGGTGTTATATATTCCGGAGAGGCAATCTATACACAGTATGAAAATCCGGATTTAGAATATGTCATCCCCGAAGAAGGTACCAACGTATGGATTGATTCATGGGTAATCTTAGAAAATGCGCCAAACAAAGAAAATGCAGAGAAATTCATTGACTTCATGTGCCGCGGGGACATCGCACTGATGAACTTTGAATACATCACCTACTCCACCCCTAATGACGCTGCCAAAGCACTTATAGAGGATGAAGAAATCAAGAATTCTCCAATCGCTTTTCCGGATTTATCAAAATATAATAATCTGGAAGCGTACAAATATCTGGGTGAAGAAGGCGATGCGCTCTATAACGAATTATGGAAAGAAGTTAAGTCATATTAAAAATAAACCCAAACGGTGCTCACCGCAAGCGAAATCGCTCCGTTTGGGTTTATTTTTAACCATGCTGTATTTTCACATTATTATTTTAATGCCTTAAAAGAAGCAACTACGGCATCGACAACATTCTGTTCCCCCATTACGAACAATACTAAATCTCCTATATTTTCTGCTTTAGCTGTATCAGCGCTTACGCATACCCATTTATTTAAATCGGCATTTTCCAATAAAAGCGTTTTAACCGAATCAACATCTTCCGAATTAACACGAAGCAGTACACATTGATATGGAATTACATTCATTAATGGAACCGAAACGATTCCTTCCACATAGGATACTTCGGAAGTGCCTAAAAACATCGCCGCATTATCTTCCGTAAGTATATCACTCATATACCTTTCTGCCATAGCTTCCTTCGTCTCGGAATCCAAATCTGCACCATCATAGATTTGCGCCAGAATGTCTGTCAGCTCTCCCTCAATATTCGCACTCTCCTGCGTCTTTCCACATGCTGCACATACCAACATACATAATATAAGTGTTATTGTTGTCATAAAAATAGAAAATGCCCGCGTATTTTTTGTTTTCATTGTTTTCGTCCTTTCATTTCTTATCTAATCTAACTCTATTTTATTATTCCCACTACTTCTGCCGTCATACGGCCAAAAAGCGCTGTTCTCTCATCGTATTGTCTATAAAAATCATCTGCCAGATACTGTGTTTCATAGAAAATATGCAGAAACTTCATATTTATTTCTTTCATTATATCCATATCAGACAATCCTGCTTTTTCATCAATTTTCAAATCTGCAATCTTATCTTTAAGTGTGCGTCTCAAATCATGCCAGTTAATCAGAAACTCCTCATATCTTCTGCTATCCGGAATATCAAGCCATTTCTTTATCTTAACCTTAGTGGAAGTAGAATTGGCACACGCATCTTCCAACAGAAAATATTTTAATCCATGATTCTCATAATTCCTGCCAAGCGGAAACAACCTGCATAAACCAGGTCTGAATGCATGTATACTGCACCTTCCTTCTTCATTCAAAAATCCGCATTTCTCCATAGAACCCTGCATTTTCAAATCAGGAAGAATAAGCCCGTCTTCTATGTTAAGCTCTATCAGCCCTTTTTCCTGTAAAAGCTCTGCAAACGTACAATTCAAACCGAGTTCTATCTGCCATATGTCATAAGGGTCTAACACAATGGACTGTCCCATTCCCTGACAACATTCAAAACAGCCTTTGCAGTCATTGCAGCCTGCCTTTACCATATCATTTAAACCATATAATTTTATACTCATCACAGCCTCATTTTACTATAACTTATTATAATAGTAAAGAAATTTTACTAAACTGCATTCCCGTTTTTTCAAAACTGTGGTAGAATTGTAATAAATATACGTATGCTGAATCATTAACACATTTTACTGAAAGGAAAAATTACATATGGCAAAGAGTATTTTGGAGAACGAACTGTTTGAGTCTTTTGCGAACGCTTCTGATAATATCTACATTTATGTATGTGATATGGAATCAGATTTATCCAGATGGTCAAAAAATTCCGTGGAATATTTTAATCTTGAAAGTGAATACATAGAAGGCGCCGGAGCCAAATGGATGGAGCGTATACATCCCGATGACCGTGCTTCGTATATTAAAGATATTGATGCTGTATTTTCAGGTGCATCCAGTCGCCATAGCTGCCAATACCGCGCCAAGAACAAATACAATGACTATGTGTGGTTAGAGTGTAAAGGCAGCGTAATTTCCGCTGAAGACGGACATCCCGTTGTTTTTGCGGGAATTATGACCCGACTTGATAATCAGAATAAATATGACCCGCTTACTCATTTGCTGACAAGCTACGAAATGCAGAAATATGACTTTTCTGTCGGGAACGGCGCTATGCTTCTTCTCGGTATAAATGCATTCAGGAAGATTAACAACACAAACGGTTTTCTATATGGTAACAAAGTGCTGATTGCATTGTCAGAATACCTTGAACAGATAGCTGGTAAAAATGACAGGATTTATCGTCTTCAGGGCGATGAGTTTATTATTTTATCACCTAACGGTTCTAAAGCAGAATTGAATAAGCTCTTTAAAAAAATTAATAACTACTGTATGAATATCAGAGGTCTCAAAAGCTTTTCCGTCTCAGCAGGTCTTGTATCTTATCCGGAAAACGGAACGGATTTCAATACCCTTATGAGTAATCTGGAACATTCATTGGAATATGCCAAGGAGCAGAAGCAAGGGTTGATTGCTGAATTTTCCGATATAATCTCACAGCGTCATAACCGCATAAGCAGGCTCCACGAAGCGCTGACACAAAGCATACATAACAATTTTGAAGGCTTTGAATTATATTTCCAACCCATACTCGACGCAAAAACCGGAAGAATTGTAGAGTGCGAATCATTATTACGTTGGAAGACACCGGAAATACAGGATGCAACTCCCTACGAATTTATCAAACTTTTGGAAGACAGCGGAGAAATCAGGGAAGTCGGATTCTGGGTCATGGAAGAAGCTCTGCGGCATGCCGCTATGTGGCAGAAAAAATATGAAAACATCAGCATAAGCTTTAATGTCTCCTATATTCAGCTGTTAGACGGAGAATTTATTGATAAAATGATAGCAAAAGCAACTGAACTTAAAATAGATCCGCGGTTTGTCATGGTGGAACTTACTGAAAGCTGCAATGCTGACGATACGGAAATGCTCTCCTGCCAGTTCAACAAGCTTCAAAAACTCGGTTTTAAAATTGCAATGGATGATTTCGGAACAGAATATGCCTCTTTCGGGTTGTTGCATGATGTCAGTATGGATGTATTAAAAATTGACCAGAAATTTGTACGCGGTCTTATCCGTGATGGAAATAAGACAGATATGGCTATCATTGAAAATGTCGTAAATATGTGCAGGCAGCTTTCGATACAGACCGTAGCCGAAGGTGTGGAAACGGAAGAAATTCAGGATATCATCCGCAAGATAGGCGTTTCATATCTTCAAGGTTATTTATATTCCAAGCCTGTTCCTGCCGCTGAATTTGAACAAATGATTATGAATGAGCAATCCTAAGTTATATCAAAGACGAGTGCGTCAGCACTCGTCTACTAGATTTACTCCATAATTCTTATTAGTCAATACCTTTATTCAACAATTGTTCCATCCTTCATTTTATACACAACATCACACAACGAATTAATATCCTCTTTATAATGGGAAGCAACCAGAATCAGCTTTCCGCGCTTCTTCTCTTCAAGAATGCGCTCCCTTGCATTATTTACGGAGCCTTCGTCCAAAGCGCTAAGCGGCTCGTCCAGAATCAGAATCGCCGGGTCTTCCATAAAAGCCATGGACAGTGCAAGTTTCTGCTTCATACCCAGCGAATATTTTCCCACCGTTTTCTTATCATCCGGATTTAATCCGAACATTTCAAGTACCTCACGTATACGCGCATCACCGGCCTTCTTATTATATGCTGCAATTACTGCAAGGTTCTTGTAAGCAGTATAGTATGGTATATACTCAGGACGCTCAATAATAAACCCTACATCATTAAGAAGGTCTGTTAATACATTTCCGTCTATAGTGATTATACCTGACGTTTTCTTCATAAGCCCCAGCAGTACTTTAAACAGTACCGTCTTACCGGCTCCGTTATCTCCTACGAAACCGTAGATATTTCCTGAGTCAAGTGTCAGATTTATATCCTTTATGAGTTCTACGCCCTTTACTGTCTTACCTACATTATTCATCCTGATCTGCATTTCCCAAATCCCCCTTCTGATAAAAAATCCATACTCCAATACCTGTTATGATGCTCAATACCAGACCCGAAAAAATTCCATACCATATCCAGTATGTGAAATCGTCTCTGATGCTCCTGAACGTGAAAAAAGGAATAATGGTTGTCTTGATTACATCAAGCGGAGACCGTTCAAGCGGCAGGGACGGATTATAGTAAGGAATATTACCGTATCCAAAATCATAGTAAATAAATAATGCAACCGCCAAAAGAAAAACTATAATACCTGCTCCGTATTTAGTCTTTTTCGTCAGGAGCGTTACCAGGCCGGCAAGCATCCCCAGAAAAATAAATCCAAGCACGCTGCGCAGCAGGACTAAAATGAGTGCCGCCGAAACTGAATACTCAAGGCAGCCCTCAGGTAACATAATTAAACTCATCATTTGCCCCCCGGAGATCATGCGCTTTATCATTATACTGATAAAGTGCGGCCACTCAAGAGAAAAATTGCGGAGCCATATACCTGAAATAATGGCTGTCAGAAAAACAAACCACGCCATATACAGTACGGAAAAAGCAATAATCCTCACAAGTGCAGCACCCGCCGCCTTTTTTCTTGATAAGCAGTGCATGACAGACTGCTTATCTATGTATTCGTCTCTTACGATATCCGGTATCAGTAAAATATATCCGACAATAAGAATATCTACATAAAAATACAGATAATTGAAGGTTTCAAGCAGTATAATCGCTACCGTAGCCTGTCCTTCCCCGCCAAACATACCCGCAAACCCGATAACATTACCTGTCTGCTCAATCAATGCGGGAATAAAAAGGAGCGTAATGACAAAGATTTTCAGACGAACTGCCGGTTTACGCAGTACAGCTTCAAGCTGACTCTTAATCATCTACATCCCCTCCTTCCATATACAGGCGTTCTGACCGATTCTGAAAGCACCTTGCAAGATTCAAAAACAAAACTATCAGAAATGTCAACAACGCAAAATGATACAGATTACCATATGCAAAATATCCCATTTCGGAACGGAAAGAAAATTTTCCAAGAATCATAGATATATTGGAGCCAATACCTAACAGGCATCTTAACATATAAAGCAGATGATCTTCAACAATGAAATAAAGGATTGGACAGGCTGTCATAATCACCCTGTTGTCTGTAAAAAATGCTATTACAGATGCAATCAGCCCGAAAAGCATTCCCTCTAAAAAATATTTAACACCTCCGATAAACCACCATATCCATGGATTGTTAACCGTTATAAGCGTATTCCCATCTCCATATTCCCAAGCGATATAACCGGGTGAGAAATCATCATATTGGGAATAATATTCTACGGCTTCCTTAAAGAAAGGATTGTATGTAATAAACAAAACCACAAGCAGGCATATGCTTACCATTATTAATGCCCCCAAAATACCACTTAATATACTGCCGGCTATCAGCTTACACCAATAATATCTTGAAAATCCGATTCTTTGTGTCTGCTGGATATAATACCCATTCTTTCGGTCATCCATAATAGTATATGCATAAGCTGTCGACCCAATAAACGGAAAGAAATTAGCAAGAAGCTCCATACTGGTTAATAGCCGAATTTCGGTTTGCGTAGCAAATGGTATGCCATACATCAGTTCATATATATATCCTTTACCGCCGAAATAATAACATGTCAAAGACCAGATAGCAGTCAATATGATATGAAGTAAAAACACAAGTGAAAAAATACCAAGTACTGACCAAAACCGTCTATCCGACAATCCTCGTCTTAAATCCAGGTATAAATCGTATAGTACTGAATTCGATGCCGTCATACGTACCTCTTTTTTATATTCCATTATAATAATATCTTCCTTTCACATAATTATCATCACCGGTTATCCCTGTCCGGCAGAAACCTAACCGGATATGCTGATTTGGATACTGACGTACGGAAGAATAACTCTTTAACCCCGGTGTATCCATTACAAACCGCCCGTTAATCATATACTCGCTGTCGGCAGGATAAATCCCCACCTCTACGAAATTAACTGAAGCTTCTGTTACATTCACATATACTTCATCAGTAGTATTTGGTCCCGACGTTGTATATACTACCCCATTATAAAGAGACACGTCAAAGTCATTACAATACGTTTTACTTTTCCTGCTATATATATAATTACCCTTAACCGCGGCATATACCGGAATACTAAAAGTAATAACCAGCATTGTTGTTAAAACAAGCTGTGAAATATATGTTTTCATCCTTCTTTTCATTCTTTTCTTCATTTTCATTCTTGAAACCTCCTTTTTTTTTAGTCAGAATTATTTTCATAATTATAATAAAACCTTCCGGATATATTATTTTCACCGGATATTCCCGTTCTATAGAATCCTGCACAAATATTTTGATCAGGAAATTGGTTCACAGAAGAAAAACTCATACCGCCCGGTATATCTGTCGGAGACATTCCGTCTTTCATATATTTATTTCCATTAATCAACTCCGCATTTTCAGCATCATAGATACCAATTTCAACATATTTGAGCGAGCTTTCTGTTACATCTATATCAGCAGAGCCGGAATTATTAGGTCCCGAATCTGTATATACTATTACTCCACTGTAAATCGTCAGATTAAAGTCAATGTACTGAGTATTGTCTCCCGCTATGGCTTCATTATTATCTTCAAGAGAATAATGATCACATTTATCAATTAAAAGTGTACTTATATTTTGTTTAAAAATTATATCACCACATTTACTGCATCTTTTCCCGATACTGCTTTCAATAACACAGTTTCCATTCAACAATTTTTCATGCTCCATAAATTTTCCATTCGTATATGTATGGTTAAATCCTGCACATCTCTCATTATTTTCTCCTGTATCTGTGTCACAATTTATACCACCGTCTTCATCTATAAAAACTATTGTACATTCTGATGAAAAATATTTTTGATATTCCCACACCCACAACTCATCATCATTCAAATACATGCGGTCCCCTTCAGTGAAAAAAAATTCTATCTCATCTCCGCTATATTCCTCATCTAAACGCATGTCAAAATTTCTCGGCTGATAAGCTGCCGCCGTTAATGATGAAGAAAAAACAGCTATTATTATAAGCAGTGTTCCGATAACCTTACCTATGATTCCACAATTTCTTTTTGCTTTCTTTATATACTCTATCCTCTCTTTCAATTGTTTTTCGCCTGCACTTTCAGCTAATCCCATAAAGGGATTTTTTCTGTTGTTGTATTTTCCCACTGCAAAGTCTATAACCATATTAGCATAATCTTTTTTTTCCTGCTCACTCTTACCTGTCAATGCTTTGTCATCACAATATAGCTCAGCAGTAACATTCCACCGAATTAACAGATAATATACTAACGGGTTATAAAAATTCATGACCACTGCAACAAGTAAAGCCATTTTAACCAGGTTATCCTTAACCTTTATATGAATAAGTTCATGGCTTAATGCCGCCTTAAGCCTGTCTTTAGTCAATTCCGTATCCGGCAGAATAACTTTTCCGCGTAATATACCTGCCGCAGCCGGCGTATCCAGACCGTGACACCGGTATACTTTCACTCCCTTTTTCATACTGAGTTCATTTATTATTGCTGTAGCGTCTTCATTAAGGCTTGAACATTCCTCTATACCTTTTTGCAGCCTTCTGTATCTTCTAAACAGCCAAAAAAGCAGGCAGCCACTCACTATAATGCATATTGCTATAAAAATATACAGCCACATATTATGCGCATAAATACCGTTATTATAGATGCAAATAATATGGCTGCTCATATTTTTTATCCCATTCTCCTCCTGCCAAAAGCCATCCAGCCCCAACATACCTTTTATCCACGCGCCATAATTAATGCTGAAAAACTGAAACGGTATGAGATATAAAAATATTGTTATAGACAGATAAATCTTGTGCCATACTATCGGGAGATATCGTTTCGTAAACGCGTATGTCAACATATAAAATATGACTGCTACACTTCCGGCGAACCCCATCGTATGTATCAGAGTCATGTATTCTCCTCCTCTATCATTGCTCTCAACTTGTCGGCAACCTTAGCGTCTATGCTTTTTCCTCCGGTTAATGCTGACAAAAACGTAAGGATTGAACCATCATAAAAATCATTAAGCAGCTTCCTTGTCTTTTCTTTCTCATATTCCGTTTCTGTCAGCGCGGCATAGTACATCTTTTTTCTTCCCTTAGTCTCCGCTCCTACTAAGCCTTTATCTGTCAGGCGCTTTAAAAAGGTATTTACTGTCTGTTTCGCCCATTGTTTTCCTTCTTCTTTTTCCAGAAACGAAACAATCTCGGAAAACTCTTTTGCCGTCCCCGCTTTCCATAGATAATCCATGATCAAACTTTCTGACTGTGATATTCCGCATGTTATTTTCTCAGGCATATACTCTCCCTAACTGTGATTAATTTCTACATTCTATATAAATTTATTACATTTTATTATACTACATCAGTGTAGTACTGTAAAGTATTATTATTAAAAATCGTCGCTCAGCAGCGACGATTAAGAGAATGCTTCGCATTCTCAATGGAATGATTTATACTGCGGCGTAATTTCCTATAAGATAAAAAAACACCGTAATTTACTCAAATTACGATGCTTTCTCAATATTATACAGGCTTCCTGCCAAGTCGGTTCCAAAGCCATTCCTATTTATACAATTCTACCAAATAATCCTCTACGGCCTGTGCTATTGCCGCCTGCGCCAGATTTGCCTCCCCGTAGCTCTCAGTATCAATACTCAGACCTGCTTTTTCAAAAATCGCCTGATTTACAATAGCAGTTTTTACGGTTTCCTCCGCTCGTTTTGTCAGTTCCTTCTCATAGGAAAGTTCATCATTGACTTCCTCTCCTCTCATGTCCCATAAATTTTCAAGACCTTCCATGCCAAAATTGATATACAACTGGTTATAGTAATCCAGCATAGACTCATCTTCATATTTTGTAATCGATTTTACCGCTTTCAAGTAAGCTTTCGGGTAAGAATTAATCGTAGAATTCACTAAAACATAGTTGGTAAGGTATTCTTCAAGATGTTCCTCATAATAATCATTTTCTAACTTGGCGCGGTATTCAGCCGCTGTGGAAACACCCTCGTCGGCAAGATTTTCAGCAACAAACTCATCCGTAAGTTCAGGAGTCACCATAATGCTATTGATGGTAACCGCAAAACTTGCCTCCTTACCGCCCATTTCTTCATTATAATCTTCCGGGAACGTAACATTAACCGTTACTTCATCTCCCGGCTTATGTCCTATAAGCTGCTCTTCAAAATTATCAATAAAAGATCCGGAACCGATCGTCAGATCATAACCTGCGCCTCCACTGTTGCCGCCTTCAAACTCAACGCCGTCAACTGTACCCACATAATCAATATTTACCGTATCGCCGTCCGCAATCTCCAGACTTACGTCTTCACTGGGCGTCTTATGGGATTCAAGCATTGAATTAATATCATTATCAACCTCTTCCTGTGTAGCAGCCACTTCATCAGCAGGTACTGAAATATTTTCATAATCAGCCAGTGTCACAAGCGACAATACATCAACGCCGTCAATCCTGCCATCAGCCGTCAGTCCTGTATTTAAGTCAGAATTTGAAGTAGTCCGTATCAACATCGTATAAATCGGTTTACCCACAGCCGCTATAATAACCAAAACAATGACTGTCGCTACCGCGATACCTGCTATTCTGGCATTCCTTTTCTGTTGTTTTGCCTTTTCAATCTGCTTCCTGCGCTCTTCGCGTTTAGCCTTGCTCTTACTCATATTTGCAGTATCATTTACTTTATTTGTCTTGTTCTTTTTCATTTTGTATTTCCTTCTCTCTCATGTTTTATTCTATCCATAATTCTAAAGACCATCTATATTAATTTAACACAATTCTTCAAGAAAATAAATAAGTATTAGAGAAAATTCACAAATAATGCACAAATAAATCTCTATAAATCAAAAACACCGGCAAAAACCGGTATTTTTGATTTATCCATTCTTTATTCGAACGTGATTGCTCCTATATAGTTTTACGATATACCTACTGCACCTTGGTAATAACCAGATTTTCAATGGTAATCGAATATGTACCGCCTGCATTGCTGCCTCCGCAATCAAATGTAACACGGGAATTGGCATCTGTTTCCGCGGACATTACATACTCAACCCTATGCTTCTGCGGCTCCGCTTTATATTCCAACGGCACCGAATAATACGACTTATAATCAGGATAATTCTGCATTACATTGAAATTCATGGTCTGCTCCGGCTCTCCGGAATAATCGAATGACACCCTGTAATGAGCATCTTTCTCCAAATTGAGGTTCACATATGAAACCTGAATATCCCAGGTATTTTTTCCCGGATTCGTCACTTCAACCCGAACGCCGTCATCAGTATATTTTAATTCCGCTTCTGCTCCGGTGTCAGCATTGACATAAAAGCTCCAGCCGTCAGAGCCGGCGCTTAAATTAACCGGACCTTCCGGCTCCTGACTCAGCTTTTCCACGTCTACCACATAGGTTTCGCCATTTGCTTCCGTCAGCATGATTGCCAGCATTTCCGGCTCGCTGACCTTCATGTTGTTTCTGTTAAAGATTTTATAATCCGAGCCGTTATCCCACCAGAAGCATTTAATTCCATACCCCCTGCATGTTTCCATATAATGTTGAACCCATGTCTGCCGTTCGACCATTCTTCTGGAATTGATACAGCCAAATTCACCAATGATAACAGGCACACCATTCGCCACGAAAGTGTTATACATATTTTTCAGATAGTAATCCAGCGTATCTTTATCCTTAGCCCATGTCGTTGCATTTTCAGATGTGGTTGACACAAAATAGTATGGCTGATAAACATGCGCCTCTACAATAAGCTTGTCGCTTACAGTGTCTGTGGGCAGCACGAACCCTCTAGTCACTTCCCTGTTCGCTCCTGCACAATATGTATTTAAGATAAGACATCTTTCGGCGTTATTTCCTCCTGTAGTTCGTACCGTATCGACAAAAAGCTGATTCAGCTCATTGACTACGTTTAATGACTCCTTATTAGGATTAACCCAGTTGTTATTCTCATTCAAAATTTCATTAAATCCTTCAAACAAAAGCTTGTTACCGTATCCTCCGAAACGCTCGCAAATCTGCTCCCATATAGCTGCAAACTTTTTCTTATTTTCTTCAAGATTGGTTTCACTTGCCTTTAACCATCCGTTTTCGCCGGTATCGTGATGCACGTTGATGATACAATACATGTCGTTGTCAAGCACATAGTTTACAACCTCTTCTACCCTGTCCATCCATTCTTCGTCTATTTTATAACTCGAATCCATGTGGTTATACCATGTGACCGGCACGCGCACTGCATTAATTCCCGTAGCTTTTACTGCATCTATCTTTTCCTTCGTGGCTGCAGGATTCTGCCATGAAGTTTCAGATGCAAGACCTTCATTCTCTTTTGTATGGCTGTCCAGAGTATTACCAAGGTTCCAACCCAGCACTATATCGCCCACAAGCTCACTCGCCGTCGGGTTCTCCGATATGCCATTCTGTGTATCGGCAGCCTGTTCCGTCGTGTTCCGGTCTGCTGAGTCACCGCTATTTTCCGTATTTCCACTTTCCGCTGCGTCTGATTTCTCCGATGTCTCATTCAATACTGTTATTTTATCCTGCTCCGTATCCGCCCCCTGATTACTCACATCGGTTGTGTCACCGCAGCCTGTAATGCTGCAGGTAATCAGTGAAACCGCCAGAAGCAGTGTTATAAATTTCTTCTTTAACATATGATTCCTGCCTCTCTATATCTTAAATCATTTATGCATTTGCGAAACTCGCTCCCTAACGCCGCGGACAGTTACATAAACTGCCCGGGCATCTTAGAAAACTATCAGCTTAGTTTCAAATATCGGCGCCGTCGCCATCGGAAGAATCGTTACTGACTTCCTTAAGCGGAATATCCGTGTTTTCCGAATCAGCAGCATCATCCTGTGAATCATCCTGAATATCATCATCAGTTCCGGATTCATCGCCTGCATCCTCTGGAGTTTCTCCCTCAGTTTTCGGTCCCTCGTCTGCATCCTCTTTGATTTCTTCATCAGCTTCCGGTTCTTCGTCTGCCTCTTCTTTGATTTCTTCGTCAGCTTCCTCATTGGTTACATCTTCAACAAGTTCTTCTTCAACAGATTTAGACGCTGTTGATAATGTGTTGATAGATGCGGAAGATGTGGTTACGTCTGATTTCTTTACCAGCGAAATATCACATACGGTTATTGTGTGCGGTGTGTTAGGATCACTATCGCCAAAACTTCCCATGGATATATAGAACGTCGGACTATCATAATTACCATTATCTTCATTTACATTAAATGTAAACGTTCGCCAACTATCTGCTGTAATATCTATATCAAATTCTCCACCATATTGTGGGTTTCCTCCCGGTCCCTGAACTCCTACAGTTATTTGTCTGCTTACACTGGATTTAATTCTACAGGTAGCCGTATATGTCGCACCAGAATCCAAAGTAAATCCACTTAAACCTAACTGGACATCCCACTTATTATCTCCCACACTATTAATTTCAAGCTTTGTTCCATCCCGTGTCGCTCCGTTCACCCACGGACTATAATCTTTGAGTATATTGTCATCGCCATCTGCTATCAGTGTAAGATTAGACTCATCCGGTTCATCTTCACCCGACGCAGAACCTGACTTCTTCACTAGCGAGAGGTTACTTATGGTTATCATGCCGGCTGGAGTGTCGGTATCAAATTTTCCCATGGATATATAGAACTGTGGGCTATCATAACTACCATTATCTTCATTTACTTCAAATTCAATTGGTCTCCAACTATCTGCCGTATACGGCTTATCAAAATCACCACCATATTGTGGGTTTCCTCCCGGTTTCTGTACTCCTACAGTTATTTTTCTGTCTACACTGGATTTAATTTGACCGGTGACAGTATATACCTCACCAGATTTCAAACTTAATCCATCAAATAATAACTGGACATCCCATATATTTGATCCAACATCATTAATCTCAATCTTTGTTTCATTTATTGTTGCACTGCCATTTAACGATGGTATTATACCTTTAAGTAAATTGCCTTCAACGTCTGCTATCAGCTTTAGATCAGAATCATCCGGATCATCTTCACCCGACGCAGAACCTGACTTCTTCTCCAGTGAGAGTTCGCTTAAAGTCAATGTGCCTTTTGGGGTAGGTATGTTCTGAGGATTAGCGCCTTCTGTTTTCATCTGCCCCATCGATATAACAAACTGCACATTGTTATTCGTACTTTTTTCCATGGTAAACTCTTGCTCAAATTGAACGCCATCACTTCCTATGTCTTTTGTAATGCCGCCGTACCAATCATAACCCGTGCTCTCGTCACCAATTAAGGCTACTGCGATCTTTCTTGTTGTACCAGTTTCACTTTCATCGGATGTAAAACTTGCTTTTCCTTTAACCACATAGACAGCGTCTTTTTCCAAAGTGACCGCTGAACCGCACTTCAACTGGACACTATAATCCTCATTGCCCACATTGGTAATCTTAATCCTTGTTTTGTCATTAGATATCTTTGCGTCTCCACTCTCAACTGTAGACAGACTAAAATTCTTACCTTTCAGTATATTGTCATCACCGTCTGCTATCAGCTTAAGACCTGAGTCTTCCGGAACAGGTTCGTCCGGCAGTTCTTCCAGCTTCAGGTTTCTGATACATACGGTATGAGCCTGTGTAATAACTCTGTCCACTGCCCCCAGAGATATGTTATATATTGCATTTCTATCCGTCGGGCTTGTCATTGTAAATTCGTTGGAAAATGTCTGCCAACTGCCGGTTAAATCATATTTTCCGTCGCCTCCTGAATATGAAGTCCAGTCATCATCATCAGTTCCGTCCTTTTGAATCGCACAGCCTATCTTTCTATTGATTGATGATTTTGCTTCAAATGACATTCTGTACCGTTTTCCGTTTTTAACCAAAATCCCTTTTTTCTGCATCTGTACGTGCCAGTCCTGACTCCCTGTATCAAGAATCTCGATAAGATATGAGCCCGGAGCCTCTTCATAACACTGTCCTACCTTACCGAACCAGTATGACACACTCCATCCTCTGCTAAGTGAAACTATCGGAGCCACCCAGCCGCCATCACCTCCGCCACCGTCTGATGATGACCAGCCGGAGCCCGATGAGGTTGGTCTGCCCGGAAGTTTCTCAAGACTGAAATCACTGAGTGTAATTACAGACGCCGGAGTGTTCATGTTCTCAATCTTACCCATTGATATAAACATGCACACGTCTTTATCCGTAGCTTTATCCATATAAAATTCCACAGCTACAGTTCTTTCCGCTGCATTCAAAGATTCAAGACCTCCGCCGTACCAATTCACGAAGTTCTTGTCCATAAACCCTATATTGATGCTTCTGGATGCAGTAGACGATGCCTTAAAAGTAAGGCGGTAATTGTATCCATGTTCCATCGGAATAGAATCCTGCTTTAACTGTACATGCCAGTCAAGGGTTCCGACATTGCTTATATCAAATACAGCCTTGCCGTTCTCAAATTTAACGGTTGCCGCACCCGGTTCAACAACCGATGCTTCCCAGGCTATATCATCATATTCAAATTTAGAATTCTTTAACAAGTTACCTTCTTGACCCATATGGTCAAACCATGTATCCTCCAATTCATTCAACTTCATATTCTTTATATTTACGGTATGCTGCTGTCTGATTTTGTTTCCGCCTACCGTACCCATCGAAAAGTTGTAGATTGCTTTCTCATCAGTATCATCTGTCATACGGAAATAAATTGTGTAGGGTTTCCACTCATTTCCAAGCTGCACGGTTTTGTTTCCCGAATAACTTCTCCAGTCTTCATCCGCTGTACCGTCTCTTTGCATGGAAAAAATAATACTCCTTTCAATGCTCGATTTTGCATCGAACGTGACCTGATACCACTTTCCATTCTCTACTTTAACGCCGTTTTTCTTTAGCTGGATATGCCAGTCTTCACTTCCTGTATCGGATATTTTTATACTAAAGCCGTTTGTATTATCATATCCGCATCTTACGTTTTCCGGAGCAAACGCATATACTTCAAAGCCTTCCCTGCTGGGATAACCGCTGCCTTCGCCAATTTCTCCGCCACCGCCTGCATTCGCCAGAAGATATTCAACAGGCCAGTCCTCATCCACGTCTATCTCTATCGGCTTTTCTTCTTCAACATCAAAAGCAGGAAGCTTATATGTTTCTTTACCCTGTGTATCATCCTGTACCTTCTGCATCTCATTTTCTGAGCTGTTATCTTCCCCCCCGTTGTGTTTGAAACAGTGTTCACGTTTTCAGGTTGTGAAGTGCCGCACCCGGTTATTCCGGTCGCAACAAGTGACACGGCACAAATTATAGCTATTAAAGATCTAACAGCCGTAATTTTTGTGAAAAATCCTGTTTTCATCTCCTTTTCCTCCTACATTTAATATACTTCGGTAACATCAGCCACTGCAAATTCATGCATTGCTATCCCCCTGAATCACCTTATGCCCATCTGTTTAGTATCTTAATTTTATTATAAAATTTACATTCTGTAAATTAATTATCTTAAAAAACTGGTTAATTATGTAACAAAATAAATAAGAAAAAGGGAGCTTCCCAAATCACATCATGACCTGAAAGCTCCCAAATTTTCCATTTAACAATAATATATTAACTTTCAAACAATTCCTTAGAACTTTCCAGCCTTCGCAGCTTCCTCGATCGAAACTGTCACGCTCCATAAATGGGGCTTTGTAGCCGTTTTTGTATATTACGCGTGAATTACAAGTATGACTTCGCCGGGCTTTTCAGGGTTTTCCCGCTTCCCCTTTTTATGCTATTTTAATCAATTCTACCAAATCAGCCCGCTTTGTCAAGTACAGCCCAGATTCCAGCTTGTAGAAGTCGCCTACCTCGTCCACGACGGTGAACACTTCACCCTTGTGCGCTGCGCCTTTCGGGGTTGCTTTATAGTCCGGCTTTGCCCGGTAGTTTACGCCGTCCGCTCCCGCGTATATAATCTTTGCGTACTGCTTAACCTCTGTGGGGGTAAACTCTACCAGATCTGTGCGTTTTGTGATATACCGCCCAGACTTCAGCTTGTAGAAGTCGCCTACCTCGCCCACGACGGTGAACACTTCACCCTTGTACGCTGCGCCTTCCGGGTTTACTTTATAGTCCGGCTTTGCCCGGTAGTTTACGCCATCCGCTCCCGCGTATATAATTTTAAGCTGTCCGGCAATCTGCTTTTCCTCTCCAGTTTCTTTGCCCGTCTGCGTGTCCTGTGTGTCCTTTGTAGGGCTTTTCTCGACCGTCTGCGGATATTCCAGCATAGCGGACAAAATACGCTTTATTTTTGCCCCGTAGGACGCACCAGCCGCCCAGCCCTTGCCTTTCGGGTTCTCCTGCTGCCCCAGCCACTCTACATAAGGCGCACAACCCTTTTCCACATATTTGTATCGTGTATCGACACAAGCAAGTACCAGCGGATTGCTTGTGGCGTATGCTTTCAAGTGCTGTATTTGCGCCCGGACTCCCTCACGGATTGTCGGGAAAGAATTTCCCTTCATTCCCGTTGCTGTAACTCCCATTCCACAAAAATTATTCTGATCCAGCGTTACCGCTGATCCCTCAAACTTTAAATTGCCCGTTTCAAGCATACACTGGGCGGCGGCAATATCTCCACGCACTCCCTCGCACTGTCCTTCATCTATGTATGCCTTCGCCAGTTCCGGGGCGATTGCTGCTGCGTCCGGGTTCTGTTTGATAATATATGCCACAATGTCATCTGCTGTCGCTTGTGCTGTGCCCATAATTGGCGTTAGTTCATCCATGCCCTGTGTTGTGTTCTCTTCGCTGTCCGTCGTAGAAATTGCCGCCTTGAAAGCCTGCCACGTGCTTTCAAACAGATTATAATAATACGGGTTCGGGCAGATTTTCCCCGTAACGTCATAATGCCGGATCACATTCTCAGCGGGGACGTTATATTTTTTCATCAGCAGGCGCGTAAGTTCCACGGCAGCCTGTACGGTTTCCGGGGTGAAATACCAGTCTTTGTCCGTTGCATTTTGTGTGTTTGTATCCTTTTTCTTGACTGCCATTTCAATGCCGATAGAATTAGTGTTCCTACAGTCCGCGTGTTTGTATTTGCCGCTTGTCCCACAATGCCACGCCACGTCGTCATCTTCGACGATCTGAAAAATGTCCCCTGCGTGTCCGATTGCATAATGCGCTGACGCTCCAGCGTATGTGCGCGCCCAGTATTCAGCCAGATTAGCAGCTGTGGAAAGCCCGCCGAAGTAGTGGATCACAATATACTTGATCCGCGCCGTGCTGTTCTTATCAGTAAAATTGATTTTTGTTATAAAATCCCTGTTAATGTTCATTCTGTCGCCCCTTCCTCTCCGTCGAAGCCCATTTTGTCCGCGTCAAAGCTGTTTCTAAACTTTGCCTGCGCGTCCGCGTCCATTTTCTCTACTTTTTTTCTAATCTCTGCCAGTTCGTCCGGCTGCAAATTCTTTGTGCTTTCACTACTCATTTTCTCGCTTCCTTTCTTTGCTTTATAGTATGAAGCCCGCGACGGCGTACCGCTTCGGGCTTGTGTCTGTTAGTCCTTGTCTGCGCTGCCGACTGTGCTGTTCGACGGCTTTTTGTCTGTGGCGTTCGTGATATTATCCAGATCAACCTTTGCGGCGATTAGCTTTTCCGTTACTGCCAGCCCCCTTATAAGTATTTCCGGTACGTCGTATCCCAGTTCCACAAGGTTTTCAAGTATAGATCGCGCTTCGTTCACAATCAGCATTGCAAGTACCCACCAGCCTATCAAGTGCAAGAAAGACAAGTCAACTCCTAACATATCATTTCCGAATTGAACGAAAACGCCGGAAATGATAAAGGCAACTAATACTACCGCCCAGTACCCCAACTTTTTGAATACGCCAATCGCTCCCACTGTGCTGCTTTCCTCTTTCTTTTTGTTTGCCTTTATCCAGCCCGTTATCCAGTCAATCACATTCAGCAACAGAAAAGCGGCAAATACATACCAGTATGTACCGAATATCGCCGTAAAAATTGCTACCGCTGCACCTGCTGCCGCATTGTATTTGTCTGCAAAATCAAAGTGTGTCATATTTTCTTTTCTCCTCTCTTTACTTTTCTTCATCCGTTCCAATTAAATCGACAATCTCTGTGTATTCATCACCTGTCAGCCGACTGGCTGCGTAATACACGTCAGCCATTTTGAGTAGTTCTTCTTTTGTCTTAGTGCCATTCGCTATAAGATTTTTCATAATCTTGTATGCCATCTTGTCTCACCTCTTTTCTATAGTCCTAATGACATCATGCTAACTTCGTACATCAGATCAGCCACGGCTTCCGTCAACTCTTCGTTTGTTAGAGGGTCCACGTCCTCCACAATCTCTTCCGGCTTCGGCGTATAAGCGTATATACCCGCAGGTTTGTCCTCTGTCTCGACTATTCCGGTTGACAGCATCAACATGCCCTCTGTTTGAGTGCTAACATTGTACTTTGTCGTATAGGCTGAGTAATCCGCTATTACTCTGTCGCCGTCTATCACTTTAAAGCCGCTTGTGTTCTCTTCCGGCAGTTCAGCCCCTTTCAGGATAATAATGTTGCCGCCAATCTGCCGGAATGTTGTTATGTTATATATTCGGTCTGAATCGTTGAACTTTATCTGCATTTTTTCACGCCCCTTTCTGCGTTTCACAAAAATTAGTTAGAAATAATCTCCATATGAATTTGCAAGCTCATACAAGGCATAACTGACCTGATATGTAGCCGTGGCTTTGAGTGATATGCCATAGTTGCTACCGGGTGTAACTGTTCCGAGTGTCACTCCCGCATTACTACTAGCTGCAAGATTTGCCGCAGATGCAGCAACCGTTGTGTTGTTAAAACCGTTTAATATAATCATATCTTCTATCGTTTCCCTTTCTTTGGGTGTAGCATACAATCTGGCACGGTATCCATATACTTTACCCGTGCTTAGCGTGATTTCCCGTGTGGCAAGCAGATATGTAGCATCGTACTTAAGGTCTATAGTAATCGTGTCATTAGTAAACTGTCCCTCTTCCACACACTTCAAACACTGTTGGAGTTCCTGCTTGAGTTCCTGATGCGACTGCAGGAGTTCCTGATACATGTTGTAAGCACCACCCCCCGTGAACAGCATAGACGACGATATCTTATATGCTGACGTAGTGCTTATGAACAGTCTTATACTGGTCAGATTAACGAACTTCCCGGCGGGATAGCTTGCACTGTTTGTGTGCGGACCCGCATACGAGAATAAGTTAAAAGTATTAAAATTGATGTAGCTATCAGAAAAATTATAACCGACATAAGTTGAAGCGTTAGGTTCTCCTATATACGGACAGCCTAACTTTGCAGTCCTTTTTTCTCCCGTGCTGTCTTCCACTGTAAGAGAAGATATTGAGACATATGTGGCTGTATTGTACGAATTGGTAGCTTCGACAATAATTCCGACGCCGACCATTGCCTCCAGTTCTTCGAAGGTACACTCAAGTACTAAGTTCGGGTTAGCTGATGTCGTCTTTTTATATGTAGCCCTTATGAATTTATTTACTATCGGAATAATTGGGTCAACATCTTGATGTAGCTCATTTACTGCGTCCACAAGGCTGTCCTTTTCTTCCGTCTCCAACTCGTTAAGGTTACCAATTTGCTGCTGCAGGTGTGTGGCAGGTTCATCTGACAGTTGCTCTTTGATATTATTGAAGAATGCCAGCCAGTCTTCTTCCCAGTTGTTTGTGTTGCTTGTGAACCAGCTGTTAAATTCTGTTTTTGATTGTTCCAAAAATTCAACTATTTCTTGGGAACAATCTGATTTTAACGTTTCAAATGTTGTTTCCTGTGTATCTTTAAATTCAACTTCCCACGCTTCATAGGAATTTACTTTTTCTGCAAGCTCTGCTTCTTTCGATTCCTGAAAAGCCTTAAATTGTGCATATATCTGTTCAAATTTAATTTGCTGTACGGTACCGCACACCCAGCCACATACTGTATCATCCATCCTTGTGTCTTCAATCATTTCCTGCTTTATTGATGTTGTACCTGCTGCCACATCAACCCTTGCAATGACTATCTCATGTATTGTAGAAGTAATTTGCGGAACTGGCGGTGTGGCTGCCTTGCTATAATATCCCCCGGTAACAGCGTAAGCTTTAATCCACCGATTTGTTAAGTCAAACCTAATTACAATGTTGTCTACCCTGTTTGCATTTCCGCTGGCAATTTCTAAATCAATGGACAGTGGCGCAGTCAAGTGATACATATACCCATCAATCCATGCATATCCGGGATTGATTGTTACTGACATATCATTATTTGCTGCCACTTGTAAATCGCCATTAAATACCCCTGTTTTAAAAAAAGGTCTAAAATAATCAGCCCAGTGGTGCGATTTATATACCCGGTCATGGTTTTTTGAACCAAAAAAACTATAGTTTTCTGACATACTCTTTCTTCCTTTCTTTAGTTGTCCGACAAGTCCACTGACTCCGGCAACGGATCGCCGAAAGTCGGCACAATGGAGAAGCCGCCGTTTTCGTAAATTTCCTGCACCTCAGTGATCCGTTTATCCATTCTTATGCCCCACGCTTTTTTATTCACCGTCACAATATCGCCCAGATCATAGTCTTCTTTGTAGGTGAAGTTGACGTTCGGCAGCGTTACAGCTTCCAAACACTCCACGATTCCGTATTCTGCCAGCTTTTCATTTCCCCGTTGTATGAGCGCGGACTGGTATTGTGCCGTGGTTAAGCCGTCCCTTGATATGTCCCGCGCGTCAACGATCACTTCCCGCCGCTCCCAGCCTGTCGCTGTCGGATCAATCGTCGCCACCATCATAGTTCGTGCCGTTCCCTCTCCCTCTCCGAAAACTATTGCGTGGGTTTTGTAATTCTGTTCGTTTATTGTGAATGTAGCTTTGTTGATGTTTTTATACACTTCCGAAAATATAACGCGCTTATTTCCTCGCTGGTTTTCGCTATGGTCTTTTCCTTCGTATACCTCAAAATACATTACTTTGTTTTTGTAATCCGCCCGTACTCGGAAGCCCAGATTACTGCAGGCTGATAATTTGCATAGATATGTATATAAATCCTTGTACGATACCTGCAATGTGACTTTTTTCCCCAGTCCTGCCGCCTGTCCTAACATAAGTCGCGGCAACGGATCGTCTGTGTTAATTGCTGCAATGTCTACTAAATGCCGCATAACTGCTTCGTAGTCCTCTTCTTTTACCACCACAACGGTCTTTATGCCCCGGCGGGCAAGCCCCGCCGAAAGCATATGCCCCGTTGCTGTGATTTCGTTTGAAAAGTCGTCCACTGCCATTCCCTCGATCAATGCGCTTTCCACCGATCCAGTCATTGTGACAATGTTTCCATTTTGTAGCAGCTTTAAATTACGTGAATTAAAGGCGGCGTGAAGTTCCACTGTCCCGGCTTCTTTATATTTCCGCGTCCAGATCAATGATCGGTATACATCAATTACACCTTTTCTTTGCAAATTTATGTCGTACACCTTAATTTGCTTTTTCTGGCGCATTTCCACCGCCGTCTGTGCCATGTTCTCACCCCTTTATGGCATTGTGTAGCAGTTTTCAAAGTCAAAATTTACATTCATGTAGTCTTCCCCTGCGTCTGCGGTATAATTTATGTAATTTCGCCCTGTTTCCAGCTGCACATAGCCTTCGTTGTCTTCATCCACCGTGTAATTGTAGTCGTATTCCTCGCTGCCCCTGTGCAATACCACGTCTATGTTTCCCTGCTCAGTCGTTATCACAATTTCATCACCCGGAAGCATAGTACATAGAAGCTTCAGCGTTTCGCCTGTTGTCACGTTCATAATTGACGGATTTATAACGGTGTCTTCTGCAATGATTGTCATTTTAATACCGATCGAAGTTGTGCTGTCATTGTCCACAACCTTGATTGTTTCTTGTGATCGTGTTTCAAACTCCATTCCCTCTTCCGGGATTTCCAAGTCATACTCGAAGCCGCCTTCCCATGAAGCCATTTCTATGTGTGTTGCTTCGCCGCCTTTGTAATACGGATCGGGACACTTTAGGGAAATTGTGCAGGTGCGCAAAATCCCTTTTTCTTCCACTTCCAGGCTCTCCACGTAATACTCTATTTTTCGTGTCCTGCCATCCTCTGTGTGATAGAATGTGCCCGGCGCGCCTTTCTTGAATACCCGTGACAAGTGATCTCGGTTTTCTTGATAGTTCCGGCGCATTTGTGCCGTTATTGTGATGTATCTTTCTTCCAGTCCCTCTCCCTCATAGCTTGATCCGTCCGTGGTTGCGTTCTGCGTTGTTTTTACCGCATTTTTCACACTGTAAACCCCGTCAAGCGAAAGAAGGAAAAACTCTGTCACGTCGTGATCGTAGGTAAACAGAACGGAAAGCCCGTTATTGTTCACGCATTTAACAGTTTTCATTTTTTCCCCCTTTCTATGCCTGTTTAAGCCGCAGTGCCATTTGCCTCGTCGCGTTTCTGGTCTGCCTTGCAACCTCTGAAGGCGATAATTCCTGCGGGCTGTTAATTGTTACATTCTGCGTAAAGCCGCCGCCTGTTTCTCCTGTGTCAGGCGCGCCAGCCCTGCTGCCGCCCGCGTTTAAATAGCCGTCGATAGTTGTAGGAACTCCCCTTTGCATTGCTGCCTTTATCCTGTCTTCTTCTTCGTCCATTCCTTCCTCTACACCTTGCGCCATACCAGCCGGAAGCATTTTTCCGACTTGATCGCGCATAACCTTTGACGGCGACGCAATCCCGAAAAACGACTTTACCGCGTCAAGTGCCGAAGAAGCTAAATCTTTAAATACATTTATCAAGCTGCTGGCAGCATCCTTTACACCGTTTATAACTCCGTCTATGATGTTCTTTCCTAAGTCCGCCCAGTTGATGCTCTTAAATGTGTTTATAATTGCACTGAATACCTGCGGCAATGCCGCGATCAGTGTCGGGATTGCCTGTATAATTCCCGAAATGAGCGCGCCCAACAACCCTATTCCCGTTTGAATAATTTTGGGTAGATTTGCTATAAGCGTGTTGACTATCGAAGATATTATTTGCGGCAATGCTGCAATCAGCTGGGGGATTGCCTGTATAATTCCCGATATAAGGGAATTAAGAAGCTGAATGCCCGCTTCTATGATTTGTGGCAACATTGAAACCAGCGTTGAAACGATTGTATCTATGATAGTGGGAAGCATTGCGACCAGCTGCGGGATCGCCTGCACAATTCCATCAATCAGCGTAAGCAGTAAATTAAGCCCCGCTTGTATGATAGATGGCAGATTGTCCATAATAGTTTGTACGATAACCGGGAACAATTCGATTATTGCACTTATAAGTGATGGGATTGCTTGTGTGATGCCGTTAATCAGTCCGACCAGAATTTGTATTCCGGATGTAATGATCGTCGGTAGATTTGCTATGAGTGTTTGTGTAATATTCTGGATAATTTCGGGCAAAAGTGCCAGAAGTTGTGGGATTGTTTCTGTCAGTCCCGTTAGCAGTCCAGTAAATAGAGTCATTCCTGCATTGATTATCAGCGGAAGTAATGTCGGCATAGTGTTTATAGCTGCTTGTATCAGTGAAAAGAAGCCGTTTGTCAGAACGGGCAAAAGCTCTTCCAGCAATTCTCCAGCTGCGTCTGCCAGTTCGTCTGCCACGTCGCTCAGACTGTCGATAATGTCCGGCACGGCTTCAACCATTCGCGGGATCGTTTCTTTTATCCTCGGCACAAGATTGCCTGCGACTGTTTCGACGCTATCTGCGAATTGATTAACCAACTCGCCCAAGTCTGCGTCGCCGTTTGCAAGTCCTGTTAAAAGATTTTGCCACGCCGACTTCATGGAAGATATTGATCCTGAAATAGTCGTACTGGCTTCTTTCGCCGTTGTTCCCGTGATCCCCATTTCCGTCTGTACTTCGTGGATCGCGTCAACTATATCTGCGTATGATGATATATCGTATTCAATGCCGGAAAGTTTGGTTGCGTCGTCCAGAAGCCTTTGCATCTCTTCTTTTGTGCCGCCGTAGCCCAGTTTCAAATTGTCCAGCATTGTGTAGTTTTGCTTTGCGAAGCCTTGATATGCGTTTTGTATGCTCGATATGTCGCTTCCCATTTTATTGGCATTGTCCGACATATCCGTGATTGCCATGTCCGCTTTTTTAGCCGCTTCTGCTGTGTCGCCATCTAAACTGGATATAAGCGCGGCAGAAAACCCCGTTACGGTTTCCATATACTCGTTTGCGCTCATTCCTGCCGTTTTGTAGGCGTTATTTGCGTATTGCTTGACTTGTCCCGCCGCGTCTTTGAAAAGCGTCTCCACACCGCCGATAAGCTGCTCATAATCGGCGTATTGCTCGACTGCTGCTTTCCCGATTGCCACCGCCGCCGTTCCCGCTGCGGTGGCAAATGCAATGAAGGCTTTTGTCGTTCCCCCTATTATAGTGGTTAATGCCTGAAAGCCGCCTTTGCCTGCTGCCGCCGCCGCGTTCCCTATCGCCGTAAGCGACTGTTGGACTGTCGGCAGCTTGCTTTTTAGTTCGTCCGCCTTTTCTTTTGCTGAGTGAAAAGCGTCTGCAACCTTTTTGACGTGCGGGTGGGCGTTTTTGAAGTCCTCTACTTTCTGCTTTGCGCCCTCGATTGCCGATCCAATCTTTTTAACTGTTTCGCTTTCTTTTACAGTTTCCGTAATTTTCTGCTTTGCCTTTACGAAGCCATCTGCCAATTTATTCACTATCGGGATATGGCTTGCAATTCCATATATTTTCTGCCCCAGCGTCTGTGCTTCCTTTGCCGCTTGCTTTTGCGCGTCCTGTGTGTTTTTTAGCTGTGTATTGTAGCCCGCCAGCTTCTGCTGCGTCGCTGCAATTTCTCTTTGCAAGTCCCGGTATTCTGCGCTGTTGTCTGCATTTTTCCCGGCGGCTGCCATTTCTTTTTGTGCCTGTTTTAATAATTTTAGTTTATCTTCCGTTTCTCCGATCGCCTGTTTTAATACCGCTTGCTTCTGTGCTAGAAGTTCTGTATTTTTGGGATCGAATTTCAAAAGAGCATTTATACCTTTTAGTTCTCCGGTTAGAGCTTTACTCTCTTTCTCTAAGTTTGCCAGTGCTTTGTTTAACGGCGTGCTATCGCCGTTGATTTCTACTGTAATACCTTTCAATCCCTTTGACATTACCGCCCTATCCTTTCCTTCCGAAAAGTTCCCGCAGGCGTTTTCTGTCCGGCTCGGTTTGCGTCAGTGTGCGCGCGTTCTCCAGATACTCGCGCCCTTCCTCCGTCTGGTTCAGCGAATGTATAAAAGCATCCCGCCTATACTGTAAATAGTCTATGTACTCCAGTTCCTCAATCTCGTTTACATTCAGCCCGGTGTATTCGTGTACTAAATGTTCCCAGTATGTCGGAATGTCATAAAAGCTCGCTTCGTCCGTTGGGTAGTAGGGCAATGCTAGTTTGGGCTTGCCGCTTCACCTTTCACAAATTTAACATAAATTGTTAAAAACTCTTTTAACTCGTCTGCGGAGAATTGATCTTCCGTCCACTCTTTTGTTATCTTTTTGCCGTCCAGATTGTTAGAAAGAATTTTCGCCACAAGATTGTACATCTCGTCGATAATCCGACGATCTATTGCATTTTTTTCCTTCTTTGTCTGCGCTTCTTCCTTTTCGTCGCTAATGTCCCGCATATCCATTAACGCATCATATACGCGCTTTTTTGGCATACCCACTTTTAATTTAAGTTCGTATGGCGTGCCGTCCTTGCGTTCGTCGTCGAATGTTAGCAGGATATAATTTCTTTTTGCCTTTTGAAAATTGATTTGATAACTCATGTTTTTACTTTCCTTCCTTTTGTTGTTTAGGGCTGAGTGTTACCCAGCCCGGTTATTGCTCTTTATTCCCCGTCTGTGTCCGGCGTGGGTTCTGCCACTCCTGCTGCCGTCTGTGCGGCAATGAATGACGCTACCAGCTTTTCTTTGCTGTTTCCCGTTACCTCATAGCCTTTTGCTGCTGCCACTGTCTTGATCTGCGCCATAGAAAGTGCGTTCAGTTCGCTTTCGCTGTATGAGTCCGCAAACTCGGCTTCGATTTCCTCGACAAATTCGATCAGCGTGCCGCGCTCGTCGTGCGGTTTACAAGCAAATTCAGCATCAATCACCGTCGCGCTGTCTACCGCAAAAGTGATCGTAAATCCTGCCGAATTTCTGCCTACTACTAACAAATAGCAGTTGCCTTCTACGGGGTCTTCGTGTACAAACAGGATCACATACTGCTTGCCGTCGTCGTTTCCCGTACCGCCAATCTTTAAGCGGCGGTATGTAATGTTTCCTTTTGTTTCTGTTGTTATTTCTGCCGTAGCTGTAAACTTCGCCAGCGTTTCTCCGTTCCATGTGAAAAGCCCTGATTTGAAAGTGGCTTCTTCATCCGTTAAAATCTCTTTGATTATATGCCCCAGATCGTCCTTTTCCTGTGTCATTGTTGGCTTGTACACCACGCTTGCACCGCCTTTGATCCAGCCCGCGTGGTTTTCTTCCGTCATAATCTGCGTTAGAATGTCCGCAAAATCTTTCGGAAGTTCACCGGTATACTCTGCCATATAAAGTTTACCGCTGCCCAGTGTTACTTTTTCCTTTGTTCCTTTCTTACCCATGATTTTTACCTCTTTTCTACAAAATTTGTCATATACACCGTTTCAAACATTGGTTCTTCGCTGATCCATGTCCGATCTTTTGTGTATTTCCAGCCTTGTTTTTCAAGCGCGGCTTCGATTTTGGCTTCAGCTTCTACATTGATTCTATCGGTGTAGAATTCCACCGTTAAATCATGCGTAATCGTCCTGGTGTGGAAGTCGTCGCCGTCGCCGTCTGTGTTGTCAAGAATTGCAATAAACGGCAGCTTTTGTGGCTTCGTGAAAGCTACTTCCGCTGTCGGTATGCCTGTTTCGGTTTCTATGTATGCCCGTATGTCCGTACTATCCACCCCACAATCCTTGCAATTTTTCGTCCAGTACCTGTTCGGCGATCTGCCGACCGTACTTGATATGTTTTACCGCCTTTGTGCGCCGCGTGCCGTCTCTCGTCAAGTGTCCGTTTTCCAGAAGGTGTGTCAGTCTGTAATTATGGGCTTCAACGTACCACGTCGCTGAATACCTATGGCGGCTTTTCCACTCATTTTCAATAGCAAAACTGTTTCTATATTGCCCGGTGTTCAGTCCGTGTCCCTTTGTCAAGTATTGTCCCGCCGTGTCACTACAGGCTTGTGCCGCGTCGTCGATTGCCTGTGCAAATTTTTTTTCTTCTTCCGCTGCCCATTCTAGCAATATTTGCGACAATTCTTTCCCCAGCATTTCCGGCGGTATCATACTTTTAATTGCACTCAAGCAAATTCCTTCTTTCTGTGTTTCTTATATGCAATCAACGTCAGCTTTGAGATTGGCGGCATATTGTCTTTTAAGTGATCCACTTTGTCAATATCGTATTGTTCGCCGTTAATCACGGCTACTTCGTGCGGCTGTATACTTTTGTTTAGTAAAACGTGTATTACTTTATCCACGCGGCTGTCTGCTGCCCTCGCTGCGTAGTGCCTTGTAATACCCACGTTTTCTTCCCCAAAGCGCAAGCCGTCCGGAATCGCCTTTTCCAGCTTGTTGTCGTCGTTCACGGTGTATATTTCCACCGAACCGTCGTTAAATTCTTCAAACTTTGCTTTCATCTGCTGCCCCGCTTTCCGGCATACTCGCCATCGCCGCTTCCAGCGAAAAGGCGGTAAGCTGGCAAGAAAAATCGCCCTCAAATTGCTCGATTGCGTTTGACCGCCCATATCTGCAATATGAAAAAAGCAACTCACGCGCCATCATATCTTTTGCAAAGTCAATTTCCGCGCCTGCCAGCTTTTCAAGCCGTGCCTTTCCCCTTTGCATAATATCTTTAATCTTTCTTTTCGCTCCGTCGTCGTAGGAAGTCATATCTAATTCGTTTAGAATGTCATCCAGCAAAGTGTCGTCGGCTGTCTTTTCCGTGTTTTCCATCATATTGCACCGCCTTTTGTTATAGGCGGCAAGTTTTCCCCTGCCGCCTGTTTCTCTGAGTTACGCCTTTGCTGCTTCCTGCTGCTCGATAAATGACGCGATTTTCTCGCCCTTATTGTTGCCTCTCAGCGTGTAGCCCTTATACGCTGCCAGCCCCTCGATCTGCGGAATCGTTATACTGTCCAGTTCCTCGGCTGTCCACTCTGTCTTTTCCTGTACCGTTACGATAGGCTCGACAGTCTGCTGGCTGCCTGTCGCTTCCGTTGTTACAGTATAGTTTGCGGACTTCAACTCGCTAATATCAAGTACAAGGAATGAGTTATTGTCCTTCGGCTTTCCGTTGCCGTACATGAAAGCAGCGTAAATTCTTTCGCGCTCTAAAAACTTGTAGCTGTCGTTATACTCGAAAACGCCGTCTTTGCTCGCACCGATACCCATAAAATACTGCTTTCCGATACCCAGCACTGCTTTACCTGCGGGGATTTCCTCAGACTGAATTATCTTTGTGGGGTACGGCAATACGTCATTTGCGTATGTACCGTCGGGACGCTGAATAGTAGTTGCAGGCATTACCTTTGCCCAGTAGTCTGCCGCGCTAACAACCATAATCACGCTGCCGACTTTCCGGGGGCGACCATTGCGCGATACTGCCAGTTTACTAACCAGCCCGCCGTAAACTTTCGGTGTAAGCTCTGTTACTTTTATCGCTTCTTTGTCCGGATATTCCTCGCCGTCTTTGTGCGCTGCGTCAATGTCTTTCATCATCCCAATGGGCTGATCCACGCCTGTTCCGCAAACAATGCCTTCTTCCAGTCCGACATAGATTGCGTCCTGTAAAACGGCGCGCACATAACTGTCAAGCCATGTGGGACCCAGATCAAGCATAGACTTGGCAACGGGCATAAACGCAGTAAGTATGAACATAATCATATTTACTTTTTCAAACTCGCCTGAAAGTTCCTCTGTAATCTTTGCTGTGATTTTGCCCCAGACTGCTTTCTGTTTGCTGTTTTTGTTCAAGATCCATTCTGTCATATAGGTGGTATTATTGAAGTCAATCTCTGTCAGCAGTTCATGTTCTGCTTTCAGGCTGTCGAATACGTCTTCTATAACAGTTTTAGGCATAGCCACGTCAAGGTTTGCCAGTGCCTGCTTGGGATCGTCCGATCTCATTGCTTCGATCATCTTTTCATAGAATTTCTTTTCGTCCGAAGTCAGCTGATGCAATCCGCGCGCTGCCAGTGCCGCTGCGTCCATCTGCTCGACTGCTGCCGCATCCTTTGCACGTTCCAGGATTTCCTGCTGGATATTCTCTGCCATGTCTGCCATAGCCTGTGCAACCTGTTCTGCATCTTCGCTTTTCAGCGCGTCGTTAAATTTCTGTGCCAGTTCCTCACGGGTAGTCTGCTTTAAATCCTTATTTTTCATTACTTTTTTACCTCTCTTTCAGTCTTTTGGCGGCTGCCTGTGCTAACAGTGCCGCAATCTTGTTTTTATGTTCCATCGGCTCATTTTCGCCGCTGTTTCCGTCGTCGGTGTCTGTATCTGTGGTGTTGTCGGCGTCGCTGTCGCCGTCGCCCTCTGTGCTGTTGTCTGTGCCATTCTCGTCCGCTTTCTGGTGTTTGCTGCAAAACTCCAGCAGCTCTGCCCGAAATGCCTTTTGTGCAACCGCTTCGCGCCGCATCTGTGAAAGCTGCTGCTGTAGCTGCTGTGTTAAGTCCGGCACGGCTGCTGTCTTGCTTACCTCGTCAGCGAAGCCCATTTCCACCGCTTTTTCCGGCGTTAAATAGGTTTCATTGTCCAGCATTTCAATCAGTTCTTCTTCCGAAATGTTGATCCGCTCCATGTAAATCTGTCTGTTACTTTCCATAAGCACGTCCAGATCGTCTGCTGCCTTTCGCAACTCTGCGGCATTGCCCGCTATAGACATCCACATATTGTGGATCAGAAGGCTTGTACCCAGCCCCATGATTCTCCGATCTGCTGCCTGCATAATTATTGACGCAATCGAATATGCGTAGCCGTCCACATATGCAACAATCTCTTTACACTTTTTCTGCTTCAGCTGGTTATAAATTGCTATTCCCTCTTTTACGCTGCCGCCGTAAGAATTTATATGCAATTCTATTGTTGCGTTGTCCGGGATTTCTGCCAGTGCCTTTCTGAAAAATTCCGCGCTGGTTTCGCTCTCTGTGTACTCCCATGTCCACCAGTTAAGCGTGCCGTATTCCGACACATCATCATAAATATATAATTTGTGTACGTCCGATCCGTCTTCCTGTTTGAAACAATAATGCGCTTTCTTCTGTTTCATTTCTGCCCACCCCCTTCCGTGTCGCCTAAATGCGCCATTTTTTCCGCTTCGGCGTAGTTTTTAGTTATATAATGTTTACGCGACCAGTCTGTGTTTAACGCTGTGTCGCCCAACTTTTCCCGCAATTCGTCGATACAGTATAGACCGCTTGAAAGCAGTTTGTCGCTGTTCGTCGCCTGCTCGAAAATGTCGATATGCTGTATACAATTTGTGTTTATATCTATATAGTTTCCTTTTCTGAATTGCTCAACGCCATACCGCTTGCGTGTGGTTTCCTCTCCGAATTTTTCCGTTATTGGATCAATAGCAAAAGTTAAGAAATTTTTTGTTATTTTCTCAACGTCGGAAACGTCCCCCAGCATAAGTGACTTTGGTATGCGCCATGTCCTTCCAGCCAGTTCAAATTCATAATTGATACGCTCGTTTATGTTCGCCGGCGTGTTTCCTGCTGCCGTCTGCTTTGTTATGTCTGTATAGCTGTAGCCATTTGTCAGCGGCAAGACTGCGCTTCCCTCGGCTTCAAAAAAAGGCTTGAAGCGGTTGTCCATTATTTCGGTTAGCTTTTTTTGGAAGTCTGTGGCTTGCGAAATCTGCGCGTCAATGTCTAAAATGCCCTTCTGTGCGTTCGCCCGCAACACGTCGCGAATCGACTTTGCCACCGTCTTTCCGTATGTCGTGTATGATCCTTCCAGCCGCTGCCGCGCATCCATGTTGTTCAGCTGCATATAGATTACGTCGCTGGATAAATACGACCGGGAAAGTGTCAAGCCCTTTACCGTAATATTACTGAATATGTCTTCCTTGAAAGCAAATTCCCGGCGGCTGAAGCTGTCTGCTACATACAAAAATCCACCTACCTCGACAATCAAAGCTTCATTGTCATAGCACAAATTTGTAATAAAGTGCTGCATAAAGTCGCTACTATTTTCGTTCGGGTTCGGCTCGTAATTCCACAAAAAATATTCGTCCTTCTTTACCGGCTGTCCTTTGTTGAATGTCCGTACTTCGCACTTTGCCACCGTGTTTGCAATCATATTTATGGCGCAAGCCGTAGCAAGTTCTTTAAAGAATACTTCTGTAAATTCTTCCACAAGCTGCGTTGTTACGCTAATCGTGGATTTTTTACCGAAAGCCTTTAAAAAATAGTCGTTCATACCCACGTTTGCCACCCCCCCTTTCTTTAGAATGTAAACAACGGCAGCACGTCGCCGCTTGCTGTTTGTTCCGGTATCAGGTCTTGTTGTGTCATAGCTGCCACAAACGCAAAGAAACCGTCTGTCTTTCTGCTCTTTGCTTCGATTTTCTGATATTCGTAATTTCCGTATTTTTTGGACTTTACTTTCTTTGTATTATTTGTGTACCAGCGCATTGTCGCGCTGTCGCCATAAACAATATTATGATTTCTGAAACCGCTATCAATAATTGGCTCAACCTTTATTTTGTCCGACGGGCGCACCAGCTTAATATTTTTGTTTTCATAGCTGAAGCCGACACGTGCCAGCGCGGTCTTTAGCAGTGCATAGCGGTAATCATCAAGTGCAAGCATTTGTATTGTGTATTGTCCCAGCTGCTCAGCCAGCCAATCTGCAATTAATTCCGGCGCGATTTCCAGCGCGTCAACTATCTCGATTTCTTCCGGGTAGTCTTTCAACGGAAATTTTATTCGCGGCAAGTCTGCGCTGTTTTTGCATACCCATGTTTTCTGTTTCCATACAAATTTTGTGCCGCGCTTTGTCAATATTCCCGCTGAAGCAAAGTCGTTTATTTTCGTGTAGTCTATCCCTGCCACTGCAATCTCGCCCCGCACAGGCGGCGTTACGTCCTGCTTTGTTGCCAGAATATTGTTCCAGCTTGTCAATTCCACCTCTTCGTTACCCTGCCGCAAATTCATTCGCTTTGTCATAAAGTCCGAAGAAGAAGACCTGTTTTCCAGCCACTCTTGATACTCTTTTCTTGTTTCTTCCAGTAGGTTCGGTAAATACTGAAGGCTGGGGTTTGCCTTGTACCAGTTTTCCTCGTCGTGTACCTCGTCGGGATCGTCTAACATACAGATAAACGGCAAGAAGCCGTTGTCCTTTTGTTCCCCGTCAAGTATGCGCTTTGCCTTTTCGATCAGATCGTCAAGTACGCCGTCGCAAACGTCCCCATTTGTTGTTATGTACGTGCGGCGCGGGTGTGGCTTTTTCCCCAGTGCCGTCGTGAATACTTTTATATTGTCGTAGCTTTCGTATGCGTGTACCTCGTCAAAATCTACCTTGCCGGATCGCAAGCCGTCTTTTGATTTTGCATTGTTTGTTCGGTATTTTATTTTTGATAAAGTCTTCCGGCACTGTATTTCTGATTTTGTCCAGCGGAAAAACTTAATTAACTTTTTTCTGTGCCGCTCCAGCACGTTGTAAATGTCGTCAAACGAAGTCCGCGCCTGTTCTTCTGCTGTGGCACAGATATCTATATCGTAATGCTTTATTTTGCTAAATGGACTTATTAAAGCGAAGTCCTCAAAAGCTAAATAACCGTTTTTCCCCGCCCCTCGCGATACCAGAATCATCAGATCGGGGAAGCGCGGCAATCCGTCTTCCCGGAATGTGCAACAATGGAGAGTAAAAACAAATTTTTCCCACTCGAATAGTTGAAAGCCGAGATATTTTTCCAGCTTCATATAGTCTAAAAGCTGGTCTGTATCTATGTATAATTTTTCGTTTTCAAATACTTTTTTAACGAATTTTATTAACTTTTTTTGCCATAAACTTACTTTTTTTCGACCTTTTTTACCCGCATTTTCTACCAGCAAAATATAGTCGTATATCTCCGGGACTTCTCTATAACTCGTCGTCAATATCTCCACCACCTATCGTGGCGTTGGCTTTTAGCCCTAACTCTGCCAATAATTTCAGCATTTGCGCATTAGTCTTATTGAACATATCCACGGCTTCATTTTTTTTCATTCCGGATTGACCGCCGCCGTTGTTATATTTAACGATAGTTCCGCGCTTTTGAATGTCTTCCACAAGCAGGGTTTTTGTAACATACATAGCCATGTAATCGTCGATCATATCGTCAAAAAATTTCCCGTATGTCCCATTTGCTTCTAACTGCTGCCGCAAGTCGTTTTCAATCTCTTTATACTTTTTTGTGCGTGTGATCCGCTTTACGTCTTCGCTTCTGTTATCCGATTTCTTTGCCATGTATACCACCCCCCTCATGTGCGCGCGTGATTTCTGTTTTGTCTACCCCTTGCCCCGTTTCCCGTCCGGCGTTCAAAATTCAATTTTTTTCGGGCGGGGGGATCATTTACCAGCGTTCCTCATTCACAAATTTATTTTCATTCCTTTTTGTTAGCCCTTTTCCCTTCTCATGCTCTTTGTTGTGGCAATCCTCACATAAAGGAATTAAATTGTTGTACGTCGTGCCGTTATATACATATGTCCTTGACAATGCCAGTCGCGGATGCCGCCGCACCCACTGAACATGGTGGACGCTGCGCGCCGCTGTATGAAAGCCGCGCTTCTTGCACTTTTGACACTCATAATTATTTTCTTTCATAACTGCTTCTGATAGCTGCCGCCACTCTTTGCATTTATAGAATTTAGATAGCTTATCCTCTGCGATTAGTTGCTTGATCCATTTTTCCAGTTCATCTTGTGTCATAGATATATAGCCCGCTCTCTTTATGCTGGGTACGACTGCCGCACCCAGCCGAAGGAAAGTGTAATAAATGCAAATAAAAAGGACACAAACAACATCAAATAAATAATTGTGTCGTCTGTGTCCATTTCTTTCTATGTGTCGTTGTGATTTGCTTTATTACGGCTTTATTTTAACATGGCGGGAATAATATTGCAACTTCATATTTTCGCCCGCTGTGGCGTACTGTGGCGCGTCCTGCTGCGTCTTTTTCGCCCTGTCCTGCCCTGCTGCCAGCGTCGCTTTATATATTGCTGCCTGCTGCCGCTTTCGCCTATGTGAACGGCAGTTCTTCGTCTATCCCGTCCGGTATATTCATAAAGCCGCCGTTGTCTGTTGGATAGTCCCCCGCTGCCGTCTGTCCGTTTCCCTGCTGTGCCTGTCCTGCTGCCGCCTTGCTTTCTGCAAACTCTTGATCCTCTGCCACAATGTCCGTTGTGTATACCTTTACGCCGTCGCGGTTTGTATAGTTTCCCGTCTGTATGCGCCCTGTTAAAACAATCTTTGTCCCTTTGCGCAAATACTTTTCTGCAAACTCCCCAGCTTTCCCGAAAGCTACAACGGAAGGAAAGTCTGCGCCCGCGTCTTTTCCCCTGCGGTCAACTGCCAGCGTATACCGTGCCACACACATTTGATCTTGTGATTCTCCCCGCTGGGAATATCTCACTTCGGGATCACGCGTCAAGCGTCCCATAAGTATAACTTTATTCACTGTCTGCCCCTCTTACTTTCTTTTATTGTTTGTCCCGATCCATGCCAAAATAACGATTGTTACGCATACAATAGCCGTAATGATGATCGCCGTCATATTTACGTTTGCCATGCCCTCACTTCCTTTCCGCTGCTTTGTTTGCCATAATAATTGCAAATGTAACGGGAAAAGCCACGCCCGCTATTATGCTATACTTTTTGATCTGCTTTTGCTGTGCTGTGTCTGCTTCCGGCGTTTTCTTTGATGTTAAAAGAAACATATAATACCCGAAGCCGATCGCCAATTCTATGTATACAAATACTGCTATACATACCGCCACGCCTGCTGCCGCGCTCATTCTTTCCCCGCCCCCATTTCCTGTTCTATCCTCATGCACTCCGCAAGATATTGTTTGTGGATATTATCGAACCAAAATTCCCACTCTTTGTCGTGCTGCTCTGCTTCCGGTTTATCGTGACTTTTCGCCATGATATGTGCCGCTTCGTGTGCTATAATTTCCAGCGCGTCTTGCCAGCTTAATTCTACGGCTATTCCGATCGTAAAATTTCCTTCGCTGTCTTTCTGTGTAAATCCCCAGTTTCCGTCGCATTGCTCTTTTGATAAAAAAACAAGTTCCGCTGTAATGTCGTTTACTTTTCTGATTGTTTCAAAAAGAATGTCTAATGGATTGTTTAATATTTTTATCACTCGTTTTCTTTTGCCCCCTTTCCTGTGTTTCTGTTTCGCACGGCGGAAACGGACAATTTTTGCAATCCTTAACTTCGCACTGTCCGTTATTTGTATCTGTGAAAAAGTCGCGTATACTTTCCGCTGTTTTATTCACGTTCTTCCCGTTCCTTTCTTGCCTGCGCTTTCTGAATAATCAGTTTTATTTTTATAACTTCGCTGTCCTCTAAATATTCGCACACATTCGCAAGATCAGACGCGACGGCGTACCGCTCCGCTTCGCTCTCTGTTATTTCCTCATTGTCTGAATGAATTGTGCGCCCTGCTGCCGTGTCGCTTTCATTATCCGGCGTTTTCTCTCCTATCCCCAGCCCTGCCACTTTCTGTCCGTCCTGTTTAATTGTTATTGTGATCTGTGTTTCCATTGTGTTCTGCCCCTTTCCGCTTTTTATTATTAAATTGTTGATCCTACGTCGTCCAGTCCGTATTCTCTTTTTCTGCGCTTGCAATCTTCCAGCATACGCTCTAAAATGCCCACCTCTTCGTCGCTCATGTAGATATAATATTTTTCAAGCATTTTCAGCACATGAAGGCGGCGCGCGTTCTCTTTTTCCTCTTCGTTTGTGTCGGTATCTGACATTTGATCTGTTTTCTGTTCTGCGATACTGCGCTTTTCCTTTTTTTCTTCCACCATGTCGCGGATTTCCTGCGCCTTTATGTCTTCTCCTGCTGCCACCCGCTCCGCAATTTCTTTTTGCTCATTCTCCGGTAACTGGCTGGCTGCTGCCGCCGCTGTTACACCGATCGCGCCGTCTTTGAATTGCTCTTTAATTTCCGGCGTTGCATTTTTATTGATCCGGTTATAATCTCCCACGACTGCTGCCGACGTTCCCATAATACGCGCCACATAGTCGCGGACACGCTCTCCCCGCTCTAAAATCAATAACTTTTCTTTTTGCGCGGCTTTCAATGCCTTTTTCCATTCCTCGGCTTCGATCATCTTGTCATAGTCCGTATAGTGACGGTTGAAAGTGTTTCCAATCAGCAAATGAAGCCGAAACTCTGTTTCCGTCATATCCTTATAGCGACAATTTACTTCGCGGAAATTATCTGCGCCGCCCTGCACTAACATTTCAATAGCTGCCCGCCGTCTGTGTCCGCTTGCCAGCCAGTATTCCCCGTTTACGCGTCCCAAAATTAAAGGCTCATGCAAGCCGCCGACCATTTCGATTCCTGCCGCCAGTTCCTCTATTTCGTCCATGCTGTACTTGTTTTGTCCTGTCACTATAATTTTTTCATAGTCCAGCCGGATTTCTTTAAAATCTTTGTCTATTGTTTCCGCTGCTGCCCCTGCTGTCGCTGCGTTCATAATGCTTTTAATGTCAAATGCCACTTTCCTTTTCCTCTCTTTCTTTTTTCTCCTGTAATGCCTTTATACAAGCGTTATGTAGCTTTATATCATATCTTGTGCTTTCATTTGTTCCAGCCCAGTGTTTGTACTTTTCCAGCCGCTCTATTGCTTCCGCGCTTGTTATTTCCTCTTTTTCTGCCTGTTTTGTCCTTATGCGCCCGATCTGCCTTTCCAGCTTTTCTTCTCTAATCTCGCTTACTTTATCCCTGCAATAAAGCATTTCTTTCATTTGTTCCAGCATGATCTCAACGTCTGCTATTTCCTCAATCAGATTGATATATGCTTCGCTTTCTTTGTCCAGCCCGCTTTCCTCAATCGCACCATATCCGCACTTTAAATCTTTTCGCCAGAATTTATTGATTGCCTGTGTCAATTCTGCCATTTCCTCAATACACTGGCGGGATTGTGCGTCATAACCGTACCGCAGTACAATTTCGCTTATTCTTTCATCACTCATTTTCTGCCCTGCTTTCCTGTAAATACTCATTTACAAATTTTCTGTATGTGACTGCTGCCGCGCTGCGCGGGCTGTACTTTTCCAGCGGCTCTTTGTAATACGTCGCCGCCGTTGCTTTGTCTGACCGTCTGATCTGTGTTGTGAATACCCTGTATTTACAATTTGCGCGAAGCCACTTTTCTGCCGCTTCGTTTTCGGGTGTCTTTCTGTAATTTGTCAAAAGTATTCCGGCGATCTTTAATCCGTCATTTAACGCCCGCAATTCCTCTACCTGTGCCGTTATCGTCTCTACGCCGTCCAGTGCCCAGTTGTCAAGCGTAATCGGGACTATAACTTCATTTGCGGCGCATAATGCGTTAATGGTACACATAAGCAGCGCGGGTGGGTTGTCTATGATACAATAGTCGTACTTTTCCGCTGCATAATTTTGCAAATATTCTTTTATACGGTTGTCCTGCCTTTCTACGCTTGCGCGAAGTGCATTGTCGGCTTCTAGTAGTGAAATATTCGCGTTTATAATGTCGATCCCATGTTCGTTCCGGCTTTCGGGAATTTCCTTGCGCAAAATTTCCGCTGCGCCGCATGTATCTTCCCCGCCCTCATAGCAGTTAAAAAACTGGCTTGCGTTTCCCTGCGGATCATTGTCGATCAGCAATACGCGCTTTCCGTGCTTTTTGGCAAGCAGTGTTGCCATGTTGATTGCGGTTGTGGTCTTTCCCACACCGCCTTTTAAATTGATAATTGCAATAGTTTTCATGTGTCTTCTTTCCTTTCCTTCGTTTTTGTCTTTGTGCTGTGTTTAATCGTAGTTATAAAAATCTATGTTTTTCAGAATACACGCCGCGCAATCTTCCAATCCGTCGCTGTCGTCGCAATCCTTAGAAAGAAAATCTTCCCCGAATATGCACCCGCCGCGCGCTCCCTCTGCTGCCAGTGCTGCTTTTATCAGTTCCACATCATTTCCGGCGCAATAAATAGCAATGCGTTTCTGCGGTCTGCACGGCTCTAATGCCGGATTGCTTAAAATTGTTCGTGTCCCCTGCAGGTAGCTTTCTAACTCCCGTGTGGCTTCCACCCCGCTATAACATACCGTTACTTTGTAGCCCTGTTCTTTTAATGCCTTGATCCACTCTTTCTGCTTGTCTGTCGGTGTATTTTTGCCGTATTTCATTTCGATATACAAGCCCGCGAAGCCGTTCATGGGTACGGGTAAACAAAGATCGGGGACTCCCGCTTTTACTCCCATAGCTTTAAACCGCGCCGCTTCCCTTGCGTCCCTCTTTCCCCCGTTGGGGATATGAAATAATAACTTTAGTTCGGGGAAGCGTCCGGCGTTCCATTCCGCCCAGTCTATAACGCCCATTTGCTCTGTGTCTTCCCCTCGTTTTAAATTTCCGTACATTGTGCCGCTCCTTTCCTTTTACGCGCCGTAATGAAGCCCGATCCCGTCTGTATACCCCGCTGCAATCATTTTCCCGATTTCCAGCCCTTCCCGTGCTGTGAAGCCTGCTGCCGCGTCTGCTTCCCGTATCATCTGCGCCCCGTCCGGCGTTGCGCTCTGTGCCGCGCTCTGCCCTGCGCCTGCTGCCGTCGGCTCTTTCAGAAATGCCGCAGCTTCAGCAAACAACGTGAATTTATTTGCTTTGTACCAGCTTTCCTGCCCTAAATCATTTTTTACTTTGATTTCCTTTAACTCCCACGGTCTTTTGCCTGTTTTCACCTCCAGCACGTCGTACATTTTCCCGACTGTCAACGGCAATCCGTCCGCTGTCCTCGACTTCTTAAACTCTGCTTTCATGTTCTGCCCCTTTCATGTATTCAAAAATATGTCTGACTGTCTTTTCGTTCCACCCGTTTCCGATAGCTTTTTTTCTTTCCTGCCCTGATAACCCTTCCGTGTACCCTGTCGGTAAATTCTGCGCCCGTTCCGCTTCAATCACCGATATTTTGTGTATTGCGCCGTCAAGCAGATAACAAACATTGCAACTGCAATCCAGTGTCGGCAACTTTCCTTTTATCACCCTTCCGCGCCGCGTTTTGCTTGTCGGAAAAGAAAGGTTTATCCCATCGCCGTCCTCTGCGACTATATATCCCGCTTTTGTCGCCTGTCTTATTCTGATCTTTCCGTTTGTCTTATCTGCCAGCCCTCTTTCCTTTTCCAAAATTTCCGAATCGAACCATACCCCATTTGTCTTCACATAGTTTCTTGTATCTCGCTTTTCTGCAATGTCCCGTATGTTGACTTCTATTCGCTCCGGCTGTCCTACGCCTGCAATGTTTGTCCAGTAGGTTCTTTCCCTTGCCTGCGCTGTATGTATGCGGCTGTCAATCGTTATCGGCTCGACTTCCAAAAATGCCGTAATCGTATCTTGCCATTCCCGTTTCATCTTTACATTTTCAAGCATGAATTGTATGTCTGGGTTTATTCCCCGTATCTTTTCTAAAATTTCAGCATAAACAAGAAATAGACTACTACGTGGATCATCAAAATTTTTGTGTTTCCCATTCCTGCTAAATCCCTGACACGGACTGCCTCCAATCAATAAATCAATTTTTCCGAAGTCCTCTATCTGTATCTTTTCCGCGTCTCCTATCTGCACTATATCGGGGAAGTTCTTGTTTGCCACCTGTATCGCCCTTTCATCAATCTCACTTGCGTAATATTTTTCAACTTTTATCCCCGCTCTTTCCAGCGCAAGCCGTCCAGTCCCTATCCCGTCAAAAAGTGATAGCACTATCATTTTTTCTTTTCTCCCTTCGCGGTTTTTCTGTAATCTGCACTTCCCCAGTTTCTAGGTCTAGTGTGTATGTGTCTTTTGTCATAGCGCGCTTTCTGCCGTCATAGATAAGCGTATAAGTAAAATACATAAAGCCTGTTACCTCATGCCATGCTTCTGCCACGCTGTCTTTGTCTAAATACCAGCCCTGCGGTATCTCTATTGTGTGATTGTAGGCATTTTTTGATCTTACCGTCGTTTTCGTCGGCTGCGGTATCTTTAAATTTTTACTGGAATTGTACCGCCTGCCGGAAAAACCCTCACACGTCTTCATAGTCTTTTCTGAATATTTCACAAAGTACGAAGCTAATTTTCTATACTGCCCGCTATCGTCTAGGGGTTTTATATCAATCCAGCCTTTATCCCAGCACTTTTTCAGCCTTGCAATCTCTATTGCATTTAAAACCATGTGAACGTGTGTTGCGCCCCTCTCTCCTACCTCTGCCACCCACACATACTTAGCAACGTCCCCCACTGCTTTATACTCTTTCCGTATATCCCGAAGCAGCTTGTCAACGTCTGCCCTTAGTTCCTCTTTCCCTGCTGGGCGTTTCTCTTTTGCATAAGACCATGTTACATATAGGCTTGTACCGTCGTAATTCTCATTGAATATCCATGTCAGCTTCTTTACTGCCTGTCTGCTGTTCACTTTCTTTTGTGCTTCGCTTGTCTTATTTTCCTTCTGTCTTCTCGATCCCTCTTTTGTGTCGGTTCGTGTTGCGTAATAGTATGTATGTTGTTTCGTCTTCCCTGCTTTGCAGGTTTCATGTCTATATGGCATATATCCACCACCTGTCGATAAAATAATATACTTAACAAGTCATAACGGCGGTTGAAAGCCGCCACATTCCTTGACTTTTTACCGTACACGGCGTATACTATTACTAGGGTTTTATTTTAGCTGTGTACGGCTTGACCGCTTTGGATTTCCCGATCCGAAGCGGTCATTTTTTCGTCTTAATTTTTGCATTTTTCAATGTGCGTTTTAATTTGTGTCGCCTGCTGCCGCTGCGCCTTTTTCTGTCTCTCCGCATACCCCCCCGAAAAGAAAATCAAAACGCATTTGCGCCATTTCTTCCCGCAGGCGTTTGTCTGCTTCCGTGAAATATTCTTTGTCAATCTCAAAACCTAAAAAATTATGTCCTGTCCGGTATGCTGCCCGCAGACACGCACCCGATCCGGCGTGTGTGTCCAGTATCTTGTCGCCTGCTGCCGCATAATTCACGATCACCCATTCATATAATCGAATTGGTTTTTGCGTCGGGTGGAAAGTATGATCTCTTTGCAATTCTGCGCGGTTTATAACTACGATTCGCGTGGGTTTCTGAAATGTGCTATATGCTAATTCGCAATCGCTCATAGAAAGCCCGTGTTGCCCTTTGTCCCACACAATCCAGCCTTTTGTGCCTGTCTGCAAATGCTCAACAAAGTAATTGCCGCCCCATATAATCTGATTGACGCTTACCCGTTCCAATTCTCGGAAATACTCTGCGGACGGGATCGCTTTGTCCCAGCTTTTCTTTGTGTGCGCTTTCCGGCTGTACTTTGGATTTTTATTGATATTCAGCTTTTGCCCATCGTTCCCGATCCCATACGGGGGATCAACGATCGCTAATTCAAAATACTTGTCCGGTATTTCTTTCATAGCTTCCATGCAATCCGCGTTGTAAAGGCGGTTTAAATCAAACATTGTCCGCGCCCTCTTTCGCTTTCATTTCCTCAATCATGCGCGCCAGTCCGTCCGCTGCTTTTTCCCAGCCCCTTGCTTTCTGCCGAAGTTCTTTTATTTTTGTGTTTGCAATATGTAGCCGTTCTTTTAAGCTGCTGTTTTCCTGTAATAGCTTTGTGATCTCCGCTTTTTGTTGCGGGGCGGCGTTCATTATTTCCGGCGGTATGCGCCTTCGTAAATCCTGCCTTTCAATCACCGTTAAAACAATGTGGCTTTCGTACCTGTCAACGGTCATTTCCTGCCCGCACTGGGCGCAAGTGTAAACCTCATTGTCTTTCAAATTTTCCGGTAAAATCTGCGCCGCGCATTTCAGACAATTACAATGTTTTGAGTTTTTAACAGAAAACGATCTTTTTATTGCCATAACTCACCTACTGCACAAATTCGTTGTTATCGCTGATTTCACGAACAACCTTTATTTTGTCCTGTGCCATTTGCATGATCCGGCAGCGAAGCCCCGTTCTGATCGTTACAACGGTAGATTTCATTTTTTTATCACAAATAGCGTCTATTGCATTTAATAAAATCTGCTGCACTGCGTCCGACTGCCTGTACTCCCCTGCTTCCGCTCCAAACAATTCCCCCACGCGCTGCTTTGCTACTGTCCTGCGGTTTGCGCTCTCTTGATATTCCCGCGCTTTGTCGCACTCGCACAACATTGTAGCGGCTTCCTCTAACTGCGGGGCTGTCATTTCCGCGCCGTCTTCTACAATGATACTTTGCCCGCAGAAACGACACGCCCCAGTGCTGCTACCTTTTGCCATAGTCTCTTTTCTCCTTTAATTTGAAATATTTTATAGCTGTCAAGCCAGCGTTCCGTCAAAATCTACCGCAACAATCCGGCGGTACTCCGGCGCGCTCATACTCTAACCACCTTCTTAATTGCGCGCATCAGAAAAGGACGTTTTGCGGCTTCGATCCTGTCTGCTGCATTTTCTCCGGTTTGCTCGATAACCTCGATCACGTCCCGCAATTCTTCAGCTGTAATATAACCATATAGCTTCATGGCGTTTGCATATCCCGTGGCGATCCCGGCATATGCAAAGGCTTCTTCCCTTTCCTCTGCTGTGTCCATTTTTTTCAAAAAATCGGATATGGTCTGCAATCCTGCGTCCTGCTCTTTGATCTTTCCCCGCTGTGCCATGATCCTTGCCCGTTTTTTTGTTTCCACGCCTGCGCCAGACGCAATGCCCCTCAGTTCCTTTGCCGCTCTGTGCATTGCGTCGTGTTCTTCCTTGCTTATGAATACAATCCCCATTGCCGGACGGCATCTGTCATTTAAAAATTGTGCGTGCGCCGATGTGATGGGGCGATTGTAAATTCCTAAAACCTCTTTAATGCCTTTCATTTCCTTTTACTCTCCTTCCTGTACTTTGTAGCCTAATTTGCAAACGCTGACTTCGTAATTCTTGCACAAAATTTGTAAACGCTCACTTCGTAATTTTTGCACAAAAACGGTGCTTCTTTTTCTTTTATACACCTTGTAAATTCACGCGACTGCAGGCGACCTGTGATCTCCACATATGTACCAACTTTTAACGCTGCTGCTACCTGCGCCTGTTCGCGCCAGCATATGCAGGGAATATAATTTGCGCCGCTGCTTGTGTTTGTCGCCACTATAATGTCCGTGATCGGGATTTCCGTTTCTTTTCCGTGTTTTCTGCGGCGTATTGTCCTCGCTCTCGGTACTTTGCAGACTCTACCGCGTAAAAATACTTCGTTCTGCTGATCTGCTGGGGGATCGTTTACCGCGATAACCTCGGCAGATATAAATATAATTACTTTGTTTTCCCCTTCAGCGGGATTCTTTACGTTCCAGCTGCATACCTCTCCACCGATCAGCACTTCCACGCCTTCGTCGATTTTCTCCAGTGCATCTTCCGTCCCGGCAGACTTTCCGCTGTATCGTAAAATAAATGTATCGAAGGTGTCTGTGTTCGGGCGGCGGCGTTCTATCTCTGCTTCATACACTCGCACATCCCAGCTCGGCGCGTCGATAACCAGACGCGGCTTCTTTTTGATCGTTGCAACAATGCCGATCACGTTGTCTTTGTTCATTAGCTTAATATCTCCCTTCTTCCCATCTGGGTAATTTTTCCTTAAATTCTTTAAGTACGGCGCAAAGTGTTTCGTGCGTCACTACCCCGCTTTTGTTCCATGCTGCCATTGCTTTTCCCTCTCTTTCCTGCTTTTCTCATAGTATCTCAATTCCTCAGCGGCTTTTTTATAGCAGTCTATATCCTCTGCTTCTTTCACCCTTAAAATACATTTGCCTTTTGATTCTCCGTGATATTCCCATGCTTCGATTAGTCCGTCGTCGTATACACTAAAGTGTAAGTGCATACGCAAGTTATATCTTTTCCGCAACGGATTGTATATTGCATAAAATTCTTTTACTGCCGCGCTATATTCCGCTTCTTTTTGTTCCTCGTCCACGCCTGCTGCCCCCTTTCTATATAGTTTGTCAGAACATAAACACCTATTTTCCGGTAGTTCCAGCCTGTCAACTGTTTAAATTCTTTAAACTTCGGGATTATTATTTCTTTATCCTCATATCTATCCCATGCAAAATGAATTTGCTTTATTTTCATTCGCATTAAATAACCCGCTTTTTCCTCATTCATTATGCGAATGTCACACCCTTGCGAAAAGTCCACCCATGCGCCGCTGTCTATAAGCTGCTGCGCAAGCTGTCGCCATTCCCGGCAGGCGAAAAAGTTCGGATCAAGCAATACAATATTTTTCTGTCCGCTCCAAAATTCTGATAAATCCGCAACCTTGACACTTCGCCGCCCCTCTTTTTCCTCGACAATGCAAAAATCACACCCGCGCGGACAACCCCGCGTTAAAAATCCATATGCCGTGTTTTTACACAATTCCGGGTATAGGCTGTAATCTGGGTAAATGTGTTCTATTTCCGGCGGCAAGTCCGGCTTTCCGTCCGGATAACTGTACCCTGTGCCGCCTTTTATAATCACTTTCGCATTTACCGGGTGTGGGAAGTCCGGAGAAAATGTAAAAACTTTACTCATATACACCCGGTCCGGCGGGTCCTTCCACGCTGTCAGTGGTTTATACCATTCCACGTTGTCGCCTGCTGCCTTGTGCCATGCTGATATTTTCATAAGCGGCAATGACGGGAAATTGTGCCCGTCAACGTCTATTAGTGCCACCCTCATTATCTCGCCCTCTATGCCTGTGCCGCCCTAAGCTGTGCCAGCGCGTTCTCAATGTCCGCGCCTGTGTATTCTGCCAGCTTTTGCGGGCTGATCTGATATGTCCAGCGGCTAGACATTTTACACGCCACCCCGATTGGCAATATGCCACGCTGCATAGCAACCCGGACAAATTGATCGGAAACGTGAAGTATTGCTGCCGCTTCAGTAACTTTTATTTTTCCCATGTCCATGTGTCTGCTCTCCCTTGTTTCTGCTATTTTGCAAAATGCTTTTTCGTATTCTTTCCGGTTATACGGTGTCATTTCCACAGCTTTTTTCATGATTACCGCTTTTTTTAACTTTACTTGTGGCGGCTTTTAATTCTGCAATCATTAAAGCCGTATCCTTAAATTCACCACTATACTCACATAACCCTGTATGGTTCAACACTGCATGAATACCCTTTTTAATCATCAAAAGATTTTCTATGTTAGTATTGGTTTTGTCATTATCCCGAAAAATTACTATGTATCCTTTCGGTATTGGACCATTTACTTTTTCCCATACAACCCTATGTTTCAATCTCCATTGGTTCGGTTCTGCTACTTTTATCTCAACGTATCCGTCTTTGCTCACGCGCTCACTTCCTACGGGCTTATGGTTTTTAGGTACATGCCCTTTGGGAAACCATGTTTTTTCACATCCGGCAGCGCAAACGCCTTTCTTCCCTTTGTTGTGCGGTACCTGTCCTTTTTGAAATCTCCCCGTTCTCCCAGTATTAAGATTATGATTGCCGATATATGTCTTCACTTGACTTATGGATATTTCCCATCCAAACTTTTCTGTAAACGCAGCGGCAATTTCCCTGTAAATATGCCCCGGAACAAATTCCCTCATAAACGCATGTTCTTCCTCGGTATAAACATGACCTTGCATCTACCAGTCCTCCATTTTCTTAATTCTATCCTGTAAATTCTTGACGATTTCTCGGAGATCACGGTTTTCCTCCAGCAGTCATTTATCTGGAATTCCAAGCATGGGAACTCCCACCCCTTCACCATTCCCATATTCGTCGATATATTCCTTTGCACGCAAAGCCAGCGCTCCGTTTTCAATAACCGTCTTTGCCACTTTCTGTAAAGCTTCGCTACGCTTAATCTCCTTATCTAATTCTTCATCAGATAAGTCTTCATTTGTGAGACGATCCAACTCTTGAAACAGATATTCATTTAAATCATTCAATGTAGTCTTTGTTGTTCCCATCCTTATTCTCCCTTCATTTATCTTTACGCCAGCCGCATCTGTCCGCTTTCTTCCATGATCGAGTTTTCTATCTGCCAGATTGGTTGACGTTCTCCGATTTTAAGATATCCGCAATTTGCTTCTACCAGTTTCTGTGCCATTATGGGAACTACACTATTCCCTATTCGTGCAACCTGCTTACTTACCGGATACCTGTTTCCGTTATAATCATGGTCTATGATATAATCCTTCGGAAATCCTTGTCCTAGTTTCAATTCTTCCGGCTTTAGCATTCTCAGAAATATGTCCAGTATCACATATTCATTTCCTAAAACTGTGATTAAAGCAAATCTGTCCTTGGTGACTATAGTATGTAATGGTTCTATTAAGCTCTGCCCGATACCATCACCGTAATATTTAATAATGAACTGGCTCACCCATGTACATTTTTGGGCTGTTTCTACATCAACGCCTGCTGCCTGCAATTCTTTCCAGTCTATAGTCAGAACCGATACTGTACCGAAGTGTCCCGGTGATGTAGTGATGGTATGTAGTGGTTCTGTAACGCTATGCCCTGTACTGGTTCCGTAAAACTTTGTCATAAAGGACATTACTAAACCGTAGCGGTTACTGGTATCTATGGTTTGAATCGGATTTGTCACCTGCTGCCCTCTGACTTCATTTTTTGTTTTTTCGGAGTGATACTGAATCAGCAGTGGACTAATCAGGCAGTGCTCATTTTTTGTAACTATGGTACTTATTGGGTCCTCTACTGCTCTATTTCTGTCTTTTGTAAATCCAGTCTGTCCAATCTGCATAATAAACGGTTCAGGATTATTAAAAACAAATTTTTCCAATCCTCTAGCAATCCGGTTCATAGTATTTTCAGCAAGCGGCTTCTTCCTCCCGAAGATTGACTGCCCCAAGTCCCACAAATCCAAATACTTATAAATTGGCTCCCACGGCTTTAATCCATTTATACCGCCTTTACTGTGTGTAGGTTCTGGCCAGACAATTTCTTTCCCATCTCTCCTGAATATTGCATACCAGCGTTTTCTGGTTGTGGGTGCACCGAAATCTGCTGCCACCAGTTCCCGACATTCATATGCATAGCCAAGTGATTCCATAGCAGCTATAAATTTCTTATAATCTTCGCCTTTTCGCTCTGGTATTGGATGTCCGGAAGCATTTAACGGACCCCACTGTTGAATTTCTTCAACATTCTCCATTATGATTACATCAGGTTTAATAACTTTAGCGTGTTTATATACCGCCCATGGCAGGATACGCAATCCTTGTTTCCTTGGCTTTCCACCTTTAGCTTTGCTGTGGCTTGTACAGTCCGGGCTTGCCCACATCAACACTACGTGTCGCCCTTTTACATATTTCTGCAGGTCAACCTTAAAAATATCTTCTGGTAAATGCAGCGTGTCCGGGTGATTTGTCAGGTGTATTAAAATTGCATCTGGATCATGATTGATTGCTATATCTACCTGTCGCCCTAATGCCATTTCTATTCCAACGCTAGCTCCGCCCCCACCAGCGAAGCAGTCAATAATTAATCCATCTTTCATGACATCACCTCCGGCAAATCAAACAAACTCATCTGCCCGTCTATATTTTTCTTTCCTTCTTGCTCAACTCTAAGTCTATCAGCCTTATACATATTGTATTTTTCACGGTATTCATAGCTTTTTCCAAATATGTTCCATGCCGCTTTTACCACGTTTGGCTCATATGAACGGATTTTTTCCAGATCTTCCACAGCCTTATATGATATTGGACACCCACAGCACCCTGTTCTTGTCAGACCATAAACCTCATAAGCATCCGAATACCTGATATTGTAACGTTCCTTGTACCATTCCTTGTCCTTGTCTGTAACATAGTACAACGGGCGCAGCCGATACTGACCGTTGCTTTGTTCTCCGAAACACAATGCAGTATTGTCTTTACGTGGAACTGACCTCATACCTCCCTCTGCTCTACGCTCACCTGTGATTATCATGTCATAGTCTTTTTGCACATTATGAGCAACTTGCTTCTTGCAGTAGTCACAGCACTTTGCGCTAATTTGAAAATCTGGCGGGTATTCCCTGATAAAGTCGCGCATATACTTCGACGAATTTATTACAAGCTGGATATTCGGTCTTGGCTCTCCTGAAGAATTGCAGCAGCAAAGGAAATTGATCACGCTTTCACACCCTGGATATCGTTCTTTCAACTCTTTCCGCTTTGTCGGTTTATCTTCTGCCTGCTCATATTCCTCTGCAATCGACAATGGAATGTTCTTCTTCTGCCACTCTGATAATCCGGAGGACATGATTTTTGATACAAATGGGATGCCGTATGTTCTTACTGCCGTGACAATACTTACTTTAGGGCGGCATTCTTCAATTTCAATTCCGTATTTTTCAGCCGTGTCCTTAACATGATCCTTAATCGCTTTCATTTCAAGACCAGTATTAAAGAAAACATACTTGATCGGCGGAAGGTTAAAAATTCCCCTTGTCTGCTCTATGACATCAACCATGATGTCGCTATCCGCTCCGCCAGAATAAGAACATATTGCGTTCGGGTGTTCCTTTAGCCGTTTTGCAACAATGCTCTGAATTGCCACAAACTTTGCTGGTGCATCAAAATCTGCATAAGCAGGTCTTTCTGTATAAACCTTGCTTTTATATATTTCTTTTATTTTTGCCATTATCCATTTTCCCCTCGTTTCTGCAGTACTTGTGTCCCGTGGGTGGTGATCTTGCTTTCACACTCCCACCTTCTTTCTGGCTTGTGTCGTTGTGCTGCGCTTTTCACATTAAAAAGCTGCTTAAAACCTGTTGACCGTCTGTACACTCTCTGGCTGGTGTACCCGCGCGCCATTTTTCACAACGCCCGACTTCTGGCTATTGGCTTGCCATCATCAGAAGCAAGGTTGCCGCCCTTGCTTGACGCGGCGACCGCGGCTACGGTCGTCGCGTTTCGGCTTCCCACACCTATTCCCAGCAGGCTATGGGCGTGTATGTCTATTCAGATATTTTCAACGCTTAAAGGCGCACTCTTTAAGCGTTATTTGCTTCTTTTATAAGTTATCTTTGTTTTGAAGTCATTTTCTTTAAAGTTCGTGTTGAGAAGTCGCCACAATTTGCCAGCGGCTTTATTCTTTTTTATTTCCATTTATTTCTATTTTTTCTCCTTTTCTATTCATTTTCTTTATTTTTCTATCTGTTTTTGATATAATAGAAATACCACCCAGCAGAAAGGGGGACAAAATGCAAATAGTCGAAGTCGTTGGCTTTATCGCCGCTGTATTGACAATAATTGACTTTATAAGTCACGCACTGCGACACTTTCAGCACATTCGACACAAGCACGAATAACAGATACATATAAAACCCGTTCGGGCTTTGATCTGTTTAGATACTGTCACCTCAGAAACAACACGCCGCCGCAGGCGGCACACAATCTTTTTTAATGGCTGTGGTGGTATCACGGCGCGCTATGTATTAGCGTTACATAGCGCGCTTTTTGCGTCCTGCTCTCCCCACTAGGAATATTCTATATATTTAAACAGTGTTTAGGCTGTGGCTTCGCATTGCGGTGTATCATAAATCCCTGTTTCTAATACGGGCTTCATTGGATCAATTTCCACTGCTTTACAGATTTTGAAATATTCCTTCGTTTCCATTCTTTGCTCATCTTTTAGTAGCCGCCCTAATTTCTGTGGCGGTATCCCTGTTTTTTCAGACACGGAAACTTGTTTTATCCCTTTTTCGTCCATGTACTTTTTAATATATTCTCCTAGCATCTTTTCACCTTCTTTCAAACTACTAATTTCTAGTACATTTTGAATGATACTACTATATATTAGTTGTGTCAATACTTTTCTACTAACTTTTAGTATTTTTTTATTGAAACTTGTTATTTTCCGTGGTAATATACAAAATAGAAAGGCGGTTGAATAAAAATGATTATTCCTAATGACGCACTATTAAAAGAGAACATACAGAAAAATATGATATTTTACAGAAAACGGGCGAGCATAACGCAAAAAGGGCTTGCCGACGCGATCGGCTCTGCTGCCACTACTGTTTCCGGTTGGGAACGCGGCGTGGCCACTCCAGACATAGACACACTTTGCGCTATTTGCAATGTTTTAAATATTGGCTTGTATGATATGTGTGGAATTATAGAAGAAAATGCAGATTTGTCTCCGGACGAAAAAAGCCTGCTTGATATTTACAAGTTGTTAAATACCGACGGGCAGCGCAGATTGATTGAGCGTGCCGAAGAGTTGCGCCATCTCGGATATCTCAAAGGGGAAAGCGCAAAAATGGCGTAAAATATCAAAACAAAGGCAATGTTATACATATTGAATTCGAGTAAGGATGGTGTACCATGATTATAACGGTAAAAACTAACGAAGATGGCAAACCATACATTGTTATGGAAAAAGGGAACGGACACGCCCCTATTAATCGTAATAAAGGAAAAAGTCTTATTGATTTTCCTTCTTCATTTGTTGTTGTAGACTTAGAAACAACTGGTTTTGATCCATTTTATGAAGAAATTATTGAAATGTCTGCTATCAAAATAGAAAGTGGAAAAGCCACTTCTGTTTTTAGCGAACTTGTTAAGCCCCATTATCCAGTCAGTTCCTATATAACTGATTTGACCGGAATAACTAATGATATGCTAATTAAATGTCGTGATATTTCTGAAGTCATGCCCGACTTTGTTTCATTTGTTGGTTCTTCTGTTTTAGTCGGGCATAATGTAAATTTTGATATAAACTTTATTTATGATAATCTTTTTAAATTAAACGGTACGCAGTTCAAAAACAACTTTATTGATACAATGCGCTTATCTCAAAAACTGCTTCCTGATTTGAAAAACCGCAAGCTGGTAACAGTTGCCGCCCATTACAACATCAAACCTTCTGTTTCTCATAGATCACTTGCTGATTGTGAAACAACTGCGCTTTGTTATGCGCATCTTTCAGAAGATGCTGTAAAACAGTACGGAAGTATTGACTCATTTATCGCCTCATGCACTCCTGTACATAAACATATTTCTTCTAAAGACTTAACTACTTCTAATACTACATTTGATGAGACACACCCGCTTTATGGCAAAGTATGTTGTTTTACTGGTGCATTGGAATCCATGCAGCGTAAGGATGCTATGCAGTTAGTTGTGGATTTAGGTGGCTCATGTAGTGACAGCGTAACAAAAAAGACGAATTTTTTAATACTTGGCAATGTAGACTATTGTTCTAATGTCAAAGGTAATAAAACCAGTAAAACATTAAAAGCAGAAAAAGCAAAATTGTCTGGACAGGATATAGAAATCATATCGGAAAATGTTTTCCTTGATATGATTAATCAATAACAAAACCGCCCTTGTGCTGGTAACACAAAGGCGGCTGCAAAACTCCGATTGACCGGGCTTCGCTATTTAATTTCGAACAAAATTATTATAGCATAAAGCCCTTCAATAAATCAATGGGAAACGGGGCTTTATTTTTTACGCCTTTTTCCCGGAAAAATCAGAAAGAAGGTGTATTTTATGACTATGAAACGAGCAAACGGGACTGGCTCAATATACAAGCTGTCCGGCAAGCGTCGCAAGCCGTGGGCGGCACGTGTGACTGTCGGCTGGGATATTGCCGCCGACGGCACTTTAAAACAGATATACCAGCCCCTGGGGACGTTCCCCACACGCGTCGAAGCAGAAACGGCACTAAATCAATTTTTACAAAATCCCTATGACATAGACGCACACCGCCTAACCTTTGCGGAAGTGTACGAACTGTGGGCGTCTGAGTATTACCCCACTTTAAAAAATAAGTCTTCAGAACGTACATATATTGCAGCTTTTAAGCATTGCGCGCCAATCCACAACCAGCGTATGCGCGATCTGCGGGTGTCGCACTTGCAAGGCGTAATCCGGGATGCTAAAACGGGCGACGCAACAAAGGGGCGCATGAAATCTATGTTTAATATGATGTACCGCTTCGCAATTATCCATGAAATTGTCGATAAAGATTACGCTGCGCTATTCGTTCAAAAAGTAGGCAAGCGGGACAAAACAACCCGCCGCCCGTTCCTCAATAGTGAAATCGCGACGCTCTGGCAATGGGAACACTTCGGCGTAGCTGATATTATACTTTTTAACCTGTACAGCGGTTTCCGACCGTCAGAAACGCTTTTGCTGGAGAATATCAATGTAAATATGGATCGCTGGCTGATTGTCGGCGGTATGAAAACCGAAGCCGGAACAGATCGCACCGTGCCGATCCACGAAAAAATCCGGCATATTGTCCAGCGGCACTATAACCCGGAAAACAAGTATTTATTTTGTAATGAGCAGCGGGAATTTATGACATACGACCAGTACCGGGGACGTTTCAAACGCATAATGTCAATGCTTAAAATGTCTCACACACCGCACGAAACACGCCATACTTTCATTTCTTGTGCTAAGTCTAAACGTATGGACGATAACTTGCTAAAATTGATTGTAGGGCATGAAATACGGGACGTTACAGAAGCCGTATATACCCACCGCCCTGTCGCTGATCTGATAGAAGCTGTGGCAATGATTGACTATTCCGGCGAAGATGTGCCGCTTGATCCTGTCGGCTGTGAGTGGGACTGATTGCAAATTAATAGAATATGAGAAATAAAATAACGGGTTGCCTGCTGCCGTTTCCGGTGCATTGCAACCCGTTATTTTTGTGTATTACCCCTGTGTATTACCTGTATATTACCTGTGTATTATGTGCCGGTTTTGAGCAGTTTTTGACGGTTTTTTTGCCTGCTGCCGCATGGCATAAGAAAACCCCGCAAGCCTTGAAAACTCGCGGGATTTAGCCATTTCTTCAATTCTTATTTTTAAAACTTCCCAGCCTTAGCAGCTTCCTCGATCGAAACCGCAACAGCTACGGTAGCGCCTACCATCGGGTTGTTACCCATACCAATCAGACCCATCATCTCAACGTGTGCCGGTACTGAAGAAGAACCTGCAAACTGAGCGTCTGAATGCATACGTCCCAATGTATCCGTGAAACCATAGGAAGCAGGACCTGCAGCCATATTATCAGGATGAAGTGTACGTCCTGTACCACCGCCTGATGCAACCGAGAAGTATTTCTTTCCGGCTTCTGTTCTCTCTTTCTTATATGTACCTGCTACCGGATGCTGGAATCTGGTAGGATTAGTAGAGTTACCTGTGATGGATACGTCTACGTTCTCTTTCCACATAATTGCAACGCCCTCGGGAACGGAGTTAGCGCCATAGCAGTTTACTTTGGAACGAAGTCCGTCCGAATAAGCAATTCTCTCGATTTCCTTTACTTCATTAGTATAAGGATCGTATTCTGTCTCAACGAATGTGAATCCGTTGATTCTGGAAATAATCTTTGCAGCGTCTTTTCCAAGTCCGTTCAAAATAACGCGCAGAGGTTTCTGACGAACCTTATTAGCCTTCTCAGCGATACCGATAGCGCCTTCTGCCGCTGCAAAAGACTCATGACCTGCTAAGAATGCGAAGCAGTCTGTCTCTTCTTCCAATAACATCTTACCTAAATTACCATGTCCAAGACCTACTTTTCGGGTATCGGCAACGGAACCGGGAATACAGAATGCCTGAAGACCTTCTCCGATTGCTGCCGCTGCATCTGCTGCTTTCTTACAACCCTTTTTAATTGCGATTGCAGCTCCGACTGTATAAGCCCAGCAAGCGTTTTCAAAACAGATAGGCTGGATTTTCTTAACCTGTTCGTAAACATCTAAGCCAGCGTCTTTTGTGATTTTTTCAGCTTCTTCGATAGAAGAAATGCCGTAATTATTTAATACTGAATTGATTTTGTCAATTCTTCTTTCATATGATTCAAATAAAGCCATCTTATCTTATTCCTCCTGTTTATTTTTGCACACCAAACTTTGTTCTTCAAAAAAGCCGAACCTGTTCGGATTTTTATTCACATCTGGGATCGATAATCTTAACAGCATCATCAACGCGGCCATACTGTCCGCAAGCTTTTTCATATGCGGTGTTAGGGTCATCGCCTTTTTTGATAAAGTCTGTCATCTTGCCAAGACTTACGAATTTGTAACCGATGATCTCATCATTTGCATCAAGTGCAATTCCTGTTACATATCCTTCAGCCATTTCAAGGTAACGAGGACCTTTCTTTAATGTGCCGTACATAGTGCCGACCTGACTTCTCAAGCCTTTTCCTAAATCCTCAAGACCGGCGCCTACAGGAAGACCTTCCTCTGAGAATGCAGACTGGGTACGACCGTAAACAATCTGTAAAAACAGCTCTCTCATGGCTGTATTGATTGCATCACATACAAGGTCGGTATTGAGAGCTTCCATAACGGTAAGACCCGGCAGAATTTCAGATGCCATAGCAGCTGAATGTGTCATTCCTGAGCAGCCGATTGTCTCAACCAGCGCTTCCTGAATGATACCTTCTTTTACATTCAGGGTCAGCTTACATGCACCCTGCTGAGGAGCACACCAGCCTACACCATGTGTCAAACCGGAAATATCTTTTACTTCTTTTGCCTGAACCCATTTTGCCTCTTCTGGGATTGGAGCACAGCCATGATGTACACCCTGTGCTACAGTACACATTTCTTCAACTTCTTTTGAATAAATCATGTGATAACTCCTTTCGATTATGTAATAATATTTGCTAACAGATTATTTTCGCCCATATTCTATTTATACTAAAAATTAAATAAATCAGAATTATGAACTTCCATATTCTGTCATAACCGCTGCTTTTATTCTCTCACATTACGAATAAAAAATCCAGTCATTTCTATACTTATTTATACCGGTGCAGACATTATCAACTGCAAATTCCCCTGAATGCTGATACCGCCATATCCGCATGGAAGGATGAAGTGGTCACCTTTGCGGATTTTCTCGCCATTCAGCATTCCTTCTCCGTTTATAACACTCATTATCATAAAATCCTGATCCTGCCGCATTTCAAACTTTTCTGTCACATTCAGTTTCCAGACCTTATAATAACCGCATGTAACTAACAGATTCAGTTTATTCTCCGGCATCTTATCCGCCTCCAGTATACTTTCTTCTACAGACTTAGCGGGTACGGTAATAACATCCAGACTCTTCTCAATATGCAGTTCTCTGGGCTTTCCGTTTGTAAGCCGATTGTAGTCATACACCCTGTATGTAATATCGCTGTTCTGCTGTGTCTCAAGAATCATCAGACCGCCCTTGATGGCATGTACTGTTCCCGGCTCTATTTGAATGAAGTCTCCCTTTTTAACGGGAATCTCGCGAAGCAGTTCATTCCATTTTCCTTCCCTGACCATACTTGTAAGTTCGTCTTTTGTCACAGCATTATGTCCTACAACAAGGGATGCACCCTCCCTGCTGTCCAGAACATACCAGCATTCCGTTTTCCCTAAGGAACCGTTTTCATTCACCTTCGCATAGGCATCATCAGGATGTACCTGAATGCTCAGATTATCTTTCGCGTCGATTATTTTCACAAGCAATGGGAATCTGTCTTTTCCTGTGTTTCCGAATAATTCGGGGTTTTCTTCCCACAGTCTGGACAATACATTGCCTGCATATGTACCGCTTCTGACTATACAGTCACCATTTGGATGCGCGCTGACGGCCCAGCATTCTCCCGTATTGTCACCGGGTATCTGATATGGCCAGTCTTTGCCCAGTCTGTCACCACCCCATATCATCTGCTTAAAAACAGGATTTAAAAATAATATTTCTCCTGACATGAAAAACTATCTCCCTCAACCATAATTTTCTAATAAGCCTGATAGAAATGTCTCAAATAAGTGCCACATCTAAAAAGCTAATAAGAAGCGATTATTGAAGTAAGATAAAACGGAACGGCATCATCTCCATGCGCTTCTTTTATTCTCACTTCTACTTTATGAAGTTTATTATCAATATGATGCGCTATCGTATCAATGGAAAGGCTGTCACCCCATGTCTCTTCAAAGTTGGCATCCAATATAACCGCATTTTTTTCATCGTCATCCACTATGGCAACTGCAATAGGCGCGGGTTTGTTGACAGACTTACGATACTGTATGGCCAATTCGGTACCCCGAACTTCAAATATGATGCTTGCACCCTTTTCCGAGGCAGTCCAGCCGCAGCGGAATGTATCGGTAACATATTTTTTCAGCGAGTAATCAGGAATAAAACCATTGCAGACAGGTTCACAATTATAGTTCTGACAGCGTCTTGCATTCTCATATGCGTTAGCTGTCAGTGCTGCCGGCATAATAAACTTCTCTTCCGGTTCATTTTTCTGCTCATATACTTTTTCCAGAAAATCAGAAATGACTTCCGCAAGTAATGCATGCCCCGCCGTATTCGGGTGCAAATCATCAGGCGTAATTTCGCGGTTTGGAATGGCGCCTGAGACAACTTCTTTATAAACAGTCGATTTCATGCTGACGCTTGGCAGATTGTAGTGTGCGCCTATCTCACGGTGCTTCTCCTCTGCGCTTATCCCCGTGTCATAGCAAATATTATGTACCAAAAATACCGCCGGTTCAAACGGATTTCCATACACTTTGCGTACCAGTCCCTCATATGTTTCTTTATAAAAATCAGTATTATCATCATTTACGGAGAATTCTATCAAAACGAGATCCGGTTTAAATGAAAGCACATCATCTTCCACTCTCGAAACCCCGAACTGCGAAGTAGTACCGCCCACTCCGGCATTAATATATGTAAAAGCTGTCTTAGGAAATTTACTGACAAACCAATCATAGACGAGATAAGCATAACAGTTAGTATGCTGCGAAGAAAGGGAACCCTGTGTAATAGAGCCGCCAAGGAAAGCCAAAGTCATCCTATCCCCCGCTTCTGCACGTTTCATGAGCTCCTTCAGCCTAAAAAGATTACCTCTGTTTACCCATCCTTGTTCTGCATGAACTTCATATGCCATATTCATTCACTCCTGCCTTTTGCTAAATCGTGATACCAATATTTTACTATTTACTTGATGAAAAGACAAGACAAACATAATTTTTACATAACTTTTTCCACATATGCACTGTAAAAAAGAATAAAAAACAACTCTCAGGAAATACTATAAAAAATCGTCGCTACGGTGCAATTTCTTATAATAAAAATATCTCGGAAGGAGTTTGAATTAGTGTATAAAAAAGAAACAATGACTACGGCATTAGATGAAAATATGAGTTATCTGGCTGAAAGACTGGCGCCTGACACCAATTTTGATATTGTATACAGGGTAATAGAAGTAGGCGGCAGGCAGGCATGTATATACTTTGTAGACGGCTTCTGCAAGGATGAACTGATGATGAAAATCCTACAGTACTTCATAGACATGAATCCTGAGGATATGCCTCAGAGCGCACATGAGATGGCAAAAAAAGCGACTCCGTATGTGGAAGTTGATTTAAAAGACAAGTGGGATGATATTTTTTACAATATCCTATCCGGTGTATTCGCCCTTTTCATTGACGGGTATGACAGGTGCGTTTTAATAGATTCAAGAACTTATCCGGCAAGAGGTGTGGAAGAACCTGAGAAGGACAAGACTCTCAGAGGTTCCAAAGACGGATTTGTTGAAACGGTTGTTTTCAATACGGCTTTAATACGCCGAAGAATCAGAAGCACAGAACTCCGGATGGAAATGATGAATGCGGGAAAAAGCTCTAAGACCGATATCGTACTATGCTATATGGATAACAGGGTCGATCATGAATTCTTAAATAAGATCAAAAAACGTATATCCGAAATCAAGGTAGATGCCCTTACGATGAATCAGGAAAGCCTTGCTGAGTGTTTATATAAAAGATGCTGGTTCAATCCTTTTCCCAAATTTAAATTCACAGAACGTCCTGATACGGCGTCGGCACAGATACTGGAAGGGGATATTATCATTCTCGTAGACAATTCGCCGTCTGCAATGATTGTCCCGACTTCAATTTTTGATATTGTGGAAGAAGCGGATGATTACTATTTTCCGCCGGTTACGGGAACATATCTGCGCCTTTCCCGTTTTGTGATTAGTATTATGACGTATTTGATCACTCCTACATTTCTGCTTTTGATGCAAAGACCTGAATGGATACCGGAGTCATTTCGCTTTATCATGGTTAAGGAACCCTCAAATATACCGCTTATTGCGCAGTTTCTTATTTTGGAATTGGCTATCGACGGATTGAAATTAGCAGCTATCAATACTCCGAATATGCTTAGTACTCCGCTTAGCGTTATGGCGGCGCTCGTACTTGGTGAGTTTTCGGTTAACAGCGGCTGGTTCAATTCAGAAGTGATGCTGTATATGGCCTTCGTAGCAATTGCCAACTATACACAGTCAAGTTATGAACTTGGATATGCGCTGAAATTCATGAGAATTCTCAACCTTATACTGACTGCGCTGTTTGGCATATATGGATATGTGGCGGCAATTGTCATTTTACTTCTTGCAATCGTATTTAATAAGACTATGTCGGGTCAAAGCTATATCTATCCGATTCTTCCTTTGAACCCAAGACAATTAGCCAAAAGGTTTCTGCGTATGCGGCTTCCTGAATCAAGGGAATAAATTTGTTACTGTTTTCCTGTGCTTCCGTGTCCGCCCCTGTCTTCATTGCCGAGACTTGCTACTTCTTCAAAAACAATTTTGGGCTGGTTTTTCATAATGCGGAACTGGCAGATTCTGTCATTAATATGAATCTGCGTATCGCGCACAGCGTATACAGGCATGAACCACTGGTCATTATCTCCGCAGTAAGTGTTATCGACGACACCCTGATGGTTAGCCTGAATAATTCCGAAGTTCTTAAAAGTAGAGCTTCTCGGAACGACGTGTGCCTCATACCCTTCGGGCAGTTCCATTGCCACACCCAGAGAAATTAATTTGAATTCACCCTTCTTCAAGGTAACATCCTCTGCTGAACGCAAATCAATCCAGTCCGATTTGCCTTCTACATAGGTTAATTTATCTATTTTATCAGTGAAATATTTTATTTTTATGGTTTTCATTTATATAGCTATGCCCCTTCCTTATACCCCTAACTATTTCTCGATAACTAGAATTTGGTCAAATTCGTGGCTATAGATATCTGCTTTATTCTCACATCAACAATGCAGCACCGGAACCGATATATCTTCCGATTTCAAGGTTTTTTGCACATCAATCACTCTCTGGTTACTACTCCCTTTCCAACGCAGCTTGGTATCCTTTAATTCTATCACAAATTCACCATCTACCAGCACATCAACATATCTCATAAGAGTATCATTCATAATATTCTCCCAGACATCTCCTGTATAAAGCCAGATTGTCTTCTCCGGATATTTTTCTTTTATCTCCATCATAAGATTTCTGATATCAGCTCTATTGGCAGGATGAAGCGGGTCGCCTCCTGAAAAGGTGATTCCGAAAATATATTCTTTTTCTAACTGGTCGAAAATTTCCTGCTTAGCCTGCTCATCAAACTGCAATCCTCCATCAGGGTCCCATGTAATCGGATTCTGACACTCCCTACAGCAGTGAGAACAGCCTGCAACCCACAGAACCACCCTCAACCCATCTCCATTCAACATATCATCTTTAGTAATATTATGATACCTCATATAAACACACTCCATTTTTTAGCGAGAATCGCGCAGGCGAATGAACTTTAGTTAATTCGCCTTATTCTTCGCAGTTCAGGATTCAAGCCTGAACTTTTTACATACTTTTCCGCTCTGCAATCTCCGCCATCTTGGCATCGCTGAGTCTTGTATCGCCATGGACACGCGAATATGCAAGATACCCGTTCATCCTGTCTATCTTCGTCAGGTTACGGCTGCCGCATACAGGGCATACATCCATTTCAAGCTCCTGATGCCCGCAATCATCACAATATGCAAGAGACAAATTGACGCCTTCATAAAAGCCCATCTCCATTGCACGTCTGATTAAGGTTTTAATCGCATCAATATTATAATCAATAGGATATTTTACATATTGAATCTTTCCTCCATTGGACAATTCCCAGAAGCGGTATTCCAAATCCTGTTTTTCAATCGGAGTAATATCCTCTGTTACATGGCAATGGAAGCTGTTTGATACATATTCCCTGTCGGACACGCCTTCCACGATACCGTATTTAGCGCGGAACTGTTTCACCTGCAGACCACAGAGATTCTCTGCGGGCGTCCCGTAAATTGCATACAGATGACCGTCTTCTTCCTTATATTCATTAATCTTATTATTGATATGCTCCAATACTTCCAGCGCAAACTGACCGTCTTCTACCAGCGATTTTCCGTTATATAACTGCTGAAGTTCATTAAATGCCGTAATTCCGAAGCTTGCCGTAGCTGTTTTCAAAATCGGTTTAATCTTATCATGAAGCTGTAAATGTCCGTTATAGAATCCTCCCTCACAATAAGCAAGAGGATTGGTTGACGCACGCATTTCCCCCAGATAAGCATATGTTCTGATATGAAGCTGTCTGATCAAGTTCAGATAGTAGTCCAGCACATCATAGAAATCTTTGCTTTCCTGACGTGACTTAGCCAAAATCATAGGCAGATGCAGGGAAACCACGCCTATATTGAATCTTCCTACAAAAATCGGTGAATCACTATCATCAGCAGGATGCATACCGCCACGCTCATACCATGGTGAAAGAAACGCCCTGCAGCCCATAGGCGAAATGACCTTTCCGTATTGCTTATACATGCTTGGAACATAACCTTTTCCGGTCAGGCTCAGCCAGTCCGGATACATTGTTTTTGCCGAACACTGTACACCGGCTTCAAACACATCTTCCAGCTCTTTACCCGGTCCATGCAGGTTCTCATCATAAAGAAATACAATCTTCGGGAACAGTACAGGCTTCTTGCACTCCTTTTTTCCCTGTCCTATTTTACGCACATTCAACATGATTATCGTCGCCATCTTCGCAAACTTTCCTGTCCCGATACCTGCGGTTACGGTAATAAACGGATAATCACCACGGCTGCTTGCTACAGTATTAAATTTATATTCCCAGCCCTGAAAGCCCTGCTCGAATTCTCTCTTTACATCCTCCAAAGCCTCTGACCGGGCTTTTTCCTCATCTATTCCAAGCTCTTTATATTTATTCAGACTCTTCTGATATGTCTTCTCAGCATACGGTTCCAGTATCTTGTCCACTTCCGGCACTGTAAAACCTCCGTACTGCTGGCTTGCTGCGCTCAGTACGATATCTCCGATGACATCGAATGCTACATCCAGTGTTTTTGGCTCATTATACCAGATATTCCCCATTTCAAAACCGCCACGCAGCACATCCGCTACATTGAACAGGCAGCAGTTCATCGTATCTCTTCTTGCAGACATATCATGCACATAAATATATCCGTCACGGCATGCCTGAATTTCTTCCGTAGTCATGAAAAATTTCTGATATAACTCTTTATTAAACTGGTTAAATATAAGGCTTCTCTTGGTAGAAACAAGGGCGCTGTCCGTATTAGCGTTCTCCTTGTCGCCAACATACATGATAGACTGGCTTTTCTTATAAACATCATCCATCATGCGTACGAAGTCCTGTTTATAATTACGATAATCCCTATAGCTCTTGGCCACAATCGGCTTAACATCCTCCAGCGCGCTCTCTACCACATTGTGCATGAGCTGAATCGGAATCTCATCATCATTCAATTCGTTTACTTTATTAACTACGGTCTGACAAATATGCCGCTTCTCTTCATCCGTAAATTTGGTCAAAGCACGATAAGCGCTTTTGCCAACAGCATCTATGACCTTCTGGACATTAAATGCTTCAAGGCTGCCGTCCTTTTTTATGACCTTAACATTTTTTATCGGTTTAAACTCCTCACCAAAATTCTCATCCACCGCACTCTGCGATTCTAAAATATTACTCATAAAAATCCCCCATTCTTACTCAACCTGCGAGTTTGGGCGTAAGCACAAACTTGCGTGTGAAAAATTATTTTTCACACTCTCTCCCTTTCACTGCTGTCACACGGCTTATATGCGACATATCTATGTATACAAAATATAGTTGTTCGTTTACATAATATTCCTATATTTTGTGGTCGTAAGAATAGTATATGATAATACTTATGCTGTGTCAATCTACACATGAAAAGAATTTTTGACAAAAAATATGAGTATAATTTGTAACATATTCCATAAAGTCACTATCATTCTATAGGCTGATTTAAGAATAGTTTTTTATAATTCCATCAACAAACTGCCGATACTGTTCTACAACATTTTCCGGTGCAATCAGTCTGGCCCCCGCTCCCAGGCCTGTCAGCCAGCCAAAGAACTGCCCACTGATGGCAACGTTAACGCGAACGGAAAAATGCTCCTCATCTCTTATTCTAATGGAAGCATCCTGTCCAAATCTATCCATCACGACGCCTATCAGTTGGTTTTCAAGCTGTATTGTTACCGTTTCCTCTTTTCCTCCATACATACTGAACGTCTTATTAGCATAATCAGCAATGTCAAAACGTTCAAATAATGCGCTTCCTTCGCGCTTTACGTTAGACAGCGCTTTGATGCTGCCCATTTTATCCACACGGAAATGCTTAATCTTGTCTTCCTCATTGTTGTAGGCAATCAGATAATAGTTCTCATCCTTACAGGTCAGTGCCCATGGACTCACCTTGTAAAGCTTACCTTCCCTGCGTGGTATGAGTTTTTTCTCCAGATTCCACTCCAGATACTGAAAAGATATCTGCTCATTATTCTGAATCGCCCTATGTATATCATCCACGATATAATAAATACTTTCATTGGCAGTCTTTATACGGTTTGCTACGTACACCTGTCTTTGAAGCTGTCTTGCCTCCGGTTTGGACGCCAGTTTTTCTATTTTGGCTATAAGCTCTTTTGATTTCTTCAAGGTAATAAATTTGGAAGATTGCACGACTTCCACAAGAAGTTTTAACTCCGCCAGTTCAAACTCCCTTCCTGCCATATAATATCCGCCGTTTACTCTGGATTTTAACAAAATGATATCATATCCGAAATCGATCAGCTGATTTATATCATCATAAATGCTCTTACGTTCCGCTTTAATATCGTATTTCGCCAGTTCTTCAATTAATTTCTGCGTACTTATACAATGTTCTTCGTCAGTCTGTTCCGACAAAATTTTAATAATATAAAGTAATTTCAATTTCTGGTTTGATGATTTGGGCATTAATTTTTCCTCCAATATTCAGCATAATATGTTAATCAGCTCTCGTAAGTCCCGTATTTCATAGTCAATCGGAAGTCCTAAAGAATTAGGATATTCATTGGGATTATACCAGCAGGTTGCTATTCCGGCATTGAATCCTCCTTTTATATCACTCGTCAAAGAATCTCCCACAATTATGCATTCATCGGCTAAAACCCCATCCATTTTTGCAAGACAGGCATCAAAGTACTCTTTTTGCGGTTTGGGACAGCCTATTATTTCCGAAACAAAGACTCCGTCTACCATCTTTTCCAGACCCGATATATGAACCTTATTAGCCTGAGTTTTGTGAAATCCGTTTGTTATTATATATTGTTTGAAGCCCTTCTTCCTTAACTGCATAATCAGCTTATCCGCTTCATCCTGAAAAAAGAAAACACTGCCCAATGCAGGCTGATATATTTCTTCTATTTCTTCTGCTGCCATTCCGGTAATTCCAATCTGTTCGAACAAAGTTTTGAAGTGCCCTTTATGTATCTCTTCTTTTCCTATTTCTCCCCGTTCTAAACGTTTCCAATAGCTGTCGTTAATGTCGTTATAAAGCGCCGCTATCTCATCATCCATCTCAAGTCCCAGCTTATTAAAGCTATATCGCAGCGCATAGTCCTGCGATTTTTTAAAGTCCAGTATCGTCTGGTCCAAATCCCATAGAATGGTCGTAAATCTACCCATCTGCTTCATATATCCTTCCTGACATATCCCCTCATACAAAAAGAGTCGGCCATTCAGCCAACTCCTTTTCTGTTATCATTTTTCATCATCGGAAACCGACTCTACTATGTTATCACCGCCAGCCGCTGCAAGCTTTTTGTCCTTACTGATACGCCATTTTGCACCAACGATACATGCAATAATAACAAGTACTACAATTAATACAAACAACAGCAAATATGAAAGAAAAGCGTTTAAAAATAAAATTAAACTATTCATCGGTTTCATCCTTTCCGTAAAGTCAGACTAATTTATGACTTCTTAATAAATCTTCCTTTATTTTACCACTAATTAAACTGTATCGTCAAGCAGGTTATCTCCATCCGCTGCAGTTGTTGCCAGCTTATCGCATCTTTCATTTTCCGGGTGTCCGTCGTGCCCTTTGACCCACTTAAATGTCACATGATGAGGTTCTTTTGCCTTAAGAAGTCTCTGCCATAAATCAATGTTCTTAACAGGTTTATTTCCCGCTGTTTTCCAATTCTTCTTTATCCAGCCCTCTATCCAATGCTCATTAAATGCGTCCGTCACATACTTAGAATCAGAAACAAGTGTTATTTCACATGGTTTGGTCAAAGCCTCCAGCCCTGCAATAACAGCCATTAATTCCATCCGATTGTTTGTCGTCTTCTTATATCCCGCAGAATATTCACGCTCATGCAGAGTACCTTTGGAATCAATAAACTGTATAACCGTTCCATAACCTCCCGGTCCATCAGGGTTACCACGCGCTGCGCCGTCTGTAAAAATCGTTACTTTCCTGTTTCTATCTGCTGTGTCCGCCACCGCCATGTGAATGTCCTCCGCTTGAAGTATGATGTCCTCCGCCACCGCCGCCGCTATGTCCGCCACTGCTTCCGCTGCCAGTCTCTATTGTTCTGCTTGTGACATTTTTCCTAAGGAACATATCCTCTTTTCTTTTATAATTTGGCTGTCCGCCATTTACATATGTTCTTGTATTTACGGTCTTGCTTCCTTTTCTTGATGTCAAATTAATAATAATGTAGATCAACGCTACTACTGCTCCACACAAAAATGAAAAGAAAGGCGGAATTGCTTCAGCCATCGATCCTGAATCTGTCATATCATAATAGACGTTATCAACAAAGGTCTTATAAGCAAGATAGGGATCATCATCGACGTTTTCATAAAATACATCCAGAATACGGTTTATCATCCCCGTACTGTATTTGTCTTCAACTTTTCCTGTCGTACACATCCATGTATACACACGTCCGTCATCTTCTCTGTAAATATTATCCAGCAAAAGAACGCCATCGCCTACCGGCTTATTATATCCAAAATTATGCTCCTCATAAAAATTATCCGCATAAATCATTGTAAACTCATAGTACTCCGCTCCTGCGTCATAAGACAGTGCATATTCCTTCAAAGACTCATTCAATGTAACCAAAACAATATCCGCCTGAATCTGTTTTTCCCGCTCTGCAATCTGTGCTCTTAATTTATCTTCTTCTTCATCAGTCAGCACATCAGCATAGTCAAATACCCTTTCCTCTGTTGTGCATTCAGTATTGGTTCTTTCTGTTGAAAACTCACCCTCGTAAAGCTTAATTAAATTCGAACAAATGCCAAGCGCCACTATAATTCCAAATGCTATAAAAAGAAACCGAAAATGCCTAAAATACTCATTCATCTGAATAACAATACTCCTTTTAGTAGAATCTCAGTACTATTTCAAACATAAATGACACAATCAAAAAGACCGTAGCCGCATACCCTATAAGCTTTTGTTTGGAAAGCGGCGTTTTTCCGACAGCCTTTCCTGTCTGTCCATTCACATAAAAAGGATATGTTTCATCTCTGTATCTATATGTATACACCCATACCGGAAGAAGGGAATAAAAATATCCGAGTCTGTTTGGCTGTACATGCCGGTGAAACTGCTTTAAGGATGAGTAAGCCCCTAATGATTCATTCAAGAGCGCTTCCGAAGCGCTCTGTACCTTAGACAAAGCTCTTGGTTCAAGTTTTTCTGCCGCTTCATTAAAAAATTCGGCATAAAAACCTGACATATATTTCTCCTGAAAGTTTTCCAACGCCTTATAATCATACGGCTCCATCAGATCCATGGTTCCGTCATCCATTGCAATTGATGCATCCACCGGGATTTTATCAAAATCGATATCCATATCTCTTATTACACGATAATAACTTGTTTCCGTATATTCCTTGTTGCCGCTTCTCCACGTGCGTATCTTTGTTCCCTCACCGTCAAATACACAGTTTGATATATAGTCATATAGCCAGAAAGGTACATATGTACCCTCCATGGAATCAAGCGTAGCCTCTGAGAGAAAGCCTGACGGAGTGAAAGCACGCTTTTTAAACTCTTTTTTCAATATTTCCTTTACTTTTTCTTTTCCTACCTTAAACGGCAAAATCAAATTGGGCTCATAAGCTCCCTGCACTCTTTCATCAAACACAATATAATGACCGCAGTGCTCACATTTTGACGCCGATGTAAACTCGCCTAAATTAATAGGCGCGCCGCAGTTAGCACACGTTGTTTCTGAATTTCCATCTATTTTCTGCTGACTTTCCAAGCCTTCGCAGTGCGGGCAGTACATTGCTTCCTTTTCAGGGCTGTAAACCACATTTCCACCGCAATTACTACATTTGAAAATCATTTCTAATTCCTTGCTCCCTTCTTAAGCCTGTTCCTTCCTAATCCTACGGGTCTGTGCGCCATTGTCCTGTCTGTAAAAAAGTCTGCGCCATCATTTCAGCATCATTTACAAGCTCTCTATCGTATCCTAAAACCTTAAGGAGCGCTATCGCATTTCTTGAAACAGCAGGACCATGTTGTAATTTATAAGGAAAGAAAATATCATCTTTTTCCATTTCTTCTTCAAAATGATAGTTGTCGTATACATCGGTTAACAGCTTCGTTAACTCCAAATCATGAGTAGCCGCAAAACAGATTACATTATCTCTGGCAAGTGCCTTCAAAATCTGTGTCGAAGCGGCAATACGCTCTATCGTATTCGTTCCGCGCAGCACTTCATCCACGAAACATAACACATGTTTTCCATCTTTTTCCGCCTCTTTGACTTTATTCAGAATTCTCCGGATAGATTTGACCTCCGCCATATAGTAACTGTCTCCGCTTGACAAATCATCCTTTAACGACATGGAGGAATATACACGGAACATCACCCCCTTATATGACTGTGCCATGCAGGTGTGTATGGTCTGGGCAAAGATGGCATTCAGGGCAGTTGCACGCAGGAAAGTTGATTTTCCTGAAGCATTTGAGCCGGTAAGCAGTACTCCTCTGCATACTTCTATATCATTCTTAATCGGATCATTTAATAACGGATGATATAATTGTTCTATTTTAATATAGCTTTCCGAGTTATCTCTTACGGAAATGAATTTCGGAATGCAGTACTCACCTTTTAAGCCGGCACGATATTCTCCCACGACAATAGACATCTCTATCATCCCTATAACCGTGACCATCTCGTCAATCTCATTAATATGCGTCCTGACCACCCTCAGCATCTGATTGAATTTAATCAGGTCTAAATAGAAAATCATCCTCAGATAATCAAAAATTGCATCCAGTATATTGCTGCTTGCAGACATTCCAGAATGACCACCGGGGCTTGATGTAACTATAAATGAGTTACGCTTAAAACCCTCCAGTGATTTATAGCAGGCTAAGAGCCTCTCCTGCTCTTTATTTATCTCGCTCACAGAATGCTTTCCAAGCTTCTGTGCTGCATCCATAAGCCGCGATATATAGCAGAAACTGGTGATATATGGTCCTATTTCTTTTTGCTCCTTGTAGTAGTTAGTCATATTAAAACACAAAACAGCTAATAATGCACATACACCTACAGGTACGGAAAAAAACAATAAGCCAATACTAATAAAAAACAGCAGAATTGCCATATAATACTTTAGGCTGTTTCGTTCCCCTAACGTATCAAGGAAATCAATATATTCATATAAAGAATATTTTCCCATCCTGCCAAGTTCCGCAAACTGTACCTGAAGTCTTACCCTGTCATCCTCATGATTCATAAAATACTGAACATGTTCTTCAAAATACTTAAGTTCTTCCTCGCTATGAATAGGTGTACGCAGCCTGTAATAGAGATATTCATCTCCTGCAGAGCTGTGGGAATAATTAATTTTTCGATAGATTTCATCCATATTTAAATCATTCCATGTGATGTCATCTATCTGATTGGCTTCCTCATGCTTTTTATAATACATGGAGATGTGCTGCTCCAATTCATCCGGTTTATATTCCCTGTCTACAGCGGCTCCATACTGTTCATAAAGTTTTCTTATAAATATCCTTCTGGCTTTTCTGCTCTCCCAATATCCCATTAGCATAAATATCATAATAAAAAGAAGCATCGCGCCCGCAAAAACCAAATATTCCATACTGATGTTATCCTATTTTTCGTTTATTTGTTTTTTAATCTCATCCGCTTTACCATAGATGGCATCCACATCAATGAAATCTGCAAATTTTCCGTCCATATATAAGATCTGTCCGTTTACCATCGTCATTTTTATATTCTGTTTGCTGCCGCTGTATACGATGTTTTTCGGAATGTTATTAATAGGCTGCATATTAGGCTGACGCAGATCTATCATAATTATATCTGCAAGCTTTCCCTTCTCAAGCACATCCGTATCGGGCAGACACATTGCCCTAGAACCGTTTACTGTCGCCATTTTAAGAACTTCCCATGCGTCTACCGCCGAGGCATCTTTTTCTTTTAATTTGGCAAGTCCCGTTACCAAGAACATTTCACGGAACATATCAAGACAGTTGTTGCTGGCAGGACCATCCGTTCCTATTGCTACATTTATGCCCTTTTTCAAATATTCCGAAATCGGCGCGATACCGCTGGCAAGCTTCGTATTAGAACCGGGATTAGTAACCACGCTTAAGTTATGCTTCTTAAAGACCTCCATATCTTCTTCTGTCATATGGACACAATGATAACCTCCGCCGCCATAATCAAACAACCCAAGAGAATCAAAAAAGACCGGCGGTGTCATACCATATCGTTTCTTGCATTCCTCTACTTCTGTAGCTGTTTCTGATATATGGGTATAGATAGGCGCTTTGTATTTGTGTGATAAACCTGCAATCTGCATAAGAAGTTCCTTAGCGCAGGTATATTCCGCATGGAAACCAAGCATATAGCTGGTAAGGGGATGGTTGTTGTTCAGCTTATTATACCGTTCTTCAGTAAGCGCCACACCCTTTTCAAAATCACTCATCCCGCTTACGCCGCTAACCTGCACACAGCGCATTCCCATATCCACACAGGCATCCGCAGTAGTCTCAGGTGTCAGGTACATATCAAAAACAGCTGTTATACCGCTTGTCAGATATTCCAGAATGGCAAGCTTCGTCAGATGATAAATCATCTCACCGTCAAGTTTAGCTTCTACCGGAAAAATCTGCTGTGTCAGCCACTCCTGCAATGGCATATCATCAGCATATGAGCGCAGAAGCGTCATTCCTGAATGCGTATGCGCATCTTTAAAGCCCGGCATCAGAAGATTGCCTTCGCAATCGATTTCCTTATCCCATATGATGCTTTGCAGTTTTAGATTCTTATAAACCTCTTCCGTATCCCTGCCGTCTCCTACATAAATGATATGCTCATTCTGAACCCAGATTTCACCTTTTATAATTTCATTACTTTTCATAGTAAGTATTCGTGCATTAAACAATCTGATATTCATGTATTATTATTCCTTTCTAATTCTTCCACTAAAATCATAACTAAAATTGCAGATTTGCGGCACCGAACCCATTAGGAAGCAGTTCCTCAAGTGTTCTTACTTCATATTCGCTAACCGTCTTTGCAACAATAATCTGAAAGGTCTGCGGATTACAGAATTCCATCATAACCTGCCTGCACACACCGCACGGATATGCATATTCTGCGATTTGTCCTCCCTTAGTGCCGCCAACAACGGAAATTGCGCTAAACTGACGCTTTCCCTCACTGACTGCCTTAAAAAAGGCCGTTCTCTCAGCACAGTTGGTCGGTGAATATGCCGCATTTTCAATATTGCAGCCCGTATAAATGCTCCCATCCTCTGTCAGAAGCGCCGCCCCCACCTGATAATTTGAATATGGGGAATAAGAGTTCTGCCTGGCATGAATTGCCGCTTCTATCAAATTTTCAATTATGTCCTTATTTATCAATTAGTTCCCCCACTTTTATATAAGTTCATCATACCATAGATGTTTGCTAAACTTAGTTTTGGTTCTAAAATTTCTTAATTGACTCTGTCAAAAGCTTCTCAAACTTCGGTGCTACGGCATTAGCAGCTTCCTGTACTTCTTCATGAGTCAGAGGCGCGCTGTTCATGCCTGCCGCCAGATTGCTGACACAGGATACTCCGCAGATTTTCATGCCCATATGATTTGCTGCTATTGCCTCTACCACCGTACTCATGCCAACAGCGCCTGCTCCAAGCATCTGCAGCATCTTTATTTCTGACGGCGATTCAAATGAAGGTCCGGTTAACTGCGCATATACGCCCTCGAATAATTCAATATCATTCTCTTTTGCCGTGTTTTTAATAATTTCCTGTAAATCTTCATCATAAACATGCGTCATATCAGGAAATCTTGTACCTAACTCATCAATGTTAGGTCCGATTAACGGATTAGGCGCAAAGCAGGAAATATGATCTTTAATAAGCATCAGACTGCCTGCATGGAAGTTCGGATTGATACCTCCGGAAGCATTTGTCAAAAATAAGATTTCAGCACCCATCAGCTTCATCAGACGAGTAGGAAGCACTACATCCGTAATAGGATACCCTTCATAATAATGCACTCTGCCCTGCATCAATACAACAGGCACTTCACCAATATATCCGAAGATAAATTTGCCCGCATGTCCGGGCACTGTAGAAACAGGAAATCCTTCTATATCCGAATAAGGCAGTTCTGCCTCCACTTTTACTGTTTTGGCGAAGTTACCAAGCCCTGAACCAAGAACAACGGCAACCCTCGGTTTAAAATTTATTTTCTTCTGATAACATTCATAACATTTCTGTAATTTTTCATATACTGCATTCATATATTACCTCCTCCAATATACATTACATTTTTATATAGTATATCATTTTCTGAAAAAATAAGAAAGGGATATATTGCAATATATCCCTTCCTTTCCATTTAATTACATATGTTATTTGCATACTTCACCGGTTATCAGATTATAATACATACCATTCCGCCATTACTGTCGTTCACAATTTTTTGCATGGTTTCCTGCAATTTAACCTGACTCTCCTCATTTATCATTGCAATTTTGCCGGATATTCCGTCATTTACGAGCTGTTCTATGGTTTTTCCGAATATATTGGTCTCCCAAATGCCTTCATCGCTTGTTCCAGTGTCGGTAATATATTGAATCAAATCCTTTGCCTGCATCTCCGTTCCGACTATTGGTGAAATCTCCGTTTCGATGCTCGCCTTAATCATATGGATGCTCGGACTTTCCGCTTTAATCTTTACGCCAAACTTATTACCCTGCTTTATGACTTCCGGTTTTTCCAGCACTATCTCTTCTTTATCCGGCATAACTACGCCATATCCTTTATAGCGCACAGATTCCATAGCGTGCAGTACCTTCGTATATTCCCTCTTCATTTTCGCCATCTCTTTTAAAACAGACAGCATCTGATATTCGCTTGTAATGGATTCTCCTACCAGTTCGCTTATCATCTCATAGTAATAGGTATCGTCCAAATCTAAAACAATTCTGACGCTGCCATCCGACATATTGATACCGTCAAGCTTGCACTTCTTGATATACTCGCTTTCCAGCTCAAAATTAGCTTTAGTAATATCCCTGATGTTGGTAAGCTCGCCCATCAGTTTCTTAACCTGGCAGATTATATCCTGCTTCATCTTGTGATCATATGACAGCATTTCCACCCATTTAGGCATATAGAATTCTATCATCGTCAGCGGGAACTCATACAAAATATTCTCCATTATACGATTGATATCTTCCTGCTTTAACTGCTCGCAGTTGACGGGCATAACCGTAACCTGGTATTTCTCATTAATCTCATCCGCGATCTGCCTTGTTTCCTCTGCATATGGTTTAGCCGAGTTAAGAAGCACAATAAAAGGTTTATGTATCTCCTGCAATTCCCTGATAGTCCTCTCCTCTGCCTCTAAGAAATTGCTTCTCGGCAACTCTCCGAAGCTTCCGTCGCATGTAATTACGATGCCGATCGTAGAATGGTCTTTGATGACCTTACGTGTTCCTATTTCCGCAGCCTTGGTAAAAGGAATCTCCTCCGCCGACCACGGTGTTTTAACCATCCTCTCCACATCTTCTTCCATGTGCCCTGCCGCTCCGTCCACCATATAACCGACACAGTCTATAAGCCTCACTTTGACATTGATGTCCCCTTCCAGATTAATACGGGCGGCTTCTTTGGGTATGAATTTCGGTTCCGTCGTCGTAATCGTCTTTCCTCCCGCGCTCTGCGGCAATTCATCCTTCGCTCTCTCCTTCTCGTGTTCATCTTCCATAAATGGCAGAACCAGTAAGTCCATAAATCTCTTAATAAATGTAGACTTTCCGGTTCTCACAGGGCCAACGACGCCTATGTAAATCTCTCCCCCCGTCCTGTCCTGTATATCCTTGTATACTGCATACTCATTTCTGTTATTAATATCCATACAAAAACCCCTTCCATACTTAGTAATATGTATGTGGAAGGGGTTGTTTTTATGACTTAATTAATTCTTCTGCATTTATTTCCCACCCATACACTTATGGAATATAATGCAGTTCGGCTGCGGTACCTTCAATTCCTTTCCGTTCATGACAAGCAATCCCTTCTCCAAATCCACGTTAAAGAAGGTCATTGTATTAGTCTCATGATTTAGTGATACAAGATGCCTGTTATCAGGGAAAAGAACGGCATCTTTAGGATAATCTCCACTGACAGGCAGACAGAGAATCTTCTCCAGCATACCCGATTCCTCTTCTATCTTGTAAACAACCGCACTGTTATCTCCTGCATTAGAGCTTACCATGTACTTAAAATCCGTTGAAATATTCAATGCACTGGCAGCGGAACCACCTGCATGATAATCATTCAAGGTCGAAATAGTCTGAATCTTTTCAAATTCCGGATTGCCATTCACTTCTTTATAAGTATATACAGTAATATAATTTTTTAATTCATGTACAATATACAGATAATCACCATTTTGGGAAAACTTCATATGTCTGGGAGCTGATTCCTGCTCGCTTCTGATCATATCTATCTGACTCAGCTTTCCTGTCGTATGATTAAACCGGTATACGTTGACATGATCCATTCCCAAATCAGCAGCACATAGATACTTGTTATCTCTTGTCATTTTAACACAGTTAATATGCGGTCTGAAATTACGTTCAGCAATGCTTCCGAGTCCTTTATGATATATTTCATCTGTGATTTCTCCAACTCCGCCGTCATCATTCAGTCTCAGTACGGTAATCTTGCCGTCATGATATCCTCCTACAAACAAAAATTTATCTTCATAATCCGTAGAAAGATAGCATCCTCTCATTCCGTTGATACTTCCCCTGTTAATTACCTCAAGATCTCCCGTAGGCAGAATTTTATAAGATTCTACTCCGAAATCAGTAATGGAATATAAATATTTCTGATTATGTGAAATTGTAATATATGAGGAATTTGTGATTTTCACCTTGTTTTTTTCTGTCATACGCCCATTTTCCATATCGACATCATAGATTCTGATGCCGTATTGTTCCTTATCCCCTATCGTATAACTAGAAACATACGCTACGTACTTTTCCTGTTTCATACAAAATTCCTCCATTCATTATTATTTCAATCAAAAAATTTATATTAATAATATTATTTCTATCAGATATCAAAATCATCATTTTCCTTGATATCAATATCAAACTTCATCTTAGCTTCCGGAACTTCATACTGAAAATCCATTTCCTTTCGTTCATGCTTCTTAGGCAGAGGAAGCGGGTTTTCGATAAATCGCGGCTTATCTTCTTTCGCACTCTCTACAGTTCCTGCAGGTTCTGTATTTGCTGTTATCGCTTCCGCATTCATCGTTTTTTCTGCCGTTTTAATTGCTATTGTTCCAGTACTATCTGTCTCCGCTTCTGCTATCGCAGCTTCCGCAGACTCGGATTTAAACGTAGTACATGTCTGCTGCAGCCCAATACCGGCAAGTACGCTCCAGATAAATATTGAAAATATTTTATACGGCAGTACTCCTATTTCCGCAAGCGGAGTTATAGCCATTATCAGCATCAGGCATATCCAAGGCGCAGCATTCTGCGTTTTTTTGCTATTCCAGAATGATATTATCAGAAATGACGCCAAAATGACCTGAACATAGCATTCTATCATAGAGTATTTCGTCTGATAAAACGCATAATCAATTGGCAAATGCTCCATATATAAATAATACCATGCCAATATCACATATTTATAGGTTGCCCCGCTTAAAAAAGAATCAATTGCAAATATCCCGGCAGCAGTCAGTCCTGCCGATATAATTATAATCCCAAATATTAAGATTGAAAATCCAATGCCTGATTCTTTTTCCGTTTTAGCGAATCCATCTTCTGTCTTGTCTGACTTCTCTCCTGTATTATCAAATTCGCCTTCAATCTTTTCGGACTTCTTATTTTTGGAGTCTGCCATGCAACAACCTGTTACAATACCCGGAAGGAAAATGAATAATGTCAACGAAACAGCATCCAGATATATCAGCGCGCCTATAACTATTCCCGAACAAAACCCACCACACACTGCCGCAGCGGTACTCAGCCTGTTAGTGCAATATGCCTTCACAAAGCTTCCGATTATCAGCATACCTATAAGATACAGCGTAAAAAACATGCATTCAGGCGTAATCTCAAAAATCTTGTTTATGTACACGGAAGAAACAGCCAACATGAGCATTGTAACACATGCTGCAATTTTACCAGCTATTGTTTTTACGGCAAAATACGCAAGCAGAAGCGTCAGCATCTGTAAGAAAATCTGCATCCAAACTGCCGTATCCACATTATTTCCAAAGAAAGACATTACGACAGACAGGCAAAATGTATACAAACTGGAAGCTCCATGCAATATCTGCTCTGATTTAATACTCAGATCCGAAGATGCTATATCATAACATTCAGTTGTTTCAATAAACGCCGCATTGCTTTGCAGATACAGATATATGCGATAAAACAGCCCTGCTGAATATATACAGAGAACCATCACTATCTCCCACAAAAGAGCCGCACGCTTATTTATCTCCGGTCTGCCTTGTCTGAAAATCACTCTGTTTAATAAAATATAGCAGCCTATTAGCATTGCCAATACCAATACGCCAAAGACAATCGTATAATATCCTACTTCCGTATCTATTTCATTTTTCCAGAATAGTATCGTATATACGGCCAGCATCGCTCCTGTAACGCTGGAAAACAACGCCCACAAAACGATGCTAAACCATGTTTTTTTATATATCATAAAGCCTGTTCCAAATCTTCTATAATATCCTTTACATTCTCAATGCCGACAGAAAGACGAATCAAATCGGGGGCAACGCCGGCTTCTTTTAACTGCGCGTCGTTCATCTGCCTGTGGGTATGGCTTGCCGGATGCAGGACGCAGGTTCTCGCGTCCGCAACATGTGTCACGATTGCAGCAAGCTTAAGCTTATCCATCATATCCGAAGCGGCTTTTCTTCCGCCTTTCAGACCGAAAGAAATAACTCCGCAGGTTCCCTTGGGCATATATTTCTGCGCAAGCTCATAGTATTTATTGCTCTTAAGTCCCGGATAGTTCACCCAAGCGACTTTTTCATTCGATTCCAGATATTCCGCTACTTTCTGCGCATTATAGCAGTGTCTCTCCATGCGAAGCGGCAGGGTCTCAAGCCCTACATTCAGTAAAAAGGCATTCTGCGGTGACTGTATGGAGCCCAAATCACGCATAAGCTGGCTTGTTGCTTTAGTAATGTATGCAGCCTTTCCGAATTTTTCTGTATATGTAATTCCATGATAGGATTCATCCGGTGTACAAAGCCCCGGAAACTTCTCAGGATATTTTGTCCAGTCAAAATTACCGGAATCAACGATACAGCCGCCTACCGACATAGCATGTCCGTCCATGTATTTCGTAGTGGAATGTGTGACGATATCAGCGCCCCATTCAAACGGATTACAGTTAATCGGCGTAGCAAACGTATTGTCTATAATAAGCGGCACCTGATGTTCATGCGCCAGCTTCGCAAACTTCTCAATATCAAGCACAACCAATGCCGGATTTGCAATCGTCTCGGCAAATACGCATTTGGTATTCTCCCTGAAGGCTTTATTCAGTTCATCCACATCCGCATCCGGGTCTACGACAGTACACTCAATTCCCATCTTTTTCATCGTACAGGTCAGCAGATTAAAAGTGCCTCCATAAACTGTCGAAGACATAACTACATGGTCTCCCGCTTCGCAGATATTGAATACGGCATAATAAGTCGCTGCCTGCCCCGAAGATGTAAGCATAGCTGCCACACCTCCTTCAAGTTCACAGATCTTGGCTGCTACATATTCATTGGTAGGATTCTGCAGCCGTGTATAAAAAAATCCGCTTTCCTCTAAATCAAACAATCTTCCCATCTGCTCTGACGAATCATATTTAAAAGTCGTACTCTGATAGATCGGCAACACCCGGGGTTCGCCGTTTTTCGGCTTCCATCCCGATTGTATGCATATTGTTTCCTTTTCATACTTCTTTCCCACTTGATATAGCCTCCTTTTTCCAAATCAGTACTATAAAAATCCTTTATTACGATTAAAATATATCGATTAATATCAAATTACTCGCTCCAGTTATGATATACTGCCTGCACATCATCATCTTCTTCAAGCAGATCCAGTGTTCTCTGCAGATTCTTAATCGCTGTCTCATCAGTAAGCTCTACCCAGTTCTGTGGAATCATGGTAACCTCGGATGACGCCATTGCGATACCTGCATCCTCTAATGCTTTCGTTACTACATCCAAATCATCCGGTGCCGTATAGATTTCATAGCTGTCCTCTTCCTCGGAAAAATCCTCCGCGCCCGCATCTAATGCCGTCATCATAACATCATCTGCTTCCATATCGCATTCTTCCCTGTCTATGATGATAAGCCCTCTTTTGTCAAACATAAAGGAAACACAACCCGGAGTGCCGACATTGCCCTGTCCTTTGGTAAAAGCGCTTCTTACATTCGCTGCTGTTCTATTGGTATTATCAGTCAGAGCGTCTACAATTATTGCAATGCCGTTAGGACCATAGCCCTCATACGTCACATATTTGTAATTAACACCGCCATTGTCTCCTGCCGCCTTCTTAATTCCTCTTTCTATCGTATCATTCGGCATATTGTTGGCTTTTGCTTTAGCGATTATCTGTGCCAGTTTAAAATTATTATTCGGGTCAGGTCCGCCATCCTTAACCGCAACTGCAATTTCCCTTCCGAGAATTGTAAAAATCTTACCCTTAGCAGCATCATTTTTTTCTTTCTTATGTTTAATATTTGCAAATTTTGAATGTCCTGACATTTCAGTAACACTACTCCTTTCTCAGTCTGTGACTTAGTGCTTTTTCACATTATTTTATCATTTCTTTTCTGTTTCTTCAACCATCTGGGCATTTTTTTCTTCTTCCTGTTCCGTTTCGGGTATTTTTGATGCACTAACGCTTTGAACCATCAGATTTTTGGCTTCAAGAATTCTAAACATATACCCTTTATATTGAAATTCAAATTCTTCGCCTTCTTCCGGTATATGCTCCAGCCTTGATATCACGAAACCGTTGACTGTATCAAAAACTTCCTCTTCCATTGTTATTCCGAGCTGCTCTGACAATTCATCGAGCGGCATCATACCGTCAATTATGTATTCATTCTGACCGTTTTCCTTGATATAGCTTTCTTCTTCATCGTATTCGTCCTGAATCTTTCCTACTATCTCTTCCAGAATATCCTCAAGCGCAAGCAGTCCCGCAGCTTGTCCATACTCGTCAATGACAATTGCCATCTGTATTTTCTCATTCTGCATTGTTTTTAACAAATCATCAATCTTCCTTGTCTCGGTAATGAAGAACGGTTCCCTGAGCAGCCCCTTGATTTTTCCTATAGGTTTTCCTGACATCTTATCATTCATCTGCATACGCATAACGTCCTTCAGATGCAGAATGCCAACAATATGGTCAATCGTACCGTCATATACCGGGAATCGACTGTTATGTTCGTTAATAATAAAAGCCGCCGCTTCCTGTAATGTCATGTTACAGTCAATCGCAATCATGTTATTACGGTTGACCATGATATCCTTAGCTTCTTTTTCACCATATTCAAAAATATTGGTAATCATCTCCGCTTCGCTTTCAAGCAAAACACCCTGCTCATGCCCGACACTTATCATGGAACGGATTTCTTCTTCCGTAACATCCGCTGTCTCATCCAGACCTTTTATGCCAAACACTTGCAGAATCCCTCTGGCAGTTATTGATATAAATCCTGTAAACGGCGCTGCAATGCGCACGAAATGATATACCGGTGTAATACAAAGCCTGAGCCATGCATCGGGATATCTTGACGCCGCCTTCCTTGGTATGAGCACGCCGAAAGTCAGCACTATGTATAACATACATACCGTAACAACGATTGCGGTAAGTACTATGAAACACTCAATCTGCCAATCAGCATTCCAGCCCATGCTTTCTATGGCGGTAAGGGAAAATAACCAAAAATAATTATATAGGCGGACTAAAAGGAACGCTCCAAGCAGCATATTAATCATTACAATCCCAAGCTGCACTGCATTTGAGTACTTAGCCGGATTATCTATCATATACTGCAGCCTTTCGGTCTTTTTATCAGACTTTTTATCATTATCATCCGCATCAGCGTTTGACCTGTTCTGCAGTGCAGCGTTAAAACCGTAAAATATCATTTCCAAAACCAAAAGAGTTAAAAATACCAGCACCATGCCAATATCAATCATGTTAATAACCTCACCCTTTCTCAGTATGTTGATTCATGTGCCTGAGCCTTAGGCATCTTGGCACTATTTTCCATTATCTGTCAGTATATCCGTACTGCTTCTTATGTATCAAGCTCAAGACTGACCATTAACCCCGTATTGACCTCTTTCATGATTTCCTTATCCAGATGACAGACTCTGTCCTTCAGGCGCTTCTTATCAATCGTACGCAGCTGCTCCAAAAGAATAACCGAGTCCTTTACCATATCATATTTATTTGCATTCAACTCTATATGCGTAGGCAGCTTCGCTTTATTCATCTTGGAGGTAATCGCCGCACAGATTACAGTCGGGCTATGCTTATTTCCGACATCGTTCTGAATAATCAATACCGGCCTTACGCCTCCCTGTTCCGAGCCGATTACAGGTCTTAAGTCAGCATAATAAATATCTCCTCGTCTCATATCAAACACTTCCTTCAATCAATCCAGCAATTCTAAGTAACAGCAATAGTATTGCCAATTTCTCTGAAGGTATACGCACAAATCACTTAGTAATCAGCTTTAGTATCCATAATTTCGCCGTTTTTAATATAAATTCTGGGTATCCGCTGCCCCAGATTACAGACAAACTCATAATTGAACCTGTTAGACATTTCTCCAAGTTCTTCCACTGTAATATGAGTATCTCCATCCTGACCGATCAGGGTGACTTCATCTCCTTCTTTGGCTTCTGCAATATCATCTATGCATACCATAAACTGATCCATACAGACTCTCCCAAGAATAGGAGCCCGTTTTCCACGAATCAGTACATAGCCTTTATTTGAAAGACTTCTCGGATAACCGTCGCCGTATCCAACCGGAATTGTCGCTACGCGCATACTTTTTTCCGTTACATATGTGCCTCCATAGCTTATGGGCACACCCTTTTCTACCTGTTTGATATATACTATATGGCTCTTTAACGATAAAGCAGGCTTAAGTGACACAATATCTCTCTTTACCTCGTTTGACGGCCATAGTCCGTATAATATAATCCCTGCGCGCACCACGTCCATATTGGCTTCTTTTAACTCTATGATACCTGCACTGTTCGAGCAGTGCTTCACCGGAATCCTATATCCGAGTTCGGTTTCTATGCGGCTTATAAACCTGTTTATTTTACCAAGTTGCTTATTCACCGATTCCTTATCTTTCTCGTCCGACCTCGCAAAATGTGTAAATACGCCTTCTATTTCAATATTTCTATAAGACAGCGCCTTTTTTATAAAACCTAACCCGCTGTCATCCGGACAAATACCGATTCTGGTCATGCCCGTATCGACCTTAATATGAATCTTTGCCTTCCTGCCAAGTTTGACTGCCCATGAATCCAGTTCTTCCAGCATATCGTACCTGAACACTGTCTGCCTTATTTCATTTTCAACCAATTTCTCATAGCAATAGGGAAAAGTATATCCCAGAATCAGTATCGGCTTCCTAATTCCCGATTGGCGTAAGAGTAATGCCTCTTCCGCTGTCGCTACGCCGTAACCGAATACATAATCAAGCCGTTCTAACTCCATTCCGATTCTGACGGCGCCATGCCCGTATCCGTCCGCCTTAATGATTCCCATTATCTTTGTATCAGGAGCAATATTCTGCTTAATCTGCTCCATGTTATAAAGAACGGCATCCAAATCCACTGCCGCATATACCCGCTGGTAACTCTCCTCCATGTTAAAGCCATGCTTCCTTTCTCTTTCTGCTATTTATGCTCATCAAGCTTTTTTAACAATTCCTGCAGCCATGCTATAATATCCGTTGCAGTCATACTGCGCTCTCCACAGCCTGAAGCTGCCATATCCCCAGCAAAACCATGCAGACAGACTCCTGTGACTGCAGCCTCTTTAGCTTCCATTCCCTGAGCAAGCAGCCCTGTAATAATTCCGGCTAATACATCACCTGACCCCGCAGTAGCCATTCCCGCATTACCTGATGTATTGATGAAACCGTCATCTGCTTCCGGATAAGCCACAATTGTTCTGGCATCCTTACAGACTACGATACAGTTCAGCATATCAGCAAGTTTTTGCGGGTATTCGGTCAGATTCTGAGATACTTCATTAATGCTGCAGCCGTATAATCTTGCAAATTCCCCAAGATTGGGAGTCAGAATCACTTTTCTGTCCGTATCAAATATCGCCGCTTTGTACGGTAAATTTAACTCTGAATCTGAAACTTCTTCAACAGGCTTATTTATCATGTCCGCCAGTATATTCAAACCATCAGCGTCTATTACCATTGGCAGTCTGCTCTCATTCAGACACTTATTAAGCATCCATACCGCTTCGCTGCCGGTTCCGATTCCGGGTCCTATTAAAATGCAGTCCGCCCATGATAAAGATTTTTTAAATTCTTCCTCAAAAACAGAATTACCACCGTATACCGTAAACATTGCTTCCGGCAGAGCTTCAAGTACTGCATCACGGTTTCTCTGCGAAGTCACGATTTTTACCATGCCCGCACCCGTCCTGAAAACGCTTCTGCCCGCCATAACGGCTGCACCGCATATGGTATCACAGCCGGCAATCACCAACGCTTTGCCGAAGGTTCCTTTGTTTCCATCAGGTCTCCGCAGTGGAAGCCGTATATCGTCAATTGAATCATAAGTATACCAATAAGGCTTATTCTCAAGAAAACTGTGTTCATCAATTCCCATCTGCCCGCATATGAGTTTACCACAATATCCGGCTCCCGGATAAAGAATTTCTCCGAGTTTGAAAAATCCGTAAGAAACAGTCAGATTCGCACGAACTGCACAGCCCGGAATCTGTCCCGAATCAGCATTGATACCTGATGGGATGTCTATGGAACAGACATAACAGCTCATTTCATTAATCTTTAAAACAGCTTCTTTATATATTCCCTCTATATCTCTCGACAATCCTATACCAAAAATTGCGTCGATTACTATATCATATTCACCTTCCGGAATTCTGTCATAAGGCTCATACCCATATCCTGCCAGAATCTCAAGCTGCAATGTCGTCTCCTTACTGCATCTGTCACGATTTCCAAGCAAAACAAAATCAACTTTACAGCCCTGAAGCATCAAAAGTCTGCCGACTGCAATCCCATCACCACCGTTATTCCCACAGCCTGAGACAACCAACACCCTAAACCCGGCATCTCCCATTTCATTTTTTAAATGTTCCACAGTCACAAGCGCGGCACGTTCCATTAATAAAACCGACGGATAATTAAGATATTCGATTGTATTTTTATCATATTGCTTCATTTCCGACTGTGTTACAAGATACTTCATTTATATAACCATGCTCCTCTCTCAGCCTATGAGTTTTTATTACCTTACTAATCTTCCTCGTCATGACTGTCATAATTATATTTCATGTCAAAGATCTCTATAACATCCGCCCCAAAAATATCATGCATATATGAATACAGTGCATTATTCTGATTTTCTTTTTCCTGCTTACGAACCATTTTTTTCTTTAATTCACGACGCACATTCCTTATCCATTCATTGATTACGCTGAGTTCTTTCGCATTTTCCTGCAGCTTCCTGTAACAGATTTCCATGGTCATAAGCATCAGTTTTTTATTGGTTCTGTCAATTTCCCTTGGCAGTTCCAACATTTCTTCTTCATATGCAGCCAGCTTTTCATTACATTCCTCTATCAGCCGTTTATGCTCTTCCATTTGCTTATTAAGCCTCTTGCTATTAGGAGACTGTAAAAGACCGTCCGCAATCACCATAACTTCATTCATCAGCGTTTTTTTAATTTTCTTAATATCCTTGCTCTCGGTATTGATCTTGCCCTGCCGCTTTACCAATTCATTCAGCCGCTCTTCCAAAGCTTTGATCTTCGGAGTGGTATCAGTATGGGCAAAAAGCTTGTGCCACTTATTATCCAGAGTCAGAAGCGGTATTTTTTTTCCCTCAAGCGCATTTTGAAAAACTTCGTCCTTGTTTGACATGCAATCATATCCTTCCATCAGTCAGGTGAAGCATTGCTTCTTGTGTTTTATCATAGCAATAAACGCCATAACATAACAATAGAATATCACTTATCCGCTTTGCAAACAAGCATTTTCATTCTGAAACCCTTGACTATAAAACCGCCTGTGATATAAAATTACCTTTGACAGATTAAAAAATCAAAGATTTTTCAATCGCAAAAAGGAGCATTTGTATTATTATGATACTTTCAGTTAGTGGTTTACATAAATCTTTTAATGAAGTGCCTGTATTGCAGAACGTCTCTTTCCATATCGAAGCGCATGAAAAAGCAGCCATCGTAGGCATTAACGGTGCCGGTAAGACTACACTTCTGCGTATTATTATGGGAGAGCTTCCTGCCGATGCGGGAAGTGTGACTTTCTCCAAAGGCTTATCCATCGGATATCTTTCCCAGCATCAGGCGGTATCCGGTGAAAATACAATTTATGATGAAATGTTATCCGTAAAGAAAAATATTATTGAATTAGAGCATCAGATACGTTCCGCCGAACTGCAGATGAAAACTGCATCGGGTAAAGAGCTTGATGATTTGATGGAAACCTATGCAAGACTGACCCATGCCTTTGAAGCCGGTGATGGTTATTCATACAAGAGTGAATTGACCGGAGTTTTAAAAGGGCTTGGATTTGAAGAAAACGAGTTTTCCAAATCTATCGATACACTCTCCGGCGGCCAGAAGACCAGAGTAGCTCTCGGAAAATTGTTATTGCAAAAGCCGGAACTTATTATACTTGACGAGCCTACAAATCATCTGGACATGTCCTCTATCACATGGCTTGAAACTTATCTGCTAAATTACAAGGGATCCGTAATCATTGTGTCCCATGACAGATATTTCCTTGACCGGATTGCTGGCAAGATCATAGAGCTGGATAACACGAAAGCTACTGCATTTACCGGAAATTATTCCGCTTATGCCGCCAAAAAGGAAATGCTGCGCGCGGCGCAGTATAATGCTTATATGAACCAGCAGCGTGAAATCAAGCATCAGGAAGAAGTCATAGAGAAATTAAAGTCATTTAATCGTGAAAAGTCCATTAAGCGTGCGGAAAGCCGTGAAAAAATGCTAAGTAAAATTGAAGTTCTCGAAAAACCCGTAGAAGTCAGAAGCGATATGCATCTTCATTTAGAGCCACGCCTCGTCAGCGGTAATGACGTGCTTCATGTGGAGAATCTGTCTAAGTCCTTCGGGGAATTAACGTTATTCAAACAGCTTTCCCTTGATATCAAACGCGGAGAGCATGTTGCCATCATAGGCGACAACGGAACAGGAAAAACAACCATTTTGAAAATCATAAACGAACTGCTCTCTCCTGATACCGGCATGATACGCCTCGGCACTAATGTGGAAATTGGATATTACGATCAGGAACATCATGTCCTGCACCCCGAAAAAACTCTGTTTGATGAAATTTCGGACGCTTATCCTGTCCTGACCAACACGGAAATCCGTAATACGCTTGCTGCTTTTCTGTTTACCGGAGAGGATGTATTCAAGAAAATAGAATCTTTGAGCGGCGGAGAACGCGGCCGCGTCTCACTGGCTAAACTTATGTTGTCCGAATCCAATTTCCTTATTCTTGATGAACCGACCAATCACTTGGATATCATGTCCAAAGAAATACTTGAAGACGCGATAAACGGCTATACAGGAACAGTGTTGTATGTCTCACATGACCGTTATTTTATAAATAAGACTGCAAACCGTATTCTGGAGTTGAATCAAAGAACACTAACGGAATATCTGGGCAATTATGAATATTATCTGGATAAGAAGGAAGAACGCCTTGCAAGGCTCACAGCGCCAGATTTATCCGAGCAATCAAATACGCAAAATGTTTCCGACAATAAACAGGACTGGAAGAAGAAAAAAGAGGAACAGGCTGCTAAACGCAAGAAGGAAAATGAGCTGAAAAAATGCGAGGATATGATTGAAGCATTGGAAATCCGAAACTTAAAAATAGATGAGATGATGGCGGCTCCCGATGTGTGTACGGATGTAGCCAAATTGCAGGAATTATCCAAGGAAAAAGAAGGCAACGAAACGGAGCTTGCCGAATTGTATGAAAAATGGGAAGAGCTGTCAGAATAGTTTAGTTATTCCGACAGCTCATGCTAATCCGTTACTTTCAGTTTAATATGCTATCCAAAGTGGCGCGAATTGCCTTAATGAAATCCAAGCTGTTAAGTATTACGGGATTTTTGCAATCTGAAATTAAGGATAAACTTTTAGTCATTTTCCCGTCTTCTACCGTCTTAATGCACGCCTCTTCCAGCTTATCGGCAAAATCCGACAGTTCTTTATTTCCATCCAGTTCTCCTCTCTTGCGGAGAGCGCCTGTCCATGCGAAAATCGTAGCTATGGAATTAGTAGAGGTCTCCTCTCCCTTCAGGTGTTTGTAATAATGACGCTGCACCGTTCCATGTGCTGCTTCATATTCATAAATTCCGTCCGGAGACACCAACACTGAGGTCATCATTGAAAGGTCGCCATAAGCGGTAGCTACCATATCCGACATCACATCTCCATCGTAATTCTTGCATGCCCAGATAAAACCGCCCTCTGAGCGGATAACTCTTGCCACTGCATCATCTATCAGCGTATAGAAATACTCGATTCCAAGCTGTTCAAATTTTTCCTTATACTCTGCCTCATAGATTTCCTGAAAGATGTCCTTAAATGTATGATCATATTTCTTGGAAATAGTGTCTTTGGTAGAGAACCACAAATCCTGCTTTGTATCCACTGCATAACTAAAGCATGCTCTCGCAAAACTGGAAATGGATTTTTCCGTATTATGAATACCCTGTATGATTCCGGCTCCTTCAAAATTATGTATAATCTCTCTGACCTGCGTGCCGTCTTCTGCCGTATATACCAGTTCCGCCTTTCCTTTCCCCGGTACTTTTATTTCCGTATTCTTATATACATCACCGTAAGCATGACGGGCAATCGTGATCGGCTTGTTCCAGTTCTTTACATAAGGCACTATGCCTTTAACCAAAATAGGAGCGCGGAAGACAGTTCCGTCCAGTATTGAACGAATTGTTCCGTTAGGGCTTTTCCACATTTCTTTCAGATTGTATTCTGTCATTCTTGCCGCATTGGGTGTAATCGTTGCGCATTTGACTGCAACACCATACTTTTTAGTCGCTTCGGCAGAGTCAATCGTTACCTGGTCACCTGTCTCGTTGCGGTGTTCAAGTCCAAGGTCATAGTACTCTGTTCTCAAATCAATATACGGCAGCAGTAATTCATCCTTTATCATTTTCCAGAGAATTCTGGTCATTTCATCTCCGTCCATCTCCACGAGCGGTGTAATCATTTTAATTTTTTCCATCAAAATATGCCTCCTTTTTATGTACATAATTAAGACTAATGTGTATCGTCTTTATAGACGTCATACAGTCCGTTTTTCACCATGTTATCATATGCATTTATTATATGTTTGTTGGCAAGTTCTTCCGCTTTTACCGAATCTTTGGCTTTAATCGCTTCCATGATATATCTGTGTTCATTATTTGATTCCCGTCCCCTGATGTTCGTTGACAGGGTTTTCTGCCTGACACGGAGCACATACTGATGGAAATCCTTGAGCATATGCTCTAACATCTTGGAATCACAGGCTTCATAGAGAATATCATGGAAACGATTATCCAACTCCGCCATCTGATCCATATGACCTTTATCTGCGTGAAACTCTGCAAGATAGATATTTTCTTCCATCTCTTCCAGCTGCTCTTTAGTAATCTTCTCAGTTGCCAATCTGGCGCATAAACCTTCTAACAGAGAACGGATCATGTAGATATCTTTTACATCCTTAGCCGTAATTCCTGTTACATATGCCCCTTTATTCGGAATAATCTGAATCAAACCCTCCAACTCCAATTGTCTGAACGCTTCACGGACCGGAGTTCTGCTGACACCCATTTCTTCTCCGATGGCAACCTCTTTTAATTCTTCATGTTCCTTGTATTTGCCGCTCAGAATATCTTCACGGATTTTTCTGAATACTCTTCCGCTTAAGGAATAATTATCATTGACAGTACTTTTGATATCATAATTATTCATAATAATAACTATGCTCCTTTCACAGCATGCTGCCCTTATGAGGATAAGCATACCTCGTATAATTGTATACAATCTTATCATTTATGTCAAGTTACAGTTCACAGTCATACATATGTTGAAAAATCTCTGATTTTTCAGCTTTTAGTCCTGTATGAGTCTGGCAATATCCAGCATTCCCCATCCTTGTTTATTCCACGGATCACCCAAATCTCTGGCGCTGTACACAATTTTTCGCTTTACCTGATCATTGTTAAGATATGGATATTTTTGCAAAAGCAACGCTGCGGCCCCTGATACAATCGGAGTCGCCATAGATGTGCCGCTTTTTTTAACATAATAATTCCCTCTGTTGCAGCAGGATTTAATGTCAGTACCCGGCGCCACAATGTCAGGTTTTCTATATAGAATAGAATTATCGCCCCTGCCTGAATAGTTTTCACACAAATCGCTTCTGTTCCCAAAATATCCGTCGTCATGGCAGCCTACCGTAATAACCTTGCGGCAGCTTCCAAGCGGCGATATCGTTCCGTCTCCGGGACCCGCATTGCCCGCTGCACACACTACAACAATGCCTGAATGCCAGACAGCTTCAAGAAGACCTATCAATTCATCGACTTTTTTCGCTTCACGGGGTTCTCCAATACCGACAGATATATTTAAGATGCGGATATTATAGTTGATACGATTCTGCATTACCCACAGCATACCATGGTACATACTTTCGATTGTGCCGTCACCATTTCGGTCCAATACTTTTCCTACGCAGAAAAAGCAGTGCGGCGCTATGCCCTTATATTTTCCATTGGACATAAAACCGCTTCCTCCGATGCATCCGGCTATATGGGTTCCATGTCCGCTGTCATCATAAATCCTGTCTCTGTTGTTTACGAAATCCTTAAAATCAACTATCCGACCTGTTAAATCAGGATGCTTAGAAATGCCTGTATCCAACACTGCTACTGTAACCGGGCTGCCCTTGCACGATTGCTGCAGACTATCGCTGCAGCCTAACTGCTTTCTAACACGATACATAAAAAACTCCCGGCTTTTTTTCATATTTTATGCCGGAAGTTTTGTTTCGGTTCGCTGTATATCTATATCTTTCGTCTTCTGCCACGATAAAAGAACATTGCAAGTCCGGTAAACAGAAAACCTATAAATAGAAACCACTTAGGATGTATGCTGTTGTCTCCTGTATTGGGAGACACATCTTTGTTTCCGTTAGAAGAAAAAACTGCTTTACCGTCAATCACCTGTGCTGAAACGCCTGAAACATAATTATAAACAGCATAAGGTGAAAAATGATTCGTCGTAAAAGTAAGATAATCCACACCGTTATTTGAAAAAATACTGCTTCCTATTTCTTCTAACTGACCATTGGCATCCATACATATGACATGCAGGTTTTCTTCGCCGATTCCATCGGGTAAAGGTATGGTAATCTCTATCTTCTGTCTGCCAAGCCCTGTGATCGGAATCAATGTTGCCATCTCATACATAGTTATATCATACGCTAAAAGATTTGAAGGCGTATTGTCACCATACAGCTTACCGTATGCATCAAGAATCAAATCTTTAGTGTCATCGCTTTCCATTATACTGAGTATATAAGCCACTTCAGCTCCATCCATAACAGCGCTTGCCAGCTCTGCATTCTCTATAGAATCACCTTTTATATACACAGTAATACCCTGCAAAAACACATCTGTAACCAAATCTTCAACTGAATCCGAAGCCGAATCTACATTCTGAGCTTCATCTGTAACCGGAACTGAATCTGTATCAGCTGCTTCTGATGTAACAGCATCACTCTCTCCTGCCTTGCGAATCGTACCTCTGAATCCGTACAGCTTTTCATCTAACACCGTACCCTCTAACGTTTCCACATCATTCGGTATAACTGCCGTATCCACACCATCAAACGCAAGACCTCTATATGCATCATTATATATTTTTCCTGAAGAAGTTTCATAAGACAATTTCGGCAAAGTGCTGCCTTCAAAAACCACGGTCCCGGCTTGGGCTGACTTTACGGAATACGCCACTGCGAAGGATTTAAGCCCTATTTCTTCTACTGATGACGGAATTCTTATGTTCTCAATCGGACAACCCGCAAAAGCCCTGTCTTTGATTTTCTTCAATGAATTGCCGCCTTCTATTTCTGTCAGACTACTGCAGCCTGAGAAAGCGCCTTCCCCTACTACTTCAACGCTGTCAGGCAATATAATCTGCTTAATACTTGAATTATCGGCAAATGCACCTGCTCCTATCGTTTTTACTCCCGCAGGTATTGCCACAGTAGCTGTATTTCCACGATAATCCAATAATAAACCATCTCCCACAATTAGAAAATCGCCGGTTCCGTTCTGTTCCCAATTCTGAAGCCAGGGAGTTTTGGCAAAAGCTGACGGTCCAATCTCAGTCACCGAATCCGGAATGACTATATCAGTCAATTCGTCACAATGATAAAATGCAGCATACCCGATTTTCGTAACTCCCTCCGGAATCTCAACGGAAGTAATTCCGGATCTCGCAAAAGCAAATTCCCCTATTTCTGTAATTGTTTCCGGTATCTCTATGGATGTACTGTCATTATTATAATATGCCTGATTGGCAATCACTTTGTTATCTATTATCTCGTATTTTGGGAAAGAACTGCCTTTTACAACGCTGTCCTTAATATCGCCTATCGTTTCTCCGGTCTCGCCAAAAACAACCCCTTCAATACTGTTTAAATCCGGTGCTCCCGAATTTACCGTAGCTTCTGAATTATCAACAAAAACAAAAACCTGACTTCCTATAACTTTAGATTTTCCCTTTACGGAACCATCATCTTCGTCCTCGATAGAATTTATATGAGTCACTTCATGATAATAGTCCAATACGGTCTCTGCTTCTTCTGTCTCCGAATCATTTTCATCAGCATCATTTATAGTATCCAATGAAGTATCTTCATATTCCGTTATGTCTATATCTTCAAGAACAAGACTATCCGCAAAAGCCTTCGCAGTACTTCCGGGTACAGCATCAATAGTCAGTTTCGTACAACCGTCAAATGCTGTGCTGTGAATACTGCCTACCGAAATCGGAATCGTAATATTGCGCAGCCTGATGCAATTTTCAAATGCCTTCATACCTATTCTTTTTACCGAGTAAGGAATACTGACATCTTTCAGGTTAGCACAATTAGAAAAGGTATATGCGGATATCTCTCCTACATTACCGCTAATTGAAACGCTTTCAAGATATCTGTTACCCCAGAATGCATATGGTTTTATATTAGTGACTGCGGATGGCATCGTATAGTTTGATTTCTGTCTTCCGGAAAGTACATCATATAACGTAGAGCCATCCACCTTGCTGTATATTGCGCCGTCATTACATAAAAAATTCGGGTTATCACTGTTAATGCTGACGCCGCTGAGTCTTATATCTCCTGCAAAGACTCCGTTTCCCAGCGTTTCAAGACCCTTACCAATACTTACGTCCTTAAGGGAAGAACAGTCGGCAAAAGCGGCATTTCCTATAGAGATTACCGAATCAGGTATAGTTACGGATTTAAGCGCACTACAATCTTCAAAAGCAGCTGTGCCTATGCTCTGCACATTTTTTCCGATTGTGACATTCTGTACATGCTCATTACCGGCAAACGCCTGCGCTTCTATTTTCTCCACATAATCAGAAATAGACACGTCCTGCGCCGTGCCATTGTATCTGACCAATGTGGTTCCGTTCATTTGAAACTCGGATGCAGAAGCAGTTTCTACCGCTTCCACATCCGGTACAGGTATCTGAGTGACAGCAATCGCTATCGCCATCAAAACAGCTCCCAATGTCTTCCTAATCTTTTTTCCCATAGGCATCCCCCTATGAATCTTATGCTATGCCGCTTTGACCTTCACAGGTTTCTTGTCTTTTTTCATAAACAGTATAATAGACAAACATGCAAGACCAAGTGACAGGAACCACTTCGGATGAATCGGGTCTCCGGTCTTCGGTGTTATATCCAGCGTGCCATCCGAAAGCTGCTGTGTATTGACATAAATCGTATACGGTGAGAAATGGGTCGCCGTAAAGCTTATACAAGGCACTCCGTTAATTGTCGAGAACTTCACGCCTAAGTCTTCCATCTGATCTGCCACTACCGCTCCCGCCATATTATTACCGCCAAAAACTGTAAGCGCATCCGGAATCGGAATCGTAATATCAACAGTCAATCCCGAAGTATCTGAAATTTTCACCGTGCCTGTAGAATCATACAGACTGATATCCATTGCATAGTACAGCACGCTATCCAGATTACCGTACTTATTTGTCAATGCATTCATTACCGCCTGAGTAGCTTCCGGTGTCTCGGAAATCTTCACTACAAAATTATCCGTAGAACCATTGACATTTGCTGTTGCCAAATCCTTATTGCTGATACCGGGTTTGGTAATGTCTACCCTTGTACCTCCGTTATTACCGTTTCCGGTATTGCCATTGGTTGAAGTGCCGGTCATCGAACTGCCGGAGCCATTTACATAATTAGCAGTTACCGTTACATTATTATTCGGCATTACAAATGTAGTTGCAGAGAGACTTACACTTGCAAAAGTCACACCCGCTGATTCCGTAGTCCAATTTTTGAATACCTTACCCGTCGCCGGAGTATTAGCTGCTATTATTACGGTAGTTCCTGCATCATATGTACCGCTTCCGCTTCCGTTGATAACCGTTACGGTATATTTCCCGACACTTCCTGCCCCCGTAGAGGTGGAGGATGTGGAATTTCCCGAACTGGAATCACTGCTTTGTGTAGACGAAGACGACCCGCTTGTCGTTCCGTTACCGCCATTACCGCCTGGGCCTGATCCAGATCCTGAGCCCGTTCCGCCGCTATACATTGCAAGCGCCACAGAATTCTTCTGAATATTCGTAAGCGGGTCACCGCCATATTTAAGGAAAGTATATCCCGTATGTGTCGGAGCCTGAGGTACCACGGCATCTCCACCCGGCTCTACCAGCTGGGTGTTGAATATCTTTCCATCAACCTGATCCATAAAGTCAACCCTATATTTACCGTCCACCATGGAGTTGGTAGAATAACCCACTGCTACAAAGGTTGTATCCGCCTTAATAGGATTATGAGGATCGGCATTATTCGTTCCAAGCCAACGATCAAATACCCAGTCCTCTTTTACCGGATCCTCAGGTATTTCCGCGTAACCGCCATCTTCTACAATCTGCTCTTTACCTATCTGATTCAAATCAGAATCCAGGAAAATAACACGCCAGTTATCCTTCTTATGCCATTCAAGCTTATACCTTTTTCCGTATGTATCGACATATCTGCGAGCCGAAGAATCTTCGGAAGTATAAACGCTTGTGGTTGCCAACTTATTTTCATCAAACGCATGACCCGAAATAAATACTTCCTTTCCGGGAATCTGCAGTTCACTTAACTGATTAGCTCCTACAAAGGCTTCATCATCAATGCTGTTTACCGTGCCCGGCAGCCAGATTCTATTCAGGTTATCACAGTTCTTGAAACATCTCTTCGGTATTTCCATAAGGCCTGCTGTATTTGTTAAATCCACCAGCGTAATATTATCGCAGTCCTCAAAAGCTCCGTCTTTGATTATGCTTACTTTACCCAAATTTGCATCCGTAGAAAGGCTTACCTGAGCTTCTCCTACTCCGCCTGCCAGACCTCTGGCCCACAGACATTCTTCAATCGCATAGCTTCCGTCCGGATTCACGGAATAAACAATACCGTTATCTGTCTTATAATAATCATTATCACCTACGGCTCTCATAGAATAACAGCCACGGAACGGCGCCGTACCAATATCGGAGCAGTTCGGTCCAAGAATAACCGTTGTCAGCTGCTCACAACTGTCAAATGCATAATCCGGCAGATATTTTACGCTGTTCAGGATCACGCTTATGATTCTGTCATTACCCCTTATACGTTTTTCTTTTTCCTCACCGGCTTTATCATCATAAGTTCCGCTGAACAATCCCGGCTTACTATTGATATTATCCTCATCCTTCAGGGACTCTATCGTATACATCTTGATAGTGTCAGCATCCCAGCAGCCATACACACCGGTTAAATACTGTTTGGCATTCTCAAGATTGTCAGCCGCTTTAACATCAAGTTCATTTCCTTCTCTGTCAAGATTATTATAATATCCATATACATCAATGGAATCCACACCATCGGGTACTACAATTTCCTTGGTTGCATTAATTAAGGCATCCGCTTCCGATGTTGTTGTCTGCCAAGGCTTCCTATCCTTCATTTCTGAATATTTTACAACATCATATCCATTACCGGAATATGAATAATAAGGTATCGGGTCTCCCTCAGCCGCATAGGCAACAATAGGCTCGAACAGCCAGTCAGTCAATGAATTTCTGGAAGTATCGCTTCCGTTATTTTCATTGCCGCTAACAGTAGGTGAACCGGAAATCAAATTTTTCCAATAACTGCTGCTGTGAGGATTACAAAACTCAGGATTAACCCATGGTCCATAATTATCCGAATTATAGACATCTTCCTTATTGGTTGCAGAAGCCCACGCATTTGCAAATGCTATCCGGTCACCATCATAATACGAATCACTGTAATCTGCATATGAGCGTTGCTCCATCATATCCTCATATGATTTATATATCTTTTTTCCATTTGAATCATAGAGTTCATTCTCATGCACCTCATTAAGTACCTTACTTACCTGACTGTACTTCGGATAATCTAATAATGTAACAAGTTCGGTATTAGGATTGTACATTACGGTAAGATAAGTGGGTGTAAGGCTCTTGTAACATACACGGATTCCTTCAGGCTGCTTAATTATATTATTAGGATCCATTGCCCATGTAAACGGCGCATATCCTTTTACAATATCTCCATGGAATGTCAGCCTGGGGCTGCCTGTCTTAAAGGCATCCGCACCTATCGTAAAGCCCTGATAATTACCGTTCATCGGCGTATTAAACGTAACATCTACCAGATTATTACAATTAGCAAACGCTTCTTTTCCTATGGACATAACGGAATTACCGATTTCTACCTTCTCCAGCTTAAGCCAGTTCTTAAATACTCCGTCGCTAATTATGGATATGGAATTATCTTCAATAACCAAAATCTCTACACTATTGTTGAGATTTTTATCCGTAAAACAATTCGACGCTATGCTGGTCACCTTAGTGTTTCCTACTACTGCAGGTATCACCAGACGTTTATCCCCTTTGCTTCCGGGCTTAAGCCTACAGGATGTAAGGACACCTGTCTGTCCGTCCGCATTCTTCTGAATACAAAGCAAATAGTCACCACGGCTGACTTCATAGTATTCTTTACCGTTTGAATCAACATATAAATACGGCACGGAATAATCATTTTCAGCAGTTATTGCATCCCATGTATTCTTACGAGGGTATGCGGTTCTGTCTCCGCTTGCATCCACAGAACCGTTATGCTCCTGCGGTCCTTTTACATATAGTTTAGAGCCCCGTACATCCCTAAACAGCTTCTCGGGATCATAATTCACAAATGCACAGGCATATGGAGCATTTACATGATTTGCAGGAAACTCTACATATTCCAGATTAATACAGCCATGGAACATATTATTCGGCAGCGTGGTTTTTATCCTTGAATTACTTCCGTAACTCTTAGGAAATACCACGGTTTTTAAGCTGGAACGTCCTGCAAACATATAGTCGCCTATACCATCACTGCTAAGACTCATCAAATTATCTCCCTGAGGGAAGATAAATCTCTCAAGAACTCCCGAATCTGCGGCAAATGCACCGTTACCTATTTTTGAAATACCTGCTTTAGACATATCGATTTCACTTAGTGAAGTACAGTTATAGAAAGCATAATCGCAAATTTCGGCTCCACTGCTAAGCTTACTAAAGTCAACCTGGGTCATAGCGCTGCAGTTTGCAAATGCACCATAGCCTATTTTAGATATCGAGCTTGGCAGTGAAATGGTGGAAATTGCAGTACTGTAAAAACACTCCTGTCCAATAACATTCACGCCTTCCCGAAGAGTTACTGTTGATAAATGGTAGCAATTCTTGAACGCCCTGTTTCCAATCTGCTTTACATTAGCAATATCAATGCTTTCAATCAAGCCAGCTCCCAGGAAAGCCTCATCACCTATGTAATTAATCATCTGAGGAATCGTCATATTAATTACATTTTGAACTCCGGCGAAAGCTCTTGCTCCGATGGCACCCATTGAGTGATCGCTTTCGGACATCACCAGATAATAATTCTTATCCATTCTATACATTGAGTCCGGAGTGGAGTTTTTATTTCCCTGTGCAACGTAAACCCTGCCTGACCCACTGGATGTTGTAGTATTATCGGATACACTGCCTCTGGCAGGTCTTTCATCATAGACAGGAACCAACGTAAATCCTGTTCCGGGAAATTTCGTATCATTCTCACAATAAAATTTCCTTTTCAATTCGTCCGTGTTAATATAATCACGAACAGGCAAAACTTCAAAAGCGCTATTACTTGCATTAGCCGGAGGCTGGGTAGTCTTATTAGGATTGGTGTCAATATCCCATCTATAATACGCCTCAAATCTGTTGCACGCCGCCTGAAAATCTGCTTTACAGTAATCGCTCTTAGTAAGGAATTCCCATTCTTTATCAGTTATGCCGCTAGGTTTTATAGTTGCACCTGTATTTATATAATCATTATATGTAAATGTAATAGTTTTCGTCGGATCTATATTATGATTTTTGACAGTATTTCCATGTGTTACGCCGTTTTGATTATATGAAGAATCATATAATGACTCAAACTCATCCACAGACAGCGTATAATATGACGTAATCGGATGGGATTCCAAATCCACTATATCGGTAGCAAATCCCTCATTATATTTACATACTACGCCCCTTATTGTTCCACCGTCTATTCCCAAATAATATAAGAATTCCCATATTAAAGTCGGTGAGCCGCTGATATTCCTAATCGTGTAGGAAGCATATACATTAGGTGTACTTCCTTTCTCATGCTCGCCGGTATCTCCTTTATCACTGTCTTTTAAATGTGTAAGCAGCGTATCCGTGTTTATTGTCCCGCCATCACTTGCGTACGCATACAAGTCCAATGGAAAATATTTTCCGGTTGTTACTGTAATGTCGTTATTTTTGTCTGTCGCATCATATCCAAACTTCACCCCGGCCTTATTCCCATTCTCCATCTCATCGGCATGCACGTCGCCAATGCTCTCGGTATCTCCGCCCACGGTGTTACCTGACGCTGTCGGCGAAGTTTCAGTAGCCAGGTTTTCCGGTACAGGAATAGCCGCAACTCCGATTGCAGTTATCATCAAAACAGCCGCAAGGGCTCTCCTTACGCTTCTTTTTAATCTTCTTCCGGATTTTTTTGATTTGTTCACAGATACTTTCTTTGACATATCACTCTCTCCTTATGCAAGTAATACATATTTATCTGATTGCCCGATGATTTATGACAAATGATTATTAATAATTATATCGTCATTTCTCATCAATTTATTTAGACTTCCATTATATTTAAGCTTTTCTACCAGTATAATATGTAAAATGCCAATTGGTTTATTTAAACCTATTTGCATACATATTTATTTTACTATATTTATGAATTTATGCAAGAGGTTTTTTCCCTCCACTTTTGGCGACTCATAACAAGATTACTAAAAAAGAGAAGCCGGCAAAGCTTCCCCTTTATTCAATCCTCTTGGCAACCACAACAAAACGTCCGTCTTCTTCCGAATTGTCGCATGTAGACAGGGTAAGCAGTTCATCGCCGTAGTTTGCCGTTACCCCTGTGTCATACAACGCTATTTCAGCCATTTCCTGTAAATTGGAGATAAATTCTTTCTCGGAAACAGCGTCTATAAACTGGTAGTATTTAAAAACCACCTCATCCTCATTATATATTCTGGAGCGGAAGGCATACATAACCTGATATGTGCCTTTCTCATAAATTGTATCAAACTGAAATGTCGGATGATCCTCATAGAAACTCTTACTGCTGTATTTACCCAGAGTTCCGAACATTTTCCCGGATTTCATATTATGTCCGTATATGATAAGGTTTGTATTCCTGTGCACAACATCACAGTCTTTATCCAGAAAAATACTGCCGTTCCTGTCATTTTCCTGATTATAATTATGATCGAGATAGTATTCATTATTGGTCGTCTGCATAACGGGATAATCTATGTTTGTGCCATCGATTTTAATCCAGCCTATCAGCCTTTTGTTCTTATTATACAAAGTTGCATATTCTTCCAATACCTCAAGCTCTATTTCCTCTTCATCGTTAGTATAATGTATTGTATAACCCGGCGTTCCGGCTGATAAAATGGTACTTCCTTTCAGGTCATTCAGTTCTTCATAGTCAGACCGGTTTTTCTCTGCATGATAGTAATAAATACCATAATAACCAAAACAGGCTAATGCTATCACACTACAGAGGGCTACGATCAGCTTTCTTCTTTGTTCATTCTTCTTAAGAACAGCTTTTATCTCCTTCTGCATCTGTTCGTCAAAATCTTCGAGCGAGCGCTTATCCTGTTTTGTTCCGTTTATTTTATTATCTTTCCGGCTACTGCCTTTCTTAGTCTTGTCTGTCTTATTTTTTTGTTTTGAAAGCTTTATCCTGCTATCTTTAGTATAGCCCTGCTTTTCGTATTCTTTTGCCAGTTCGTATACTTCTTCAATGAAATCTCTGCCTACCAGAGTCTTCATACGATATTTTCCATCGGATAAATCCTGTGAAAGGCTGATGACCTCTCCCGGCTGCTGCATATTTACTTTGGCTTTTATTGCTTCTATCTGTGCCTGATCCTGCAGTGCTGCATTATAATCTGCCTTCGTACGGAACTGTCTTCCTGCAACGCTAAAGTCAGCCATAATTTAAAAACAACTCCTTTATCCAATAAAATACTCAGATATATCAATGCAATTGAGCATACCCAGCGTATTTCCTTCCCTGCATTCCAGCCAGCTTGCACTGCATCTGCACCAGCAGCGCAGGGAATAATTAAACATCTCCTCGGTATACCTGCCATGCGTGTCGTTTTTACCCAAATTGTTAAATATACACTGCTCGCAAGGCGTATCCCTATGTTGGATTGCCTTATAACATATATCACCGATTTTTACTTCCGGCGACTGCATCAGAATCTTCTTGTTTATGAAGCTGAGTTCATATGTGTCAGTATTAATAATATAAACAAAACTGTCAAGATTATCCAGCATCTCGATCTGTGTAGCAAAATCTCCCAACCTATCCATCAGACCGATCTGGAGTATATGTGCCTCTAAAACCCTAAACAGCGAGCGCAGTTCTTCCATGACGCCGTCTTCGAATTCAAGCTGTACATCTTTACGATTCTCAAATACAATTGCTCCTCTAAATTCTCCTTTTGAGGTAATCGGATAATACAACAGGCTCTTTATTCCTTCCGATTGGAAAAAATACTTCATTTCATCCGCACCTAAATCATACTCATGAATAATACTGCAATTCTTAAAGGATTCATATAAAATTTCGTAAACTACACGCCTCAGTTCATAATGTTCTATACTCTCCTGCCCTACTTCGTATCCACGTACAGAAAACTGTATATCATTTGAAATCGGCAGACCGCCTTTTTCACTCCCGCATATATATCCCCTGTGGAACTTATATCTGGTCGTAATTAACTCAATTGCAGCTTTAAGCGCAGCCTCCAATACTTTATCTTCAATAAGAACAAGCATTATCAGCTCTTCCGCACTCCGGTTGAGATTCATTCCTTTCTCAGGATTATAAGGCATATCCTGACTCTTTCGCAAAGCATGATATGCCATAGTGATAGCCGCATCATAAATACGATATCTGCACTTACCGTTTGCCTTAGCTCTGGTAAGGGCTCTTCTTGCCTTATTCATAAGCTCATCCAAAGTAGTTCCATGATATGGATAAACTGCTACACCGATACTACATGTAACATGGATTTCCCCTTTTTCATGAAACAGTCTGTAATTAATATTTTTCACGATATCGGAGCACAGCTGGTCAATTTCCGAAAATTTACTGAAATTCCTGATATATATTATAAATCTGTCGTCTTCGCCTCTTCCGATTATATCGGAGCCTTTAAATACCTTGCTCAGATAATTTCCCGCTTCTTCCAGTATTTTGTCTCCCTGCGAATATCCCATCAGCTCAATTACTCTCATAAAATCATCTAAATCAATGATCATCAGGGCATTCAGTACATCGGTCTCGCTCTCTTCAAACAGGGCATTTTCAATAAGCTGCTTCGTGACATCCTTAGAATATAAGCCTGTCAGAGCCTCTTTTTCCGTCTGAAGCTGCAGATTAATTTCATGCAGTTTCTTGTTGTTGATATTTATCATCCTGCCTACAATTCGCGTTACATACCCTTCCGCTCCAAGAAGCGATGTCAGATTCATCTGGTACCATGTATAATTGCCCTCGAATCTCATGCTGCGGATTTCAAGCGTATCATATTTAGGCGACTTCAGTATTCCGTCGAAAACTTCCCGGTAGCGCTCCACGTCGTCCACATGAATGTTGGAAACATCAAAGTTCTCCCTGTACCCATTCAATATAATCTCGCCTACAGACAACGGATTTCCGGAATCCTTTATTACCAAAACGTCCGTCTTGGCATTATAGTCAAGAATTTTTTCCCCTTCAGACTCAAGAAGAATATGTAAACGCTCCGCCTGTAACTGAAGTTCTTCCTCTATGTTTTTCTTCTCGGTTATATCCTGAATTATGGTTACGATTATATATTTGGTTCCCTGTCTTGCATACAGATTTCCCCTTACCTGCAGCCATCTTATGTTTCCGCTTCCGGTTACGGTACGAAATTCCACTTCCACAGAACCGTCATCCTTCAATACATCCCTGATTCCCTGCTCGTATATCGGAATATCCTCGGGAATAATACTTCTTTCTGCCGCTTTCAGATAATTCATTCCTACCGTTTTGGAATATCCAAGCATTCTGAAAAATCCGTCATTGGCATAAATCGGAGTCAGCTTGTTATTTTCGTATTCAAAAAAACATATTCCAGCAATGATGTTATTAATCATGGAATTAATTTCTTCTAAATTAATATCAAATGCCATATCTTATCATCCCCGCTACAGTTTTTTTTCTGCAATTTCACCTTGCTTTTTGTAAATACTTCCTGCCGGAATAAATCCTCTAACCATTGAAGCAGGATAAATATTTGTATCACGGCCTATAACCGTTCCCGGATTTAAAACCGAATTGCAGCCGACTTCTACATTATCTCCAAGCATTGCTCCGAACTTTTTCAGTCCGGTCTCACAGCACTCATTACCCGCTCTGACCACTACCAGAGTCTTATCGCTTTTGACATTGGATGTAATGGAACCGGCTCCCATATGTGCTTTAAATCCAAGAATACTGTCTCCCACATAGTTATAATGAGGAACCTGTACCTTATTAAATAGAATTACATTCTTAAGCTCTGTGGAGTTTCCTACCACTGCCCCCCTGCCAACTATGGCATTTCCCCTGATAAAAGCGCAATGTCTGATTTCAGCCTCTTCATCAATAATCGCCGGACCGCCTATAAATGCCGTCGGATATATTTTTGCCGACTTCGCTATCCAGATATTGCCATCACGTCTTTCATATTTTTCTTCGGACAGGGTATTTCCGAGCCTGATGATGAAATCGCTTATCTTCGGTAAAACTTCCCACGGATATTCCGCTTCATCAAAAATGGAAGTTGCAATAGTCTCTTCTAATGTATATAACTCTTTTATTGTAACATCTTTTAATCCATTTGACATCTCTTTTTTGACATTTCCTTTCTATTTATTTCTTATAAAATTGTGAAGCATATCGAAATCTCGCGTTTAATGCGGTATTATTATTAGTCTGCTTCACCATATTGGTTCTCCTTGTTACGAAATCATCCAGCTTTACCATATATTCATCAGCTGAAATAGAACCTTCCGCCACCATGCTTAATCCTTTTTCCCAGCTTGCTGTCAGTCTTGGGTCAAGCAGAGGTTTTATGGATGCGGACACTACCTCATAAATCATTTCTCCGAGCAGCGTCGGTGTAATGATTTGCGTTTTCTTATTTAAATCAAGATACTTGATGTTAACAAGCTTCTTCAATATCTCCGCCCTTGTAGCGGAAGTTCCGATACCGCTTCCTTTAATCTGAGCGCGAAGCTCATCATCTTCAATAAACTGTCCTGCATTTTCCATTGTCAGTATCATAGTTCCTGAATTATAACGTTTCGGTGCGGAAGTTTCCCCCTCTTTAATTATATATGATTGCAAGTCCAGCTCTGAGCCTTTCTTTAGTCCGCTTATAACCTCAAGAAATGACGCGTCACAGGCTTGCTGCTCTTCACCGCCGTCTTCCTTGGACTTGCTGTCATCATCTTCCATATTCTCAGTTTTTTTCTTTATGAATGAGTACTGCGCTGCTTTAAGGTATCCTTCATCCACAAGCACTTTGAAATTTGAAAAAAAGCGTTCTTCCTTAATTTTCACTTTCATGGAAATCTTCCGATATACCGCAGGCGGATAGAAAATACTTAAAAATCTTCTTACAATGCACTCATACACTTTCGCCGCCGTAGGATTCAGGCTTCCCAGACTTCCAAACCCCTGCCCTGTAGGAATTATCGCGTAATGGTCTGTAATCTGCTTGTCATTAACATATCTGGTCTTGGCTATATTTTTATATTTACCTCCGGCAAGTATCTCTTCTGCCGCTTCCCTGCAGTTTCCGTACTGCCGCAGTCCTCCTATGTTCTTATGTATTTCCTTAGCTACTGCCGATGACAATACTCTCGCATCCGTACGCGGGTATGTTGTAAGCTTTTTCTCATACAATTCCTGAGCAATCCTAAGTGTCTCATCCGGACTTATCTTGAAAAGTTTGGAACAATCATTCTGTAATTCGGCAAGGTTATAAAGGAGCGGTGGATTTTTCGCTTCATTCTTTTTCTCCAAACTTTCCAGAATCGGAACTTCCGCAGGTTCCTCCTGCAGAATACGAATCAATTCTTCCGCTGTTTTCCTTTCCAGAAAACCGTTGTCCTTATATAGCAGCGGAGACGCGAAATACTGCGAACCTTCTACAGCTTTCCATTCACATTCACATTTTTTGCCCTGTATGTCTATTCCCGCAATAACTCTGTAAAAAGGTGTCTTAACAAATTCTCTGATTTCCCGCTCCCTGTTCACCACTATACCGAGCACACAGGTCATAACTCTGCCCACTGATATGACAGCCTTGTCAGCTTTTAAATAAGTTTTCACAGGATAGCTGTATTTTAAGGTCAGCACTCTTGAAAAATTAATCCCCATCAGATAATCTTCCTTCGCCCGCAGATATGCTGCATCACTGAGATTATCATAAGCTGAAAGGTCTTTTGCTTCCCTTATTCCGCGCAAAATCTCTTCTTCTGTCTGTGAGTCTATCCATACTCTTTTCCTGCTTTTGCCTTGTACATGAGCCTGCTGTTCCACAAGTCTGTATATGTATTCGCCCTCACGTCCTGAGTCGGTACAGACATAAATGGTTTCCACATCTTCACGGTTGAGCAGTCCGCTGACAATCTGAAACTGCTTTTTAACGCTGCCTATTACTTCGTATTTGAATTCCTCAGGAATAAAAGGTATGGTATCCAATGACCATTTTTTATATTTTTCGTCATAGCTCTCCGGATAGCTCATCGTAACAAGATGACCCACGCACCATGTCACAAGCGCTTCTTCTGATTCCATATAGCCGTCTTTATTACTCATGCGGTATTTCAAAGCTTTGGCAAATTCTTTTGCAACGCTGGGCTTTTCTGCAATAAACAAATTTTTTCCCATAATCCCTCTTAAATATCTGTAATCTGCACCAATTTCAAACCACGCTTTACTTTTGCTTCCAGATTAAGCTTCTCGTCAAAACCGGAGGCTGTATACAGATAAATATAGTCTGCATTGATTTTTGCTTGTTGTGTACAATTAATAACCCACTTATAATCTTCATAGGTCATCATCGGTTTTTCCCAGTTGCATAAAGCTACCAGGGTATCTCCGTCTTCATTTTGTGCAATTACGTCAATCGTTCCTTCTTTCCCAATCCACTCACCGCTCTCATTAAAGCGAAACGGTAATTTCCCGCGCACATTCAACCTTTCCAGATGCTGACGGCACGCTCTCTTAAAATATCCCGCAACATATCGTTTAAATTTAGGATATATATATTCATTATAATATTCGCCTACCGATATAGTCTGCAAAGCGCTCAAATTAGGATACAAATATGTGAAGTAAAAATCAACAAACGGATTGGATATCCTATAAATGCCTTTCTGTACATTTTCCCTGCCCGCCGTTTCGAAAGAAAAAACCTTTTCCACCAGTTTCAAATCCATAAGGTTTTTTAAATAAACACTGATTTTGGCGCGTGAAAATTCAGTGTGTGCATATATATCGTTCAATTTACGGCTGCCCGCAGCAATAGTTGCAAGTATCGTATTATATACGCTTGTTTCCCGAAGCTGTTCCGCAACTATCCGCTCTCCTTCCTCGTAAAGAAAGCTGTCCGTGTTCAATATATTACGGCATATGTTCTGCTGAATTGTAAGCTTATCATCAAACTGATTCCACAATCCCGGAATTCCCCCCAATATAGCATATGCTTCTACACATTCCTCAATTCTAAAGTTCGGAAAACGATTTACTACATCCGTAAAAAGCAGTTCCTCTAATTTAAGCTGCCCTGATATTCCGGCGGCGGCCTCTCCGATTTTATCTGTCATACTATTTTCAATCCAGCCAATAGCAGAACTGCATAAGAGGATTGTTACACCTCTCTTCTCACCCTTAGCTTTCGCAAACCGGACAAGTTCCGGCATAAAGCTTTCTCCCGCCCTGACTATATTCTGGAATTCGTCTATAATAATGACTTTTTTACTTGCTTCATTTCCGCATATGGCATCAAGAATATCATAAAACTCCGGAAATTCCTTTTCTTCCGATCCTTCAATGATTCCGCTGTATCTAAGATGCAGCCCCATCTGGTATCTCTGTTCCCGCTCTGAGCATGGCTTAGCCAGATAATAAAAGCTTGGCTTATCCGTTGCAAATTCACATGCAAGTGCAGTTTTTCCAATATGCTTTTGACCATACACAACCAAAATCTGACTGCCTTCTCTATCAAAATGTTGATTCAGATATTGCAATTCCTGCATTCTGCCTGACAACATATATATTAATACTCCTCTCAGCCTGCGATAAAATCTGCGATGTTTAGGCAGCGCTATAAGCGCTTTAGCACCAAACTCGCGGGTGAAAAATTTATTTTTGCCGATTGAAAAATCTTTGATTTTTCAATCTATCCAAGCACTTTTTCTATTAATGCCTCAATTCCTTCCGGCATCATCGGTTTTCCCAGATAATAGCCCTGTATATTATCACAGTCAATGGCGTTAAGATATTCGAACTGTTCTTTTGTTTCCACACCCTCAGCAATTGTCTCAAGACCTAATTTTTTAACCATATAGATAATGGATTCAGTGATAATCCTGGTATTTTCATCTGTAATGACGGTGTCGATAAATGTTTTATCAATCTTTAATGTATCGATTGGCAAACCTTTCAAATAAGAAAGTGAGGAGTATCCGGTGCCAAAATCATCCAGAGATATTTTAATTCCGGTATTCCTTAACAGAGCCAGTTTTTCAGTAATTTCCCTGAAATCATCAATGAGTATGGATTCCGTAATCTCCAATTCTATTTCGCATGGAGAAACACTGTATTTATCCATAATACTAATAAGCTTATCAATAAAATCCGGCTGTTTATATTGAATGGCGGAAACATTTAACGAAAGCAGCATGGGATAATGATACTTCTGTTTCCATCCGGCATAAATCCGTATGCTCTCTTCCATTACCCATGTGCCGATAGGCACTATGGTTCCGTTTTTCTCTGCTATCGGTATGAAAACATCCGGCCGGATCATCTTTCCATTTTCATCCTTCCAGCGTATAAGCGCTTCTACACCACGCAGCATCTTATCTGTAGTGTGGAACTGCGGTTGAAAATACATTACAAAATTCTGTGAAAAATCCACTTCTTTTAATTGGTTATCAATCTTAGAGTTCTTTAAGAATTCTTCCAGTATAGAGCCGTCGAAGTACTGTACTTGCCCTTTTCCGTTAGTTTTTGCCCCAACCATGACGATTTCCGCACAATTAATCAACTCCAATGCGGTTGTGGCAGCTTCAGGATATTCCGCCACTCCTATAGAAACCGTAAGAGTCAATTTACTTCCGTTGCTAAGTTTAAAGGGCTTTTTCGATCTTTTGAATATTTTTTTGCAAATTGTTTCAACGCTCCAATCTCCGCATGGATCATAAATTCCAATGCAGTAAAGATCGCTGCTGAAATGGGATACGATAACATTTTCACATGCCAGTTCAGATAAGGACTGCCCAAAGATCTGAACAATCTCATCCCCGACAATAATGCCGAGACTGTCATTCATTTTCCTGAAATCATCCAAGTCAAGGAACATAACAGCTACACTTTTATTCTCCTCCTTCGCCCTGCTCACAAATTCTCCAAGCAGACGCACAAAATAATTTCGATTATACAGACCTGTTAAAAGATCGTAATATGCCATATAAGTTAATTCGTCATTCTGTGAATTGAACTTAGTTACATCCTTAAAGCGGATTATTTTATCCACAGGACGCATGTCATCATCATAGATGATATTTGTCTCCACCTCAAGCCACATCCTGCTTCCCTTCATTTTAACATCTATAGTCGAAGACTTTAACCCCCTCTTCTCTATAAATAGGGTCTCCCGCAGTGGTGAAGCATATTTCTCTTCAACACAATCATAAAACTTAAAAAAATCTTTATACTCCGTTACCTGAAAATCAAAAAAATAATCCCAATTTGCTATGGTACGTATGCTCTCTTCCTCAAAATTATAGTAAAGAAACGCACTGTTGGAAGTATCGCATATTAATTTAAGTATCTTAGAGTCCTTCATCAATTTCTTATTCATTGAATTCAGTACATCAATCCGGCTATCTATTTCACTCATAGTATTTCCACCCATACATTATAATGTCATATAGTTCCTTTGCTTACATCATCTTTTATTTTTTTGTTATATACCCCTTTGCCTTCAAAGTCTCTGCACACAGAACTGCCCCCCCTGCAGCACCGCGTACGGTATTATGGGAAAGACCAACAAATTTCCAGTCATATACGCTGTCTTCCCTCAGTCGTCCTACACTTATTCCCATACCTCTTTCAAAATCCACGTCAAGTTTTACCTGAGGACGGTTATCTTCCTCAAGGTACTGAATGAACTGTTTCGGCGCACTTGGCAGTTCCAGTTCCTGCGGAAGCCCCTTAAACCGCAGCAGCTTCTCAATAAGCTGTTCCTTAGTAGGCTTTTTCCTGAATTTAACAAAAACTGCCGCCGTATGACCGTTTAAAACCGGTACACGGATACATTGGCAGGTAATCACAGGTCCCGTGGCAGGAACTATACTTCCGTTCTCCACCTTTCCCCAGATTCTTAACGGTTCTTTTTCACTCTTTTCTTCTTCTCCGCCGATATAAGGAATCACATTTTCAACCATCTCCGGCCAATCCTTAAAAGTCTTGCCGGCACCTGAAATCGCCTGATAGGTTGTCGCCACTACCTCATATGGCTCGAACTCCTTCCATGCCGTCAGCACCGGAGCATAACTTTGTATGGAGCAGTTAGGCTTAACCGCAATAAATCCTCTGTTTGTGCCAAGTCTCTTTTTCTGTGATTCAATCACTTCAAAATGCTCCGGGTTGATTTCCGGTACGACCATAGGCACATCCGGAGTCCACCTGTGCGCACTGTTGTTGGAAACCACAGGTGTATCGGTTTTTGCGTACTCTTCCTCGATTTTCTTAATTTCTTCCTTAGTCATATCCACTGCTGAAAATACAAAATCCACTTCGGAAGCGACTTTTTCCACTTCATTGACATTCAAAACAACAATCTTCTTAACAGCTTCCGGAATCGGAGTGTCCATCTTCCATCTGCCGCTTACCGCTTCTTCATATGTCATACCTGCAGATCTGGGACTGGCTGCTATTGTCGTCACCTCAAACCATGGGTGATTTTCCAGCAGCGCAATAAATCTTTGACCTACCATACCTGTTCCGCCTAAAATTCCTACTTTTAATTTCTCACTCATCTAAATTCTTCTCCTTTACCACTGTTGTATTTTCTAATCTTCTGCAAGATATTCCTTCTCAATTTTTATCACCTTACGCATGGCATCCGCTCCCGGAGCGCCTACAGTAAGACGTTTCGCCACACAGGTCTTTAAGCTTATCGCATCATATACGTCCTCTTCGAAAACCGCACTGATGCTTTTCAATTCTTCTATATCCAGTTCGTCAATCGCACAGCCCTTATCAATACAATAAAGAACCAGTTTTCCGATTATACTGTGCGCGTCTCTGAAAGGAACGCCTTTTCCAACCAGATAGTCCGCTGCGTCAGTTGCATTGGTGAAACCCATCATTGCACTTTTCTCCATAACCGACTTGTTGAATTTCATGCTCTTAATCATACCGTCGAACAGCGTAATACAGCCTTTTACCGTATCTATGGCATCAAAAGTAAGCTCCTTATCTTCCTGCATATCCTTATTATATGCAAGCGGAATACCCTTCATCGTAGTCAGAACGGAAATAAGCGCTCCATATACCCTGCCGGTCTTGCCGCGAATCAGCTCTGCAATATCAGGATTTTTCTTCTGCGGCATAATGCTGCTTCCCGTTGCATACGAATCATCAATCTCCACGAAACGATACTCGTTGGAATTCCAGATAATGATTTCTTCACAAAATCTGCTTAGGTGCATCATTATCGTAGAAAGAGCCGAAAGAAACTCTATCACGTAGTCTCTGTCGGAAACAGAATCCATACTGTTCAGAGTAGGCGCTTCAAAACCAAGCAAAGACGCGGTATAATATCTGTCCAGCGGATAAGTGGTTCCCGCAAGCGCTCCTGCCCCAAGAGGACAATAATTCATCCGTTGATAAATATCCTTAAGCCTTAGTCTGTCTCTTTTAAACATTTCAAAATATGCACCTACATGATGTGCCAGTGTGACAGGCTGAGCCTTCTGCATATGAGTAAACCCCGGCATATAAGTCTCAATATTATCTTCCATTACCTGAACCAGTGTTTCAAGCAGTTCTTTTAATAGCTCATTCACGCTAAGAACTTCAATTCTTGTATATAGCTTCATATCAAGAGCCACCTGGTCGTTACGGCTCCTTCCGGTATGCAGTTTTTTTCCTGCATCCCCAATGCGCTCTATGAGCTTAGCTTCCACAAAACTGTGGATGTCTTCATATTCTTCGGTAATATGTATAGTTCCGTTCTCTATATCCTGTCTGATTCCGGTCAGACCTTTTACAATTTCATTCTTCTCTTCCCCAGTAAGTATTCCCTGTTTCTCAAGCATCACAACATGGGCGATGCTTCCCTCTATATCCTGTGAGTAAAACTTCTTATCAAAAGCTATAGAAGCATTAAAATTGTATACAAGCTTGTCCGTTTCCTTGGTAAAACGCCCTCCCCAAAGCTGCGCCATATATATCCATGCCCCTTTCCCAGCCATCTGTTACAGATTTATTAAATCTGAATTTGATGATACCATAAATGCCCATATTTTTCAATAATGCGAAACACAAATTTGCGATTCTTTCATAAAATATCTTATAAACAGTCCATTGCAAAACTTTACAGGGAGAAATATCAGAATGCTGCCTATTTTATCTTTAGAAAACATTTCCTATTCATACCACAATCTCAAAGGTGAAACAGCTGCCTTATCAGGGATAACCTTTCAAGTAAAAGAAGGAGAATTTCTGGCAATTGTAGGTCCAAGCGGCTGCGGCAAATCAACTCTCCTTTCTATTATTGCCGGTCTGTTAGAGCCTGAGAGCGGTTTTCTTTCTTTCAGTCATGCATCCACGATAGGCTATATGCTGCAGCATGACCATTTGTTTGAATGGAGAACAATCTATCAGAATGTGATTCTGGGATTAGAATTAAATAAGAAATTGACAAAAGAAAATACAGACTATGTATTACAGCTCCTTAAGGATTATGGACTTGATTCATTCAAGGATAAAAAGCCTTCAGAACTGTCCGGCGGAATGAGGCAGCGGGCGGCTCTCATACGCACCATGGCGGTTAAACCGGATATTCTTTTGTTAGATGAGCCTTTCAGCGCATTGGACTTTCAAACCAGAATGACCGTATCCGCCGATATTGGCAGTATCATCAGAAACGCCGGAAAAACTGCCATTCTGATTACCCACGATTTGTCGGAAGCCGTCACTTTGGCAGACAGGGTACTCGTCTTATCAGGACGGCCCTCAAAGGTAAAATACGAACTGCCCGTTTCTTATGCTATCGACCGCAGCAATGCTCTTTCTATACGGAATACAGAAGAATATCAGGCTTATTTCAATATATTATGGAAGGAGTTATCAGATGATTTTTCAGACAAACCGACAGACGAATCAGCATAAAAATAAATCCCTGACTAATCAGCAGGCATATATTCTGACCCATCGCAGGCACCATCATGTGATTACCTTTTTCCGCCTTCTGATTTTGATTATTTTTCTTACTGTCTGGGAATTCTCAACGAAAATGGGATATGTGGATATCTTCTTTTTCAGTTCTCCTACCGCGATTGTCAGACACATATATCAAATGATTTCAGACTCATCGTTTTTCAATCATACAGGCATCACATTACTTGAAACCTTAGTAAGCTTCCTGCTTGTCACATTATTCAGCCTTACTGCCGCTATGCTGTTATGGTATAAAAGCGGTCTGTCAGAAGTTCTGGAACCGTATCTTGTAGTACTGAATTCACTTCCCAAATCCGCTCTTGCACCGCTTCTCATCGTATGGCTTGGCACGGGTTCCAAGACAATCATTGTTGCCGGCATCTCAGTTGCCATATTTGGCTCCATCATCAATCTTTATACAGGTTTCTGTCAGGCGGATGATGATATGCTCAAACTTATTATTACCCTCGGCGGCAACAGGAAAGACGCCTTGTTTAAAGTGATTCTACCAAGCTCTATTCCGTTGATAATAAGTAATATGAAAGTAAATATAGGACTTTGCCTTGTGGGAGTCATTATAGGTGAATTCCTTGCGGCAAGACGCGGTCTCGGGTACCTGATAATATACGGCTCTCAGGTGTTTCAGCTGAATATGGTGATTACGTCGATTATCATTCTATGCGCAATTGCTATGGGACTGTATAAGATTATTCAGAGTATGGAGCATCACTATAAAAAGGTCAGGTAAACTAACCTTGCCTTTTATTCATGACAATAGAATTCCGTCAGAGTGTGAATCCTATTGTTCCCAAATAACAATTTCACCAGCTTGCATGGATTTTTTCACATCAATGATTCTCTGATTGGAAGAGCCCCTGAACTGCAGGCTGATATCCTTAAGTTCTTCTACAAACTCTCCATCTACCATGACATCCAGATAAGAAAGCATTTCCTGTGTTTCCGGCCACTTTTTACAGAAATCCTGCAAAATGTCCTTATCGTACAGGTAACCTGTATAACACCAGACGGATTTATGCGGATATTTTTCTTTTAAATTGCGAAGCAGGGGCAGAAGCCCCTGTTCATTTACATATTCCATCGGTTCCCCGCCAAGCAGAGTCAGCCCCGCTATATAGGATGGCTCCAAAAGCTTCAGGATTTTCTCTATATCCTCTTCCCCAAACTGCCTGCCAAATTGAAAATCCCATGTCATCTCATTAAAACAGCCTTTGCAGTGATGTGTGCAGCCACTCACGAACAGAGTAACTCTTACCCCCGGTCCGTTGGCAATATCACATTCTTTTATTTCCGAATAATACATTTATATCCCTCACATCCCGCAAGAATTGCAGCGATAACCGCAGGTTTACGCAGCGTTAACCGAAGGTTTACGCAGCGTTAACCGAAGGTTTACGCTTATTAAAGGTGCAGAACTCTTTCTTTTATTTCCTGCGTCCGACCCTGATTCCAGAACTGTGTGCCGATATAGCCGCATGTACGTCTTGCTACATTCATTTTATTCTGGTCTCTGTTTCCGCAGTTCGGACATTCCCAAACCAGTTTACCGTCGCTGTCTGTCACAATGTTAATCTCTCCATGATAATCACAGACCTGACAATAATCACTCTTAGTATTCAGCTCTGCATACATGATATTATCATAAATATGCTTCATAACAGCGAGCACGGCATCCAGATTATTCTCCATATTCGGCACTTCCACATAGCTGATTGCACCGCCCGGAGACAGTTCCTGAAACTGCGCTTCAAATGTAAGTTTATCGAAAGCATTTATATCTTCTGTCACATGCACGTGATAACTGTTAGTAATATAGCTCTTATCCGTTACTCCCGAAATAATGCCGAAACGCTTCTGTAAGCATTTGGAAAATTTGTACGTCGTGGACTCTAACGGAGTGCCGTATAAACTGAAATCAATATTGGTTTCTTCTCTCCATTTCTTGCATGCAGCATTCAAACGCTGCATAACTTCTAGTGCAAACGGCGTTGCCTCCGGGTCAGTATGAGACTTTCCCGTCATATATCTTGTACATTCGCACAGTCCCGCATATCCAAGCGAAATAGTAGAGTATCCGCCATATAGCAATTCATCTATTGGTTCGCCTTTTTTAAGCCTTGCCAGAGCGCCATACTGCCACAAAATCGGTGCAACATCAGACGGCGTTCCTTTCAGCCGCTCATGTCTGCACATCAGTGCGCGTCTGCACAGATCCAGCCTTTCATCGAATATCTTCCAGAATGCATCCATATCTTTTCCTGATGAACATGCGATATCTACAAGATTTATCGTCACTACACCCTGATTGAATCTGCCGTAAAATTTCGGTTTATTATTCTCATCATGATACACTGTCAGGAAGGAACGACATCCCATACAGGTATAGCAGTTGCCATCTTTCAGTTTTTTCATAATCTTTTCCGAAATATAATCGGGAACCATTCTTTTAGCCGTACATTTAGCTGCAAGCTTAGTCAGATACCAATATTTACTGTCCTCATGAATATTATCCTCTTCCAGCACATATATCAGCTTCGGGAACGCAGGAGTGATATAGACGCCCTTTTCATTCTTGACGCCGCGTATGCGCTGATTCAGCATCTCCTCAATTACCATTGCAAGGTCATCTCTGGTCTGTCCTTCAGGAGCCTCATCAATATACATAAATACCGTAACAAAAGGCGCTTGTCCATTGGTTGTCATCAGTGTAATAACCTGATACTGTATCATCTGCACACCGCGGTTAATTTCTTCCCTGACACGAACCTCGGCAATTTTGTTAATCTGCTCCTCTGTCACGGAGATACCGGCTGTTTCCATTTCTTCTCTGACAACCCTGCGCAGTTTCTCGCGGCTAACCTGTACAAAAGGTGCTAAATGTGCCAGCGAAATACTTTGTCCGCCGTACTGTGAACTGGCAATCTGCGCTATACACTGCGTAGCGACGTTACATGCTGTAGAAAAGCTCTTCGGCGTATCAATCATAGTCTCACTTATTACAGTTCCATTCTGCAGCATATCTTCCAGATTGACCAGACAGCAATTATGCATATGCTGTGCGAAATAATCTGCATCATGGAAATGGATAATACCTTGTTCATGAGCTTCCACTATATCAGGCGGAAGCAGGAATCTTTTCGTAATATCCTTACTGACCTCTCCTGCCATATAATCGCGCTGTACACTGTTCACAGTCGGATTCTTATTGGAATTCTCCTGCTTTACTTCCTCGTTATTACATTCCAAAAGGCTTAATATCTGCTGATCCGTGGAATTGGACTTACGCACAAGGGCACGCCTGTACCTGTAAGTAATATAATTTCTGGCCATAGAATAGGCGTTATGCTCCATCAACTGGTTCTCCACCATATCCTGAATTTCTTCTACACTTGGAGAACGCTTCATTTCTTCGCAGTGCTCAGCAACAATCTTGGAAATCTCATCGATTTCTTCTTCTGATATTTTTTCCATGCCTTCGACACTATTATTGGCTTTTCTTATAGCCGATGAAATCTTTTCCAAATCAAAAGCAACTTCTGCACCGCTTCTTTTAATAATCTTCATATCTGACCCCCAAAATCATATGTATCATACATTTTGATACCATATATAGTTTATAAACACTACATATTGTATACTACATATTGTATCATCATAATAAGATATGTCAAGGTATTGTATAATAATATTTTTAATAATATTTTGGATGATATCAGATTTCTTTGTTCTTCTTATAACCGATTTCTATATTAGGATAATTTTCTTTAAGATATTCCAGAACTGTCCTTACATTTTCTTCACGTTCAAAGCGCAGCCTGCCTTCCGCTCCATCCGTAAAAAACAAGATAAGATAAGATTCCCTTAACAGGAATTCGCCTGACTCTCCGCTCTCGATTCTTAGATATGCTTTCTGTATATTCAGATATGAGACATATTTTACATTGATGAAATAACGGTAAAACAGATAGTTTACGCCCAGCCTGCCCTCTCCCGCTCTGACAGCAGCTTTGAACTCTTCTTTTAAAAAATTCTTATCGGCAGCTGCTTCGGATTTGAATAAAGAAATGAACTTCATATGCGTTTCCCTTCTCTACTAATTCAGAAAATGACCGCTTTTTGTCCGATGAATTTCAGACATTATAAAAATCGTCGCTCAGTATCGACGATTCCGAGAATAAGAGTATGCCTGCGGCAAACTCGCCACATTCTCCTTGGAATGATTTACGCTACGGCGTAATTTCCTATAATAAAAAAGCTGGAAAAGGGACTCGAACCCTCGACCTACTGATTACGAATCAGTTGCGCTACCGACTGCGCTATTCCAGCTTATACCCCCGACATATGACATGACACCTGCTTTTATTTAGCAAAACTCATATTGCCGGACACAAATGTTATTATAAATGGTAATTTCTATTTTTGCAAGAACGAATTAATATTTCTTCAAAACTTCTTAAAAATACTATTATAAACTTATGGATTCAAATGCACATCAAGCTGATTATACGGAATAGAAATACCCGCCTCATCCAATGCATACTTGATATTTTCTGTTAATCTCCACTTAGTTTCCCAGAAATCCTCTGACGCCGTATGGCAGCGAATTCCAAGTATAACAGCGCTCTCTCCTAATGAACTGACAAATACTCTCTTTTCCTGCTCCTGCAATACTTTGTCATCATCCTCCATCAGTTTTATCAAGACTTCTCTTGCCTTGCGGATATCTGCCTTATAGGAAATACCTACTGAAATATCTATCCTTCGCTGCGGCATTGCACTGGCATTAATAAGGCTGGAATTAGACAGAGCACCGTTTGGAATCACAACGGCTCTGTTATCCACAGTAGCAAGCTTCGTATAGAAAATCTGTATTTCTGTTACGGTTCCTTCATTTCCGTTTTCCGCAATGATATAATCTCCCACTTTAAAGGGCCTCAGCAACAGAATCAATACACCTCCCGCAAAGTTGGAAAGGCTTCCCTGTATGGCAAGACCAATCGCGACTCCTGCAGAGCCAAGCAGTGCCACTACACTTGCTGCATCCAGACCAAATCCGGAAGCAATGGCAAAAGTCAAAATAACATATAATGTAATTTTAATAAAGGAATCAAGAAACTGTACCACTCCGACATCAGCATTGCTCCGCTTCATGGATTTCTTAATAATCCTGCGGACAAGCTTAATAAGCTGTGAGCCAATAAAAAAAACAATTAATGCAAGCAACACTCTGATTCCGAAATGCAGTGCCTTATCAGGCAGTTCCTTTAGGAAAGATTGTATTAATCCCACGTTGATTTCTTCTCCTGCAATTGCTTCAATTCCCGACAGTTCATTCATACTTTCTATTTCTCTTTCTTCTTATCATTTATTTTATCTTTCTGTGTTGTTTTCACTTTTCCTGCTGTTTTTTCTTTCCCTGCTGTTTTCTCTTTCTCCGTTATTTTCTTCAATCTTTCAGCTGCCTCACTCGCCGCTTTTGCTTTTTCTTCTGCTTCCTGCATCGCTCTTTTTGCGGCTTCTCTGGCTTCCTGGGCTTCAATGGCGGTAATTCTTGCCGCTTCCATAGCTGCACGCTTTTCCTCCTCTTCTTTTGCCTTACGGATAGCTTCTGCCTTTGCCTTGTCGATTGCGGCTTTTTCTTCCTTAGTATATGGCGTATATACAAAAATGCTGAGAGAAAGCGGCGCACTCACCATTTCAATCGCATAAGGCTTTCCATCCCATTCTTTATCAATAGTCTGCTTTTCCTTTGCATTGACTGTTCCACTGCCGCCGTATGATACTGCGTCCGTATTGAGAATCTCTTTATATTTACCCTCATAAGGCACACCTACGGTAAAGTCCTGTTTAACATTGGCAAAATTAGCAACTACAACCAAAGCATCTCCTTCCTTATCCGCCTTACGAATATAGGAAAGCATGCATGCTTCCGGTGTTATGCAGTTAATCCACTCAAAGCCCTCCCATGAATCATCTTTTTTATATAAAGCAGGAAGCGAGGTATATAATTTGTTCAGATCTGAAACCAGTTTATTCAGTTTCTTATGCTCCGGCTGCTCTAACAGCCCCCATTCTACCGCACGGTCTTCATTCCACTCATTATATTCTCCGATATCCTGTCCCATGAAATACAGCTTTTTACCCGGATGTGTCATCAAATAAGCATATGTCAGCCTCAGGTTCGCAAACTTATCCCTGTTTTCGCCCGGCATCTTTCCAAGCATAGTAGCTTTTCCATGAACAACCTCATCATGCGAGAATACAAGCACAAAATTCTCGCTATATGCATAAATCATACTGAATGTCAGGTTATTATGACAGCCTGAACGGAAATACGGATCATTTTTGATATAACTCAGATAGTCATTCATAAATCCCATATTCCACTTTAAGTCGAAACCAAGTCCGTCATCATTAAGCGCACCTGTCACCTTAGGCCATGCTGTCGATTCTTCCGCTATCATCAGCACACCGTCATTTCTCTTTTTCATAACGGAATTCAGATGTTTCAAAAACTCTACCGCTTCAAGATTCTCATTACCGCCATAGATATTAGCCACCCACTGTCCGTCGCTCTTGCCATAATCCAGATAAAGCATCGAGGCTACAGCGTCCATACGTATACCGTCTGCATGATATTGCTCTATCCAATACAGAGCATTGGCAATCAGATAGTTTCTCACCTCAGGCCTTCCGTAGTTATAAATGAGCGTTCCCCAATGCGGATGACTTCCCTGACGCGGGTCTGCATGCTCATACAGGCAGGTTCCGTCAAAGTTTGACAGTCCGTGAGTATCACGCGGGAAATGAGCCGGCACCCAATCCAGAATAACGCCGATATCCGCCTTATGCATTTCATTCATAAAATACATAAAATCCTCTGCGGTACCGTAACGTGAGGTCGGAGCATAATACCCAATCACCTGATATCCCCACGAGTTATCCAAAGGATGCTCCATCACAGGCATCAGCTCAATATGCGTATAATTCATTTTTTTCACATAATCAATAATCTTAGGGGCCAGTTCCCTGTAATTCAGATATGGGCTTCCATCCTCCGGCTTGGCAAAAGAGCCAAGATACAGTTCATAAATACTTATTGGAGCATTTACTGCCTGAGCAGCTTTACGTTTTTTCATCCACTTTTCATCTTTCCAGTCGAAACCGTTAAGTTTCCTGACAACAGATGCAGTTTCCGGACGAAGTTGTTGACCGAAGGCAAACGGGTCCGCCTTCAGATAGGTAAGTCCGCCTTTTGCCTTCAATTCAAATTTATAGCAGTCGCCCTCTTTAACTCCCGGAATAAAAATTTCGAAAATACCGGAGTCCCAAAGTCTTCTCATCTGATGGACTCTGCCATCCCAGCCGTTGAAGTCGCCCACAGCACTGACGCGCACCGCATTTGGCGCCCACACTGCAAAATACACACCTTTAACTCCGTCTATTTCCATCGGATGCGCTCCAAGCTTTTCATAAATCGTATAATGTATTCCTGCATTAAACTTGTCAGTATCACTTTTGGAAATTTGCGGCTTATAATTATATGCATCTTTGATTTTTTTCAGCGTACCATCCTCATATTCCACGATATAATCATATGAAAAAATAGACTTTCCGGGAATAAGCGCCGCATAAAAGCCCTCTTCATCGACACGTTCCATCTGATAGCTCTTATCACCTGAATCCGGCTGAATGCGGACGCCTTTAGCCCCCGGTATAAAAGCCTGTATCAAAACATTACTACCGCTCACATGAGCTCCTAAAATCTGATGCGGATTATCCGACTCAGAATATATAACACCTTCAATTTCCGCCCAGTTCATCAATTTATAGAGTTTCTTATTCATATCCGTCTGCTCCCTTCTATCACCACATTATAGTTACTTTTAATCATCCAGCGAATGTATGAATATGCCGCTGCGAAGTTTCGGTTCAAACCAAGTTGATTTAGGCGGCATCAGCTTTCCTGCATCAGAAACCGCGAACAATTCATGAATGTCAGTGGGATACATGGCAAAAGCTGCTTTACAGTCTGTTTTAACTCTTCTTTCGAGCTCACCAAGTCCCCTGATTCCGCCAACAAAATCTATCCTTCCATCAACCTTAGGGTCTAAAATGTCAAGCACAGGCTGTAACAGATATTTCTGCAAAATGGCTACGTCCAAATCACCCACAGGATCCCCGGTCAGCATGTCATCCTTTATGGAAAGTCTGTACCATATATCATTCAGATACATTCCGATTTCACCTTTTTTTTCAGGTCGATACGGTTCTTTTCCCATCACCTGTATATTAAATATTTCCTCCGTCTTTGCCAAAAACTCTTCTTCCGTATATCCGTTTAAAGATTTAACAACCCTGTTATAATCCATGATAAGCAGCTGGTCATCAGGAAACAGAACCGACAAAAAATAATTGAATGCCTCCTCACCGGTATAATCAGGATTCTGCTCCCTACGCATATTGGAAACCCTGACAGCAGATGCGCATCTGTGATGACCGTCTGCAATATAAACCGAATCCACTTGTGCAAAGCCTTCTTTAATCGCGCTGACCGAATCCGCGTCATTAATAAGCCATACTCTGTGTATAATTCCGTCATCTGCCGTAAAATCATATAAAGGCTGCTTTTTCTTTGCTTTTTCTATCTGTTCCTGAATGTCATCTCTTTGTCTGTAGGCAAGAAAAATCGGTCCGGTTTGGGCATTACAGATATCAACATGCCGAATTCTGTCGGCTTCCTTCTCCGCACGCGTATTCTCGTGTTTCTTAATTACCTGATTCTCATAGTCATCTACAGACGCACAGGCTACGATTCCTGTCTGCGGTCTTCCATTCATCACAAGTTCATATACATAATAAGCCGGGGTTTCTTCCTTTATAAATTCCCCTTTTCTTATCATATCATTAAGCATATCGCGCGCTTTTTCATAAACTTCCGGTGCATACATATCATAGTCTTCAGGAAACTGCGTCTCTGCCCTGTCTATCCTCAGAAAAGAATATGAGTCTCCCGTTACTTTCAGTCTTGCTTCCTCCCTGCTGTATACATCATACGGCAGCGCAGCAATTTTTTCTACCAAATCTGTTCTTGGTCTAAGCGCTTTAAAAGGAATTATGTCAGCCATTCTTTTTCTCCTATACAAATCTCTTAATTGTTGCTATAAATACAGGTTATTTTTCAACAATCCATTAATATAATATATTTTATCAAAAATACTTGTCCTGCACAAGCATCTGGTGCTAAAATAGCAAGCAGTAAAAATATTATGGATGAAAGGAAGTGTGAATATGACATCAGAAAATGCAGAAATTCTTTACAGAATCAATACTTATGCCGAAAAGGCTCTTGCAGATATAGACCCTCAGAAAACGCGGATTTCATATCAGCTTGAAGTCTTAAGACCTGTTATGGAAGAGATAGCGGAGGAAAAAGGAATGAGTGTTGAGGATGTTTTTATTCTATATATGGATTTAGCGAGCGAGGTTGCTGTAAAAGCGGAGACTCAGTTTCAGGATGAGCTTAAAGACGGAATGAACTAAATAAACTTCCCCACGGTCAAACAACTGTGGGGAAGCTTATTATATAATATCATTATAATCTTTATAAGAATCACTTTATAACTCTCACACGGAATACGCCGTCAATAGAGGCGAGCTTCTTGATAATATCTTCAGATGCAGGAGTTTCAACATCCAGCATTGTATAAGCAACTTCCCCTTTGGATTTGTTCATCATATTGGTTATATTGATGCTGTTATCTCCGAAACATGCTGTAAATTTTGTAATCATATTGGCAATGTTCTTATGGAAAATCGCAATACGTCCTGCCTGGTCGCATACTCCCATATCACATTTCGGATAGTTGACACTGTTGATGATATTACCATTCTCCAGATAGTCCATCATCTGCTTAACAGCCATCTTAGCACAGTTATCTTCAGATTCTTCAGTTGACGCTCCAAGATGAGGTATTACAATACAGTCCTCCTGTCCCGCTGTTGTGGCATTAGGGAAATCCGATACATATTTACGAATCTTATTTGCCTTGATCCCATCCAGAACAGCCTTTTCATCTACAAGAAGATCTCTTGCAAAGTTCAGCAGAATCACGCCGTCTTTCATTTTATCAATGGCTTCTTTATTTATCATCCCTTTGGTTGAATCCATAAGCGGCACATGAATAGTGATAATATCGCAGTTCTCATAGATTTCATCTACATTCAGCACATGCTTGACATCGCGGCTTAAGTTCCATGCTGCGTCTACCGAAACATATGGGTCATATCCGTAGACTTCCATACCCAGATGTTTTGCTACATTGGCAACTTTGACACCAATCGCACCAAGTCCGATAATACCAAGCTTTTTATCCTGAACTTCCGTTCCCGCGAAGTTTTTCTTTGCTTTTTCCGCAGTTTTAGATATATCTGCATCATCCTTATTGGCAGCTACCCATTCAATACCGCCAACAACATCTCTGGATGCAAGCAGCATGCCTGCGATAACCAACTCTTTTACACCGTTTGCATTAGCTCCCGGAGTATTGAATACAACAATTCCTTTCTCTGCACATTTGTCAATCGGAATATTATTATAACCTGCCCCCGCTCTTGCAATGGCAAGAAGATTTTCAGGCAGCTCCATTTCATGCATGGAAGCGCTTCTGACTAAAATTCCTTCCGCCTCACCTATGTTCTCTGTCTTCGTATACTGCGCACTGAACTTTTCGGTTCCTACCGGTGATATTGGATTTAAACAATGATATTTAAACATAATAATCCTCCTCATCTGCAAAATATGGTTTGCAGGCCATTAGCTATTTTTCTGTTCAAATTCCTTCATGAATTCAACAAGTTTCTCTACGCCTTCAATTGGCATTGCATTATAGATGCTCGCACGCATACCACCTACGCTGCGGTGTCCTTTTAAGTTGACAAATCCTGCAGCCGTTGCTTCTTTGATGAACTTTGCATCCATCTCCTCATCACCTGTAACAAAAGGTACATTCATGAGTGAACGGTCTTCCTTTCTTACAGTTCCCTTGAAAAGGCTGCTCTCATCCAAGAAGTTATATAAAATCTCTGCCTTTTTCTCATTCAGCTCTTTCATAGCGCTTAATCCGCCGTTCTTTAACAGCCACTTAAACACCTTGCCGCAGATATATATTCCATAGCACGGAGGCGTATTATATAAGGAATCGTTGTCCGCATGAACTTTATATTTCATCATGGTAGGCGTACATGGCAGAACATCGTCTGTTAAAAGGTCTTCCCTGATAATGACTACCTGTGTACCCGCAGGTCCTACATTCTTCTGCACTCCTGCATAAACCATGCCATATTTGGTCACATCCATCGGCTCTGATAAGAAACAGGATGAAACATCCGAAACCAGAATCTTTCCTTTGGTATCAGGCAATGTATGATATTTCGTACCATAAATCGTATTATTCTCACAAATATAAACATAATCCATATCGTCTGTAATCGGCAAGTCCGAACAATCGGGAATGTATGAGAAAGTCTTGTCAGCAGAAGATGCAAGTTCTACTGCTTCTCCGTAAATCTTAGCTTCTGCAAAAGCTTTCTTAGCCCACTGTCCTGTCAGGATATAACCAGCCTTGCGGTTTTTCATCAAGTTCATGGGAACAGATGCAAAAATCAGGCTTGCTCCACCCTGTAAAAATAAGACTTTATAATTATCGGGAATATTTAATAAGGTTCTTAAATCCGCTTCCGCATCTTTAATAATCTTATCATATACCTTGGAACGATGGCTCATCTCCATAACGGACATTCCGCTTCCGTTATAATCTAACATCTCCTCTGCTGCTTCTTTTAATACTTCCTCAGGTAAAACTGCCGGACCTGCTGAAAAATTATATACTCTGGACACTTCTTTTTTCCTCCTGTTACGATTTTACTGAATATATTTCCATAAGAACCAAAAATATTTTACATTTATTGCCTGTTTTCGTCAAGCGGCTATTAATTCTATTTTTCCTTCTTAGCCAAATCCTTTGCGTCGAATGCTTCACTTATCGGCGCTCCTGCCGGAACCATAGGGAATACTTTATCATCTTCCTGAATGATACAGTCTAAGAGCACAGGCGCATTCATTGACAGGGCCTTTTCAATGGCAGGTGCTACTTCGTCCTTCTTCGTGACTCTGATAGCTTCACAGCCAAGTCCTTCCGCCACTTTGCAGAAATCCACCTTATCATTCAGCACGGTCTGCGAATAACGCTTGTCGTAGAATAATGTCTGCCACTGTCTTACCATACCAAGCACATGGTTATTAATGACTACCTGAATGATCGGAATATTATATCTGCTCGCCGTTGCAAGTTCCTGCATGTTCATTCTGAAGCAGCCGTCTCCCGCGATATTAACACAAATTTTATCAGGATTTCCGACTTTCGCACCTATACATGCACCCAGTCCATATCCCATAGTTCCAAGTCCGCCGGAGGATAAGAACGTCCGCGGTTTGGAATATTTATAATACTGTGCCGCCCACATCTGATGCTGCCCGACATCTGTGGTAATGATAGCCTGCCCCTTGGTAATTCTATCCAGTTCCTCTATTATATAAGGACATGACAGCACCGAAGAGTCATAATTTAACGGATATTTTTCCTTAAGCTCCATTATATGAGCAATCCATTCCTTATGTTCCTGTTTATCAAGCTTGGCATTCAGGTTTTTAAGCACTTCTTTTAAATCGCCTACAATAGATACGTCTGTGCGAATATTTTTATCTATTTCTGCCGCGTCGATATCTATATGAAGCACTTTGGCATTCTCTGCAAATTTCTTTGGATTACCCACAACGCGGTCCGAAAATCTTGCACCCATTGCAATCAAAAGGTCACATTCACTTACGCCATAATTGGAGGTTTTCGTTCCGTGCATACCTATCATGCCCGTATAACGCTCATCATGTCCGTCAAATACCCCCTTACCCATCAGGGTATCACATACAGGCGCATCTACCTTATCGGCAAATTCCCTCACTTCTTCATAGGCTCCTGAGATTACTGCTCCGCCGCCCACATAGATAAAAGGCTTCTTCGATTCTAATATAAGCTTAAGCGCTGTCTCAATAGCTTCCCCGGAATCCTTTGCCGATTTTACTTTTACAGTTTCTATTCCGCTTTTTTGCTCTGATACGTTCACTTTAGTATATTCACATTTATTTGCCGTGACATCTTTCGTGATATCCACAAGCACAGGACCCGGTCTTCCGCTTTTCGCAATTGCAAATGCCTTACGCATCGTATCCGCAAGGATATTTACATCCTTTACTATATATCCATGTTTGGTGATTGGCATAGTCACTCCGGCAATATCCACTTCCTGGAAAGAATCTTTTCCAAGCAGCGGCAGATTAACATTACAGGTGATTGCTACCATGGGCACCGAATCCATGTAAGCCGTCGCTATACCTGTCACCAGATTAGTTGCCCCCGGTCCGCTTGTGGCCATACAGACGCCAACCTTACCGGTCGCTCTTGCATATCCGTCCGCAGCATGCGCCGCTCCTTGTTCATGGGAAGTCAATATATGCGTTATTTCATTACTATGTTGATATAATGCATCATATACATTTAAAATGGTTCCTCCCGGATATCCGAAGACAGTATCGACTCCCTGCTCTTTTAAGCATTCCACTACAATTTCTGCACCTGTCAATATCATTTTTGTTCCTCCTATTTCACTCTAACACCCATGCCTTTTTCACACCAGGCATATTTATTCTTATATTCAATGTTTTCCCGGTACTTCAAGAATCGCGCCCCTGTTTCCGCTTGTTACCAATTCACGGTATCTTGCAAGATAACCGGTCGTAATTTCCGGCTCTCTGGGCAGCCATTTTTCTTTTCTTGCTGCCAGTTCTTCATCGGATACTTTCACATCCAGCTTCATTTCAGGAATATTGATACTTATTATATCCCCTTCTTCTACCAATGCAATCGGACCGCCTACCGCCGCTTCCGGAGACACATGCCCTATAGACGCCCCACGTGAAGCTCCTGAAAAACGTCCGTCCGTAATAAGCGCCACGCTTGAACCAAGTCCCATGCCGGCAATCGCCGAGGTCGGATTCAGCATCTCGCGCATGCCCGGACCGCCTTTGGGTCCTTCGTAACGAATTACAACAACGTCACCTGCTACAATTTTACCGCCCTTTATTGCATTAATAGCGTCCTCTTCACAATCAAATACACGTGCAGGTCCTTCATGCACCATCATTTCCTCTACAACTGCCGAGCGCTTTACAACGCTTCCATCCGGCGCCAGATTTCCTTTCAAAACTGCCAGACCACCTGTTTTAGAATAAGGATTATCAAGCGTTCTGATAACTTCCGGATTTTTATTCCCTGCATCTGCTATATTTTCTCCAATTGTTTTACCTGTCACCGTCATGCATCCTGTGTTTATCAGTCCTGCGTCTGCAAGTTCCTTCATAACCGCGTAAACGCCGCCTGCTTCATTCAAATCCTCCATATATGTCGGACCTGCCGGAGCAAGATGGCATAAGTTTGGTGTCTTTTCACTGATTTCATTTGCAAAAGAAATATCAAAGTCAAAATCTATCTCATGCGCAATCGCCGGTAAATGCAGCATAGAGTTGGTAGAACATCCAAGCGCCATATCAACGGTGAGCGCATTCAAAACAGCTTCTTTTGTCATTATATCTCTCGGTCTTATATCTTTACGGTACAATTCCATAACCGCCATACCTGCATGTTTGGCCAGCTTGATTCTGTCGGAATATACTGCCGGAATCGTACCGTTCCCGCGAAGTCCCATACCAAGCGCCTCTGTCAGGCAGTTCATGGAATTGGCTGTATACATACCCGAACATGAACCACAGGTAGGACATACTTTTTCTTCAAATTCCCTGACCTCTCCCTCGCTCATAGTACCCGCCGCATGGGCACCGACAGCTTCAAACATGGAAGAAAGGCTTCTCTTCTGTCCTTTCACATGTCCTGCGAGCATAGGTCCTCCAGATACGAACACTGTAGGCACATTGATTCTTGCTGCAGCCATCAAAAGTCCCGGCACATTCTTATCACAGTTGGGTACCATTACAAGTGCGTCAAACTGATGCGCCAACGCCATACTCTCCGTAGAATCGGCAATCAGATCTCTTGTGACAAGGGAATATTTCATTCCGATATGCCCCATCGCAATTCCGTCACATACGGCAATAGCCGGAAATACTACCGGTACTCCGCCTGCCTCAGCTACGCCGAGTTTTACTGCATTTACTATTTTATCAAGGTTCATATGACCCGGTACAATTTCATTATATGAGCTGACGATACCCACCATCGGCTTACTCATTTCTTCCTCAGTAAATCCCAATGCATTAAATAAGCTTCTATGAGGCGCCTGCTGCATTCCCTTTTTTACATTATCACTCTTCATCGCCATTATCTCCTTTATTATCGTAATAATCCTCTATTCCCTTTTTTACTGCCTTACTTATCTCATGCCGGCTTTCATCAATTCCATTCTTAACAGCCCACTTTATAACAAAATATAATGCTATTAAGATAACCAGACCTGTTCCTGCGCTGATTCCAAGTTCATTCCACATATCAGTAGTGATTCTCCCTATTTACAAATTAAATCTTCTCACAAATTAAATCTTCTCACAAATTAAATCACCCATCTGCACAGTTCCAACCTGTTTAACTTTTGCACGCTCATCCTCTTCCTGCGGCATGATATCGACTGTCCGCCAACCCTCCTTAAGTACTTCCTTAACTGCCGCTTCAATTGCATCCGCCTCGTTGTCCAGATCAAACGAATACCGCAGCATCATTGCCGCACTGAGGATAGTCGCAATCGGGTTTGCAATTCCTTTTCCGGCAATATCCGGAGCTGACCCGTGACTGGGTTCATACAGTCCGAATTTTGAATCGTTTAATGAGGCTGAAGCCAGCATTCCGATAGAACCAGTCACCATACTTGCCTCGTCGGATAAAATATCGCCAAACATATTCTCGGTTAAAATCACATCAAACTGTTTGGGATCCTTGACTAACTGCATCGCACAGTTGTCAACCAGCATATGTTCCAAAGTGACTTCCGGATAATCCTTTGCCACTTCTTCCACTACTTTACGCCACAATCTGGAAGAATCAAGTACATTTGCCTTATCTACGCTGGTTACTTTCTTCCTTCGCTTCATAGCTATGTCAAACCCTTTAATGGCAATCCTGCGAATTTCGTTTTCATCATATGTCAATGTATCGATTGCCTTCAATACACCGTTTTCCTCTACTGTCTTGCGCTCTCCGAAATAGAGCCCGCCTGTCAGTTCTCTCATAATCATCATATCGAATCCTGATGCGGAAATTTCTTCCTTCAGAGGACATGCGCCTGCCAGTTCCTCATAGAGAAGTGCAGGTCTTAAATTTGCAAATAAATTGAGCGCCTTCCTGATTCCAAGCAGTCCTGCCTCAGGTCTTAAATCAGGCGGCAGCTTATACCATGGAGAAGTCGTCGTATCGCCTCCGATAGAACCCATCAGCACCGCATCTGCGCTTTTTGCGGTTTCAATCGCTTCGTCCGTAAGCGGCATGCCGTATGCATCGATTGAAGCTCCTCCCATCAGAATATCGGTGTATTTCATGGTATGTCCGTATTTTGCCGCTACTGCATCTAATACTTTTTTGGCTTCCGCCACTATTTCCGGTCCGATTCCGTCTCCCGGAATACATGTGATATTCAATTCCATATGAACCTCTTCCTTTCATTTACCCCGAATATTTAAAGAAGATGCACCGAAATGCATCTTTTTTGTAACATGTTTTTCTTTATTCAGCATCTGCCTTTTCAATCTGTGTAATTGCCGATTTCTGCATCGGGATACGGCAATTTTTATTATTACCGAATTCTATTATAACCGTATCGTCTGTTATATCAATAATGGTTCCATAAAAACCGCTGGATGTTAAAACGGAATCACCCACAGCCAAATCAGAAAGCATAGCCGCTATCCTTTTCTGCTCCTTCTTCTGAGGACGAAAAATAATAAAATACATTACTGCAATCCACAAAATTATAGTTCCAATCATCACAAGACCGCTGCCTGCTGTTGCTTCTGCTGCCGCTGCATCTCCTGTCAATAATATTCCCATAATCAATTCTGCTCCTTTACTATCATATTAATTTCAATGCTGCTTTCTCAACCTGCGAATTTGCGCTGTTAAGCACAATTATTACGCAACACATGTAAACTTGTGTGAAAAATTTATTTTTCACACTAATTTAAAGCTTACCATACCCCAGACAAGAAAACAAGTATTTTATAACTCTTCCAGTTTCTTTTTCTTATATTCCGCAAATCTTCCCTCATCCAACGCTTCTCTGATTTCAGTCATCATTGTGTTATAGAAATACAGATTATGCAGCACACAGAATCTCATTCCCAACATCTCTCCTGCCTTCAGAAGATGTCTGATGTATGCCCTTGAATATCCCCTTGAACATACCGGACAGCCGCAGCCTTCTTCTATAGGGCGTTCATCCAGCTCATACTTTGCATTGAAAAGATTAATTTTGCCATGATTCGTATAGAGATGACCGTGTCTTCCGTTTCTGGAAGGATAAACACAGTCAAAAAAATCTACACCCCTCTCAACTGCTTCCAGAATATTAGCCGGAGTACCTACACCCATAAGATAAACAGGCTTGTCCTTTGGCAGATACGGTACCGTTTCTTCAATAATATGATACATCTGCTCATGTGTTTCGCCTACGGCAAGACCCCCCAGCGCATAACCGTCCAAATCAAATTCTGATATTCTTTTGGCATGTTCGATTCTGATATCATCAAAAACGGCTCCCTGATTAATGCCAAACAACATCTGATGCGGATTAATCGTATCTTCCAAAGCGTTTAATCTCGCCATCTCCTGTTTGCATCGCCCCAGCCATCTGGTCGTACGCTCCACGGAACTCTCCACATAACTTCTGTCTGCTGTACTTGGAGGACATTCATCAAATGCCATCGCAATAGTTGAACCGAGATTAGACTGTATTCTTATGCTCTCTTCCGGCCCCATAAAAATCTTTCTTCCGTCTATATGAGAATTGAAATAAACGCCTTCTTCCTTAATCTTACGAAGACTTGCCAGAGAGAAAACCTGAAAACCTCCCGAGTCTGTCAGAATCGGTTTGTCCCACATCATAAACTTATGTAAACCACCAAGTTTTCTTATAACCAAATCACCGGGTCTGACATGCAAATGATATGTGTTGGACAATTCTACCTGTGTGCCTATCTCATTAAGGTCCTTCGTTGATACAGCGCCTTTGATTGCTGCCGACGTACCTACATTCATAAAAACAGGTGTTTGTATTATACCGTGTACGGTTTCTAATTCCCCGCGCCGCGCCAAGCCTTCCTGTTTGATGATTCTATACATTTACCGCTTCTCCTATAGATACTTATCCCAAAACTCCTCAAGACAAATATTCTCCTGCATTATGATTGTAGCCGCTTCCTTACCCACATAGCGGAAATGCCATGGTTCGTATTCAATGCTGGTAATATATTCTTTACCTTCAGGATATCTAAGTATGAATCCATACTCACAACTATGCTCTGCAAGCCATTTTCCGGCCTCAGTATCACCGAAACCTTTATCTAACTGTATATAGGTATCCGATGTGATATCCAATGCCAATCCAATCTGATGTTCGCTTGCTCCCGGTACTGTCACCACCTGTGATGCTGTTTTATAAGCTTCCATATAGGAATATCCCTGACTCATATACATTTTGATTTTTCTATTAAAAAGATATTCCTGCCTATCATCAGTCCGGTATGGAGATTGAATCTGAAGTGTAATTCCGTCATCCTTAGCCGCCTGAAGCATGGCAATTACATCTGATATTATTCTCTTATCACATCTCATATTATCTTTTACAATGCCCAGACTGAAACTATAGTCATCAGGTATGGGATGCTGCTTATTAATCAACACCAGCCTCCAGTCGCTGCTGTCAAAAACAGGCTCCAGTTCTTCCTGCTCTTCTTCTGATTTATCCGCATTTTCTTCCTCAAGTTCATAATTCTCCGTATCTTTCAGGATATCTTCCAGAGTATAAAAATCTATATCGTCGATATCCTCTGCGTCTCCGAACTCATTCATCGTCCCTTCCATATCAGGCAACATGCTTTCATCGAGTGTTACTTCCTTTTCAACCGCTAACGCTACATCGGAATCCTCCACAATAGCATTATAGGTTTCCTGTGCATTAATAAATCCCTGCTGCCCTGATAAAACGGCAAAAGAGAAGCTGCAGCTAGACATAAAAAATACTAAAGAAAATGCGATACATACATATTTCTTTGCATTTGTTGCAAAATACCTGCATATATAATATACAGTTAGTATTATAGTCATCACAAAAAGACAGGGATATTTTAATAACCTGTTCTTCTTCATAATATCTCTGAATTTGCTGACAACTTTTTCCCGAAAAGTTTTCTTCATCTATTTGTGCACCGCTTTCAAAATATAAAACACCTAATTTATATAATATCACATAATTTTCATTTGTACATATTTTTTTATTTTTTTATGTAAATCCATTTATGTAAATCACTTTATGTCAACCATTATACTAAGGTAATTTTTGTTATATAGATACCTCAATACCGTCCCGGCTTATATATCACCGCCCGCACCGAAACCTGAACCATCATAGCCTTCATCCAAAATACCTGTCACTCCGCACCAATTGCAGGTAAAATGTGATGATGCACCTGTTCCGTTGTTGCAGTTCAGTTTACCGCAAACACAAATCACGAAACGCTTTGTCCCGCAGAACGGACAGCCCGGATAGTCTACAGTCGGCGCAATATTACCTACAATTTTAGTCTCATCATATCCTTCTCTCTTGGCAGAAGCTTCTTTAACAGGAAATGCCCATGTATATTTCCAGCCGCTGCTTATCTTTTCAAAACGGACTCCATATGTTTTTTTGCCTTCTTTACATTTGCATAATGCTATACGGGCTTCTGTATGTTCTATCAATGTAAATACTCCTTTCTATGGAAAATCTTATGTTATAAATATTTATTTTCATTTTTAATATTTTTGTCATTCTAACACGAAAGACTTTAAATCACAACAATATTATTCATTTTTCATATAAATCTTTGCATTTAAGTAAACTTCAGCTTTTCCCATCTTTCTTTATATAGAAAAATATGATATACTTCTACCATATTTTAAATAAAAAATCGTCGCTCGGCAGCGACGATTAAGAGAATGCTTCGCATTCTCAATGGAATGATTTATGCTGCGGCGTAATTTCCTATAAGATAAAAAATATAAATCAAAAAAAATTTAGTATTGAAAAATTCAGATAAAATAAATTTTATTTAGAAAGGAATTTGACTATGGCTGGTTCATCTTACGGTAAGCTCTTTCAGATTACTACATGGGGAGAATCTCATGGAAAAGCATTGGGGGTTGTAGTAGACGGTTGTCCGGCCGGGCTGCCGCTCTCTGAGGACGATATCCAGTTTTTTCTTGACCGCCGTAAGCCCGGAAAAACTAAAATATCCACTCCCAGAAAAGAAGCGGATAAAGCAGAAATCCTTTCCGGTGTCTTTGAAGGAAAAACAACGGGTACGCCTATTTCCATAATCGTACATAATACTTCCCAGCATTCCTCTGATTACAGTGAAATTGCAGAATACTACCGTCCCGGTCATGCGGATTTTACTTTTGATGCCAAATACGGATTCAGAGACTATCGCGGCGGTGGGCGTTCTTCCGGAAGAGAGACTATCGGCCGCGTCGCTGCGGGCGCTATTGCCTCCAAATTATTAAACAGTCTCGACATTACGTTAACGGCCTATACCCGCTCTATCGGTCCTGTAACAATTGATGATTCCCGTTTTGATAAGCAGGCAATTCTTGATACGCCCACCTGTATGCCTGATTATGAAGCGTCGAAAGAAGCCGAGGCCTATCTTGCGGACTGTATGAAACAATATGATTCGTCAGGCGGCATTATTGAATGTATAGTAGACGGAGTTCCTGCCGGAATCGGCGAACCCGTTTTTGATAAACTGGATGCAGACCTCTCTAAAGCAATCATGTCTATCGGCGCCGTAAAAGCTGTAGAAATCGGAGATGGCACACAGGCTGCTTCGCACAAAGGATCTGAAAATAATGACGCTTTCGCAATGCAGAATGGTGAAGTAATCAAGACAACCAATCATGCAGGGGGGGTTTTAGGCGGAATAAGCGACGGTTCCACAATTATTTTACGCGCCTATGTAAAACCTACGCCTTCTATTTTCAGCAAACAGCAGACTGTCAACAAGCATGGTGAGAATATTGAAATAGCCATAAAGGGCAGACATGACCCAATTATCGTCCCAAGAGCAGTTGTGGTTGTGGAATCGATGGCTGCCATTACACTTTTAGATGCCATGCTGGTGAATATGGGAGCAAAGGTTGAGAATCTGGAAAAGATATATTCTAAAAAGAATCAATAAATCAATAAATCAAACGGGTACTCCTATTCATAACAGGGCACCCGTTTTTCATCTAATAATTATAATATTTTAAATAACTAATTATAAAATACCTATTAGAAATTATCCAACAATTCCAGATAGAAATCATGATAATTTTTCCTTTTTTCTTTCGTGAACTGAATCGCTGTCTTTGGATGCTGGTTCAAAATACCGGTTAAAAGATAAGGTACATCATATCCCCATACTACGCCTGATTCTTTCATAGGTACGATATGCTTCTCAATAAACTGCAGCAGCGGATTGATGGTATATTTGGGGTTCTTTAAGAAGCCCAGCAGCAACTCGTTTGGACAGTTACCGCAGCCGCGTCCTAAGCTGCTGACAGTAGCGTCCAGATAGCTTACACCGCGCCGCAGAGCCTCAATGGTATTGGCAAATGCAAGCTGTTGGTTATTATGTGCATGAATACCTACCTTTTTTCCGTGCTTTTCCGCAATTTCCAGATATTTATCCGAAAGCCTGCAGACCTGTTCCGGATAGAGAGAGCCATAACTGTCAACCAGATAGATACAACCCACGCTGCTCTGGCATAAAAGCTCCAGAGCAGCATCAATATCCACTTCGTTTGACTTGGAAATCGCCATAATATTAACCGTTGTTTCATAGCCTTTTTTCGTGCAGTCCTCAATCATTGCAACCGCTGCCGGAATCGTATTGATATATGTCGCAATCCTGACAAGGTCCACCGGGCTGTCCTTCTTATTTATTATGTCTTTTTTATAATCACATCGTCCTACATCCGCCATAACGGATATCTTCATATCGGTCTTATTGTCGCCGACTATTTCCCTTATATCCTTATCATTACAGAATTTCCACTTTCCGAATTTACTTTCGTCAAACATTTCTTTTGACGCCTTATATCCAAACTCCATATAATCAACGCCTGCTTTAATATTTGCCTTATATAAGTCCTTTACAAATTCATCTGTAAAATAAAAATCGTTTACCAGTCCTCCATCTCTCAGCGTACAATCCATTACTTTGATTTCCGGTGTATAAGACATAAGCGTTCTTTCTTTTCCAGCCATATTTTTTCTCCTTTATATAAAATTAAAAGTCATTTGCGAAACTTATTTCCAATAACCAGAGTTTAGTCATTATTAACAAAATAAGGGGCGATTTCGCTTGCGGTGAGACACTTATTTTGTTGATAATGGCTAAACTCGTGGCTTTACTCAACAGTTTCGCAATTATCCAATAAAATTTACTCTACCACAATCTTCTTGAAGCTCTTCTTACCCTTCTTTACAACAAATTCCTCAGCTGCAATTTCATCCTTAGTGTATGTCATCTTAACATCGCTCACTTTCTCACCCTTAACGGTAACGCCGCCCTGTTCTACCGCGCGGCGTGCTTCAGAACGTGATGCTGCCAAGCCCGATGCTGCCAGAATACCAAGGATATCAATCTTTCCGTCAATAAATCTATCATCGGAAAGCGACGTGGTCGGCATATTTTCAGAACTTTCTCCGTTTGCGAAAAGGGCCTTTGCCGCCTCTTTTGCTTTATCTGCTTCGTCCTGTCCATGTACCAGATTCGTCAGCTCATAAGCTAAAATTTCTTTAGCCTTATTTAGCTGGCTGCCCTCCCACTTATCCATTTCATCAATCTGCTCAAGCGGCAGGAATGTCAGCATTCTAAGGCATTTTAAAACATCTGCATCAGCCACATTGCGCCAATACTGATAGAATTCAAAAGGCGATGTCTTATTCGGATCAAGCCAAACTGCGCCTTTTTGTGTTTTACCCATCTTATTGCCTTCTGAATTCAAAAGCAGTGTAATCGTCATGGCGTAAGCGTCTTGCCCAAGCTTACGGCGAATAAGCTCCGTACCGCCTAACATATTGCTCCACTGATCGTCGCCGCCAAACTGCATATTACAGCCATAACGATTAAACAGCTCCAGAAAATCATAGCTCTGCATAATCATGTAATTAAACTCTAAAAAGCTCAAGCCTTTTTCCATCCTCTGTTTATAACACTCTGCTGTAAGCATACGATTGACGCTGAAATGCACTCCTATATCGCGGATGAATTCAATATAATTCAAATCTGTCAGCCAGTCCGCATTATTGACCATAAGTGCCTTACCTTCAGAAAAATCAATGAAACGGCTCATTTGCTGTTTAAAGCACTCGCAGTTATGGGCAATGGTTTCCTTGGTCATCATGGTACGTAAATCACTTCTCCCCGATGGGTCACCTATCATGGCAGTGCCTCCGCCAATCAGTGCAATCGGTTTATTACCCGCCTGTTGTAATCTTTTCATCAGACACAATGCCATAAAATGTCCTACATGAAGACTGTCCGCTGTCGGATCGAATCCAATATAGAATGTTGCTTTTCCATTGTTAATGAGTTCCCGGATTTCATCAGCATCCGTAAGCTGTGCAAGCAGTCCTCTTGCCTGTAGTTCTTCATAAATTTTCATACTTCTGCTTCCTTTCTATTGTTTTTTCATATAAGCGTATTAAAAAGACCCCGCCCTATTGAAAGGACGAGGTCAATATCTCGTGTTACCACCTAACTTCATAAACAGCTCACGCTGCTTACCTCACTAAGTACAATCACACTGCCGCGGCTCTGTCATGCAGCTTTGATGATACTCTCCTGCTGTAACGTGCATTCCTACGTCATGACCTACTAATAAATGTGCGTACTCCAAAGCTTAATACCCTCTGTAAGCACAGTCTTTATATTCTGTCATGAAGCTCCAAGATGTATTCATAAAAGACTTCCCGTTACGCCTCTCATCACCCGGCTGTTTTCTGTCCGTTCCATCATTTACTACTTGTTCTTTTCAACGCTTATATATTTAATTTATTGTATCGTATATGAAACTCCGGATTTTGTCAAGCAAAATTTTCACCGTTTATTCGTCATCAGCTTAACCATCGCCTGATTCAGACCGTTTACCGTCAATTTATACATGGGAAACATCTCCTTGATGGCGGTCTCCGCCTCGCGCCAGGGTGCATGTCCGGGAGCCATCTTAGGATTCAGCCAGACAATCTTTTTATAATGCCTTTTCATAAGCTGAAGCCATTCCATACCGGAAAGCCCGCCGTTTGGGCCTCTGTAATTACCGGAAGTGGAATACAATTCCTCAGGTGCCATTGCCGCATCACCGACAATAATGACTTTATAATCACTATCCAGATTTCTGAACATCCACTCCGTATCAATCCAGTCTCCGTTTTCGCACTCCGGCGTCTTATACAACTTTGAATAGATACAGTTGTGGAAATAATAAGTTTTTACGTCTTTATAATGATTAGATTTGTGTACTGACTGAAAAAGCTCATTAAGCAGATTGCTATACGGAATCATGGTTCCGCCTGAATCCATCAAAAGCAGCAATTTAACTGCATTCTTTCTGGGTCTTTCCATCACAATCTGCAGACAGCCGCCATTATTACAGGTCTTGTCAATCGTACTGTCGATATCCAGTTCTGTCTTAGGAATATCCAGCTTGGTTGAAAACTGACGCAGTTTTCTTAATGCCACCTGAAACTGTCTGTTATCCAGAATCCTGTCATCACGGAAATCGCGGTACTTTCTTGCTCCGACCACCTGAAATGCGGACTGGTATCCTGTAGAGCCACCTACCCTGATACCGCCCATATTACCGCCCAGATTTCCAAAAGAGGTCTTACCCATAGTTCCAATCCAGAAGCTTCCGCCGTTATGCTCGGAATCCTGATCTCTAAGTCGGTCTTTGAATTTCTGCTCTACATCCTCTTTATCGACCTGAATCTGTTCCTCATTCATGACATTGCGCATCTCCTCATGGTATTCGTCTATCATGTCAGACTTATCCAGCCAGCGCATCATGTTCTTGCTGATTTCATTCTCCGACTGAATACCTTTAAATACTTCGTCGAATGCCATATCGAATTTATCAAATTCGGTTTCCGACTTAACCAGGATCATTCTTGCAATATAATAGAAGTCAGTCAAACTGCTATTGCAAAGCCCCTGACTTAGCGCTTCCTGCAATGTCAGCCACTCGGTCAGCGTAACGTGGAGTCCTTTTGCTTTTAATGTATAAAAAAATTTACCGAACATATTATAATCTGCCTTTCCTCAAACCTGCCAAATCAGGCGCAGCATAATATTTTTAAGGCAATTAAATTTTAATCCGTCCTATGCCGCAAAGTTTCCAAATCTTCGTCTTTCTTTACTACTACTCCGACAAATGGCAATTCCTCCTTTAACCTGTCCGTCGGAATACCGCCTATCTGCAAAGCGTTAATCCAGTCAATAAGCTCAGATGTGCTTGGTTTCTTGCGGATATCCTTAATCGAACGTATCCAGTAGAATACCTCCATAGCATCCTTTAACAGCTTATCTTCTACATCCGGATAATGTGTTCTCACGATTTCTTCCATCAACTCCGCATTCGGAAAATCAATATAATGAAAAATACATCTTCTGAGGAATGCATCCGGAAGCTCCTTCTCAGCATTGGAAGTAATGATTACAATCGGTCTGTGTTTCGCCTTAACAGTACGCTTAGTCTCATGTATATAGAATTCCATCTGATCTAGCTCCCACAACAAATCGTTGGGGAACTCCAGATCAGCCTTATCTATTTCATCAATCAGCAAAACCACCTGCTCATCAGAATCAAAAGCTTCTCCCAATTTACCCAGCTTAATGTATCTGGCGATGTCATCTACTCCTTCTTCGCCGAACTGTCCGTCATAAAGCCTCTGTATCGTATCGTAGACATACAGTCCTTCCTGTGCTTTCGTAGTAGACTTAATATTCCAGATTACCAGTTTCTTACCAAGCGACTCCGCTACCGCCTGAGCAAGCATTGTCTTGCCCGTTCCCGGCTCTCCTTTAATCAACAGCGGCTTCTTAAGCGCTATGGCAACGTTTACGCTTGCCAGCAATTCTTTAGAAGCTACATATTGCGATGTACTTGTAAATGCCGTCTTCTTATCACTCATATTCTGATTTTCCTTTCTGGTATTTTTACTCTTACTGATATTAGACAATTATCCATGCTCTTTCTTGATATACATCTGAATTTATGTTACGATATTTTAAATGCAAAAGCAATAGATTAATTATATTTTGAATATACAGAAAGACGAGGAATAATAAATATGATATCCGATTTATTAAACAAATCAAGAATGAGCATTTCTTTTGAAGTGTCTCCGCCTAAAACGGAAGAGGAATTTAAAGCTGTTTTTGCTAAGCTGGACTCTCTTGCCAGGCTTAACCCTGATTTTATAAGCTGTACTTACGGCGCAGGCGGTTCCAAGGCCGGCAAGACTGCGGAAATCGCATCCTATATCCATCATCAGTTAAAAATTGACGCAATCGCACACATGACATGCGTAGGATTCAAGAGCGCCGATCTAAAAGAGAATTGCGAATTATTAGAAAAGGAAGACATAAAATATGTTATGGCGCTGCGCGGTGACAGACCCATGGCAATGACCGATGAACAATATAACGGCAGGGAATTTTTCTATGCTTCCGATATGGTACGATACCTGAAAGCCAATACTACCCTGCAGATTGCCGGTGCCTGCTATCCTGAAAAGCATTACGAAGCCGAAAGTTTTGATAGCGACATTGTTCACTTGAAAGAAAAGGTAGATGCAGGCATTTCCTTCCTCATCACGCAGCTTTTCTTTGATAATGATATCTTTTATCGTTTTAAGGATCGTACCGCCGATGCGGGAATTACCGTTCCCATCTGTGCAGGCATTATGCCGATAACATCCGCTAAACAGATTGGAACAAGCGTAAACTTATCCGGTTCTTCCGTTCCGAAAAAGCTTGCTGACATAATAGCCAATTATGGCGATAATCCGGAAGATATGCGTAAAGCCGGTATAGATTATGCGGTAAGACAGATTCTTGATCTGAAGGAACATGGAGTAGACGGCATACATATCTATACAATGAACAGACCGAAGACTACTGCTGAAATTGCAGCACAGATAAAGAACTAGAATTATATCAAAAAATAAAAAGGTGTAAATCTTACTGTTTGTTAAGACTTTGCACCTTTTTCATCTCATAAAGTTCAGTTCAGTGTAAACCTCTCTACTCTTCTTCCCACGGTATCAGCGGATTCTCAATCTTCTTATCACGTAACATCAGGCTTCCAACCGCTTCTGCTGCTGATTTTCCGTCAAACAGAATTTCATTCACCTCTTCTATGATCGGGAGCTGTATGTTGTATTTTTTTGCTAGACCCATAGCTGCCTTGGCGGAATAAACGCCTTCGACAACCATCTTTACCTCCGTCATCGCTTCATCCATCGTATAACCTTTACCTATCAGTATTCCGGCGCGTCTGTTTCTGGAATGCATGGAAGCGCAGGTAACGATTAAGTCACCGATTCCGGTAAGTCCGCTGAAGGTCTCCAGTCTGCCGCCCATTGCCATTCCCAGCCTTGCAATCTCGGCTATTCCTCTTGTAATCAACGCCGCTTTCGTATTATCTCCGTATCCGAGTCCGTCCGCGATACCGGCAGCAAGCGCAACTACATTCTTAAGCGCTGCGCCAAGTTCGATTCCCAGCACATCCGGACTGATATATACACGGAAAACTTTACTCATAAAAATATTCTGTAAATATTCCGCTGTTTTCTTGCTTCTGGCTCCGACTACGATTGTAGTAGGAATGCCTCTTCCTACCTCTTCCGCATGTGAAGGTCCTGACAGAACAGCCACTTCCGCCTGTGGGATTTCCTCTTCTATAATCTGGGAAAGAGTCAGAAGCGTATCTTCCTCAATTCCTTTTGCAACATTGACTATAATCTGTCCCTCTTTTACATACGGAGCCATACTCTTAGAAGTACTTCTCGTATATGGTGACGGTACAGCAAGCACCAGAACATCTTTTCCGCTTATGGCCGCTTCCAAATCAGTTGTAAATTCCATATCTTCCGGCAGTTTCACTCCCGGAAGCTTATCCTTATGCTCATGCTCTGTTTTAAGCATTTCTATTTCTTTCTCAACAATCGACCATACTGTTATATGGTGCCCGTTATTGTAAAGCAAAAGCGCTAACGCTGTTCCCCAGCTTCCTGCTCCGAGTATACTGATATTTGCCATATTAATTTAACCTCCATTCTCGTTTTTGTTCATTCTGGTCAAACCTCACACATTATCCGAACTATCCTTTTTATGTTTTAAATATGTCTTACGCTCTTCTCCCTTTAACAACCGTCCAATATTCTCCCTATGTTTATAGTATGCCATAATCGTCAAAGCCGCTGCAATAACATAAAGTTCAATCAGATGTGCCTGACTCATTCCGAAAACCCCCATCTGACCCAACACTACTGTTTCTATTATGAATCCCGCATAAACAAGCAGTGAACCAAGCGAAACATAATGCGTCGTAAAGAAAACACTGAAAAATATAATCACGCCCATAGGAATAAAGTACGGATGAAATGAAAGAATCAGCCCTGCCGTTGCCGCTATTCCTTTTCCGCCCCTGAAATTAAGATAGAATGGAAAATTGTGTCCAAGAATAGCTCCCGCGGCAGCATACATTTTCAAAAGATAAACCATATCCGGATGGCTTTTGTCAAATAGAATCCCTGTAATAACAATCGCAAGGATACACTTGACTATATCTCCGAAAAGCACAATAAGTCCTGCCTTAGTCCCCAGAACCCTCATTGTATTCGTCGTTCCCGCATTGTGACTTCCATACTCCCTGATATCAATTCCATGCAGCCTGCCATAAATATATGCTGTCTGAAACAGTCCGAAAGCATACCCAATCAATAAACAAATAATTCGCTCCACCTTACTTATCTCCTTTTCTTTCTCTTATGATAAATTTAAGCGGTGTTCCTTTGAATCCAAAGGCTTCCCGAATCTGATTCTCAATATATCTTGTATAAGAAAAATGCATCAATTCCTTATCATTCACAAAAATGACAAATGTCGGCGGTTTAACTGATGCTTGTGTAATATAGTACAGTCTGAGCCTTCTTCCCTTATCTGAAGGCGGCTGCTGTAAGGCTACGGCTTCAGACATAATCTCATTCAACACGCCTGTTGATATACGCATGGCATGATTCTCATACACTGCATCAATCAGCTCATACAACTTAAACAGTCTCTGTCCTGTTACCGCTGAGATAAAAGTAATCTCGGCATATGGCATAAAAGAAAGCACCTGCCTGATTTTCTGAGTAAACTGATTGACTGTCTTATTGTCTTTTTCAACTGCATCCCATTTGTTTACGGCAATAATCGTTGCTTTTCCCCTGTCGTGGGCAATTCCTGCTATCTTGGCATCCTGCTCGGTTGCGCCTTCCGTCGCATCAATAACAAGAATGACTATATCTGCGCGCTCCACAGCAGAAACCGTACGGATAATCATGTAGCGTTCCAGTTCTTCTTTTATCTTGTTCTTGCGCCTGAGTCCGGCTGTATCGATAAAGACATATTCCTTCCCCTGATAAGTAATATCCGTGTCAACAGCATCTCTCGTCGTTCCTGCAATATCAGACACAATAAGTCTGTTCTCCCCAATCAGTCTATTAATGATGGAAGATTTTCCTACATTCGGTTTACCGACAATCGCTATCCTGATTCGATCATCCTCTTCCTCCTGCGCTGCGACTTTATCGAAATGTAAAGCAACTTCATCCAGAAGCTCTCCGAAACCAAGCTTATTAACTGAAGAAACGGGAAAGGGCTCGCCGATTCCAAGCTGATAAAATTCATACACATCGGCCATATATTTATTAAAATCATCTACTTTATTGACAGCCAGCACGACCGGTTTTCTGGAACGGCGCAGCATATCCGCCACTTTGGAGTCTGCATCCACCAGTCCCTGTTTGACATCAACCATAAAAATAATGACATCCGCAGTATCGATTGCAATCTGTGCCTGTTCCCGCATCTGTGACAGAATGATATCCTTGCTTTCCGGTTCAATTCCCCCTGTATCTATCAGGGTGAAATTCATATCCAGCCACGTGATGTCTGCATATATCCTGTCTCTGGTAATTCCCGGCGTATCTTTTACAATAGATATCTTTGCTCCTGCTAAAGCGTTGAACAAAGTTGATTTGCCTACATTAGGCCTCCCCACCACCGCCACGATTGGTCTGGATTTTTTCTTTCCCATAACGTCCCCCATTCTTACTTATCACAACGTTATAAATTACATTGTAATATAGTCTTAACGAAATCATGTCCGCTTGATTTTACAATATCTACCTTAACTTGTAAAGCTTTTTCCATATCGGAAATCGTGATATCATCCAAAAAATAATCCTCGCCGCTGCGAAGTACATTCTGCGGAAGCAGTATTCGCTCTCCAAGCGCCTTCCCCTTAAGCTGTTCGATAATGTCCCTGCCTGTCAGAAGCCCTGATACCGTAATAAGCTCTCCAAAAAAATCATTGGTTATTGCATAAACATGAATATTTAACCGCGGAAAACGCCGCATCATTATTTCCGCCATCTCCTTTATATAAGGATATGCCAGTTTTCCTGTCACAAGAGACAGTTCCTCCGCATCCGCTGTCTGCACATTCTCTGTTATAAACAATCCGTCCGCCGCACGCTGATTCTCTGCTTCATCAGTCAGTCCGGACATCGCATCCTGAAACTCCTCAAACATCAGCCTCAGCATTCCTACGCCATTCTCTAACTGCAAATATCCGTCGTAGCGTTCCTCTTCCGGCAGTTCTTCCCCCGCCAGAATATACCATTCATCTGAAGCATGTACAAAATGTGTACCATATTCCTTAAAAATTTTATCCTGCCATTTATGGATACATTTTAATACAACGCAGGCATCCTCTTTTGTAAAAGACTCTAACGGGAAAAGCCCTTCTCTGTATGCGGTCAATCCTACAGGCACCACTGATACGCTCTCAAGATGCGGCAGATAATCCGTTAAATCTGAAATGGATCTTTCTAGTTCCTCTCCGTCATTTATGCCTTTGCATAGAACAATCTGTCCGTTCATCGTAATTCCGGCTTCATAAAGTCTCCTGACATACGCAAGCACATCACCTGCGAAACGATTATTAAGCATCTTGCATCTAAGCTCCGGATTCGTCGTATGGAATGAAATGTTGATAGGTGACAGACGATACCTGATTATCCTTTCAATATCTTCATCGACCATATTGGTCAATGTCACGTAATTGCCCTGTAAAAATGACAGTCTGGAATCATCATCCTTGAAATACAAAGTATCCCGCAATCCTTTAGGCATCTGATCAATGAAACAGAATATGCATTTATTCCTACAGGAACGATATTCATCCATCAAACCATTTTCAAATTCCACACCCAGGTCTTCATCATATTCCTTATCGATTTCCAAAAGCCATTCCTCACCGCCCTGCTTGCGCACCAGAACCTCTACATATTCGTCCTGCATCAGGTATTGATAATCAAAAATATCCGTTATTTCACTGTCATTAATCTTAATCAGTGAATCCCCTGCTTCTATTCCCATCTCCTCAGCAATAGAGCCTGAGTATACTGTTTTAATCAAATGTTGTGTTTTCTTCATGTCATTTCTACCTCTTGACATCGCTTTCATATCATAGCCATGTCCTTCATATCACCGTACTATAGAAAATTATGCACAATTTATGCACATAAAGCAAGCTTTCCAATACAATTTATGGTATAAATTGTAACAGTTCAGTCAGGTCTGCGCATTTGCTGCGCTGACCGTGCCAAAGAGTAGTGGTTGAAAGCATCCGGTTCATCGCGAAGCGATTTAGGATTACCGGATACAGTAACAGTGAAGCAAGGCTGAACTGTTACTATAAATTGTAAGGGTAAATTGTAAGTAAAATCTCTTGACTACTCCCCAGTCATAATGTTATAAAGTAATTGATATGTTTTTCTGATATATGAAATTTTGATTAATCAGGCATTTAAAGTTAAGCAGGCATTTTACAGCTTACGCTTTTTACAGATAGGAGAATACTATGCCCAATATACAAGAATTGGAAACATCAATGCCGGTTGCTCCGATAAAAATTCTTACTACGCAGGCCGCTCTTCCGCTTGCAAAGTGGATTAACAGTTATCTGGTCGATTTCAGACAGCATTTGAATAACAGTTTCAAAAACGATCCTGCTTTTTATGGCTATATGGAGGATAACTACCTTATTCAGGTAGATTGTCCGCGTTTTGGAAGCGGGGAAGGTAAAGCGGTTCTCAATACTTCCGTCAGGGGAAAAGATATTTTTATACTCACGGACGTCTGCAATCACAGCATAACTTATCAAATGAACGGTTTTACCAATCATATGTCTCCTGACGACCACTATCAGGATTTGAAAAGAATCATTTCCGCCATAAACGGAAAGGCCCACCGCATTAATGTCATTATGCCCTTCCTATATGAAGGCAGACAGCATAAAAGAAACGGCAGGGAATCGCTTGACTGCGCCTATGCAATCGAGGAACTGATGAACATGGGAGTTTCCAATTTCATCACTTTTGATGCACACGACCCAAGAGTACAGAATTCCGTACCTATAAAAGGATTTGACAACTATACTCCGCACTATCAGTTCATGAGAGCGCTCCTTCATACGGAAGAAGACCTGATTATTGATAAAGAGCATACAATTGTCATAAGCCCTGATGAGGGTGCGCTGGACAGGGCTGTATATTTCGCCAATGTACTTGGCGTAGATACCGGTATGTTCTATAAAAGACGTGACTACTCTACTATTGTAAATGGGAAGAATCCTATAGTCGCACATGAATTTCTGGGTGATAATATTGATGGTAAAGACGTAATCGTCATAGACGATATGATTTCCTCCGGCGGCAGCATGATTGATACTGCCAAGCAGTTAAAAAAGATGAATGCAAAACGTGTTTTCATCTGCGCTACCTTCGGTCTGTTCACAGACGGATTGGCTGCATTCGATGAAGCTTACGAAAAATGTTACTTTGACCGCATTATTACTACCAACCTCTGTTATCAGCCGCCTGAGTTAAAAGATAAACCTTATTATCAGGAAGCCGATATGAGTAAGTTCATTGCATCTATCATTAACTTCATGAATCACGATGCTTCAATGTCGAATATTTATACGCCTACGGATAAGATACATAATATTCTGGCTAAATATAATAATCGTGAAGAAGGCGCTTTAGATAATTAATCTATAGCGCCTTCTTCACGTTTATATTTTCTTAGATTTTTATCCCTGAATAAGCGGAAATGTCATAATCACTTTGAACAGGTCTCCATCCAGACTTATACTAAAAGTGCCTTTCTGCGCTTCGGTCAAGTTTTTGGCAATTGACAGCCCCAAACCACTGCCCTCTGTCGTTCTTGATTCATCACCTCTTATGAATCGTTCCGTCAATTCTTCCGGATTACAGTTAAGCTCTGTAGCGGAAATATTCTTGATGGTTATCTCAATCCACTCCTGCTTCATAACGACTTTATTTTTCAGCGGATATACTGTAATGTAAACCCTTGTTCCTTCCAACGCATACTTATATATGTTGTTAAACAGGTTTTCCATAATACGCCAGATTCTTCTGCTGTCAGCCTCTATGACTGCATTGGAAGCTTTCACATCCATAACAATGCTCAGGTTTTTCTGTTCAAATTTCTCCGAAAACTCTCCAATCGTCTGCTTTAAAAGTTCCGTCAGGTTGATTTTTTCAAAATTCAGACTAATATTCCCTGAAGATATTTTGCTTGCCTCCACCAAATCGTCAGTAAGCTGCTTCAATCTCTGCGACTTCTCATCCAGTATTCTGATATAATTTCTAACCCGCTCATTGTCTATCTCTTCGCGCTTTATCAAATCCACATAGTTAATGATGGAGGTAAGCGGCGTCTTGATATCATGCGAAACATTGGTAATCAGTTCTGTTTTCATACGTTCATCTTTCATACTGTTTTCCACTGCATTCTTGATGCCGTTTCCGATACTGTTGACAGACTTTGCCAGAGACATATTATATCCATGCACAGTCTCCTGCTCTACCTGATATGAAAAATCACCCGCTGCTATTTTTTCTATGCCACTTACAATATCCTGTCTCTCTTTCACATCACGGTACAATATCATTCCGATTACAGCATCAACTGCAATTGTTATCATGACTATAAATATATACATGCCAAAAACAATGGCAAACACAGCCATCAGAAGGTTGAAAAGTAAAAACAGTACATACGGTACCCATGTTCTTACAACAATGCTGCTATTGCCATATATCTCAGATACCAGCTTAGAGATTTTTTTCAAAACCCTGCTCATATAGCTGTTCTTCCATAGTGTTTTTGCTTTAATCCTTCTTACCAGACTGTAATAGAAAAACAGGAATATTATATCTGCTATAAATACAGCCGCACCCATAAGCGCCCTAAACCACACAGTATTGACTAATTCAAGGTTCAGACATTCCATAGTTACATATAATAACAGACAAATCACACCAGCTGCAGCAGCTCCAAAAATAATACCTGCTCCTGTCGGCAGCTTATCAAATTTCGTCAGGCGAATGCTTACCCTGCCCTCTTCGTCAACTTCCCTTCCTGTCGTCACTGTAAGATATATGAACAGAATCAGATACAGAACCATTGCAGAAACAGCCGCCACTAACCATATCCATATATAGGGAACGTAATTCTTAAAACCTTTATAACCATCTGAAAGCGCGTCGTTTGCAGCATAAGAAGAATCCACCCCAATCCACAGCTTGATATTCTCCGGATACGCATAACTATAATCTTTTAAAATAGAACGTACCTTTTCCTCATCCATACCGGAATTACTTTTATAAATCATTTTATCAGGATTATAATACAGATACCTACTCACCTCTCCATTCAATTTTCCGTCAAAAACTTCACTAAAGAATGCTGCCACATCAAATGAATCTTCATTCTGTGTACCATCTGCTGAATTATCTATCATATTGGTAAAATATTCAGTATGACCGCCTACTGTTTTCTCAAGGCAATATCGTATATTCGTATTATATCCATTGTAATATTCACTACATGTCAAATATTCACCATAATTATATGAAAGATCATGCATTGCCTTTTCAACATTTTTGCACAACTTCTGATAGCTTTCCCATTCGGCCGTATAGTCTTCAATATTTTTACCGTCAGCCGTTCTATATTTGTTAATCAGAATATCATGATTTTCAGAAACAGTTACAGATTCAACTGTCATAGTTGCAGTATTGCCTGTTGCCGTATTTGCTTTCTCATCTGTTGCAGTATCCTTTGGAAGAGAATTACCTGATACATTAGATGTATATATGCCTTCAGGTGTCTTCATATAATAATAATCAGTAGAAAGATCGGATTCAATGTTACTATTCAATGTGGTTACTATTGTCCAATCGCTCAGGAAATCTTTCAGTTCCTCGCTGTCTTCACTATAAGTATCATATGTCAGCCCATATTTTTCCCATTTCAATAAATCTTCCAGATAATATTCAGCTGTCACATACTGCACAGGCAAGGAAGTAGTACGATTATTGTATGCAGTTACATCTATAATCTTTTTACCGTCAAATTCTCCGTCTGTTTCCATCTGGCTCCTGAGAACTCCGAATCTGATGATATCTGTTACAGCTTTTTCATATATTGAACGAAATACATACGAATCCTCATATTTTTCATTTTTATCAACATCCAAGAGCGTATATGTATAGCGTCTGTTACCATATAAATCATGCACAATAACAGTAGAGCCGGAAAGTACTACCAACAGTGTAACCGCTGCAACAGCAATTAGTACATGCTGCAAAAACTTCAGAAAACCTTCCACTCCTTTTTTGCTTCCTTTTTTCCTTCCCTTTTTCTTTCCTTTTTTCTTCCCTTTTTCTTTCTCTTTTTCCTTGTTCTCTGCATCAATATCCTTTTCTGTATTAATTTCCTTTTCTGTATTAATGTTATTTTCATCTTTATTTTCATTTACATCCTGATTCATTTCAGCCATAATAACTACTCCTTTCCTAAAACGGAACATATGGTTTCTACTAATAGCACATCATATTACTTAATGCTATTGTTTCTCAACTTTGTAGCCTACGCCCCACACCACCTTTAAATAGCGGGGTTCTTTGGGATTGATTTCAATCTTTTCCCTGATATGCCTGATATGTACAGATACCGTATTATCCGCACCGACCGCCTCCTCATTCCATATGCTTTCATATATCTGGGATATTGAAAATACCCTGCCGCAGTTTTTCACAAGAAGAAGCAGAATATTATATTCAATCGGTGTCAGTTTCACACTTTCGCCGTCCACGGTGACCTCTTTCTTATCATCATCTATACATAATCCGCCGACCTGAAACAATGCGTTATTCTCGACATTGAGGTTTCCAAGCATCGTATACCGCCTCAGATTCGATTTTACCCTTGCCACAAGTTCCAGCGGGTTAAAAGGCTTCGTCACATAATCATCTGCACCGATATTAAGACCCAGAATCTTATCATTGTCCTCTGATTTCGCGGAAATAATGATGATAGGTATGCTGGAATACTCCCTGATCTTTAAGGTTGCGCGAATACCGTCAAGCTTTGGCATCATCACATCGATAATCAGCAGATGAATGTCCGTTTCTTTTAGAACCTTAATTGCCTGTTCACCATCATATGCTTTAAAAATCTGATATCCTTCCTGTAAAAGATAGATCTCTATTGCATCTACGATTTCCTTATCATCATCACATACCAGAATATTAGCCATCTTTATAACCATGCTCCTTTCTCAGTCTGTCCGTCTCTTTCGCTACATTGGAAATTTCCTATTATTATTAGAACATATAAAAATAAAGGAATTTATACAAATTTTTTAATTTTTTCTTAATATACCAAATTACATATTATAAAATGCTCCCATATACTAATGCAGCATTATATAAGTCCCAGAAATGCGCCTAAATTCCCACGCTTTCCCTGACTTGCCCTATGTGAAAATAAATATTCAGAATTGCAGCAGGTACAAATATCGGTTACCTGAATCTTTTCAGGCAGTATTCCCGCTTCCGTAAGCACAATTTCATTGGCCTTCCATAAGTCCAGCAGATATTTGCCGTTTCCTTTCGCATATAGGATTTTATCACTCTGTCCTGACTTATGAAACTCATGCGCAAAAGCTTCTGCTACATCTCCACTGACCTCATAGCAGTCCTTACATATAGACGGTCCGATGGCGGCAGTCACATCTTCCGCCTTTGTGCCGTATTCCCTGCACATCGCTTCTATAGTACGCTGTCCCATCCTTCCAACCGTTCCTCTCCAGCCGGAATGCGACAGTCCTATTACCTTATTTTTTGCATCAACAAAAAAAAGCGGTACACAATCCGCATAAAAAGTTGCAAGCACTATACCTTTAACATCAGTAATCAGGCCGTCGATATCTGTATAATCTTTGGGGTATAAAATACCCTTCCCCCTATCCGCATCACCCACTACCCTTATATTGGTTGTGTGCGTCTGATCCGAACAGACAATGTCGGACACCGCACATTCAAGCATCTCGGCAATCTTTCGATAGTTTTCATCTACCGCAGCCTTTTCATCTCCTCTTTGATAACTCAGATTCATGGAAGAATAAATCCCCCTGCTCACTCCTCCAAGTCTGGTGGAAAACATATGCCGTACCAACCCTGTTTCTTCTAAAATAGGAAAAGTAAGATACTCCACCTCTCCTTTTCTATTTTGCTTCATATGCTGCCCGGTTGGCTTTCTTTTAATATACATAGATATGTCTTGCTCCTTCCGAAATTTAAGTATACTCAAACGCGTTTTTTAACCATAGTATTTCATCACCATCGATTGCTACCACATCAAACCGAATAGGCGTATCCAATGGACATCTGTGTATCATCCTGTAATAATCCGCCACCCTGCATATCTTCTTTTGCTTGCCAACGCCCACTGCTTCCAGCGCACTGCCTTTATAGGAGCCGCTTTTCCTGTATTTAACCTCAAAAAACACCAGATACTCTCCGTCAAATCCTATAACGTCTATTTCACCGCGCCTGCATCTGAAATTCCGTTCTTTTATCCTTACTCCATTTCCCTCTAAATATGCACATGCTGCTTCTTCTTTTTTTGTGCCGACTTCTCTTGTATTCAATCTCTCCTTCTCTCCGTCCTAACCTGCAATTTACAGTAACCTATAAATGTATAAGGTTTTATACATTTTAACCATACTGTCTACATACCCATCTTTCCCTTAATCTTATCCATAGCGTCAACGAATACCAGAATCTCAGCTACCACTTCATATAATTCCGGCGGTATTGTCTCCCCTATTTCCAGTCTGGACAAAGTTTCCGCCAGCTTATCATCTCTATGTACAGGAACATCCGATTCTTTTGCTTTCTCTATAATTCTCTCTGCTAACGCACCCTTACCGGAGGCAATGACTCTCGGTGCCTCATCATTCGGATCATATTCAAGTGCGATAGCCTGCTTAATTTTATTTTCTTTTTCTCCCGGCATACGAACCCTCCGCTTTCCACAATCTGAATCAAAATAATCCCTGATTTTCAGCCTATGCCCGCATATCAAATGAAGTCATACTCAGCACGGAAATATTCTTATTCTGTGCCAGAATTTCCTGCATAATATTGGTATCATCATTTGCGTCCTCTTCCTTAAGCTGAAAATTGGCGTTCATTGAATAACCACGCTTTTCCAAACGCTCATTCAGAATATGTATATGCTCCGCAATCAAGTCAAGCGACTCTTCGTCTCTTAACGTAAAATTCGTAGTTACTTTATTCTGGCTTTGCTGCATGGTAATATATACATCCATAGGACCCAGATTTTCCATATCAAGATGAAGCAAGGCTGTTATATTGCCATCCTTCCTTGCCAGATTCTTCTTATTAGTGTACACATATAAATCTCCATGCGCCTGATTGCCGCTCATCATAAGAGGAAGCTGAACATACGGAAAAAGATTGTTCATCTGGTTTATAAAATCCACGTTATTCTGCAGATTCTGAACACTCTTCGCTCCGGTGCTGTCGGCTTTGCCGACTATCTGAAATGCCTCGCTTATTTTAGCCGTCTGTTCCCTGATTCTTTCATAGAGCTGCTCTACTTTCTCTTTTACAGCCGCTTCCTCAGGTTCTATCAACCACTCTTTTGTCATCTGTGTCTGTAACAGATTATGAAACGCCTTACTTCCAAAAAGTTCTTTAACCGACTCATGAAATCTGCCTCCGGCAATATCAGGATGCCATGAAAGCAGTTCATTTATCTGGGAAAGAGTTTCTTTGGGAGAAAGATTTCCCTTCCCGATCTGCTCAGCCGTCTCCGTATCTGCACCAAGTTTCTTCATCATGCTTTCGAGTTCTTTCCATGAATCTTGTGAAACTGAAGCTTTAAACGGTTCCGCCATTTCCTGTGGCATGTCGGTTCTTCCTTCTGCGATTATAACCTTACCTTCCTGCTCTTGTGCCTTAACCGCTTGTGTTCCATCTTCTCTAGATTCTTCTGATTCAATTATTTCGTCCTTTACAATTTCTCCCTTTACAACTTCACTTATTACCTGCTCACCTTTAGCCAGAGTTTCCTGTACTGCCGCTTCTGAGAGTTTCTCACCGGTCATATTCTGCAATAATGAAGACTCTCCATTTACTGCTTCCGCATTCTCCCCGCCGATAAATGCTTTTATAATCTGCCCATAAAAGGCAACTGCATCCGCTTCCCTGCCCTCAGATAACAATTCCATATAAGTCTGTGGAATTTCTTCCATAATCTGATCTGCGCTTTGTATAATCTGGTGCGCGTTGTTCTTATATAACTCAAACTGCTCAATGTTAATCTCAGATATAGGCATCCCCAAGCGAACCATCTGCATGATGGATGAAGGATTGGCATCAGGAAAATCTACCAGTTGCCTGTTCACATATGCAATTGAGTCCCTGTCAATCGGGAGTCCCTCCTGCATCATATCAGATACCATTTTCATATTTTCCGGAGTCTTGGAAAGCCCTGCGGCGGATAATGCTTTCAAAATGGTAGCCTCATTTGCCATATTGGCATATAGAGGCGTCAAAGACAGCAATGAGCCGTTATTTGTCTTTACCTCGAAACTCATATTCTGCCCAAGCGCTATATTTATATCCCTCTCAAGTCTGGCAGTAAGAACTGTTTCCGGGTCAAGCGCAATCTGTACAGTATTGCCATCCTTTCCGACCACCTCACCCTGAACTGTCTGACCGGGAGCCACATTCCGTATTTCATTCATAGCCTTGTAGTTTTTCTCTCCCGTCGTCATCACCGCTGTCTGTCTGGCGGTATCTACCTGTTTGATATTCTGATTTGATGACTTAAAAATATTACCCAGATTCAATTATTGGCCTCCGTTCAATCAACAAAATGTGTAATAAAGGATTTCCTGTGAATAGGGCAGGGTCCATATTTCTTCAGTGCCTCTATATGAGACTGTGCGCCGTAACCCTTATTGGAAGCAAAGCCGTATTCCGGAAAAACACTGTCATACTGCACCATCAGACGGTCTCTCGTCACTTTCGCCACAATACTTGCCGCCCCTATGGAAATACTCTTCGCGTCACCTTTAATAATCGGTACCTGCTTAATGGACACCTGCGGTATGGTAACCGCATCATTAAGCAGAAGATCCGGTTTGACCTGCAGCTTGGATATCGCTTCTCGCATTGCTTCATAGGTTGCCTGCAAAATATTGATCTCGTCAATCCGCTCAGGCGTATTATAACCTATTCCAACTGCTATGGCTTTATCCATAATCACATCATAAAGTTCCTCTCTCTTTTTTTCGGAGAGTTTCTTGGAATCATTGATATATAAAATATCACAATTTTTTGGTAAAATAACAGCGCCTGCCACTACGGGGCCTGCAAGCGGTCCTCTTCCTACCTCGTCAATTCCGCATATGTAAGAATATGCCTCATATTTTTTCTCATAAAATTTAAGTTTTTCAGAACGCTCAACTTCAATCAAGTATGCATCAAGACGCTTTTTTGCCGCCTTAACAGCCTGTATGACGCCGCTTCTTTCATCCTTTTCATAAACAGATAATAATTCAGGCAGCTTCATATAATCCGCTGCCTGCAAATTCTTCTTTATCTCCTGTATTGATTCTGCCATATACATATTTCTCCCAAATTTCCATCTCTCAGATGACTGCAAAACTCCATGTTTTCATAAAATAGCTGCTTAATATATACAAAGCGTAAACAGGCACTCTGCCGCTTATACATTTACCTGTGCTTTATAAATCCAAATTTATCAAAAGGCCATATTCTAAGCCACGCCCTGCCGATAATATTTTCTCTTTTGATATTTCCAACCGACGGATCTCTGCTGTCTGAACTGTTGTTCCTGTTATCTCCCATAACAAAGTACTCATCATCCCCAAGCGCAATCGGTTCATATGCTCTGCCCGGATTGTCTATGACTTCTTTTCCATAACCTTCCTCCAGAATCTCACCGTCGATATAAATATTACCTTCTTCATCAATAAAGACAGTCTCTCCCGGCAGTCCTATGATTCTCTTTATGTAATATTTATGTTCTTCATGCAGAAAAGGAAATACAATAATATCAAAACGTTCCGGATCCTTGAATTGATAAGTAATTTTATCAACAATAAGATTATCATGATCGTTGAGTTTGGGCTCCATGGAGCTTCCGCTAACCTCTGTCCTCTGTCCTACAAAATGAATTACCAGATAGGTCAGACACAATACGACCAGAAGATACAAACTCGTACTCAATATTTCACGCAATATCTTTTTCATCGCTATATATACCCTCCGCAATATCCTTTTTCACTCTAACCGTTATTCTCATCAGGTCTTTCCAAGGTGATTCTCCCGATTCTTCCGCTTCTGAAATCATCCATCAGAAGGGCTGCCCCCTTTTCATAATCAACTTCGCTGCCCTTTTTATAGCATTTTCTGTTCTCACAGATATACTCCAGAATCCGAAGCGGCTCTGCTGTCTCTTCAGGAAACCGATAACGTTCAATAAGCTCTTTCTTATAGTGTACCACTAAATAAGTAATCAAGTCTATTGCAAGTTCTGTCATCTGCAAAATATCATCATTCATTGAACCTATATATGCAAGCTTTCTTCCCACATCCTGATTTTCAAACTTAGGCCACAGAATACCGGGCGTATCCAGAAGTTCAAGTTCTTTGCTCAGACGAATCCACTGTTTCCCCTTGGTAACCCCCGGCTTATTACCTGTCTTCGTGCATGCCTTACCGGCATATGAATTTATAAAAGTAGATTTTCCCACATTTGGAATACCCGCCACAATTGCTCTCACCGGTCTGTTTACTATACCTCTTTTTCTGTCCCTTTCCGTTTTTTCACGGCAGACTTCCCTGACCGCAGGCTGAATCGCTTTGATTCCGGCTCCGGTCTTGGAATTCATTTCTAATACGCTGTAACCTTTCTGCTTAAAATAATCCATCCACTCTTTATTGCATCCAGCATCCGCCAAATCAGATTTATTAAGCAGAATGAGTCTGGATTTGTTCTTCCCAAGTTCATCAATATCAGGATTACGGCTGCTTACAGGGATTCTGGCATCCAATAATTCTATGACTAAATCAACCAGTTTGATATTTTCCTGCATCATACGCTTCGCCTTCATCATATGACCGGGATACCATTGATAATTCATTAACAACCATACTCCTTTCACAGGCTTACTCTACAAACCCCATTTCACTTTCATCATGTTTAAAACGAAACCATGCCTGCCCTATAATATTGTTCTTTTTGATTGCTCCGATATTACCGGAACGGCTGTCTTCACCGTCATTTCTGCTGTCTCCTAAGACAAAATATTCATCTATGCCCAGCGTTATTTCATTTTCGGCAATACCGGGGTTAACTATCTTATCAAAGCCTTCGCCCTCATCCAGCATCTCACCGTCTACATATACCCTGCCATTAATAATCTGCACGGCTTCTCCCGGCAGTGCAATAACCCTTTTCACATAGTAGTGCGTCTTCTGATTGCCGTTTGGAAGAAATACAACGACATCTCCTCTTTTCGGTGAAGTAAAATTGTAAGTAAACCGATTTATTAATATTTCCTGTCCGTTATACAGCGCCGGCTCCATAGAATCACCAATCACACTGGTCCTCATTCCGACGAAATAATTAATGGCAAGTGCGATAAAGATGACCACAAATGTACTGAATATCATTTCAAATAATTCTTTTAAATGTTCAGGTTTTATTTTCTTTTCCTTCTGATAAAACTGCAGTCCTTGTTTTCTCCTAAACAAACCAATACCTCTTCAACTTACTTTGCCTGACTTTCTATTACCATACCTCAAAAATCTATAATCTAAAACAGCTACCTCAAATCGCTTTAAGGTAACTGCCAAGATTAACTCCTATTTTACCACTTCTTTTACTTTAGCCTTTTTACCGACACGGTTTCTCAGGTAATTCAGTTTCGCACGTCTTACCTTACCTCTTCTTACTACCTCAACCTTCTCAACGTTCGGAGAATGAAGAGGCCATGTTTTCTCAACACCTACTCCGTTTGACAATTTTCTTACGGTAAAAGTCTCTCTATTGCTTCCGCCCTGTCTCTTCAGAACAATGCCTTCAAAAACCTGAATTCTTTCACGATTTCCTTCTTTAATCTTTCCATATACTTTAACAGTATCGCCTACGTTAAACTCCGGAACCGTTTCTTTTACCTGAGCTGCTTCAATTTCTTTAATAATCTCATTCATATAACTTTGCCTCCTAATATAAAATGGATGTTCTTAATACAGTTTGTAACAGAGGACCATCTTTTTCACAACATTAATAATTTATCATATTGTATTGGTAATTGCAAGTATTTTTTATGAGTTTACCCCATTTTCCCCATTTTTCCCTATTCCCTCAGTTTCCTGCCGAAGTTTCCACTTCTCATACAAATCGGGGCGAAGCTTTTTTGTCCTCTCTATGGACTGTTCAAGTCTCCATTTATCTACTTTCGCATGGTCACCGGAAAGTAATATTTCCGGCACCCTCTTACCTTGCCAGACTTCCGGGCGGGAATACTGCGGATATTCCAGTAAATCATTATGAAAAGATTCCGTCGCCGCCGATTCATCATTGTGCAGCACACCGGGAATCAGTCTGGATATGGAATCAACCATCACCATGGCCGGCAGTTCTCCGCCTGTCAGAACATAATCGCCTATTGAAACATAGTCCGTAACGATTTCTTCTAAAACTCTCTCATCAATCCCTTCATAGTGGCCACATAGGAATATCAGGTCTTCTTCTTTTGCAAACTCCTTTGCCATTTCCTGATTGAAGTTCCTGCCCTGAGGCGTGACATATATCACTCTGGGGCTGCGCTCAGAGTTTTCACCATTATTCTCCAGTGCTCTTTTTCCGGTGATTGCTTCATTCACTGCCAGATATGTATCATAAACAGGCTGTGCCTGCATCAGCATGCCTGCACCGCCGCCGTAAGTATAGTCATCTACTTTTCCATGCTTATCCGTCGTATAATCTCTGATATTAACGGCTTCTATGGAAATAAGCTTTCGTTCAATAGCTTTTCCAAGTATGCTGGTACTAAGTCCCTGCATAACCATTTCCGGGAAAAGTGTCAGTATATGAAAATTCATCCGTATCCTCCGCATAAAATAGGTTGAGAAATAAGCATGGTTTTTTACGATAACAGTCCGTCCATAATATGAACCGTTATTACAGCCGCTTCCATATCTATATTCAGTATGCATTCCTTAATAGCCGGAAGAAGCGCTTCTTTTCCTTCAGCAGTATCAACGATATAGACATCATTCGCCCCTGTCGTCAATACATCTTTTAAGGTTCCAAAAGGCTTGCCGTCTTCCGTTTTAACCTGCATACCAATCATATCGGCTATGAAATACTCATCCTTTTGCAGCTTAACTGCATTTTCCCTTGACACAAGCAATTTTGCACTCTTATATTTTTCAACGGCTTCGATGGAATCGCAGCCCTTAAATTTCAGAATCACATACTTTTTAAAAAACCTGACTGTTTCTATAGTCATATTTGACCTGCTTTTTCCATCATCCAGAATGACTTCCTTCAATTCATTGAAACGTGCAGCGTCATCTGTGGTCGGAAAGACCTTTACTTCGCCTCGTAACCCATGTGTCTGTGTAATAACACCGATTTGTAATTCAGATACCATATTCCCTCCAATAAATAAAGGTAAAACAGCCTCACGAAAAACTTCATGAGGCTGTCAACTAAATTATTTCTACATCAACTCTCTTATTGTCTTTGGATGATGCTGCTTTTACAACCGAGCGGATTGCTTTTGCAATACGCCCCTGTTTTCCAATGACTTTCCCCATATCAGATGCTGCAACATGAAGCTCTATTATAATATTCCTTCCGTCTTCTTTCTGCGTCACAACAACTTCTTCCGGATTATCAACAAGCGCTTTTGCGATTACTTCAACCAATTCTTTCATAATCCACCTCCAAAAGTGTATAACAAGCTCCGATTTTTACTTTTCAATTATTCCGGCGTTCTTAAAGATCTTGTTTACAATTTCCGTAGGCTGTGCGCCGCTTGCAAGCCACTTCTTAGCAGCTTCTTCATTTACCTTATAGGTACTTGGATCTGTGTTAGGGTCATAGGTACCGATTTCATCGATACATCTTCCATCCCTGGGTGATCTTGAATCCGCTACCACGATTCTGTAAAAAGGAGCTTTCTTCTTTCCCATTCTTCTTAATCTGATTTTTACTGCCATTTTTCTGCCTCCATTGTAAAAAATTTTATTAATATATTTGAATAGAAAGTATATCAGACAGATATCTCTCTAAACTTCACTGATTACCTTAAAACGGGAATTTTCCCATACCGCCGAACATTCCCCTGCCCCGCTTACCTCCAAGCATACCGGGCATCTGTTTCATCATTTTCTGTGACTGCTCAAACTGCTTGATGAACCTGTTCACCACGCTGATATCAACCCCTGCACCCTTCGCAATACGGTGTTTTCTGCTAGGATTAAGCAGTTTGGGATTCTGCCTTTCCTTAGGAGTCATGCTTAAGACGATAGCCTCCATTCTGGCAAGCTGTTTTTCATCTATCATTGAGTCAATATCGCCCATCTGCTTACCCATGCCCAGCATTCCGAGTATACTGGATATGCCGCCCATGTTCCGCATCTGCTTCATGCTTTCCAGATAATCTTCAAAGTCAAATTTGCCTTTTTTCATCCGGTCAGCCATCTGTTTTTCTTTATCTTCGTCAATATCTATATTCTGCTGAGCCTTCTCAATCAGCGTCAGAACATCGCCCATTCCAAGAATACGGTTTGCCATACGATCCGGATAAAACTGCTCCAAATCCGAAAGCTTCTCTCCCATACCGACATACAGAATAGGTTTGCCCGTAACAGCCTTGACTGATAATGCCGCACCACCTCTGGAATCGCCATCCATCTTGGATAAAATGACTCCGTCTACACCGACTTTTTCATCAAAATCCTTCGCTACATTAACTGCATCCTGACCTGTCATGGCATCCACAACAAGCAATGTCTGATGAACTTCAACGTTTTCTTTGATTTCCTGCAATTCCGCCATCATTTCTTCATCAATATGAAGACGTCCTGCCGTATCCAGAATAACAACATTGTGTCCATTTTTCTGCGCATGCTCCATCGCTGCTTTAGCAATGTCCACGGGCTTGTGATTTTCGCCCATGGTGAAAACATCAACCTGCTGTTTCTCACCGTTTATCTGCAACTGCTTGATTGCCGCAGGTCTGTATACATCACAGGCAACGAGCAATGACTTCTTCCCTTTTAGCTTAAGCTTACCGGCTATTTTCGCCGTTGTGGTCGTCTTACCGGCACCCTGTAAGCCGCACATCATTATGACAGTAATCGATTTTCCGGGCTGCATCTGGATTTCAGTCGTATCCGAACCCATGAGGTTTACCATCTCTTCATTAACGATTTTGATAACCATCTGTCCGGGATTCAATCCATTTAAAACATCAGCTCCTACAGCTCTCTCCTCTACTGATTTAACGAACTGCTTTACAACCTTGAAGTTGACGTCTGCTTCTAACAACGCCATTTTAACTTCCTTTAAAGCGGTTTTAACATCTGCTTCCGTTAAACGGCCCTTGCTTCTTAAGTTTTTAAATACATTCTGTAGTTTGTCCGTTAAGCTTTCAAATGCCATATATGACCTCTATAATTCTTCCATAATCTTTGCTGCCAGCTGCCGCACCTTCCGGCAGTATTCTGATTTATCATTTATTTCGTTTTGCTCAAAGAGTCTGGAGAGTTCGTCGATTTCCCGAATCTGCTCCTTCATTTTCATAAATCTGGCGACAAGCCTTAATCTGCTTTCATATTCCATAAGCGCCTTATCGCACCGCTTCACTATATCATGTACACCCTGTCTGCTGATTCCCTGCTCCGCAGCGATTTCTCCCAATGAGAGATTTTCATAAACAATTCCCTCATATATCTGTCTCTGATGCTCTGTCAGTAATTCTCCGTAAAAATCATACAGCAAACCCTGTTCTACGATTTTCTCCATGGTTCTGCTCCCGGCGGATATCTAAAGTTCATACTCAACATGTGATATTCTACTATAACCAAAAGTGGGTGTCAAGTATTTTTTCTTGACAGGGTGAAATCCCTGAAAAATCATCATTTTCCATCATTGATTATTATGAGCTTTTATATATAAGCGCATGAAGGAAACAATTTCTTCATAGACCGTCTTTGCACACGTTTGTCACAAAATTTGTCACAAAAATTGTCACATTATTATCATTTTTCTACACATCTATCAGCCAATGCGAATCTTGTTTATGACTTTTTCCTGCTCATCTTTTTTCTTTCCTCGCAGATGTGTATAGGTATCCTTTGTCACTTTTTCCGAGGCATGACCAAGGCGCATAGCCACCTCTTTTTCATCGGCTCCCGCTTCATATGCTAATGTTGTATATGTATGCCGCACCTGATGAGGTGTGAAGTACTGAAGCAATGGCATATCTGCTTCTAAAGCCATCTCATTTTGTTTTTTTACAATTCTATGAATCAGCCGAACTATAATTTCTCCAATGCGGACCCCAAAATTAATTTATAGAATATAAAATGAAGATGCTATATATTCATTCCTGTTACTTACCTAAAAAGAGATGTAACCCGTCCTCCGGCAAGATTACATCTCTCGACAATTCCGTTATAAATACAATGCTGCTTCTTTCGCTGTAAGTTCATAGTTTTTCATAAGCATCTCTTTAATTTTTTCATTATCTACTCCTAAATCGCGAAAACTTTTCACAGCAATTGAAATAGATTTTTCAACCTCTTTTTGAACCTCCTTATGAATCTCTTCTTGAACCTTTGCTTCCACAATCTCATTTATTTCCGGCTCCATTATCTCTAATAATGCCTGACACATACTACCATCTCATCTCAACTTTTCTATGAGTTGTTTGCCCTGATACTTACTTCCAGTACAGAATCTGCAAGCTCCCTGTCAAACTTTTGCGTAATACTGTTAATTCTTTCCAACAGTTCTTCCATTTCATGCTCTTCAACCCTGTCAGATAAAGCCCTTAACCATGTATACTCTTTATTTTTTAATTCTCTTCCTACAACAATCTGCGTTGGAAATAAACTGCATCCGTAACATAATAAATTCCTTTATAAGGATTTGTTACTTGTATATGATGCTCTCTAAAATATTGAAACAGCCCTTCTGGTTTTGCATCACAAACCATAGTTATTGTGATGTCATCCGCCGGTCTCTCATCCACTAATTTACCGGAAGCCTTATACAAACATCCGTATGCTGCTGATTTATAAAAAGTATCAATATCCATATGGTCATCCGGCAATTTGTATTCTACAATATTACGCCCACGGAACAGTTTTCCAATCTCATTTACTATCTGAATGCCGGAGTCCTTTTTGATTATCAGAAGGTCAATCTCCAACGGCTTCGTATTAAGATTATATTCTTTTTCATAAATGAGGTCACTTATGTTTTCCGCTAATTCTAAATCCATCGCTGCTACAAAGCTGGGATGCCACTGTATTTTGTATCACTCATTTGTCAGTCCTTTCTCTATTCATTTTATTATAACATATTCTCTTTATTTTACACTGCCAGACCCCGATTCTGCCGTCATTATTCAGTTGTGTCAGCTATTTCTATCCGCTTCGTAATCCTCCCGTAGCAACCCCCATATATTATAATCACAGTACTCTCTTACCATTTTGCCCTGCCGTATGGTTCCTTCTTTAGTAAATCCACACTTTTCCAACACCCGATTGGAGCGGTAATTTTTTACATTGGCGTTTGCATGCAGCCTCTCCAGCTCCGTATTTTGGTAAATGAAATCAATCGCACCTTTCAGAGCCTCTGTAGTGATTCCCTGATCCCAGTACTTAGGATGTAATCTATAAGCTATATAACCCATACGGCAATCCTCTATATCAAAAACTTCCAACATTCCCACAATCTTGTGCTCACTGACAAGCTCGATTCCCCATTTAAAATCTAAATTTACTTTAGGACGCTTGGTTTCTCTCGGCGGATAGAAAAGCAATTCCGGCTCTCTCTCCCCTCTGCTTGCCCTTCTTCCCCAAAATTCATATATCTCCGGTAACCCAAGCCACTCCCTTAAATCATCCGCATCACTTGCGATCAGTTTACGCAATAGCAATCTCTGTGTATGAATGACCGGTTTATTTATTTCATAATCTTTTAACATAACAGTTTCTCCCTCCTTTGTTACTTACACACTAATTACCATGTATTTTTCTCAAACTAATCTTCTATTTTCTTAATTGGAATATATATGTCAATCTGCGATGATGCAGACTGACAGTTCCATCTTTCATCATAATACTCAAAATCAGCGCGCAATTCATCAGAAAGACAATATTCCGAATTAGGCAGCCATACATTATAAATATATTGGAAGGCTTTGTAGATTTCATTATTTTTATTATTTCCATTTACAGAAAACACAGCATATAATGATTCCGGAACTTCTTTAACATACATTTCCTCAAGTACATCTGTATCCCTTTCAATTTCAACTGCTGCCATATAGTAGAACTGCAATGGCTCACGGCAAAAGTCTTCAGAGTAATCTTCAAAACCATACATGGTATTGGAATCGACTCTTTTGATTTTATCCATATTGATCTTTAATTCCTGCCATGATTCTCCTATTACCTGGAATCCGTTGCCTGTATATTTTCTGTATCCGGCAATTATAAACTTTTCTTTATTGATAATCTTAGGTTCCGTAATAAAATCACCCTTAAATTGCACTCTTTTTTTATATCCTGCCAGAATATTATCTATACTTCTAAAAGTATTTTCCATATGACTTTTTCTCAAATCAGAAGGCTTCACACCATAAGTATCTTTGAAAAGACGGTTAAAAGTCTGAATACTGTTAAATCCATAGGTATAACAGATGTCCGTAATTGATTTTTCCGTTTCCAGCAATTCTTTATATGCGTACATCAGCCTTCGCTTCTTTAGATAGTCTGTTATTGACTGACCTGTTACCGCTGAGAATATTCGATGAAAATGAAAAGCAGAATAACTAAACTTTTCCGCCAGATACTCAAAAGTTATACTTTCATCCAAGTGCTCATCAATATAATACAAAATTTTTTCAATTAACTGCAAGTTATTCATAAAATCAACTCTCCTCTATAGTAATTGAGTTTATTATAAACAACATCAATTTTTAAGACTTATCATTTCCTGCTGTTTATTATCACCTTAATTTATCCTGATTTTTAGGTAATAACAAAAGGACACTTCCAAATTTTCACTTGAAAAGTGTCCTTAAAGGTACATACCTATAAAATCTAATTCAACATAAACGTATTATTCAGCATTATCACATAGTATGTATCAGCACTTAATCTCCAGATATCCCAAAAGCTTACTCATATCATACTCAGTAAGTACACCCGCATGAGAATCATAGAATTTTCCGTCAAAATGCACCAGATAATGGCAGAAACGTCCCATTCTCTCCATCAGTATTGCACATTTAGGCAGAACTGTATCTCTTCCTTCTGTGTAATTAATGATATCGGTATGGTCGATTCCGTAATAATTCAATGCTGAAATCACACGTCCCATGGTAGCCTGCCATTCCCTGCAGTCCATAACGCTGATAACTTCGGCAACAGTTACTCCTGCCAGCATTGCCACGCAGGCCTGCCCGCAAAGACCATCCTCAGGAAGCTTAATCACTTCAACACTGTCGATTTTACGGATAGGATTCTCGAAGCTGTATGGGCTGTTCTGGTCCATACGGATCAGCGAACCGTTTACATGAAGCAGAATCTTATGTGGAACACCCATATCCACGCTTACCGCAGATTCATCTTCAATATAGATAAAATAGTTGCCTTTTTCCTTGGGATGAAGTTCACAGTCAATAATTCTGTTATCAAGTACCAAGTCCCCCTTAATCACATCCCTCTGTTTACATACCTCCCATACATTAAACGGGATGTTAATTGAATACCCTTTGTCCTGTTTTTCAACTTTGGACTCAAAAAAATACCTCATATTATCTCCCTTCCGGTGTCTTGCACCAATTTTTTATTATAAAAATATCATTTTCAGTTTAAAACTGCATATGTCAGCCAAACATTTCCACCTATGTTATTATTGTATCAAATTCACCGGTGTTTGAAAACTTTTTTAATTAGAAAGATCTTCAAAACTTATATTCATATCTACATTTACACCGATTCCCTCCACGCTTCCGCTATCCGTATACTGCCATACTTTAAAAGCATAGGGAAAATATACTTCCGTATCGTATTGTGCAAACCATTTGTCATATTCTTCAAGCTTCTCTATATCCAGCATAAGCATAAATGTCTTCAAATTTCCATAAATCATCGGCGTATAACCGCCCTGCTTTATCTTATTGCAAAAAGCAATACAGTATTCCGTACGCTCTTCCACGGTTAAATCTGCAGTTCTTGCATTTTGACTGGATATCTCTTCTACATCTATAACCACCGGATATGTAACATCATAAGCTTCCAATTTGTCCAGCACATACTCCGCTTCCTCTTCCGCTTCAGCAACACTGGTGGCCTGGGTGAAGAAATACACGCCAGCTGCAATGTCATTTTTCAGCGCTTCTTCTATGTTATATTCAAAATTATCATCTTCTGCAATTACACCTTCCTTATAACCGCGGATGCCAAGCCTGATAAAGGCATATTCAACACCGTCTTCCGCTACCTTCTCCCAATCAATCTTTTCCTGATATTTAGATACATCTATTCCTTTATGGGATATCAATTCCTCATTTTCATAATACTCCATTATACCTTCTTCAGTACATGCAAAATTCTCTTTTTTATATGTATTATGTTCAAGCGTGTCCAAAACCGGGATAAAATAATATTGACTGGAATCCGCAATCACTATATCATCCGGATAAAAATAACGAAGCATCTTTATCGCGCTGCTACCGGAAATCATCATTTCCTTTATTTTATTTAATACTTCCGCTTCCTTTTCCTCTGACGCCTGCTGCCACGTTTCTTCTATTCTACTGTTCAGCAGGGCATCAACCTCTTCCTGCGTATATCTATTCTGCAATGATTCAAGCTCCAGCGTCACTTCCTCGGTTTCTAACTGTGACGCACGGTATTTAAATACCAGGATCATACAAAGCGTAATAGCGCTTAAAGTAACAAGACAAAGAATAATGGAACCGAACATAATGCCATTTTCTCTTCTTCTGCGCTTTTTCCCTTTTATTCTCATCTGTAAATTATTATCCTGCATATATGCTCCTATCTTACAAATCCCCTATATTCGTTCATTGAAATAACTCTTATATCCTTCACCGAAAACTTCGGTAGCGCTTGAAATTATCATAAAGGCATCAGTGTCTTCTTCCTTCACGATTTCTTCCAGTCTCGGTGACATCTGTTTTTTGACTGCACACATAAGAACCTGCTTCTCTTTGCCGCTGAACGCTCCCCGTCCCTCTATATATGTCGCTCCTATATCCAGTTCCTTCAGAAGTCTCGACGCAATATCTTCCGCATGGTCGCTTATAATATAAATCAGCTTCGCCTCATCCTTACCATATAGCACAATATCCAGTGCAAAAGAGTTGACTGCTACGGTAATACCTGCATAAAGAGCTGCGTCAACATTCCTAAAAGCAATTCCGGACATCGTAATAATTATAGCATCTGTAACGAAAAAAAGCACTCCCGTTTTTAAATATGGCAGCTTAACCCGCAGCCACTTGACAATAATATCCATCCCGCCGGTAGTAGCTCCCACTTTGAATATCAAACCGATAGAAATCGCGTACAAAACGCCTCCTGCCAGCGCTGCTAACAGTATATCATCAGTTGCCGCTCCAAGCGGCGCTAAAATATTGGTAAATGCGGAAATAAGTGTAATCGTATAAACCGTCGATAAAGTAAAGCGCAGACCGAATTTCCAAATGGAAAATAATAAAATAGGGATATTCATTATAAAAATAAGAGTTCCAGTCTCTACAGGCAAAAATCTGCTTACGATAATGGCAATACCTGTCACACCTCCCGGCGCCATGTTATTCGGGTCGATAAACAGGCTGACCGCAGCAGCATAAATAAAAGCCATAACCGTAATAATTATATATTTTTTTATGGAATCTTTCTTCATAATTTTTCCATTCTCCAGAAGTTAGTAAATATAAACAAAAACGGAGTGCCTCCGCTTACGATAATCACCATTTTTGTTAATATTTACTAACCTCGTGGCTTAACCAACAGTTTCGATATTATCTAACATAGTATTTGATTCTATGCAATTATTATTCACATTCAGTTCCTGATAAAATCTATACAATTATCCTCTAAATACTCGCGCGGACCAGTTCCGGTCTGTAGCCGTTCTCTTCAAGCGCATTGATTATCTGGTTTTTATGCTCCGTCCCGTAAGCCTCCATAGTAATCCGCAGTTCCACAGCTGCATTTCTGTTAATTGATACGAACTGATTATGCTCCAGCTTAATTACATTTCCACTCTGCTTTGCAATTATATCAGACACTCTCGACAACTCACCCGGTTTATCCGGAAGCAGTACCGATACGGTAAATATTCTGTCACGCATGACAAGTCCCTGCTGTACAACTGACGACATGGTAATTACATCCATGTTTCCGCCACTCATAATTGATACAATCTTCTTATTTTTGACTTCCAGATGCTTGAGCGCCGCTACCGTAAGCAATCCTGAATTTTCCACCACCATTTTGTGATTCTCAACCATATCCAGAAATGCCACTACAAGCTCCTCGTCTTTTACGGTAACGATATCATCCAGATTTTTACTGACATAAGGGAATATTAAGCTGCCCGGTGTCTTGACTGCCGTACCGTCTGCAATCGTATTCACGCCATCCAACGTCATAACCTTTCCGGCTTTTACAGATTCCTGCATGCAGTTTGCTCCTGCCGGCTCAACCCCGATTACCTTAATCTTTGGATTAAGCAGCTTTGCAAGTGTGGAAACGCCCGCAGCCAGACCGCCTCCGCCGATTGGCACCAGAATATAATCCACTAAAGGCAGCTCCTTGATAATCTCCATGGCAATAGTTCCCTGTCCGGTTGCTACATCTAAATCGTCAAACGGATGGACAAAAGTATACCCTTTCTCTTCCGAAAGCTTATATGCATACTCGCACGCTTCATCATAAACGTCGCCATACAGGACTACTTCAGCGCCATACCCCTTAGTTCTGTTGACCTTTATAAGAGGAGTCGTCGTAGGCATTACAATAGTTGCTTTGACCCCATAGCACTTCGCCGCGTATGCTACGCCCTGCGCATGATTTCCGGCTGAAGCCGTAATCAGTCCCTTCTGCCTTTCTTCTTCCGAAAGGGTGCTCATTTTATAATATGCGCCTCTTAACTTATATGCTCCCGTAAGCTGCATATTCTCCGGCTTCAAATACACTTTGTTTCCGGTCTGCGCACTGAAATAGTCGCTATACACCAACTTTGTCTCCTGCGTGACCTTTTTAACAACCTCACAAGCCTCTTCAAATTTCTCCAGTGATAATTCCATAATTCTGCTACCTTCTTCCTTTCGTAAACTGCTGACTCTGTCCTGATTTATAACAACCTTGCAGATTCGCCTTTACTCCGTAACAAACAACGCATTTACAAACTGCTCCGCGTCAAATTTCTGCAAATCCTCGATTGTTTCCCCGACCCCGATATACTTCACCGGAATCTTCAGTTCAGACTGAATTGCTACCGCGATTCCTCCCTTGGCCGTTCCATCCATCTTGGTCAGTATTATTCCCGTCAGCTCAGCCACTTCTCCGAACTCTTTAGCCTGTTGCAAGGCATTCTGCCCTGTCGAGGCATCCAATACAACCAGATTTTCCCTGTGAACTCCGGGAAACTCCTTATCTATGATACGGTTGATTTTTTTCAGCTCTTCCATCAGATTTTTCTTGTTATGAAGGCGTCCGGCAGTATCACACAGAAGCACATCCGCATTTCTTGCCTTAGCCGCCGTTACCGCATCAAAAATGACACTCGCCGGATCCGAGCCCTCGTTACCGCCTATTATATCAACACCGGCGCGGTTCGCCCATTCAGTCAGTTGTTCGCCGGCTGCAGCTCGAAAGGTATCTGCTGCTGCAAGCAGTACTTTTCTGCCTTGTTCCTTTAACTTACCCGCCAGCTTTCCGATAGAAGTTGTCTTTCCGACCCCGTTGACTCCGATAACAAGTATTACAGACTGTTTATGCTCAAATTCATAGGCAGTTTCCCCTACCTGCATCTGTTCCTTGATATTCTGAATCAAAAATTCCTTGCATTCGCCGGGTTCCTTAATATGATTTTCTTTTACCTGAACGCGAAGTTTCTCCAGAATCTCCTCTGTCGCGTTCACACCGATATCGCCCATAATCAGTATTTCTTCAAGTTCTTCATAGAAATCTTCATCTATATACGAAAAACCGTTGAATACCGAATCTATTCCGTGTACTATATTATCCCTTGTCTTCGCCAATCCATTTTTTAATCTGGTAAAAAAACCTTTTTTCTCTTCACTCATTAATCATCCAATTCCTTATCAATCAAATTTACACTTACCAACGTAGAAATGCCCTTTTCCTGCATCGTAATACCATACAGCCTGTCAGCCTTCTCCATAGTGCCGCGTCTATGGGTAATAACGATGAACTGTGTATTTTTAGTCAGTTTATGTAGATATTTTGCAAACCGCGCAACATTATTTTCATCTAATGCAGCTTCGATCTCATCAAGAAGACAGAACGGCGACGGTTTCAGATTCTGGATAGCAAACAACAGACAAATTGCAGTAAGCGACTTCTCACCACCGGACATCTGCATCATATTTACCAGTTTCTTTCCGGGCGGCTGTGCAATAATACGTATTCCCGCCTCTAAGACGTCCTCATCCTCTATAAGCTCCAGAGTACCCCGTCCTCCGCCGAACAGCTCTTTAAATACCTTATCGAATTCCTTGTTGATTTCAGCGAATTTTTCGATAAATTGCCTTCGCATGGAGGTATCCAGTTCTTCAATGATACCCAGCAGCGTCTTCTCAGCCTCTACCAGATCATCATGCTGTGTCTTTAAGAAAGTATATCTCTCCATCAGGTTCTTATAGTCTTCGATGGCATTTACATTGACATCTCCCAGTTTTCGGATTTCGTCCTTTAATTTGGATATCTCCTTCTTCATAACTGACAAATCCGTCATTTCTTCATCACGCATAGCGGAAGCATCTGAGAGCGTAATTTCATATTCTTCCCACATATAGTTTATCTGGGTTTCAATGGATTCTTCCAGTTTTTCCTTCTGACCGTTCAGACGATATACCTCTTTATCCAGCGAATTCATCTGCTGTGAAAGTTTCTCCCTTTCGGTAAAGAAATTCTTCTGTTTAGTTGAAAGTTCTTCTTTTGAAGCTATATCCTCTTTTAGTTTTATCTCGGTTTCTGACTGTGTAGTATGAGAAGCAAGAATAGTCTTCTCCAACTCCACAATGTTCTGTTTTCTGCGTTCTACCTCTTCTTTTCCGAGCTTAAGTCCATCCTGAACTTCCCGCAGTTCCATTTCATAGCGCTCAATCTCACCCAAAATACGGTCAACGTTCTGCTTATGGAATTCTGCCTTCTGCCGCATCTTCTCAACTTCTACATCCCACTCGGACACCTTCGCATTCTGCTCAGACTCTTTTATACGCTGCTCTTCCAACTGACTCTGATATACTGCAATACGGGCTTCCATATCCTTCTCTAACTGCTCGGAAGCCTCCAGCTCTTTTATAATATCGCTTTTGTTGCCCTGAATCTCCTTCAGCTGGTTTTCCATATCCGTCTCTTCCGCCTGCAGTTCGCCAAAGCCTTCCACCACTTCGTCCTTACGCTCATTTGCCTGAATCACGTTAAGTCTTGCCGTATTTTGCTCAATGAATTTACGCTGCAGCTGACCCTTGATATCTTCTATTTCAAGGCGCAGCTTATTTCTCTTAGTCTTTGTAGCTTCTATATCTTCCAAAAGCCTGTCAATTTCTATAACATACTGCTTAACTTTTTTCTCTAATTCCTCTATCTCACGGCGGCGTCCTAAGAGATTACTGTTGTTCTTAAATGTACCTCCGCTTATGGCTCCGCCCGGAACCAACAGTTCTCCCTCTGTAGTTACCATACGGATGCTGTAGTGGAACTTTCCTGCAATTCTTACTGCGTTGTCCATATTATCGACTACAACTATGCGTCCAAGCATTGATTTGGCAACATCCCGGTATTTATTATCTATCTTCACCAGTTCATCCGCCATGCCGATAACGCCTTTTTCATTAAGAACTTGTTTATTATTAAATTCCTGCGGATTAGTAATACTGGTAAGCGGCAGGAAAGTCGCACGTCCCGCTTTGGTACGCTTTAAATACGTAATCATTCTCTTGGCAGTTTCTTCATCATCCGTAACAATATTCTGAATGTTACCACCAAGCGCTGTCTCTATCGCTGTTTCATATTTTGCATCTACCTGAATGATATCCGCTACTACACCAATGATTCCCTTGTGTTCATGTTTCTGCTCCATAACGGCTTTTACTGCGCCGCCATAGCCTTCATATCGCTCAGTCAGGTTGGAAAGTGCTTCCAGCTTGGATTTTTCCTGATGATAGGAAACCTGCGTATCACGCAGCTTCTGATCCTTATCCGCCAATTCTTCCCGCATTCCTGCCAGTTTTTCTTCCAATGTTTCCTGATTGTCCTGCAGCTCCTGAATAGCGTTGCTTACTTTCTCAAATTCCTCTTCCAGATTCCTAATTGTCTCGGTCTGCGCCGCTTCATCCGATTTGGCACGCAGTATTCTTGAATTCAATTCCGATTTACGGATTTGGATCTGCTCTAACATAGTATCAAAACGTTCCATTTTGGATTTAATTGTAGCCCTGTTATTCAGAGCATCAAAAATTGCATTCTTGTCATCCTCAATCAGACCGTTAATCTCATCTATCTTATTCTGCACGCTCTCCAAAAGTTCTCTTGCTTCCTCACGCGCCTTCTGCAGCCCATCAAGCTTTTCATCTATTTCATTCTTTTCCTTAAGGATTCCTTCCTTTTCCTGGTTTCTCTCATTAATTTCCGACTGAATCGTATCGATTCTGGTAAGCAAATGCTCCTCGTTCCCCTGTGCAGAATTAATCTGCTCCTTTAAAACATTAATCTCGCCTTCCAATTTGGAACGCATAACTCCCGTATCCGTAAGCGTAGCTCTTGCCGCTTCAATTTCCTGATCAAGCAGTTCAAGCCTAGACTCTATCTGTTCATATTCTTCTTTGATACTTTCATATTTCTGAGTAGTTTCCTGCAAGTCCCCGCTTGCAATATTCAATTTTTCGTCAACTGCATCCATCTGGTTTTTGATTTTGACATTTTCCACCAGAAAAGCGTTGACATCAAGAGTTTTTAGTTCTTCTTTTTTGCGTAAATATATTCTTGCTTTTTCGGACTGTTTGCCAAGCGGCTCTATCTGTTTTTCCAACTCAGCCAGAATATCGTTTACCCTGACAAGATTCTGCTTCTCATCTTCCAGCTTCTTCTGTGCAGCGTATTTTCTACGTTTAAACTTAACGATACCTGCCGCTTCATCAAAAAGTTCGCGTCGTTCCTCCGGTTTACCGCTAAGGATTTTATCAATCTGACCCTGTCCGATAATGGAATAACCTTCTTTACCGATACCGGTATCATAAAAAAGTTCATTCACATCCTTTAAACGGCACATAGTTCCGTTTATCATATATTCGCTCTCTCCTGAGCGGTACAGTCTTCTTGAGACTGTAACTTCATCATAGTCAATTGCAAGCTGATGGTCAGAGTTATCAAGTGTAATAGCCACATATGCATATCCCAGAGCTTTGCGCATCTCTGTACCTGAGAAAATAACATCCTGCATTGAAGCTCCACGCAGCTGCTTGATGCGTTGTTCCCCGAGCACCCATCTGACAGCGTCTGCAACATTACTCTTGCCGCTTCCGTTGGGTCCTACAATGCCTGTAATACCATTATGAAACTGAAATGTAATTTTATTTGCAAAAGATTTAAATCCCTGTACTTCAATACTCTTTAGATACATAAATACCTCGCATATACACTTATTTATCTGAAGATTTTGTGTCATACACAGCAGACAAAACTACTGTCATCTCTTAAGTCTTTCCAGCGCTTCATATGCCGCCTTCTGCTCCGCTGACTTTTTTGTTCTGCCCGAGCCTGTACCAATCCTTTTTTCGTCAATTCTGGCTTCTACTATGAACTTTTTATCATGATCCGGACCTTCCTCACTGACAAGTTCATAATGGAGCGTTCCTCTGTTTTCCCGTTGTACCAACTCCTGAAGCGTGGTCTTGGAATCATAGAACAACTGCTTATTCTTAAGGTCAGAAAGAACATATTTATGGATAAAAGCGGCTGCCTGCTCCATTCCGCTGTCTAAGTATATCGCTCCGATAATCGCTTCCATTACATCAGAGATTATGGAGTCTTTGTTCCTGCCTCCCGTCATCTCTTCGCCCTTGCCAAGCTGCATATATTCTTCCAGCCCGAACGTTCTGGCACAGTAAGCAAGCGCTGACTCACATACCATAGACGCCCTCAGCTTGGTAAGCTCTCCCTCAGACATTGAGAGATTGCCATGGAAAAGAAATTCGCTGGAAACCAACTCCAATACTGCATCTCCCAGAAACTCCAACCGCTCATAGTCACCATATTTATTTATCTTCTGCTCATTGGCAAAAGAACTGTGCGTCAGCGCCTGCCTGAGCAAAAGCTCGTCCTTGAAAGAATATCCTATAATATTTTCCAAATCTTCTATGGATATCTGTTTCATCTGCTTCCAACTTTCCAAATACAACAAAAAACGCAAACCCAGCAGTCTGCGTCTTTTCTCACAACTGCACAAACAGCTTTCTACATTGCTGAGTCAATGGCATTTTTAATTAAGTTTACTGCCTCGCCAACCATTGTAATGCTTTCTATTTTTTCTTCCGGAATCTCAATATCGAATTCTTCTTCAATACCCATTACAATCTGGTATACATCCAGAGAATCCGCGCCCAAGTCCTCCACAAAGGTTGTTTCCATTGTAATTTCCTTTGGGTCTACGTTTAAAATATCCGCAATAATTTGTTTCAGTTTTTCAAATTCCATAATAACAGCCAACCTTCCTTAATCCTGTACGGTAATTTTCTCTTTAATTTTTTCATTGATTTTCTGTTCTTTAAAAGTAACGCACTGCAAAATAGAGTTTTTTATCTCAACCGATTTGGAACTTCCATGCGTTTTAACAACCAACCCGTTTAAACCGAGCATCGGAGCCCCTCCATACTGCTCTAAGTCAAAAGCTTTAAGCGTCTTTTTCAAAGCAGGTTTTACTAAAAGCGCTCCTATCTTGCTGCGCAGAGTCGTCATCATTCCCGCTTTTACCTTATTAATCAGAACTGCACCGACGCCTTCATATGTTTTCAGTATTACATTTCCGACAAATGCTTCGCATACGACCACATCAGCCATGCCGGCAGGAATATCTCTGGCTTCAATATTGCCTATGAAATTTATGTCCGGACAATTCTTAAGCAACGGAAAAGTTTCTTTTACAAGCGCATTACCCTTATCTTCTTCCGCACCGATATTGACAATCGCTACCTGCGGATTCTTTACGCCCATGACGCTTTCCATATAGATTGAGCCCATCTTTGCAAACTGCACCAGATGAGAAGGTCTTGCATCAACATTTGCGCCGCAGTCTATCAACAGCGAGCAGCCGTTCTCCGTAGGAATAAGCGGAGCAAGCGGCGGTCTCTCCACGCCTTTGATGCGCCCAACAATAATCTGTCCTCCGACTAACGTCGCTCCGGTACTGCCTGCCGACACATACGCGTCACAGGTTCCGTCCTTGACCAGATACAGCGCTTTCACCAGAGAAGATTCCTTTTTCTTACGAATAGCCATAACAGGCGGTTCCGCGGTTTCTATAATCTCATCAGCATGAACAATCGTAAGCTGCTCATCCGAAAATGTGTATCCGGCAAGCTCCGCTTTTATTGCATCTTCTTTTCCGACAAGATAAACTTTTACTTTCCGGTTTTCATTAATTGCTTCTACGGCGCCCTTTACGATTTCCTTAGGGGCATTATCACCGCCCATTGCATCCACAGCTACATTTACATATTCGCCCATGTCTATAACCGTGCTCCTTCCTCAATCCATAGATTGCCATTTTCTTAAGCATCTTATACTAATATACTAGACCGCAATATAAAAATCAAGTTTTTAAGCAAAAAAAGTCCCCATCAGACCTATCTGGTGGGGAAATGGATTAATCAACTGCAATGATTTCTTTTTTGTTGTATGTGCCGCATTTCTTACATACTCTGTGAGGCACCATTAATGCGCCGCATTTGCTACATTTTACCAATGTAGGAGCAGTCATTTTCCAATTTGCTCTTCTCTTATCTCTTCTTCCTTTAGAAGATTTGTTCTTAGGACAAATAGACATCGTTACACCTCCTTATTTGCGTTAAAGATATCTTTTATCATGGCCATTCGGGGATCCGGAACAAATGTATCGCATTCACAGGTTCCTGTATTCAAATCCTTACCGCACTGTAAACATATGCCTTTACAATCCGGCTTGCATAACACCTTCCGTGGCCAGTTGATTATGATTTCATTGTTCAGCAAGTCTTCTACGTTCAACTGATAACCGTCCATGAAGTTCTGGTCATCATCTTCATCATCAGATAAATCCGAAGGTATATCTGATGCGTGAACTTCTCTTGAAATGTAAAGTTCCAGCTTCTCTTCAACAGGTTTTAAGCATCTGTCACAGTTCATGGCAAAAGTAAATGTCACATATCCATCAATTTCCGCCTTATTCTTGCCAATATTGGTAAAAGTAAACTGAACCGGCGACTTATCAAGAATCCGAAACACTTCTCCGCCGACAGAAACCTCACCCAGCTCCGTCACTGCCTGCACCTTTAATGTCTCACCATCGGATGTTAAAACATCAGTTAAATTTATGAACATAGTTGACTCCTATCCATACTCAAACTATTATACATACGCCTTTACTGTTTGTCAACCTGATTTTTTCATATTAATACTGATTAATACTGATGAAAAGTTTATTTCCTACCTATGGCTCCTGCTCTTCCTGTTCCTGCATATATTTCGCCTTTTTGTTCTGATATTCTTTTAACCTATGGTTCAAAGTTTCCGACATACGCTTGGCATTTTGCCATACAATACTGGAAACAACGGCAAAAATAACAATGATGCAGAAAAACATAAATCCTGCCATTTTAATATTTCTCACATCATACCAGTCAAAGAACACGGCACAGCTAAATACAACAATATTAATATAAATATAATGAATCAGAATACGAATAAAAGTCTGCTTTGCCGTGATTTCGCGCTTCGGATAAATCAAATTTCCCAACACACACACAAATGAAGTGATAAGAATCTGCCAGAGTAAACTGACGGAAAGCGTTACATCTTTATCAAAAATCGTGATAAACAGAGCCGTTGAAAAAAGAACACCTGTTGTAACATATGAAAATGTATATAGCATTTCCTTTATTTTACTATACATATATTATAACCACACCTTTCCTTTTATCCTCGTATCGTACCGCTAAAGTCCAAGTTTATTTTTTAAAATCGGTACATACTGTCTTGAAATAACGACTCTCTCACCGTTTTGCATCAGCGCTTCAAAACGTCCGTTAAATCCCGGATAAAAATTCTTTACTTTTGCCAGATTTAAGATTACCGACTTGGAGATACGAAGAAAATCCGTTCCCTCAAACCGTCTTTCCAATTCATACAATTTCAGTCTCGTTTCATACATATTCTTTTCCAGATAAAGAAACACTTTATTATCTACTGCTTCAAAGTAGTAGATGTCGCCGGGTTCTATCTGTAGAATTCTCTCATCCTGCCTTACCGTCAGCTTTTCCCTTTTCAGTTTCAGACCTTTGATAAGCTGCAGAATTGACTCGTCCACGTCCCTGCACCGGATGATAATCTCTTCTTCTTCGCCCGGTCCGATATCCTCCATAATGATTTTCATATGGCTACGCTCCTTTCCCTTATCTGTCGCGCATCGCCTTTTTCCTGCTGATTAATGCCGCCGCTGCAATTACTGAAACACCAAGTATAAATAGATACGCCATCTGGGCACCGAATGATACCGTCTTGCCATTCATAACAACCGTTATTCCCATACTTTCCTTAAAACCTGTCGCAAACTCCTCCGGAAGTCCCGCAAATGTATTCTTTATAGCGTCTTCAGTACAAACAACCCTCATCATTGCCGCACCATGCAATACCGGCAGGCATTTCAGAACATCCGCAACTTTCTCCGGCAGCATCGACATCGGCAGATAAATCGCTCCTACAAATCCCACCAATGTCCCAATAACCGTAAGCAGACCGCTCCATGCGCTCTCGCTGTGGATAAACAGAGCTAACAGATAGGCAATGGCCGCATACACAAAGGTATTGAGCGCAATCATCCCAAATAATTTTAAACATGCGCTACCTGCAAGCACATTCTGCCCGGTAACCGCCAGATATCCCTGTGATACGGCAAGCGTAATCAAGCACATGGAAGTTCCTATAACCCATGCCGAAAGAATATACCCCAAGCCGATTTCCATCCTTTTCACAGGGGCTATAAAAAAACTTGCCAGACGATTTTCCGCCTCGTCTTTTACCATATTTCCCATTACGGTCATCGCTACCGTAACTGCATTAGTAACCAGAATTCCAGCCAATGTCCACACCTGTATTAAATATTCTGCATTTTTTTTATCCTTATCAGTATCTCTGATATTACCCGCCTGTTCCAGGGCTTCCACAATATTTTCACTGTTCATGTTTCCTAAAAATAATATCATAAGTCCCAATACAATTAACATAGATAAAACAGAAAAGAAAACCGCTCCTTTATCCCTTGTAAAAATTAATACATTTCGTTTTACCAGATTCATTACTACTTTCATTATTATATAATGCTCCTTTCATTGTTATCGCAGTTTACGAACTTAATCAAAATGAACAAAAACGGTGCTCACCGCAAGCGAAATCGCGCCTTATTTTGTTCATTTTGATTAAGTTCTGGTTTTCACTTCTTCTCCAGAGACTTCCCTGTTACATTTAAAAATACATCATCCATAGAACCCTGTATTAATTCAAATCCTTCCAGAAATTCCTTAAGGCTATTGACAATTGGCAATGCAGTCATACTGCCTTCTACTTCAATTACGGCATACTCTTCCTTCTTCCTGTATGGTATCTGCTGTTGTTTCAGAGCTGCTTCAAACGCCTCTTTACGTTCCTCTTTTGGAATTAACATCAGCTTGTCCTTTGCATACTGTTCCTTTAGGCTGTATGGCGTTCCCCTTTCACTGATATGCCCGCCGTCAATAATCGCAATACTTGATGCCTTGGCTGCTTCTTCCATGTAATGCGTAGTCAAAAATACCGTCATACCCATTTTTTTTTGTAATCTTGCAACACTCTGCCAGACGTTCTTTCTGGTTGCCGGATCCAGCCCCGTTGTCGGCTCATCCAAAAACAGTATCTCCGGTGCATTAATTAATGCCCTCGCAATCTCGCATCGTCTTTTCTGTCCACCCGAAAGCTTCGCAAACCTTCTTCCGTATATATCCCCTAACTCCAAGACCTCGCATACATTCAAAATATTACTTTTCAGCCTGTTTCCGTTTTTTTCATAAAGAGAACCTCTTATGAACAGATTTTCTTTGACGCTCAATCTTTCATCCAGACAATTATTCTGATATACAACACCGATTTTTTTTCGTATCTGCTCGTTTTCCTCTCCCAGCTTATGCCCGCAGATTTCCACGTCTCCCTCTGTCGGTGCAAACAATGTACAAAGCATATTGATTGTAGTCGATTTCCCTGCGCCGTTGATTCCCAGAAATCCGAACAATTCTCCTTTTTCAATACTGAAACTTATATCGTCTACCGCTTTTACTTCTTTGAAATACTTCTTTAAATGCGCTACTTTTATTACCGTTTCCATTATGATTACCACATTCCTTTCCTTATGCCTGAGAATTAATATTTGTGCTTTACACACATTTTAAGTACATTACGATGTCCGCACAAATTATCATAAATCCCTTTTTTATGCCGGGCAAGGAAAAAACGGTAAGCTGTTTTTGCTGCTTTTTAAGTTGCATGATAAATCGGTAAGATACAAAAGAGACTCAGTGCTTACGCCTGAATCTCTTAATTTTAATCTAATGAATTAACAATATATCTTTACTTTATCTGTCCATCCAATACTTTGGCTGCTTCTTCTATTGCTGCGTCCATACCTGCCGGATTCTTACCGCCTGCCTGTGCCATATTCGGACGACCGCCACCGCCGCCGCCGACAAGTCCTGCGATACTCTTAATCAGATTGCCTGCATGCGCACCGCAAGCCATTGCTCCATCCGTCACCATCGATATAAGATTAACCTTACCGTCCTTGTCGGAAGCAAGTACGACAACACCTTCGCCTAATTTTTCCTTCAATTGGTCGCCTAAATCACGCAGACCATTCATGTCTACACCGGATACTTTGGCAGCAAGAAGTTTCATTCCCTTCACTTCCCTTACCTTGTTCATAACATCACCAAGCGCATCCTTTGCCGCTTTGCTCTTTAAGGACTCATTCTCACTCTGAAGTTCTTTCAATTCAGCCATCAAATGAGAACATCTGTCAAGCAGATTTACCGGCGTTGTCTTTAATATTCTGGAAACCTCTTCCAGTTTCTCTTCCAGCTCCGCGTAGTATTTTATAACACCGTTTCCTGTCAATGCTTCAATTCTTCTGACACCTGCTGCGACACCGCTTTCGGAAACAATCTTAAAGGATGAAATAACACCTGTATTTGAAACATGCGTACCACCGCATAATTCTTTGGAAAAATCTCCCATTTCCACAACACGCACTTTTTCGCCGTATTTCTCTCCAAACAATGCCATAGCGCCTGTTTTCTTGGCTTCATCTATCGTAAGAACTTCTGTTATAACAGGAATATTCTCCGCAATCTTCTCATTGACAATCTGCTCTGCTTTAACCAGTTCTTCCTCTGTCATGGCGGAAAAATGTGAGAAGTCAAAACGAAGTCTCTCACCGTCATTATAAGAGCCGGCCTGCTCTACATGCGTTCCGAGTACCGTACGGAGCGCCTTCTGCAAAAGATGCGTAGCGCTGTGGTTCTTACAGGTTGCAGTTCTTCTCTCCGCATCTACTTCAAGCGTAACGGTATCACCCACTTTAAACATACCCGATACCATGCGTCCGATATGCCCGACTTTACCGCCTAACATCTTCACAGTGTCTTCTACCTTAAATTCACCGTCTGCACTTCGGATAATACCGACATCTCCGACCTGACCGCCCATCGTTGCATAAAACGGCGTCTCATCCACAAAAACAGTGCCGATTTCACCATCTGTCAAAGCCTCTACTAATTCTGTCTCTGTTGTCAATACGGAAATTTTGGAATCATGTACAAGCTTATCGTATCCAACAAATTCAGAGGTCACACTTGGGTCTATGGATTCATATACCGTCACATCAGCTCCCATGTAATTCGTTACCTTACGAGCCTTACGAGCTTTGACCTTCTGTTCCTCCATTGCCGCCTTAAAACCGGCTTCATCAACGGTAAATCCCTTTTCCTCCAGAATTTCTTTCGTAAGGTCAATCGGGAATCCATAAGTATCATATAATTTAAACGTATCTTCGCCTGATAGTTCTTTCTTTCCTTCTTTTGTCAGGTTTTCTTCCATTTCTGATAAAATGCTGAGTCCCTGATCAATTGTCTTATTGAATTTGTTCTCTTCCTGAGTTAAAACATTGAAGATAAATTCTTTCTTTTCATCCAATTCCGGATAACCGTCTTTGGAGCCCTCTATGACAGTATTACTTAGGTCGGCAAGGAAAACGCCCTTAATCCCCAGCTTACGGCCCTGACGCGCTGCCCTTCTGATAATACGTCTTAAGACATATCCCCTGCCTTCGTTTGACGGCATTATTCCGTCTGAAATCATAAATGTTGCAGAACGGATATGGTCTGTTATAATACGAATTGATACGTCTGTTTCATAGTTTTCTTTATAGGTAACACCTGCTATTTCACATACCCTTGTACGAAGCGCCAGAATCGTATCCACATCAAAGATGGAATCCACATCCTGAACGACGGAAGCAAGTCTCTCAAGCCCCATGCCCGTATCAATATTTTTCTGCTTAAGCTCTGTATAATTTCCCTTGCCGTCATTATCAAACTGCGTAAATACATTGTTCCAGATTTCCATATAGCGGTCGCAGTCACAGCCCACCGTACAATCCGGTTTGCCACATCCATATTTCTCACCGCGGTCATAATAAACCTCGGAACAGGGACCGCAGGGGCCGGAACCATGCTCCCAGAAGTTATCTCCTTTACCGAAACGGTAAATTCTCTCCGGTGCAATTCCGATTTCCTTATTCCAGATTTCAAAAGCTTCCTCATCCTCTTCATAAATAGACGGATATAGTCTGTTTTCATCCAGTCCGACTACCTCTGTCAGAAATTCCCAACACCATGCAATCGCCTCATGCTTAAAATAGTCTCCAAAAGAGAAGTTTCCAAGCATCTCAAAAAATGTACCGTGCCTTGCCGTCTTACCCACGTTTTCCAAATCACCTGTACGGATACACTTCTGGCAGGTCGTCACCCTACGTCTCGGCGGTATCTCCTGTCCGGTAAAATACGGTTTAAGCGGCGCCATACCGGAATTGATTAACAGAAGACTGTTGTCATTGTGCGGCACAAGCGAAAAACTCTTCATTTTTAAGTGTTCCTTGCTTTCAAAAAACTCAAGAAACATACGTCTTAGTTCATTTACACCATATGGCTTCATAATCTGTCATTGTCCTTTCTTTCCTGGTATTTATCTACCTAGCATTTATCCAGCATCTATATAGTATACTATTTGGCATTTTATCATTCCCTTAAAAAAAATCAGAAATCAAATTTATCTGCAAAGTAAGCGTTCAAATCGCTGATTGCCACGCGTTCCTGCTCCATGGAATCCCTGAATCTGACCGTCACACATCCATCGGTTTCGGAATCGAAATCATATGTAACGCAGAACGGTGTTCCTATTTCATCCTGTCTTCTGTAACGTTTACCTATATTTCCCCTATCGTCAAATTCACAGTTATATTTTTTGGACAGTTCGGTGAAAATCTTCTCCGCACCCTCATTCAATTTCTTGGAGAGCGGAAGAACACCAATCTTAACGGGTGCAAGCGCAGGATGGAAATGCAGTACCGTACGCACATCCCCTTCACCGATTTCCTCTTCATCATAAGCTGCGCATAAGAACGCCAGAACAACGCGGTCTGCACCGAGCGAAGGTTCAATAACATATGGTACATATCTTTCATTTTTGACGTCATCAAAATATGATAAATCCTCGCCTGATGTATTCTGATGCTGAGTCAGGTCATAGTCCGTTCTATCGGCAATTCCCCACAGCTCACCCCAGCCAAACGGGAACAGGAATTCAATATCAGTCGTTCCTTTAGAATAGAAGCAAAGCTCCTCAGGAGAATGATCCCTAAGACGCATCTCATCTTCTTTAATCCCAAGAGAAATCAACCAGTCACGACAGAAGCCTCTCCAATACCGGAACCATTCCAAATCAGTTCCCGGCTCACAGAAAAATTCCAGTTCCATCTGTTCAAACTCTCTGGTACGGAAAGTAAAGTTTCCCGGTGTAATCTCATTCCTGAAAGATTTTCCAATCTGTCCGATACCAAAAGGAATCTTTTTGCGGGAAGTTCTCTGCACATTCTTAAAGTTTACGAATATACCCTGTGCAGTTTCCGGTCTTAAATATACCGTATTTTTGGCATCTTCAGTAACACCCTGAAAAGTCTTAAACATCAGGTTAAATTGTCTGATATCCGTAAAATTATGCTTACCGCAGGTCGGGCATGGAATATTATTTTCTTCTACGAAGTCCTTCATCTGCTGCTGTGTCCATCCATCTATGGGTTCTGTCATGGTAATTCCGTTTTCCTGTGCATAATCTTCAATCAGCTTATCTGCGCGAAAACGCTCATGGCACTCCTTACAATCCATAAGCGGATCAGAAAAACCTCCCAGATGCCCTGATGCCACCCATGTCTGCGGATTCATCAGGATAGCGCAGTCTACACCCACATTATAAGGGTTCTCCATGATAAACTTCTGCCACCATGCTTTTTTTACATTATTCTTCAGCTCTACACCGAGATTACCATAATCCCAGGTATTCGCCAAACCACCATATATCTCCGACCCCGGATACACAAATCCCCTCGCCTTCGCCAAAGCAACAATCTTTTCCATCGTTTTTTCCATTGTTAAATCATTCTCCTTCCTAAGTATGAAATTATATCATTTAAAAACAATACATGAAATCATATCAGTATCTCCGGCTTTAATTATGACGTCATTATTACCGGAACGCATTACATTATCACTTGTATACAGAATTTTGTCATATACGTTTATGTCCAGTTCTTCTCCCTTTTTCATCTGTATGATCACAACATGATTATCCCATATCTGCTTTGTATCGTTCATTGCCGTACCATCTTCCGAAAAAATATTCCTTACGGAAAATCCCATTGCAGACGCCTCTGAAACCGTACCATAGAAAAGCTCTCTGTTGTTGTAATGCGTGTAGTCCTCTCCTGTCTTATATGTCATCTTTACGATGATTTTTCCATCTTTTTCTTCTGCTGATTCAATAACTATATTATCCGTTCCGTCACCGATGTCGTCTATTTTTTCCTGTCCCTTCACAGCAAGCTCTTCTATATCATACCGCTCCTTATGTTCCTCATCAAACCAGTCTATAATCGTATGTTCTATTGTTCCGTCTTTTTTAATGGAAACCGTACTGATGTCAACAGATGTTTCTAAATCTCCGCTGCCGCAGCCTGTCAATAAATATGCTGCTGCTATCATTGCTGACATAATTATCGGAATTTTTTTCCTAATTTTCATAGATTTCCCTCCTTCCGGCTGTACTACATTATATCCGACTTAATAAGAATATTCAAGACTTTATATCTTTCAGTATTTCCAGACTTTTAAAGGACTTATCTACATAACGCCTTCTGTATTCGTCAGCAATCTCTTTTAACTGCGTAAGCACAGTGTCTGTCACCGTAAAAGTATATAATTTCTCAACAGAAGACGTCATAATATAATTCACGGCATATCTGGTAGAATCTTCAAAACTGCCCTTTTCGGGAACTCCGGGAAATTCCCCGTTTATTACCATTGCCTTCAATTCAAATATGTAGCGTACCATGTCGTTGGGAAATTTTTCGTGCATTAGCGCCCGAAGCGACTGATAAAGTAATTTTAACATCTCCTTATCTTCATTGTTCTCTCGCGTATAATAGTCCATAACTTCCAAAAAGTACATTCCATAATAGGCGCCTTCAAAATCTGTTCTTAATCCTTCGAAGTAATTACTGATATTTGCTTCAAGAAGGTTATAAGAAGACCTTCCCGCATAAAGCCTGAAACTGCCGAAAGAAAAAGGATTGGTAGCCGCAAGTAATCTGCTGCCCTGCCTTCTTGCGCCTTTGGCAAAGGCGGAAAGCTTTCCTCTTTCTTTCGTCAAAATAACTACTCTTCTGTCATATTCGCCTATTGGTTCAGCCTTTAAAACCATCCCCGTAATCTCTATATATTCCTGCATGAGAATATCCGCCCGACTTTTCTTTATCGTCAAAGCTCTCCTCTTTGTTATTTTCTGCATCCTGTTGTGCATTTTTATATGACAGGAAATCGTACACGCTTCCGGTCATAAGAAATCTGTCCCAGTAATTTATCTCCTTCATCCCAACACCCATACTTCTTTCTCAGCCTGCTAGTTTGGGCGCAAGAACAAACTTGCGGTTGAAAAATCTCTGATTTTTCAACCTGGCCCCCTATAGCTAACTGTATGCTATTAGGGTTCGCTTATTTTTACTTTTCTATTCGGAATCCTTAGGATTATATCCGAAATTTTTCAGAAGAAAATCACTGTCACGCCAATCTTTTTTTACCTTAACCCACAACTTCAGATTAACCTTGGATTCTACCAGTTCTTCTATATCAGGTCTGGCAAGAGAGCCTATTTTTTTAAGCATCTGTCCCTGCTTACCTATTATAATTCCCTTGTGAGATTCACGCTCGCAGATAATCGTAGCCTCGACATCCACAATGTGCTTTCTGTAGTTCAATGACTCAATCGTCACAGCAATCCCATGAGGTATTTCATCTTCCAGACATCTCAATGCCTTTTCACGAATCAGCTCTGATACTATCTGGCGTATAGGCTGGTCAGTTACTGTATCTTCGTCATAAAAAGGCGCTCCCTCCGGAAGATATTTCATGATACAGGAAATCAGTTCCTCCGTTCCATATCCGTTTAATGCCGATACCGGTATGATTTCAGCGAAATCCAACTGTTTTCTGTATGTATCAATAACAGCAAGTATTTCTTCCTTCTTTATGGTGTCAATTTTATTAATAACAAGAATAACAGGTGTTTTTGTCTTTGCAAGCTGTTCGATAATATGCCGCTCTCCCGCTCCGATAAAGCAGCTGGGTTCCACCAGCCATAATACTACATCCACATCGGCTAAGGTTCTCTCGGCAATACCTACCATATAATTACCAAGCTTATTTTTTGCCTTATGTATTCCCGGCGTATCCAAAAATACAATCTGACCTTCCTCGGAAGTATAGACCGTCTGAATCCTGTTTCTGGTTGTCTGCGGTTTATTGGAAGTAATCGCAATCTTCTGTCCGATTATTTTATTCATCAAGGTAGACTTTCCCACATTCGGTCTGCCTATCAGAGTGGCAAAACCTGACCTTGGCTGCTCATTATTTTGTAGATTCACCGTTTTCTGCTCCTGTAAATATTCCTGTTCCTGCTTCTGTTTCATTAATGTGTTTTCCCTCTTCTTTCTGAGACTGTTTATCGTCAGTTTTTTTACTATTCTTTTTCTTTATAATCGTCTTTATTATCCGGAATGCAATAAAGATTACCACAGCCCAGATAATTATGTAAGGAATGTTCACTACAAACCATATAAAGAAATTCACAATGCCATGCCCGATATTATAAATCGATTCAGAAAAACCGTTCTTTATTTTATCCCAGACTGTCTTTTCCTGCGTAGGAGTCAGCCTTTTTACTTCACGAATACTTAAGTTGATCGTGCTGTAGTCAATCTGATTATCCAGAGTCCTAAGCTGCGATTCCATGCTTTCAAGCTGATATCTCACATCTGAAAGCCTTTGCTCAATCGTAATTATATCCTCTACCGTTTCTGCTATTGTAAGCAGATCAAGCAGTCTGTCCTGTTCCGTAAGAAGCGCCTTCTTATGGCTCTCCAAATCCACATACCGCAACGTGACATCTTCTACCCGCTCCTCTTTATTGGTAATGTTGGACTGTTCACCCACCCTGAGTATAAACTCTTCCAGACGTTTCACGGGAATGCGGATCTGCATATTTGCATAGCGGGTTTCCTGATAATTGGAATAACCGCTACCGTTATATTGGTACTGATATTCAATGTAACCTCCGAGTTCTTCAATCTGACTCTCAAGTCCGGCAACCAGAGTATCGTAGCTTTCCGTCTCAACGTTTAAGTCTACCGTCTTAATAAGCTTCCGCTGGGACTGCTGAACATTTTCATCAGGCATCTCTGCGCTTTGGGCTTCTGCATATCCTCCCGATTCATATTCAGGTTCAAACGCCTCTTCCGTAACGGCCGCTGTATATGCTGCATCAGAATAATAACTGCCGTTATCATAAACAATACTTTCATTTTTCACAGAATCATACCCAACACTGCCACAGCCCGTAATGAATGCCGCAAGTAACAATATGGATGCTGCTATCCCTGTTTCTCTTCTTTTCATAATAATCTCCCTTCTTTTGCAATTATCAATGAAACAAATAGTCCGTCTCCTTAAACACCTCATTCTGCTGCTTAATCTTATCTTCATTTCCTACTACGCACAGGCAGTCATCCTCCATGAATGCGCTGATATATTCCGCCAGTCCTCTGATTGTTTCAGGCTGAACACCCAGAAGCTCATCCCTCTCTTTTTGTACCTGCTCATAGGTATAATGGGTCATATATCCGGCCAGAGAATAGGTTCCCTTTGCCGCAGGCGTCATCGGCATATCAAGTTCGCTGACCGCACCGATTATATACTGTGTCATAGTCCTCTCATCCGCCTCAAATTTTCTGATATAGTCTGCCGCATTTTTATAAACATCTATCGTTTTGTCCAGATTCGGGTCTCTATAGGAAACGAAATAGCTCTCCCCAGACTTGCCAAAACTGCACATACAGCCATATGCGCCTCCCTTGACGCGCACCTGGGTCCAAAGATAATCATAACCCATCATTACCTTCAGAGCCTTGAGCGCTCCGGTATAAGCCAGACCTTTATGACTGAAGTTACCTGCTCTGCACACATACTGTACCTGCGAAGAAGACATGAATCCTTCGTTCTTTTTCTCCACAGACGGCTCATATTTCTGCTGTGACACATATTCAGTATACAGGCTGTCACTAAACTGTGTTATATAATCGTCAATTTTATTCAACCCTTCCTGCTGTGCCGTATAATCTACCATCAGATTTTCCGGTTTGAAAATAAATACCGCCAATTTATTCAGATTCTCTATCAGTTCTTCTTTACGATTATCGAAATCGCTGTCAAGTTCCTCTAACATTCTATAATATGGAAGTCCGCTTATCTGATCGGATACCGCCGCTGTTTTTGATATATATGACAAGGCGCGTACCGCGGCAAGTGAATGTCCCGCAGACATCATACTCGCCTGTTTCTGGGATTTCAGCTCCGCAATCAGTTCATGCAGACGTTTCGTATCCGTAAATTCAGAATGCATAACAATCTCTTTTGCAAGCATAAATGCCTGCTCCAGATTTTCATATAATACCTTTACCTTGATTTCAAAAGCAGCCGTATACTTCTGCATATCCCTACTGTCAATATAAGTATTAACAACCGTATTAATTCCGCCGGTCTGTATATTTATTTCATTAAATAACTCCCCGTACGTGTAATGCTCCGTATCAACCAGCCCCAGAATGGATTTCAGCAGCCCTACATATGGGAACAGTTCGCCCGGCACCTGACGCAGGTCGAACATGAAGCGCAGATACCCGATGCCATTGGTAAATATATCATGGTAAAGAAGCACCGTATTACCCGCTTTTTTCTCTTCATTGACATATTTTTCCGCCTCTTTCTTCATATCGGCTCTGGTAAGCAGCGGAATCTTTTCCAAATCTTCCTTGGAACTCGGCTCTTCCTGATATTGTTTTAAGGCTTTTGTCTGTGCTACGATTTCCTCAAGCTGCTCTTGGGATAATTCTGCCTTTTTTTGTGCCAGCTTTTCCGCAAGAGCTTTGTCCTTTTTGCCCGTCAGTCCCTTAGACGGCTCTACAACCACTATAGTCCTGTGATTATTTTTTAACAGATTTTTCTGAATAAGCTTCTCATAATAATCAGTGTCTATAGCCGCTTTTAACGTCTTAAAGGTTTCATTTGCCTCGATATGGATAAAAGGCATACCATCATCATAAAGCCAGCTGTCAAGAACCTGTAAGCCGAATATAAGTCCCTTAGGGAAAGAGCCAAAATCCGCCTCCCTGAATTTAAACTCATAATAATTAAGTCCCGCACGCAGCGCTTTTTTATCCAATCCCTGCGAAGCAAGTTTTTCCAGCATTTCTTCAATGGTATCCGTGAACTGTGCAAGCTGTTCCTTATTGGCATTCTTCGCAACAATTGAAAAATACGGCTGCTTTATACCGTTTTCATAAGTACTCTCAATGTCCTTACCGATACCCTTATCTATCAATGCCTGCTTAAGCGGTGCACCCGGTGCGGAACAGAGGGCATAATCAAGAACCTGAAATGCGATATACTGTTCTTTATCCAGATTGTCACCAAATGAAATATTATACGACAAATATGTGTTGTCTTTCTCAGACTCATTCTCCATAATCGGGTATTCTTTATATATGGAAACAGTTTTTTCAAATGGATGCTCAGAGGCAAGCACAGAATCTACTTCCAGTACATCATACTCAGATAAATAGGCCTCGTCCAAAAATGTGAGTTTTTCCGCCATATCCATATCGCCATACAGATAAATATAGCTGTTGGACGGATGATAGTATTTTTTATGAAATGCCAGAAAATCCTCATAGGTAAGTTCAGGTATAACATCCGGGTCTCCGCCGGATTCCACGGCATAAGATGTATTCGGATACAAAGAATTCATAATCTCTCTGGCAAGCACTTCATCAGGCGATGAATAAGCGCCCTTCATCTCATTATAAACTACACCGTTAATGGTCAGATCATCATCTATGCTCTCCATCTCGTAGTGCCAGCCTTCCTGTTTAAAGATTTTCTCTTCATGATAAATATTCGGATGAAAAACTGCATCCAGATATACATCCATAAGATTATTAAAGTCTTTATCATTACAGCTTGCAACCGGATATACCGTTTTATCCGGATAAGTCATTGCGTTTAAGAAAGTATTTAATGAGCCTTTAGCCAACTCAATGAAAGGATCTTTGACGGGAAATTTATCGGAACCGCAAAGCACACTGTGCTCAATAATATGCGCTACTCCTGTGCTGTCCTTAGGCGGCGTCCTGAAACCGATATAGAATACTTTATTATTATCATCATTGGATAAAAGGACAATGCGCGCGCCTGTTTTGTTATGCTTAATCAGATATGCAAGCGAATTTTGCTCCTTTATCTCCCTTTTCTCCAGTATTGTATAAGCCTGTAATTGTTCAATCTGCATTTTTTCTACCATGCCTTTCTATAGTTACTAATGTTTTATTATATCACTTGCTAAGGAAATTAGCAAAGAATATAAAAAAAATCGAGTGCCAGCGCACTCGATTCAGAGAATGCTTCGCATTCTCATTGGAATGATTTACGTTGCAGCGTAATTTCCTATAATATAAAAGAACCGGCAAAAACAAAAAATATTGTTCTTACCGGTTCAGTGTAAAAGGGGAATTTTACCAGATTTTGTCTAGTAGAGTAAGTTTAACAGAAAATATTGTCAAAATCAAGTACTTTCTGCGTTAAATAATTTGTAAGTTATCGCGTAATTATCACTCGGCAAATCATACGCTGAAAGCCATCATCGCAAGCTTTGAAACAGCTATTTCCTGTATTTTTACTCCGTACTTTTTCTTCTGCGCCAGATTCATCTGCACGAATTTGTCAAGCGGAATATTTTTATTCCTGTATACCATCTTCTTTCCTCTGAAAAGAGACTTTTCCTCTACATACAGGCATACCTTTACTTTCGTCTTAAGCTGCGCGTATGTCTTATAAGAAAACTCTTCTTCAGTCATATAGTAAAACTGGCTCTCCAATGTAGTTTCCGACTGCGTGTCCTTCATAATATAGTGCTCTATGATACTCTTTAACTTAAACGGCGCCATTTCATGCCCCAAAAGCTCGGAATAACTATAACGCGCGCCTATATACAGACTTCCGAAGTCCTGCATAATATATTTAAAATCATTATCCTGATATTCCGTGTTTATATCAAGCTTCTCCATAAATCCCCTGCCTAACCGAACTATTTTTGTATAGCTTCTATTTTATCAGCGCTGATGCGCATAGCGTCTGTAATGGCTTTTCTGCTCATGCCCGTCTCATTCATCAGTTCTTCCACCGTCACCTTGCGCTTTAAATCCTGTGACAGCTCGTTTGCCTTATCTGCCACTTTGTTGACTTTATCGGCAAGCTTTCTGTCTTTTTCAATTTCATCTGCATTTTCTGCGATAAATTCTTCCATCGCATCCATAATCATTTTTCCTAGCATTCCCTGAGCTTCCGCAGCATTCTCAAGCGCCCCCAGCATAGTAACGCCCATAGTAAGCGCAACGTTTCCTTCTCCGATTAAATCTTCCAACAACACTCCCTGCCCCGTATAAAGCTTCGCTATTTCCACTACTCGCGGCAGGAAAATCTGAGTCAGCCGGTTCTGTGCATCCGTATCACCTGCCATTGCAGACAGCGTAATCGCCTCCTGCTCGCCAGACGCTGCTTCCGGCAATTCTTTCAGCTGCTTTAAATACCCTTCCAGATAATCAACTTCCTCTTCACTGAGGTAATCGTCCAGATTAACAGGCTCACCAATCCCAACCTTATGCTGTTTCAGATAGTCAAGTACCATATTCAGCTTTTCTTCATCCAGATTAAGAGCGGCAAACGCCTCTTCCACCTGTTCCTTAGAAATACAATTTCCCTGTTCTTTCGCAGTCTTCCTAACCTGCTCCAAAGTCTGTGCAAACAATATTTCCTGATTCATTCCTGTTTTACTCCCATGTTTTACTGTCAAATCATTAATATAATCAGCCCTGTCGCTTCACATGCGTATGCGTATATAAATGTTCCTCGCAATACTCATAATTACCATCACACTTAGAGCAGAATCTGAACTGCATATCCGGACTATCCACTTCAGTCCTTCCGCAAATAGCACACTTATGCTTGGTAATGCCGCTGCTTCCCCGTTTGACATCACGCTTGAATTCCTGCCGTCTCCGTATCTGTTTCGGATTAAGATGCATCATATTCCTTGAAGTAAAGAAGAATACAATAAAGTTCATAAGTGATGCCGCAATGACAAACTTGGAATATATATTTCCCTGCAGGAAAGAAATAAAAAGCATGACTCCATAAATAATTCCCAGCCATTTTACTTTAATCGGAATAATAAACATCAACAATACCGAATGATCCGGAAATGTTGCCGCAAATCCAAGGAAAATCGACATATTAATATAATAAGTGCTGAACATCTTCGAAACCAGATTGAAATACTCATATGGTGTATCAAGCGTCAGAACACGATTCATTACGAAAATACCGGGACGCATCATATAGCAGTATCCCATTAACAGGAAGCTTCCTGCAATCGTAAACAGCATCCCCCCGAAAAGATAAACATTATACCTGTAAGTTCCCCATGTTCTTTCCAGAGTCGTACCGATTGAACAATAAAAATACAACATTATCAGGGTAAAAAATATATTTGATTCATCCGGCGGAATCAGAATCCACGACACAAGTCTCCACACCTGTCCATGCAGAATCGCATAAGGATTCAAAGTCAGATAATTAAGAAGACTCGGCACCATCAGTTCAATAAGATATCCTATTGCATAACATATGACCAGCACTAACGAAAGATTTCTAATTGCATATTTCCCAAATTTTTTTTCAAATGAACTCATAAGTCCGCTCCTTTATCTGAAATTAAAAAGAAATTTTTCCAATATCAGCATTTCTTATTGAAATTTCTAATATATTCTATCATTCCTGTTTTTAAAAGTAAATGACACTCTTTCAAAATAAAGGCAAGACATAAAAATTTAATATTTTTATCTCAAATTCTTCATAATTTCCCAAAAAGAGTTGATTGCTTTTTCAAAATGAGTGTCGTATAATGACTAAGCATGTCATAATACAGATATAACTCACACATTATGGTATTAATATATTTTTCACCTACTAAAAGGAGTGGTATTCGGAATGAATAATATGCAGCATACTCTAGGTATCGATATAGGCTCTACTACTGTCAAGATAGCGATTCTGAATGAAAGACATCAGGTTCTCTTCTCTGACTATAAAAGGCATTTTGCCAATATAAGGGAAACTCTGGCCGATTTACTTCAATGTGCATATAAAGAACTTGGAAACATCACACTGCATCCAATGATTACAGGCTCAGGGGGGCTTACTCTTGCCAACCACTTACAAGTGCCTTTTGTGCAGGAAGTAATCGCCGTATCAACATCACTGCAGGAGTTCGCTCCCATTACCGATGTCGCGATTGAGCTTGGCGGAGAAGACGCTAAAATCATATATTTTGAAGGCGGTAATGTAGAACAGCGCATGAATGGCATATGTGCAGGCGGTACCGGCTCTTTTATAGACCAGATGGCTTCCCTGCTTCAGACAAATGCGCAAGGTTTAAATGAGTATGCGAAAAATTATCATTCTCTTTATACGATTGCAGCAAGATGCGGAGTATTCGCCAAATCCGATATCCAGCCTCTGATTAATGAAGGAGCGACCAAGGAGGACTTATCAGCTTCCATTTTTCAGGCTGTAGTCAACCAGACAATCAGCGGTCTTGCATGCGGTAAACCGATTCGCGGACATGTTGCTTTCTTAGGCGGTCCGCTGCACTTTCTGTCTGAGTTAAAACAGAGCTTCATCCGAACATTGAAATTAGATGACGAGCATATTATAGATTTGGAAAACTCCCATCTTTTCGCGGCAATCGGTTCGGCATTGAACGCCAAGGATAACGTATGTTATTCTATGCAGGAAATGGTAGATAAGCTTTCTTCCGATATCAAAATGGAGTTTGAAGTAGAACGTATGGAGCCTTTGTTCGTTTCCAGGGAAGAATATGACTCTTTTAATAAGAGGCATTCTCTTCATCATGTCAAAACTGCCGATTTAGCTTCCTATCAGGGAAAATGTTTCTTAGGTATTGACGCCGGAAGCACTACTACTAAAGCGGCTCTTGTCAGCGAGGACGGTTCTTTGCTCTATTCTTTCTATAGCAGCAATGACGGCAGTCCTTTGAAAACAGCAATACGCTCAATTAAAGAAATATATTCCCTGCTTCCAAAAGGCGCGTCTATAGTCCGCTCCTGTTCCACAGGCTACGGTGAAGCTCTTATGAAGGCTGCCTTTTTACTGGATGACGGGGAAGTCGAAACAGTTGCGCATTATAATGCAGCCGCTTTCTTTAATCCTGAAGTGGACTGTATTCTGGATATCGGCGGTCAGGACATGAAATGTATCAAAATCAAAAACCAGACAGTTGACAGCGTGCAACTTAACGAAGCATGTTCCTCAGGCTGCGGCTCATTTATTGAGACATTTGCGAAATCCTTAAATTACAGTGTACAAGACTTTGCAAATGCCGCACTGTTCGCTGCACATCCGATTGATTTAGGAACCCGTTGTACCGTATTTATGAATTCCAAAGTAAAACAGGCACAGAAAGAAGGCGCAGAAGTTTCCGATATTTCCGCAGGACTTGCCTATTCTGTAATTAAAAACGCCCTGTTTAAGGTTATCAAAGTGTCTGACGCTTCAGAGCTTGGCAGAAATATTGTCGTACAAGGCGGAACTTTCTATAATGACGCAGTACTCCGCAGCTTTGAGAAGATTGCAGGCTGTGACGTGATACGTCCTGATATTGCAGGCATTATGGGTGCTTTCGGCGCTGCCCTGATTGCAAGGGCAAACTATACCGAAGGTTATAAGACCACCATGCTTGGCATTGAAAAAATCAATACTCTGCAGTTCGAAACAAGTATGGCTAAATGCAAGGGATGTACAAACAACTGCCGCCTTACCATCAATAAATTTACCGGAGGCCGCCAGTATATCTCAGGCAACCGCTGCGAAAGGGGTTTAGGAAAGGCAAAGAATGAAAATGGTATTCCCAACCTTTTTGACTATAAACTGAAACGTATTTTTTCATATGAACCGCTTCCGGCGGATGAAGCCGTAAGGGGAACAGTCGGTATTCCAAGAGTGTTGAATATGTATGAAAACTTTCCGTTCTGGTTCACTTTTTTTACCAGATTAAAATACCGTGTCGTGCTCTCTCCTGTTTCCAACCGCAAGATTTATGAGCTTGGCATTGAATCTATTCCAAGTGAATCCGAGTGCTATCCTGCAAAGCTTGCTCATGGTCATGTAACATGGCTGATAAAACAGGGGGTTGACTTTATCTTTTACCCTGCGCTTTTTTATGAGCGTAATGAGTTTGAAGATGCCAACGACCATTACAATTGTCCTATTGTTACTTCTTATTCGGAAAATATCAAAAATAACGTGGAGGAAATCGGACGCGGTGAAATCGTATTCCGCAATCCTTTTATGTCTTTCAGGGATTTAAAGACTGTTACGGCTGCTCTTGCTAAAGAATTCAGCGAGCTTCCAATAGCAGATGTTATGGATGCGTGTAAAGCAGCGTGGGAAGAGCTGGCAAACGCAAGATATGATATGCAGAAAAAAGGCGAAGAAACTCTTGAATATATGAAAAAGAATCATAAACGCGGTATCGTACTTGCCGGCCGCCCTTATCACATCGACCCTGAAATCAATCATGGTATTCCTGAACTGATTAATTCCTACGATATTGCGGTATTTACGGAGGATTCCATTTCCCACCTTGCCTCTCCCGAAAGACCGCTTATAGTTTCAGACCAGTGGATGTATCACTCCAGATTATATGCCGCTGCAAGTTTTGTGAAAACAAGAGAAGATTTGGACTTAATTCAGCTTAATTCCTTTGGCTGCGGTCTGGATGCCGTTACAACGGATCAGGTCAATGATATTTTATCGGGTTCAGATAAAATTTACACCTGCCTTAAAATTGATGAAGTCAATAATCTGGGTGCGGCAAGAATCCGTATCCGCTCTCTTCTCTCTGCAATTAAAGTCAGAGAACAGAAGCAAAAAGAAAGACAACTTAATTCCAGCGCATTCAGGAGAGTTATCTTTACGGAAGAAATGCGAAAAGAATATACGATTCTTTGCCCGCAAATGTCTCCGATACACTTCGATATATTGCAGGCTGCTTTCAATGCATGCGGTTACAATTTCGAGGTTCTCGTCAACGACAACAGACGTGCAGTGGATACCGGTCTTAAATACGTAAATAATGACGCATGTTATCCTTCCCTGATGGTGGTAGGTCAGATTATGGACGCACTGCTTTCAGGTAAATATGATATAAATAAAACAGCTGTTATCATCACACAAACCGGCGGCGGATGCCGTGCCACCAACTATATCGGCTTTATCAGAAGAGCCTTAGCAAAGGCAGGCATGCAGCAAGTTCCTGTCATCTCATTAAGCCTCGCAGGACTCGAAAGCAATCCGGGCTTCCGTCTTAATGCGGATATGTTCATACGGGCTGCTTACGGCGCTGTTTTCGGTGATATCTTCATGCGCTGCATCTATCGGATGCGCCCTTATGAAAAGGAAACAGGTTCCGTGGATGCCGTTCATAAGAAATGGGTTAAAAAATGCCGCGAATTTGTTTCAGGGAAACACATGAGTTATTTTACTTTCTGCAAGATGTGCCGTCAGATAATAAGCGAGTTTGACAATATACCGATTACAGATGAAAATAAACCGCGAGTAGGAATCGTAGGGGAAATCCTTGTAAAATTTGCTCCTGCCGCCAATAATCATCTGGTTGAGCTTTTGGAGTCCGAAGGCGCGGAAGCCGTTGTTCCTGATTTGATTGACTTTTTACTCTACTGCTTCTACAATCAGATTTACAAAGCGGAAAACTTAGGTACATCCAAGAAAGCCTCTGCTATATGCCGTCTTGGCATCTGGGCTGTTGAAAAACTTCGTACAAGCGCAGCAAAAGCCTTTGAAAAAAGCAGGCATTTTGAACCGCCCACCAGCATTTACCGCCTTGTTGAATATGCAAAACCTATTGTAAACATTGGTAATCAGACCGGTGAGGGATGGTTTCTGACCGGCGAGATGGTAGAGCTCATTAACAGCGGCGTAAATAACATAGTATGTACACAGCCGTTTGCATGTCTGCCTAATCATGTAGTTGGAAAAGGAGTAATTAAGGAATTAAGGAAGAAATATCCGCTTTCCAATATTGTAGCTATCGACTATGACCCGGGTGCAAGCGAGGTCAATCAGTTGAACAGAATTAAACTGATGCTGTCTACGGCGCAGAAGAATTTGAAAAAAGCAGAGTAGCCTTTCGGCTACATCTGCTTTCTTACTATTTTGTATTCATCATCTAACTGATAGAAGGAACAGTCAAAACTTCCTCCGCTTAAAAAGCGGCTCATATCGTCTTCATCCAAATCTACCATACAGACATAACATTCATAGTCTTCATCATAAACATAATTACTGCATGTATCACAATTACTGCTCATTTTAATAACAATTCTCCATCAATAAAATGATTTATCAAGTTTACGGTTAATAAATTTGATTCTTACATTATCATCCATAAGCAATGGCTGTATTGCATCATCCGCAGCATCTTTCTGCAGTTGATTGACACAGAATATACAGGTGCCGAATTTATCACCTGAAAAGAATTTGGGTTTCTCCCATTTCACATAATATGAAACTCTGCTCTTCAGCAAAAGCTTCTCGATGTTCTTTTTGGTTTCCATGTCAGATACCTGACACCATTCCATTTCATTGTGTACCTTTACTTTTTGATATGCTGTTTCCATTCTTATACCTCATAAAAAATTTCTGTCTAAAAGTCCAGTCTGATTAATTATATATCTTTTTGTCTAAATGTGCAAGCTTGCAGAATATTATATTTTATGTTATTGTTAGAAAAGCGTAAACTTAAAGAGAACGGAGAATGAACATGCCTATAAAAATTCAGGATTCATTGCCCGCAAGGGCTACCTTAGAAAGCGAAAATATTTTTGTAATGACAGAACATCGTGCAATCCATCAGGATATCCGTCCATTAAATGTACTTATCTTAAATCTAATGCCTACCAAAATTATTACGGAAACCCAGCTGCTTCGTAAACTTTCCAATACCCCGCTGCAGGTATCGGTTGAATTTTTACAGACAGCAAGCTATGTTCCCCAGCACATAGATTCTAATCATATGGAATCCTTCTATACTACTTTTGACAAAATAAAAGACCGTAAATTTGACGGTATGATTATTACCGGCGCGCCGCTTGATTATGTCAAATTTGAGGATGTCACTTATTGGAAAGAATTATGCACCATTATGGATTGGGGCAAAACACATGTCCATTGTACCCTGCACTTATGCTGGGGCGCTTTTGCAGGTCTGTATTATTTCTACGGACTCGAGCGCTATGACATGAGTGAAAAATTATCCGGTGTTTACGCCCATAAAGTATTAAAAAAGACATCTCCGCTCTTCCGCGGATTTGATGATATTTTCTATGCACCACAGTCACGCGCTATGGGAATCGCTGCGGAGAAAATAACATCCGTTCCCGAATTGGAACTTATGGCAGTATCCGACGAGGCAGGAGTAACTATTGTTAAAACTACCGACAGCCGCCATTTTTTCATTACCTGTCATCCGGAGTATGATATGGATACCCTTGCAAAAGAATACTACAGAGATTTGGAAAAAGGATTAAATCCTAAAATTCCTTGCAATTATTTTCCGAATGATGACCCGTCTGAAACTCCGATTGTCAACTGGCGTTCTACCGGGCAGCTATTATACTCAAATTGGCTTAATTATTACGTGTATCAGACTACTCCGTATGATGTAACGAATATAGAATAACATTTGTATTTTTATTCCGTTTCAAAAAATAAATCTATTCCATTCGCTAATCCTTCAGCAATTTTTTGCTGGTATTCTTCTGTGGCCATCAATAAATCTTCTGTCGGATTAGTCATATACCCCATTTCAACTATAGTAACCGGAACCTGGCACCAGTTAATCCCACTCATGGTGTCTGTTTCCCATACATACTGTTTTCTACACTCGGTTGATTCTACCAGTTCATCCAGCACAACATCTGATAATTTTTTACTTTGTTCATACAATGCGGCATTATAAGGATTATTTGGAGTCTGGCAGATAGTCATTGCTCCATTTACCTTAGTGTTTTCACTTCCATTAGCATGAATTCTGATAAATACGTCTGCTTCTGCCGCATTTGCAATTTCAGCGCGTTCAGCATTGCTGATGTTAACATCATTTGTAGTTCTGATCATTAAAACCTCATATCCCCGGTTTTCTAATTCCTCTTGTAACTTTAATGCCACTGCAAGCGTCAGCTCATATTCTGCAAGTCCGGAACTCTTCCCGGCTGTTCCGCCTGCTACCTTCGCCTTTTTTTCAGTTGCACCCGGTCCAATAGGCTCTTTTTCACTATTTCCATGCATTTGATGTCCGGCGTCAATTACAATTAAATAATCTTTTTCTGCATGTTCCATTATGACATCACTCTGGTTTTCTTCTTTAATATCCACCTTTATCTGACTATTTTTTTCAATAGCTGCTGTTTTTGTTTGTTCTAAAACTCTGTTATTAAAACCGGTCAGCGTTAAAAACAATACAATAATCATTCCGTAGATACAAATCCCTTGATTATACATTACCTATACCCCTTCTTTCTTTATAAATATTCATTCATAAAATCATCTTCTGAAATAATCCTTATACCGAGTTCCTTGGCTTTCTTATTCTTAGATGAATTAGATGTCACATCATTGTTAATAAGGCATGTCGTTCTGGACGTAACACTGCCTGTTACTTTTCCGCCTTTTTTTTCAATAATATCTTTGAGTTCATTTCTGTTTTCATAATGCTCAAGACTTCCCGTAATCACAAAAGTAAGTCCTGCAAGTGTCTGTTCCGCTTCATTAATGTTTTCTGTAACAATTGTTATCTCATTTAACAGATGCTCTATCTGTTCCGTGTTTTCATCATTCCGAAAATACTCGCAAAAAGCTCCTGCAAGAACTTCCCCAATGCCCTCGATCTCACTTAGCTCTTCTGTCTGCGCTGCCTTCATTTCCTGTAGATTATCATGATAGAACCTGCATATCATCTTGGCATTGGCAAGACCAATTCCCGCAATACCAAGTCCATATATAACTTTATACAGCGACGTTGTTCTTGCCGCTTCAATGCTGTTTATCAGATTTCGGTAGGATTTTTCGCCGAATCCCTCCATCTGCGTAATCTCGTCCTCATACCGTGACAGCTTAAAAATATCTGCATATTCATGTATAAAACCTTTCCCTATGAATTTTTCCAATGTAGCTTCCGAAAGTCCGTCTATATTCATGGCGTCTCTGCTTACAAACAATGTAAAGGACTTAAGTTTCTTCGCATCACATGCCGGATTGATACAATACAACGACTGTACTTCATTTATCTGCCTGATTTCCGTAGGCTGTCCGCATACCGGACATACCTCAGGAATCTCAACTGTGTTTGTCCCTGTCAGATTCTCCGCAATCTGAGGAATGATCATATTGGCTTTATATACGGTAATACGGTCTCCTATACCAAGCTTTAAGCCGCGCATAATACTTATATTGTGCACGGAAGCCCTGCTGACTGTCGTACCTTCCAACTCTACAGGTTCAAATACAGCGATTGGATTGATGAGTCCGGTGCGGCTTGCGCTCCATTCTATCTCCTTAAGGATAGTCTCTTTGAGTTCGTCCGCCCATTTAAAAGCAATTGAGTCTCTCGGAAATTTCGATGTCGTTCCAAGCGATAATCCATAGGCTATATCTTCATACGAAAGCACAAGCCCATCCGACGGTATATCGTAATGCTCTATTTTCTTCTCAAAATATTCTATCTCCTCTAAAATATTGTCAGGCGTTACCTTTTTATATTCTACTACATCAAAGCCCTGCTCTTTAAGAAAACTAAACTGCTTTTCCCTGGAATTATTAAAATCCACTCCATCAGCTTTCACCAGATTAAAAGCATAGAACATAACGTTTCTATTAGCCGTCACTTCGTTATTCAACTGACGGACCGAACCGCTGCACAAGTTTCTCGGATTCTTATATTTCGCGTCTGCATCTTCAATCAGGCTGTTTATCTTTTCAAAATCAGAGTACGAAATGACTGCCTCCCCTCTTAAGATCAGTTCGCCCTGAAACGGAATAGAAAGTGGAATATTTTTAAAAACCCGGGCGTTATTCGTAATAACCTCACCAATCTCACCATTTCCCCGTGTAACTGCTTTTGCAAGTTTTCCTGCAAAAAATGTCAAAACAATGGTAAGCCCGTCGAGTTTCCATGAAAGCAGCGCTTCCTGACCATTCAACCAATCGCGGAGTTCTTCTCTGTTTTTCGTCTTATCCAAGGACAACATAGGCTTTTCGTGCCGCTCTTTAGGCAATTCATCAATTGCTTCATACCCTACATGTTGTGTCGGACTATTAGATAGTGTAACACCCGTTTCCTCTTCTAACGCTGTCAGTTCATCATAAAGACGGTCATACTCATAATTGCTCATAATTTCCATATCTTGTGCATAATATGCCTTTGAAGCGCTATTTAGTGTAGAAATTAATTCTTTCATCCGATTCATTTTTTCATTCTGCATTTGTAACACCCGTTACCTTTCTGCAATATGACATTCCATACTGAATATTTGTAACCACAATATATAGTTTTACGACATTTTATAACTTCAGAGAACATTCCCTGTAGAGTTCATTCTTTTCTTCTTCAGTCAGTTCACGAAATTCTCCCGGTTTCAGCTCTGCAAGATTAACCGTCATAACGCGCGTTCTTTTTATTTTCTTCACTTCATATCCGACAGCACGACACATTCTGCGTATCTGCCTGTTTACTCCCTGAGTCAGTACCATCCGCATTGTCTCTGCACCGAGTTGCGTAATCTCACAGGCTCTTGTCTTTAGTTCCAATTCCTTTAACCAGACACCATTTTTCATATGTTCAATGGCATCCTCCGTAAGTGGTTTATTGACCTTTACCAGATATTCCTTCTCATGTCGGTTGCCTCCCCGCATCATAGCGTCAATCAACTCTCCGTCATTTGTCATTATGAGAAGTCCCTCTGAATCCTTATCGAGTCTTCCGGCATAATTAAGCCTTATAGGGTATTTCAGATTATCCTGAATCTTTACCTTAGCATGCCTGTCTCGCTGTGTACATACCACTCCCACCGGTTTATAATACGCCATAACCACATTCCTATCACGTTCTGTTACAGGTTTTCCATTCACCCTTATATCATCTTCATATGTCACTTTCATACCGGGCAGCGCTGCAGCTCCATTTACGGTAACGGCGCCTTTCTCTATCATAATATCTGCATCCCTTCTGGAGCATATACCGCATTGTGCAAGATATTTATTTATTCTTTCTGCCGTCTTTTCATTCGCCATCTTGATAACCATGCTCCTCTATCAGCCTGCGAGTTTGGGTCTTCAGACACAAACTTGCGGTTGAAAATTTTAATTTTCAACCTTTACTACTCCATGCTCCATCAGGAAATCTTTCCATACCGAATAGCTGTTTGCATACAGATGCACCCCGTCAAAGGTCAGATCTGCTCTAAGGAATCCCCCTTCATCCACAAATAACGGATTACAGTCTAAATAGAAAATGTTTATTCCATCTGCTAAACTTGCAACTGCGACATTTTTATCGTTTACATTTATATTATTAAATTCTGTAGTATAATTATTTTTTTCCTGACTTACATGCAGATTGGCCATAACAAAAATCACCGCCTGAGGCTGCCACTCCCTAATCTGTTCCAGCACTTCCTTATACTTCTCATAAAAACGTTCGGTATTCCCATATCCCAGTTCATTAAGTCCAAGCATTATATATATCTTTCCATATTCCTTCTGCTGAAGAACTTCACTTAAATTGACTTTCTCTCCTGTTTTGGGATTCTTTATCCCCTTGTCACCTAAGAGCTTAAATATCATCATACCGCTCTCACAATAGAAATCCGCGTTAATCTTGGCATAATCTGCAATTCCAAGGGTTCTTGAATCTCCGATAAATACCGCGTCCTCAAAATAGTCTTCCTCGACTTTCGTATAATCATACTCTGTTGTCAACGCATATTTTCCTGCATCCGAATAATAGATAGAATCTGTTTCCACCGGCGTATATGGCACGAAAATCGTCCGCCCCACCTTCTCGGTTTCTTCATCCTCCTCATTATCATTTCCCGTATCAGCGCCTTCTGCATCCGTAACAATACCGTCACCCCGACTTACATCACCTGCTTCAGTACGTACACTTATCGCCTGCTCAACCAAAGAAACAAGATTTCCCAATGCAGTTGTAACACCGCTGTTATCTGATGCGCTGTTATTACCTGTTACGCTGCTGCTATCTGATACACTGCTGCTGCCTGTTACGCTGCTGCTATCTGATACATTGCTGTTGCCTGTTACGCTGCTGTTATCTGATACACTGCTGTTGCCTGTTACGCTGTTGTTACCTGATACACTGCCGTTATCTGATACACTGCTGTTATCTGATACACTGCTGTTATCTGATACACTGCTGTTATCTGATACGTTCTTAGTAACATGTGTTGCTTTATCATCATTCTGTCTGCCGGCAGCTGTATTATGCCCAGATGCATTTACCGTAATCATTCCTCCTGTAGACGTATTTTCAACAGTATTATGCATTTCCTCTTCCATAATAATTGCAAAAAGAGGGTTCGACAAAATTGCCGACTTCTTCGGTCCGCCATAGTCACGATATATCATAAGTCCAATGCTGCCAACCGTCATAAAAAACCACGTGATAAGCAGCGCAGATAAATATGGACAATTCTGCAATATTTTTTTCCACTTCTTCATTAAAATACTTCACTCCCAAAAATCTGCTGAAAGCTTCATTTAATCCTAATTAATGCTTATGTAAGACTGTATATGAAGCTGTTAAAATCTGAAATACAAAAACGGATTGTTGTTTCCTATCATTATTTCATAAACAGAAAACCAGAATATTACCACTACAGCCAATATTCCATACCACTTGCATTTATGCTTATGGTACAGTTTCATCGTATAAGGAATTGAAAACAGGATGCATAAAATAAATAACAGCCCGTATTCTTTTAAATACCTTATCACCTGTTCGCTTCCTACTATTACATTGCTTATATGTATACCCGCCATATTCTGTAAATACAGCATCAATTGCTGTATATCGCTGACAGCAAATATTACCCATGTTACAGGAAGCAGAAGTATGACATAGATATGGCCAAGTACCTTCCTTTGTTCCAACCACTTACCTATACCACTCTTTTCTACGGACAATAATAGGAAAAATGTCAAACCCCATAATGCAAAATTAAAATTCGCCCCATGCCAGATTCCTGTCAATGTCCAGACCACAAGCAGATTAATTACCGTTCTGAAGAGCCCTTTACGGTTGCCTCCGAGCGGAATATATAAATACTCCTTAAACCATCTGCCCAAAGTTATATGCCATCTTCGCCAGAAACCGGAAAGAGATTTAGCAGCGTATGGATTGTCAAAATTGTCAGGAATTTTAAATCCCAGCATCTCTCCCAATCCTTTCGCCATCAGTGAATATCCCCAGAAATCAAAATATATCTGAAAGGAATAAGCAAAAGCGCCCATCCATGCGGCAGGGGCAGATAAATTTCCCGCTCCGGCTGACATAATTGTAGTCCAAAGCGTTCCTATCTGATTCGCCAGCAGAACCTTGAAACCAAGTCCGATACTGAAAAGCTTCAATCCATCCTCTATCTCTTTATATGAGATTCTCCGCCACTTTAGTTCACCTTCAACCTCTTCATACTTTACAATCGGTCCCGCAACCAGCTGTGGAAACATGCTGACATATGATGCAAATTCTATAAGCGATGTATTTCCCTTAATTTTGCCCCTATAACAATCCAGCAAAAATGAAGCGATTTGAAAAGTATAAAAGCTTATGCCAAGCGGCAGTCCAAGAGACAGAATCGGCAGTATGTCTCCTGCAAACATTTTATTTATATTTACCGCCATGAAATCCCAGTATTTATAAACAAAAAGTAAACCAAAATTAATAATTAATGCCAAAGCAAGTATGTATTTCGCATACTTTTTATAATCCGTATGCTTACTGCTGCCTGTATTTTTTTCTTTTTTTCTGTTTTTACGGCTCTTCCTGCTCTTTCTGTTCTGAGATAATATCAGCATGCCTGCTATGTAATTTATAATAATAGAAAAAATAAGCAGAAGAACATAATAGGGTTCTCCTACTCCATAAAAGATTAAGCTACCCGAAAGCAACACAATATTACGGTATTGTTCGGGAACTAACAGGTATATCAATATGAAAACCGGCAAAAACCGGAATAAAAACTCTATACTGGAAAATAACATATCTATAAGCTCCCTGCACAAATAACTCTAGATATAGTATATTCCAGACCGAATTAATTTACAAGCACTACAATATATTATTTACGCTTATTATTCCTTATTTTCGCAATCCCTTAGGATAATGATTTTTCATCTGTCCGTTTCCCGCCTTGCCAAATCCAATAGAGTAACCTTCTGTTGTAAGAAGTACCCAGCCCTTAAGCCCGAAATCACATGGAAACACATCGCCATGCATATAGCTGTGCGTTTCTTCTTCATTCATTTCATAGTACTGCCCGACTTCATCTTTCGATAAATACAAGGCAAGCGCATGGGATGGTTCAAACCTATCCCTTCTTACCGTACCAAGATGCAGCCCCGGTCTGACTACCTTGAGTCCCTTTATAGATATCATCTGTTCAGGCATAAGATAAATCTGTTCACCAAATGGAAGAAAGATTCCGTTTTCCATGAGTCGCTCCTGACATGCAATTGACAATCCAAGCTCTTCTGCCAAAAATCTTTGACATAGTCTGATTCCGTCCGCAACCGGCTTTCCATTTTTCTGCCTCATTTCAGATTTAGAGCATTTTTCCGCTGATTTTGCCTGAATAGTATTATCGTATAATTCTCCGGTCCTTTTCAATTTAGCAATAAAATGTCCCTCACCATCAATCTTATGCGGCCACAGGCGTATTGTATGCTCAATATCAGGCGCCGGATTTTCTATCCACGCTTTAAGCTGCTCTCTATCTCTATCCCCAAAAAAGTCTTCCTGCCCGGCTTTTGATATGGAAAATCCTTCATGAGTCATAAGGAAATCACTGATTACTCCTTCGTTTTCCTCCACTGAAAACGTGCAGGTTGAATATACCAGTATACCGCCGGGTTTAAGCATTGAAGCCGCATGTTCCAAAATCATTTTCTGCCTGTCTGCGCACATTTTTACATTCTCAGGAGACCACTCATTTATGGCGGTCTCATCCTTACGAAACATTCCTTCGCCTGAACACGGGGCATCCACAAGAATTTTATCAAAATATTCAGGAAAAAAATCTGCGAGTCTTTCAGGTGTTTCATTACAGACTACCGCATTGGATATACCCATTCTTTCTATATTCTGAGACAGTATTTTCGCCCTCCCTGAAACGATTTCATTAGAAACCAGCAGCCCTTTCCCCATCATTTTTCCAGCTATATGTGTACTTTTTCCGCCGGGGGCAGCACACAAATCCAGTATCCTCTCTCCGGGCTTCGGTGAAAGGATTTCAGCGACTGTCATTGCGCTCGGTTCCTGTATATAATACGCACCGGCCTCGTGAAGAGCATGTTTACCGGGCTGTGCATCCTGTCTGTAATAAAAACCTTCATCAGTCCATGGCACCGGTTCAAGTTCAAAGGGATTGTGACTTAAAAAACAGTCTTTGCTCTTATTTACAGCTTTTAACGGGTTAAATCGCAGACCGTAAAACCGCTCCTTTTCATAAGATTCCAGAAAATCCGGATATTCATCCTGCAATATTTTCCGCATGCGCTCCGTAAAATCATGTGGCAGAACCGCTCTGTATTCACTTTCAGTATTTTCAGTATTATCCGGACTATCAGCGTAATTCATTACATTACCTTCCATAATTGATATATTCCCTGCCAGCTTTTCACTAATGTCGCTTTATATATATTATTGCATGAAAATGCACAAATTGGAAGTATATTACCTGCATTATATTACATGACTGTCTGTAATACTTATTTGTGCACTAAAAAGGCAAGTCAAAAGCGCAGGTTCATCACCTGCGCTTTTGTATTATATCGGAATCGTAATCTTCATGACCAGAAATTGAAAAAACTGCCGCTTGAGCCAAAATTCCTAAGTAAACTACTATAAGAATTGTTTACCAGACTATTCAAGCTGGAAACTGCACTGGACTGCACATAAGCTGCCGTAGTACCTGCTTTTGCTGCAAATGAAGAACTGCTTCCCCACGTTGTCTGCAACTGCTCAAGACTTGCACTCTTCAGCGCTTTTTCATCTACCGAAAGCGTACCGTCTGAACGTTTGGTAACTCCTGTCGCCTGTAGTGCATTGCGGTGCATAGTCGCATATGAATTTAACTGATTCAGATAACTGTTATCAACTCTGCTGGTTCCGTTTCTCAGATTTTGTACCATATTGTTGTACTGGTTTACAAATTCCTTGACCTGCTTCGTTACTTCCGTCGTATCTCCGCTTTCTTTCGCTTTGGCAAATAAAGAATTATCTCCCGAATTTGTCAATTTGGAAGCGGCATACTGCACTTCTCCGGCATTGTTTTTCATGTTCTGATAAGTAGTCATCGTGCTGTTTGACTTACTTGCAGTCGGCGTATTTACCAGATATCTGCTTGCGCTTGTTTTGTTTGAGCTGCCAAACGCGCGTCTTCTGCTGCTTGCGGTTTTATTGGCATTCATCAAAGCACTCATATAATTTCGTGAAATTCTCATATCCTTCCTCCATTCTTACTTAGCTTTCGATATACACTAAGAACATTCTCAATAGTTATATCGAAAGCTATCCTGTAAAATAAAGAGGTTTGTAACCAAGCGCCCTGTTTCTGTCATGAATAGCCTAAAGCCCTACATTACATAGCTGTCTGCGTTAATCAATTTAGTATCCTTAAACTGCTTAATGCCACCTAAAATACCATTTGCACCCCCCATTAAACCTCCAAGCAAACCGTTCAGTCCGCCTTCTTCCGACTCATCATTTTCATCATTCTGCCCTTTACCTATTATAGCAACATTAGTGGACACTGCCGCTACTGCGCTTTCCTGTTCCTCACTGCAGATAACCTTTGCACAATTTGTAATCTCAAGTTTTTCCAATATCATTTCCGATGTAACATCATCTGCAATTTTTAGCAGCGCTATATTAAGGACTTCAACACCATCCGGAGAATCATCTAACAGTTTCCTATCAATCTTAGCCATTGGTAAATTGACCATTTTTCGATTGTTTTTAATAATCTCAATATCATCAAACTCCACATTAATACTTCGGAAAGATTCTTCCTGATCCGCCCTCATACTGACAGTTCCCTTTATTATCAGCTTCTCTATCTGATTGCAGAGCGCATCCAGGTCTGTGTCACTGTCAACTTCCACATCACCGTATACGAATATGCTGCTGCCTTCATTACTAACAAACTCTTCATTAAGAACGCTGTCACCATACACAAGCTTCATACCATCAGGAACAACAATAAATTCTACGCTTTCATCGAACATCGGAACACAGTCTTCTATTTTACATTCCGGCACAAGCAGTCTTTTTGTGTCAAAGTAAACACCTTTCCCGGCAAGTCTAGCAATATCAACGCTTAAGTCCTTTATAATAACAATTCTTTTTACATAATATTTACCGCCTTCTTTTGCACGAAGCGGAAAGTATTTATCGATTATGAATTCTTTATCCAGAATAACGCAATCGTCCGGATATGATTCGGTTGAACCGTTTACACTCATTTTACTTATAAATCCCTCAAGGCTCTTAGGATACCTTACATTGCCGTTTACTATAATCCTGTCATATTTTTTCAGAATTTCTTCCGTATCGGGATGTACGTTAAGAAAACCGTTAACACACAATATGGTATGTTCTGCAGTACTGTTATTTCCGGTAATCTCATACGAACCGTTTACTGATTTCAAATTAATTTCCGTATCGCCTTCCACCTCTATTGTATCATCGCTGTTAATAGTAAGCGGCAGCCTGCTTAAAATGCTTTTACTTTTCTCATTTACAATTAAAGCGTCAGTATTAATCACTATATGCTCATAATGACTGTAATCCTCTTCTTTCATTTTTCTTGTGTCGCATACATCACAGTTTAATAATAACTTCTTCTTTTCAGACATATAACCACTTTACTCCTTTCTCAATGCGTAAACGCCTTCAACTGAATACTTTGCTTAATCGGTTTTTCAGTCTATTTCAGCGCTTCCCTTAAATGTTTTCTGGCCAAAGAAAGCTTTGAACGCACCGTTCCGGGCGGAATCTGAAACAATTTTCCAATCTGCTTGGAATTATAACCCAGCAGATATCGCATTGTAAATAACAGGCCTTCCATATCCGGCAATGAATTCAGCAAAATTTCCCACTCAACAGTCATCATTTCTTCCTGCTCTTTTTGCTCTTCGGGGAATCTTTCGACAACTGTTTCACGGTATGTGCGGCGTATCCGGTCTATATAAATATTTTTTACGGTCCGATACAACCATGCTCTTTGCTGATTTTCATCGAGTGTAGAAAGCAGTCCTTCATTCAGCATTGCGCGCAAAAATGCTTCCTGAACAAGTTCCTCCGCCGTACGCAGATTTCCTGTCATTTTCTCACACCACTCAACGAGCTTTTGATGATATTTTTTATATAATTCTTCTATCATCCTGTTTATCCCTTTCTTTTGCCTTTCATAATATAAGACGTATGAAAAAAAGAAAGTGTTGAAAAATTTTTTATTTTTAAATATTTAAATTGAACCATTAATAAGCGAATGAGTCTCAATTCTCTCAAGGCGGTTTCCAAGCCTGCTCAATATTTCATTCGTAATGGTATGCGAACAATCTGCAAGCTCGCTTGCGGCTATTTCCAGTTGTCCCGACTTACCTATCAGCACTACTTCGTCACCGGCTTTTGCATCATGCACCGTGGTGACATCAATAAAAAGCTGATCCATGCAGATACGTCCTATGATTGGTACTTTTTTACCACGCAGCAAAACATGACCTTTGCCTGACAGTTCGCGCGGAACACCGTCAGCATAACCAATTGAAACAACCGCAATCTTCATTTCACTGCATGCGGTATATGAGAGACCGTAGCCGAGAGCATCTCCCTCATACAATATCTTAATACACTCTACTCTTGACTTCAATGCCAAAACAGGCTTAAGCGACGCTTCTGCATCTATGGTATCAAGAGAATTGCTGAGCACACCGTATAGCGCGATTCCGACTCTTGCATAATCAAATTGCAGCGTCGGATAATTCAGTACACCATAACTTCCCTGTATATGAGTTTTAAAGCCCTTGATCCCTGACAGATGCAGATTATTTATAACCGAATGGAATTTCCCGACCTGCTTTAACGTATATTCTTTATCTTCCTCAGAGCTCCCGTCAGATACACACAAATGTGAAAATACACCTGTTATTTTTATATTTGAAAGCCGCCAGACATAAAGAATGCTTTCCATATCTTCACTGTCTATGCCCAGACGGTGCATACCTGTATCTATTCCTACATGCGCAAGAATCGGATATCCACAGGTATTCAACATTTTGGCATAATCAAGGTCAACTATTGTCTGTGTCAGGCGGTATCTGTACAGTTCTTCAAACTGATATGGGGAAGTATATCCCAAAATCAAAATCTGTCCTTTAATACCCGCTTCTCTTAATTCAACCGCCTCATTAACAGTCGCTACGCAAAAGTCCTTTATTCCCATTTCCTGTAATGCAGTTCCGATTAGCACTGCCCCATGTCCATATGCATTAGCTTTAATCGCCGGCATAATTTCACATCCATCTGAAAGAACCGACTGAAGCTGTTCTACATTGTGAGCCAGATTTTTCATATTCAGCTCTATCCACGCTCTTCCTTTTTGATACATGCAAAAAGCCTCCCTTGTATTATTTTTCATCCAGCCAAGCTCCGGTTATTGAAAATATTTCGTAATCGTCTGTCTAATAATTCAATAGCCAATGACACTAAAAAGGAAATAATACATACGACTGCATAATGAATCATACTGTTACATACAAGTATTTTTTCAAGATGAGTAATCTTAGCAATACCGCGAACAGCAATAATCATCAACGGATGAATAATATATATCCACATGCTGATAATATGATATCGTATGCGGAGACAGTGACGTCGTCCAAAGGTATCCGGTAAATGAATGTTTATCCCCAGAATAAGTTGAAACAGAAAAAACATACATGGAATCAACGCAATATACATGCTGTCATGGCGCTGCATGTCAAATGTATGAAGTACCAGCCCTTCAACCACCATAAGGAGCAGTGATATTAAAAATCCAACAGTATTATCAACACGCTTTCTTCTTATCGTTTTTTCATCCCTGATAATATGCTTTATGTATGCACCCATAACAAGAAAAACCGGAGCATAGAAAATTCCGTTTCTTGTATATGAAAAAATATTAAACATCGTCTCATATGCTGCTCTCACAACAGGTATTTCCGCGACTACTCCATAATAACTGTCTCCTGTAAGCCCTATGAAATACAAAATCGTGCTTATAGCCATTACAACACCTGGTATCAGCTTATGTCCCAAAGATATGACAATTATCACGCCAAGTACAGATGCAGGAAGATACCATAAATGATAGAAAGTACCGTCAAATATAAGCATACGGAGAATATCGCTCACTGCGGCATTTTTGAAATGTCCTGCATATATATTGACAGGCAGATACAGAATAATTGCCGCAGCATATAGGTATAAACTCTTTAGTATTAAGCGGAACATGGGTCTTAAATCCGCAGACTTATAAAACAGATACCGTGGTAAGCTGAAATATCCTGTAACCATAAGGAAAAACGGAACCGCGCATCTTGCGATAATTCTTGTAAATATGAAGTCTGCATTCGCGTTTAAAGAAGCAAACGGTGATGTGTGTATGGCTGCAACGAGCAATGCGGATATAATTCTAAAAAAGTCCAATCCTTCAAGCCGTTTGTTATCTTCCATTATATTAACGCCTCTTCAATCGCTGTACTGATAATCTGTTCAAACGATATTCCCGCCGCCTTCATCATATTTGGAAATCGACTGTGCGTCGTGAATCCGGGAATGGTATTTACTTCATTAAAAAAGATTTCTCCCGAATCTGATAAGAACATATCAACCCGAGCAAATCCACTGCATCCAAGCGCTCTGTATATAATCTTGGCAGTCTGTCTGATTCGCTCTGCGGTTTCGTTGTCAACTCTTGCCGGAACATGTATTGCCGAAGTTTTTAAGGTATACTTTTCAGTATAATCAAAAAAACCGTCTGCAAGCTCAATTTCATCCACTTCGCCAATCATCGGATTTTCTTTTCCTAAAATGGCGCATCCGACTTCAAAACCTGAGATACATTTCTCCACGATTATTTCTTCATCATACTCAAATGCTTTCATCATTGCAGCCGGAAGCTCATTACTGTCAGCTGCTTTTGTAATCCCAAAAGAGGAGCCTGCTTTCACCGGTTTGACAAACAGCGGATAGCCTATCTGTTCTGCTTTCATTAAAGCATTCTGTACATCCTCTTCCTTCTTAATGACAAACGATTTTGGTACAGATATACCGGCCGCGCCCACCAGCTTATGAGCCTTGTCTTTATCCATGCATAAAGCGGATGCCAGCACACCGCAGCCTATTACGGGAATGTCCATCAGCTCAAACATCCCCTGCACAGTACCGTCTTCTCCGTTTCTTCCATGCAATATGGGGAATACGGCATCAATATGGATTGATTCAACCTTACTGCCTTTTATCAGTAATAAATTGTGTTCAGTACGGCTTAGATGTACTGATACCGGAGTGCAGTCGTCAGTATTGCACCATGTATCGTCAATAAGCTTTTCCGGGCTGCCGCTAAACAGAAACCAGTCTCCGTCGCGTGAAATACCAATCAATACAGGGGTGTATTTATGTCTGTCGATGTGTGTAATCACGGCGTATGCTGACTGAAGTGAGACTTCATATTCCGGGGAGCAGCCGCCGAAGATAAGTGCTATGTTTTTCATTTTAAAAGTTCCTCCTTTATTTCTATATAATCAGGAAGCTTATATCCTATTTCACAACAATTCCTATACAGCAATTTCTTATTTCCGGAAGCTTTATCGTTGTCTGTTTTTGAATTTTCATACTCCTGCACAACTGTTCTTCGTATTACGTCAACTTCCTCATACACCTTATCACCTTTTCTGTAATATTCCGGATTTTCATTATAAACTTCAAAGGAAGTCCATGTATCGCTGTCCGTCAGCATCTGTCCGCAGATATTTTCATCATCAAATGAAATCAATATTTGAAATTCAGCGTCAGTATCATTTCTGACCTTTAAATCCAGCCAGCCCTCGGACACCGTTGCATCAACACCGAACGGCGCATCACTGGGCGGCTCAGGAAAATCTTTGGTTTTATGCCCATGACGCTCTACAATAGTAAGCGGAGTATGCAGAAAAAGCCAGAACAAGAGATTGCTCATCTGACACAGACCGCCGCCGGGTGCGGTTTTCAGTTTTCCGTCTGTTACAACCAGTCCGTCCTTATAAGGCGTATGCCTGTCCGCATATCTGACCAGCTTCCAAAACGAAAAGGTTTCGTGCGGTCTGATTAGCAGATGGTTTAACGTCGCCGCTGCCAGTTTCAGGTTATGAACCTTGTTTTCCTGATACACCATTTCAAATCCCGTTTCTCTATTATACATAGGGCAGCTTGATGAAAATAACTGATATGGCAGCAGTGTATCACTCTTCTTAGACGAATAATGATTTCTATCTAAATTCATCCCGATATAAAAACAAAACAGCCGTTGTTTTTTTCTGATAGGCAGTAACCATGGAAATAACTGAGTTATACGTTTTCTATTCATAGATAATTTTCCTTTCATAATAAATCATAAAAAATCGTCGCTCAGCAGCGACGATTCCAAGAATGCTTCGCATTCTCATTGGAATGATTTACACTGCGGCGGAATTTCCTATAAGGTAAATAACTTCTGTTTTGTAATATATTACCAAACAGAAGTTATTTAATCTTTAATATTAAATTATTTGATTCTTAAGAAAATACTAATTTTTTATGTATACAGTAAGCTAACTGTGCAGCGCAGGCAGCGTTATTACAAATACTACAGTATTATTTTCACTGTAAGCGGTAATCGTTCCTTCATGTGCAGTTATAATCTCTTTTGCAATGGCAAGTCCAAGCCCGGAACCGCCGGTATTTGAGCTGCGTGCCTCACCCAGGCGATAGAATTTTTCGAATATTGTCGATAATTTCTGCTGCGGAATGGTATTACCCTTATTTTGAAAAGAAATAACAACTGTATTGTCTTTTTCTTCGGCGGAAATAATGATTTCCGAATCATGATAACTGTAGGCAGATGCATTCTTCAGTACATTATTGAATACCCTCGCTAATTTGTCAGGATCTCCGTATATGGACAGATTTTCATCCACATTGAGCACAATCGTGTTGCCATTAGCAGACAGATTCGGCGAAAGTTCATCGGTAAGCTGCACAAGCATATAATATAAATCTATCGTTTCTTCCTCCAATATAATCTGCTGTAAATTATATTTGGTGATTTCAAAAAACTCATTTATCATTTTTTCCAGACGATAAGCTTTTTCAAGCGTGATATGCACATAGTTTTGTCTCTTATCTTCCGGCATATCCGGAATCTCCTCCATAAGTGCAAGATGCCCGATTACTGATGTAAGCGGTGTGCGTATATCGTGAGCCAGATACATTACCAGATCATTTTTGCGTTGCTCTGCCAATGCTGCTTCCATTGAACGCTGCTTTAACGCTAATCTTACATTATTTAGTTTCCGTTCCAGCGAAAGCATTTCTATAGGCAGATTAGTTTCCGTTTCATCACTTATCAGAGCGTCTATCCCCCGTCCAATCAACACAAAATATTCTATATACCAGTTAATCGCAACGCGCAGTATTAGTCCAAATACCATAATAACCACAATTATCCAGATTAACTCTGCCCAATTGCGGAATACCTGCTGATATAAAGTCAAAGCGCTGTCATAATTCAGTCTCAGATAACGCCTGAACAGGTAAACTATGAAGTCGGCTCCCCTCCTGTACCAAACCACCCTATATAATACAAAAACAGCAAAAAATGCTAACACAATCATTACAAATATATGATAGAACATCTTGGTCTTAAGCTGTGAAAAATCGACCTCACTTTTTTCTTTTTTTAATTTTTTATCCTTCAATTTTATATCCCACTCCCCATATAGTCCTGATGTACTTCGGATTGTCAACTGTATCATTCATTTTTTCACGTAAATGGCGTACATGTACGGTAATCGTATTGTTACCCTTACTGTAATACTCATCCCGCCATATACTGCGGAACAGTTCTTCCGCACTCACTACCTCGCCTTTATGCTCCAGCAATATACGAAGGATATCAAATTCAGTCGGCGTAAGCACAAGGGGTTTTTCGTTTAAAGTACATTCATGTGTTTTTACATTCATTACCAGACCCGAATGAATTATGACAGACTCATCCATATCCGCAGCCTGAGAACCATTATATCTTTTGTACCTGCGCAGCTGCGCTTTTACCCTTGCGACCATCTCAAGCGGACGGAACGGCTTGGTAATATAATCATCAGCACCCAGCGATAATCCGTTGATTTTATCAATCTCATCATCTTTTGCGGTCAGCATGATAATTGGATATGTATGTTTTTCCCTTATATGCTGACAGAGTTTAAGCCCGCCTATATCCGGAAGCATGATATCCAGAATCGCAAGGTCAATCTCGTTTGCATCTATGAATTCCAGCGCTGCTTTACCCGAATAGAATTTATAGACTGTATAATTTTCATTCTGCAGATAAACTGCAACCAAGTCCGCGATTTCCTTTTCGTCATCTACAACGACTATTTTATCCGACATAATAATACCCCTGCTCTTTTCTCAACCTGCGAGTTTGGGCGTATGCACAAACTTGCGATTGAAAAATCTTTGATTTTTCAATCTATCCTTTCATAAAAACTATTATTATTTTATCATACATCGGTTAATTATTTATAATTTTATTATGAGAAAATATTAAGATTTTACTAAGACGCTTTTAATATCAGGATTCTTTCTCCTGAAGCATGATTGTTAAGTAGAATACATCATCTCTTATTTCGTGAGACATGGTTCCGTAATACTGCTCAACGACGCTGCGCATATTTTTAAGTCCTATTCCGTGCATCCAGTCGTCTTCTTTAGTTGTCTGTAAAATATTTTCATGTGTATATATAACGCTTTGCCCGTTACAATCGTTTTCAATCCTTAAGAAAAACATCCGCCCTTTTCGATAGCTGCGTACGCGGATTTCCAATAAATTTTTACCTATGCACTTCCGACATCCTTCAATCGCATTATCCAATGCATTGTTTAAAAGAATGCCCATGTCAAAGGCTTCAATACCAAGCTGTTCAGGAAAAATAAAATCGCTCGTAAGGCACACCCCTTCTTTTTCGCATTCCTGTCCCTTTCTGTTCATAATAACATCTGTAACAGGATTGCCTGTACTGTACTTAAGCGTCATGGCATCTAGGGCATTTTTCATATGATTCAGGTATTTTTCAGCCTCAGACTCTGCCAGACCTTCCGAATTGCCTTGATTACTGCCAGCACTCAAGAGCTGCTCCATATCAGCTATATAATTATTCATATCGTGACGCATTCCACGTATGCCATCATATAACCGCTCCATCTCCTGTACATGCTTAGTCATATCGGACAACTGCTGTTTATAAAAAAGCAGGCTGCTCTTTTCCTCATTAGCGCTCATAAGCTGCTCATAAATTCTGACACTGTAGACAATGGATAAAAGGCATAAAAATGCCATAAGCGGAACAATTGCATACATTCCGGCATATTTATCATAAATGTACTCAATCTGAGTGCCGATTCTCGTATAAAAAATACAGCGTAACACAAAAGAAAACGCCATACCTACCGCCGGATAGAGCATTAAAGAAAGAATTCCCTGTCTGCTGATCCCGCACATGCTTTGTCTGTATTTTCGAATCGCATGTATTGTGAGCCATGCAATTCCCGTATATACAAGCATTAAAATTATCTGCCACACATATTGTGAGACTTCCAGAAAGTGATTAAAGCTATCCATATCTCCAAATGAGATTTTTTCTTCCACTATTTGATTTGTCAACTGATTATAGAATGCGCCTGCAAGCAGACTCCATAAGCCATGAACGCCGAATCTGGCTAACTCGGCAATAGTATTATATAAAAGAACCAGGTATGCCTTAATAAGCCTGTTTCCTGCATAGAATAAGTCTATAAGCAAAAAGCATGCCGACATCATAAGAATCAGCTTCACAATGCTTATTCCGCTCTTTTCAGGAATCCCGCTTTCTCCATACAGAAGATTATCAAGCCATGCAGAATTAGCAAGCCAATATCCCCAAATGACAAAGAGCAGGAAAAAAATATATTTTCCCTGCTTTGCATATTTCTCCTTAAACTCTATCATTCCATCGCACAAATACAAAAGCAGAACTGCTCTTATACCAAACTCTAAAATGTCAAGCCAATAAATCACGGCAATATTCTGCTCCCTTCTATAGTTAACGACATTAGAAATTGCCATTTCGACCTTACAAAAGCTTGCATATATGGCTTTTGCAAGCGTCGGAATGAGCAATTTGTTATGTCGTTTACTATTAGACTTGTCGCTTATATAGGTTCCTGCAAAAAGCTACAGTATATTTTCACAAATTCACCGTATTTACGTTTCGCAAGATATATTCTGTCTCCATTGCTTAAAACAATGCTTGTGCTGTCATATCCTCTTATTTCTGAAAGTGAAACTATATACCCACGGTGACAGCGGTAGAAACCTGCACCAAGACGCTTCTCCAGCTCTTCCATTCTATCATAGAATTCCAGGATTTCCTGTTTCATATGCAGGATAACTTTTCTGCCGTCACTTTCAGCATACAGTATATCCTCTATATTAACTCTCCTATAGCCATCAGCAGCCTTTACCAACATGATTTTGGGCTGCAAATTGTTCTTTTCCACTTCAGCAATTGCTTTTGATACAACTGAAATCAGTTTCTCTTTATCAACCGGCTTTAACAGATAATGAAAAGCTCCTACGTCAAATGCCTGAAAAACCTGCTCCTTTACGCCTGTCACAAAAATAAGAAGCATATCGGAAAGCTCCCGTAATCTTCTGGCAGTCTCCATGCCGTTCATTCCGTCCATTGCAATATCAAGCAGCACTATATCAGGCATATATTCATGCCCTGCCGCTGCAAGCAGCTCCTGTCCGGAAGAAAATTCCCTCAGGCATACATTTGGAAAAGCTTCTTTCAATACGTTCTTTATACCCTCCCTGATTCTGCTCTCATCATCACAGATTGCAATATTCATATGTCTTTTTAAATCTGTCCTTCCTGTCCTTTCCCTGACTGATTACTTCTAAATCCATTTTTCAGTATAATCACATGACAATACCAAATCCACAGTACATGTTTTCTATAGTATGTATCGGGCACTCCATTCAAATTCCTAATGGGACATGTCTTGAAAAAGCATATTTTTGTAATGAATGAGTATGCATGCCTTATTATTCAATACCTGCATTTTTCCGGTATAACACTAACGAAAGCTTATAAAACACAAGAAAAAACACAAAAATAATTGCAACACTGATTACATTAATCACCTTCAAATTTTCTGACATCATCTTTTCCAGTGAGTGTACCGAAAAATATGACGACAATGTCATAAGCAAAAACGACATAACATATGCTACTCTTAATTCCTTTGTAATTGACTTTTTCAGAACTTTCTCCTGAATACCTATTTTTCGTAAAACAGCATATCTCTCTTTTTCCTCAAAGGCATCGTTATAAAGTTTCATAAACAGTATGCTGCCGCTGGCCATAACAAAAACCAGGAATACGAAAACACATAAGGAATATTCAATCTTAATCCACATTATGTCATTACTGTATGGCTCAATATGGACAAGTCCGGTATATTCTGTTTCCGTATTGACAACAATCCCAGCCAGTTCGTCCAGCGAAGCTTCGTAATTATAAATATCCATAATTCTGTAATTATAAGTGTGTAGAACCACAGACTGTGTATTCCCCTGTTCTGCCGCTTCCTGCTCACCTTCAGATTTAAGTTCCTCATATACTGCATCACTGACCATATAGAAGCTTAACCTTTCCTGCAGATATCCCAGATATGGAACAGTAGTTTCGTCTATCTGATGAAAAGTCCTGCCACAGATACCGCTCTCAACATCAGGACTTGTAAGCATAGACAATAAATATATATGTCTAAAAAAAACTGTCTCATCATCTTTCAAAGTATCATAAGGAAATGTCAGCCCTGCTTCTTCCGCCAGTTTTTTCACTTCGGAGAAAGCCAGTATTCCGTATGTATGCCCATCGGAAAAATGACTTCCGTCAAACTGCAGAAACGATATTTCAGTCCGATAATCAATATCATTATCTATTTTTATAAGCTCATCAGCTTCTTTCCCGATATCAGGGCGGTTCGTAAGAATCTGGTAAGTATAAGTGTTCCTGAAATTTACCATATTATCATACTGTCCCTTCGCGGCAAAAGACGCAGCAAGCGCAGTAACGGCACAGGTTATCAGTACACAGGTCATTGCATAAGTTCTGTAATTTTTCCTCATTCTGAAAATCACATTGTTTATCCAAAGATTTCTTTCGCGCTTGTAAAGAAATAATTTTTTCCCTGCAAGATATTGAAACATAAACGGAAGAAAACCGCCGAAAATAAAATATGTTCCTATTATAACAAAGACTGTGGCAGTAAGCAGATTATTTATAGTTTCCATACCGCCGTCTTTTACAGCAAGATAATATCCGTTTGATAATGCAGCAATCCCAAGGACCATTTTAAAAAACAAAATATAGGTTTTGGTTCTGACATATTCATTCTGTCTGGCTGCTGAAATCATATCAAGCACGCTGCTTCTCACAATGTTTACATATCCTTTTACAGTAAAAATCAAATACATCACCATATAGATAGCTGATGTAATAATTACCGGTTTCCACGAAAACCGGAATGATATATCTACCGTAATCTCAGAAATTGCAAGAAGAATCATCTGAAAAAGATGCGTAGTGATCAAACCTCCGCAAACGCCTAAAACAAGCGCTGCGACGCCAATCATGACCATTTCAAGCATATACAGCCTGCCAATCCTCTGGTTGGTCAGTCCCATAAATACATAAATTCCGATTTCCTTCTTCCTTTTCATCAGAAAAACATTGGACGCATACCAGATAAAGAAAAAAGTGAAGCACCACAGCACTACTTCCAGAACATTTACAACACTTTCTATATATCCTTTTTTCTGAGCTAAAGAAGTAAATGTATCGGCATAGAGCAGATTAATAAAATTAAATATGATCATAACCGTAAAAGCAAGCGAGAGAATCATGGAAAAATAGTTCTGAAAGCTTTTCTTAAAATTATGAAATGACAGCTTAACTAATATCATGAAAGCTCACCTCCCACATTACTTACCGAATGTTCTCCCGATTGTTCGCCCATAGAAACCTGCATGTCAATGATACGGTCATAGAACTCTCCCCTGCTCTCCCCTCTGCTCAGTCTGCACTTCATAAGTCCATCTTTTAGGAAATATACATCCTTGGCATAAGAAGCGCAGAAAGCGTCATGCGTAACCATAAGAATCGCAGTATGCTTTCTCTCGTTGACTTGCATGAAACAATTCAACAACTCCTTGCCTGACTTGGAATCCAGTGCTCCGGTAGGTTCGTCGGCAAAAAGAATTTTCGGCTCTGTAATAAGCGCACGGCAGACGGCTCCCCTCTGCTTTTGACCGCCTGATAACTGATAGGGGTATTTTCTAAGATGATCTGTCAGACCAAAAAGTCTGGCTATGTCCTCTGTTTTTTCCATGCAGGTTTTTGCGGATACACCGTTTAATGACAGCGGCAGGGCTATATTGTCCTGCAATGTCATAGTGTCTAACAGATTATAATCCTGAAAAACAAAGCCGATTTTATCCCTTCGCAATATGGATAATCCCTGATTGGAAATATGCGTTATATCTTTTCCATCCAGAATAACGGTTCCCTGTGTGGGCTTGTCTATGGAAGAGAGGATATTCAGCAATGTGGTTTTTCCGGAACCGCTTGGACCCATTATGGCGACAAAATCATCGTCAAGAATGGTAAGGTCGATTCCTTTCAGGACTTTTGTACGGAATCCTTTGGCACCGTAGTCTTTGGTAAGGTTTTTGATTTCTACTATTTTTTTGTCGTTCATATTTGCAATGTGCTCCTTTCTTTAAGGGATTACAAAACTCACTTTTTTCAAAGAGTCCGTTGTACAATATAGACAAATCAACGCAGGGCACGCTTGCGCTGCATTGTAGCTCATAGCGGTACATAAGGCTGCAAAATACGCAGCCTAAGTACCGACGGCTCCATAGCACCCTGCTTATGATATTGTCTATATTGCACAACTACATTTTGGAAATAGGGAGTTGTGCAATTGTCTATTTGCAAGTATTAGGTATGTGCAAATAATGGAGCTTATTATAAGAAAGGATGAAGCAAAAATCCTTACATTTACATTACAAAACAGTTAGAAATATTACAGATTTGTAAGGTTGGAAATTTTTCATGTATATGCTTTCAGTCTTACTTTCTTTAAATATAAAATTAGATATTAAAGTATTCCCGGTTATCTTTAAAAGTTATGGTGAATCTGGTGCCTTTGTTGTATTCGCTTTCTACTGTGATTTCATGTTCCAGCTTTTTTATTATTTCACAGGCCATATAGAGGCCCATGCCGGTGGATTTGTATTGGCCGTTATGGTGATTGCTTCCGATATAGCCTTTTTCGAAGATTCTTCGTATATCGCTCTCTTTGATGCCCTCTCCGTTATCCTCAATGTATAATTGAATCGTCTCGCCCTGTGTAGCAGTGTAGATTTTAAGCAGGGGATTTTCTTTTGAGTATTTAACAGAGTTACTTATCAGCTGGTCAAGGACGTAAGTCAGCCATAGAGGGTCTGTGTATACATAGAGGTCTTCTGTGCCCGGCTGTATATCAAGCGTAAAATGTTTTCTGATTAAAAAGAACTGGTTGTTGTGTATTGATTCCCTGATGCATTTTAAAAGTGAGGTTTTGCAGACCTGCAAATCAAAAAGACTGCTTTGCATTTTCGTGCCAAGCAGGGCAGATGTAAGCAGCACATTCATTCTTTCCAACTGCTCCAAAAAAGACTCTTTTAATTCTGTGTCTTCTATTTTTTCAGCCATCAACAGGCTTGCGGATAGTGGTATCTTGATTTCATGACACCATTTCGCGATATAATCCTGCATATCACAGTTCATATCAAACTGCACCTGCAGCTGCTTTTTAAGTATAAGAACATCATGTGCTGCAATATCTGTTTCTATATTAACCGAATCTTCTTTCACTTTTAAAAATCCCTGAAATTCAGGTAATTCTTGAAATTCCTGATAGATTATATAATCCTGCTGCATCAGTTCCTGTTTCTTACGTTGTATTCGTCTATAGCGGATAATATCAGAAGCATAAAAAACCGTCATTACGGCTGTTATCAGAAAATCCAGATATATAAGATATGATATTTTTATTTCGGAAAGCAGAAAGATATAATAGAGATTGTAAGCAATGCAGGGCAGGATGCCTATTAAAATTAATTTATAATGTGTACGGCAATAACTCATCTAATATAATCCTCCCAGAATTTTCATCATTTTCATTATCTCGTTCAGATAAGTCTCACTCAATGTAATACCCCTGCCCTTTCTTTGTCTTGATTATCTCTTTCCCGCAATGTGCCAATAATTTACTTCTGAGTCTGCTGACTAATGTAGTCAATGTACCGTCCGAAACAAACTCGTCCGTGCTCCATAACGTCATCATCAGTTCTTCTCTTGAAACGATTCCCGGTCTGCTTTCCACAAGCTTAAGCATTATCCTTTTCTCCGATTTAGTTAAATCAATTTCTTTTCCATGCAAAATAAGTGAATCTCCGGCTTGTTCAAAGTATATGTCATTACTCAGCCAGATTCTTTCCTTTACTTTATATTGATATGTTCTTCTGAGTATGGCTTCGATTTTAGCTTTCAACAGCTCCAGACGAAAAGGCTTTTCCACATAATCATCGCCGCCCTGCGCTATTGCCATGATTTTATCACTGTCGTCATTCCTGCTGCTGATATAGATGACCGGCACCTGCGAAATTTCACGAATACGTCTGCACCAATAAAATCCGTCATAGTATGGGAGGTTAACGTCCATGAGTACAAGATGTGGGTTGCATTTTGTGAACTCGGTTAGAATATCGTCAAACCTGGTGACAGTCTTTGTAATGTATCCCCATTTTTGCAGGAATTCGGAAACCTGATCGGACAGTATTTTATCGTCTTCTATCAGCAGGATGGTTATTTTAGCGTCCGTTTGGGTGTTGACTTCAAAGTCTGTATTTGCATTGGAATTTGTGTTGCTATATGTTTTAGTGTTCATGCTGATTTATCTGCCTTAGTCATCTTGATGTACTGCTGTCATTATATATTTCAGTCTTCATATATTTCAGTCTATATATTGCAGTCTATATATTGCAGTCTATATATTGCAGTCTATATATTGCAGTCTATATATTCTCTCTTTATAATGTTATCTTATTATTATAACGATTTATTATACTGTTCTTCTTCATGAAAATTTTCCTCCGCCTGTGATTCTCTAAACCTTTATATCTCCAAAAGTTCCAGAATCTCATCTCTGCTGAGACTTCCAATCTGCCCTGAATCACTGCCTATAACCTGTTCGGCAAGATTCTTCTTTGTTTCCTGAAGTTTAAGTATTTTTTCTTCAATTGTATTTTTCATTATCAGTTTATAGACAATCACTTTTTTAGTCTGGCCTATACGATGTGCGCGGTCCGTCGCCTGATTCTGGACAGCCAGATTCCACCAAGGGTCATAATGTATAACCATATCGGCTCCGGTGAGATTTAAGCCTACACCGCCGGCTCTTAATGAAATCAGAAAAACCGGCGTATTTCCTTCATTGAACTCCTTTACCAACTGCAGCCGCTTTTCCTTGGATGTGCCTCCTGTAATTGTGTAATAAGCTATTCCTGATGAATCCAGCGATTTTTGCAGAATCTCCAGCATGGAGGTGAACTGTGAAAACACTAACATTCTATGACCTCCATCCATAGCGCTTTGAATAAGCTCCATGCATGCTTCAAGCTTGGCAGCCTCTCCATCATAATTATCAAAACACAATGATGGATCACAGCAAATCTGCCGCAGTTTAGTCAGTTCTGCTAAAATAAGCAGTTTGTTTTTATTAAAATCTTCATCATTCTGTCCTGCAAGCCTTTCACGCATATGCAGCACCTGAGCGTCATAGAGCGTCTGCTGCGTACTGCCCATCTTCACAATTCGGCTCTCTTCAAGTTTCTGCGGCAAATCTTTAAGCACGTCTTCCTTCAACCTGCGAAGGATAAACGGACCCGCCATTTTCTGCAGACGTTTCATTGCCGGTTCGTCATTATTTTTTACAATAGGACTTTCCATCTCACGCTTAAACACATCATAACTATATAAAAATCCGGGCATAAGATAGTCAAAAATACTCCATAATTCGCTTAAACGGTTTTCTATAGGCGTACCTGTCAGAGCATATCTGATCCTGCTCTTTATGATTTTTACTGCCTTAGCCGCCTCGGTCGTATGATTCTTTATATACTGCGCTTCGTCAATTATTTCATATTCAAATTGCTTATCCTCATAATGAGCAATATCACGTTTGAGAAGATCGTAAGACGTCACTATGACATCCGATTCCTTATATGCTTCTATTTTGAGCCGCCGCTCATCCTGCGTACCGGTAATAAGCGAAATCTTAAGCTCCGGTGCAAACTTCCGGAACTCCTCTCCCCAATTGAATACCAAAGAAGCCGGCGATATTACTATGGAAGTTTCTCTCCTTCCCTCCTGTCTGGCGGCAAGCAAAACCGCGATTACCTGTAATGTTTTGCCCAGTCCCATATCGTCCGCCAAAATCCCGCCGAACTTCCACGCTTCCAGGGTGCGCAGCCACTTATAGCCGTTCTTCTGATAATTGCGCATTATCTTAGTCAGACTCTTTGGCTCTTCAAAATCCGCTTCCTTTACAGTCTTAAAATTCTTCACCACTTCTCTGAAATGACTGTCCCTGGTGCTATAGATACTGTCATTTTCCTCTAACATCTTATCCAGATACAAGGTACGGTACATAGGAAGGTGCATCTTACCCTTGACAAATTCTTTCGGCTTTAAATGCATGGATTCCATAAGTTCCGCAAGCATTTCCAATGAAGAATCGTTCAAATTAACAAATGAGCCATCCTTTAAGCGGTAATATTTCTTTTTAGTACGGTAGCTGTTAAGAATATCCAGCATTTCATTCTGCGGAATATCATCTGTGGTAATATTAAGTTCAAGCAACCCCGACGATACGGAGACTCCTACCGAAACCTTAACGTTTCTAACCGCATGATACCCCAGAAAACGCTTCGTGCAACGAACCTCACCTATTTCCATCAGTTTCTCAGTGCCGCTTTCCATAATACGATAAACTAAATCCTCATTTTTACCGCAATGCAGTTCTTCCATACGCTCATCAACTTCAGGAAACCACTGCATGGTCTGGTACAGAACCTCTTCTTCCCTCGCCACATCACGATACGGTTCTATACCGTTTTTATTATTTTTATTCAGGATATCCAACACTGAAACTTCTTTTTCGCCATAACGGGCATGGAGCCTGCATGTTACATTCTTATCCTGCGCATCCAGATAAAAAACAAAATGCGCATCAGGCAAAAGATATTTTCTGAATCTTTCCGGTTCCGTTTCTCTAATATCCACTATGTCCTGCAAGTTTGGCAGAATCCTGTGATAGAATTCCGACATATGATTTCTTCCCACATGGAAGCAGAATCTGCTGCCAAATGACAGATTAGTCAACGGTTCTATTTTTTGCATGAACTCCCTGTCTACCTGACAAAGATTATTGCCCTCTATATAGTAATCCGTATCAATACCCTTATACATATCCGGCAGACTGCCCTCCACCTTAATTCCATGGAATTCATCGCTTTTCGGTTCCTCATCAGATATTCTCATAGATACTTTCGGATTGCGGTTTATACAAGATAAAGTTCCCTTCTTCGCCTGCCTGCTGTCCTTATCTTCATATTCAATAGCATCCTCGCCTATGCGCTCGAAAAATTCGTCAAGTCTCCATCCGAACAGATTCAGCTCACTGCCAACACCTTGTTTACGATATGAATAGTACATGCGCGACTCAATGAGCCTCTGATAAAATTCCTCTTCTTCCCGTACTATTCTGCTGATAAAATTTATCCAGTCTCTTCCTTTTTCCGTAAAATTTCCCAGGCTGTGATTAATCTGAGTACTAGCTCCATAGACATCTATCGCGGACTCTTTGACATTTTGGCAGAAAGTGTCCAGATTCTTAACTATAAAGAGCTTTTTCTCACCCACCTTAAATGATACCTTAAGCTTACCACCTTTTTTAATTATTCTTGGGATGAGCTTAAGAGAATTTTCTTTTCCTATGGTATCCGCCGCTATCAGATTTGCTCTTTTTTCCTGATAAAACGATATAAGCTTCCTCGCATTTATGTCAGTGGCATCTCCGATATTGTGCTCAGACAGATACTCTTCCAGTTTGCTTAAAATACCAGCTTTATAAGCACAGGAAGTTTTGCGCGAAAACCACATATAATAGCCCCTGCGGCATTTCGGACACCGGCATTCAAAATTTATGACCTCTGTACGCGAAAACATCAGCTGTATCGAGAATTTATCCATGCCGGTTTTTCCTATCGCATCCACCATCCCCAAGATTTTACCGCTTTCTCTGTCATACCCTGACCTAATTTGCTCTATTTCAATTTTTCCTTGTTTGAAAAGATTTTCGCCTTCTTTATATGATGACTGTGGAATATCCATAGAATTTCTGATAGCAGTGCCATTGAAATAGTTATAGCCTTCAAGGCTGGATATACTTTCGCCGGTGGCTGACGCCGGTACCGGCAGAGTTGATTCCTCGGAGTCTGCAGCTAATGAGCCGCCAAGCAGTGTGTATTCGGTTTCGGCTTCTGTCTTGTCTTTGATTGTATCTTCTTTTATTTCTTTAGTTTTATCTTCTGCTGTACGTTCTGTTGTATCGTTTACTTTATCTTCTACTGTATTATCTTCAAATAGTTGATGTTGTACCGCTATTTCGTCAGTTTCTTCGCTATGATGTAATTCTGCTTCCTGTTCTTTTGCTTCAATGGCATACAAAACAGCCGCCATATGCTCGCAGTTTCCGCCGCCATTCGATATCGGGCAGTTGCATTTCATCCTCACAGGACAGCCATTCTGAATATTAATCTGTACTTCAAAGCGCTTTATACCCAGCACGGCCGCCAAATATGTACCCTCGTTTTCTTCAAAGTTTGCAACTCTTTTATTATTAAAGAATGCCAGTCCACGCTCTAATGTATTCCGTTCAAATTTATATTTCCATTCAATCATTGTACTTTTTCCTTTTCACGTATTTATTTTATGGTTTCTTTAATAGTAATTCGTCAATAAAGATTCGGGTATTAAAAGTAAAATAAGCAAAATATTATTTCTAACATAGTATATACCATATAGAAAATTTTCGGTTTGGAGAAATAATCATGTTTTGTGACAGTCTATACTATAATGCAACACCCAACGCTTCGGCAGTCGTAAACGGTAATCGTTCACATCCCGATTTGTACGGAGTCGTTCAATTTTATCAAATGCCTTTTGGTGTATTCGTAATTGCACAATTTCATGGCTTACCCATTACATCCGGCGTGAACCCAAATCCCTTTTTAGGATTTCATATTCATGAAAACGGCGATTGTTCCCAAAATGCTGAATATGATTTTAATATGACGGGAAGTCATTATAATCCTGATAATTCCCTTCACCCCAATCACCGCGGCGACCTTCCGCCCATTCTTAACTGCAACGGTTATGCATGGCAGTCATTTCTGACAAACAGTTTCGTTGTTTCGGAAATAATCGGACGCAGTGTTGTCGTGCATAATTCTTTTGATGATTTTGTAACACAACCGTCAGGTAACAGCGGAGCAAAAATCGGCTGCGGCGTAATCACCGCTAACAAGTAATTTTGTGCTCCTTCTCCAGATATGCGAGCAAGGATTCGCAGCCTTCTACAATATCGGCATAGGTAACATCAAAATTGCCTGTATACCATGGATCGGCAATATCACGCGGACTGCATCCAAAATCCAAGAGCCTGAAAACTTTATGTTCCGCATCATCTCCCAATATCCGCATCATATTGCGGATATTCATCTGATCCATGCCAATCAGATAATCATATTCTTTATAATCCGCCTTAGTCATCTGCACCGCTCTGTGCGGCACCAGCGGAATACCAACGGTGCGTAGTTTGCCCACGGTTCCATAGTGCGGAGTATTTCCGATTTCTTCGCGGCTGGTGGCTGCGGATGATATTTGGAATTGGGGGGCTAAGTTGCGGTTTTTGACCATGTGGGTCATTATGCTCTCGGCCATGGGGGAGCGACAGATATTGCCGTGGCACACAAAAAGTATTTTAATCATGTTTATTTTTCCTCCTGAAATGCTCTGATTTGCCGTGTTTTGGCACGATTTGCAAGGTTTGCATTTTCGACAGAGATTGTGAAAAATGTAACGAAAATGGCAAATCGAGGCAAAACGGGGCAAATTGATTCCGTCAAACGTAGTAAAAACGTAGTAGGAATTGGGGGTTTTTACTACTCTGGTATTTTAGCATAAATTCATGCTCTTTGATATAGGTAAGGCCATTAAAGACATCCTACCACGAGACAGAACATTCTTTTTTATTTTCTAGGACCGATGATTTTCTCAAAATAGTCTAGAATAAAATTTCTGTCATATTTGGCCTCAACCTGGGTAGTGATAAAAATAGTAAGTTTATCCAGTGATCTCGTTAACGCCACATATAATCTATTCTTCGTTGTTGTATCATCGCTTTTTTTCCCAAACAAATACGCTGCTAAGTCTGTTGTTAATATAAAAAGGCAATTGCTTCCTTCTTGCCCCTTTATGCTATCTATTGAACACACAATGATATTATCTGTTGTAGTTGTATCCGTTTCTTCTGGCAAAAGATTTATTATTGGTCCATATAGCTTTCTCAACGGCTCATCCTTAAACGTAACATTCATTGCTTTAGCTCTGTCAGAAAAACGTTTATAGTTATCTATTAATCGCTCCGCTAAATAATATGAACCACGCTTAAGAACCAGTTCCGTAACGTCAGGATGATTCACACGCATTGCCACTTCAATTTCTTCGCATAATGCTATCTTTATATCTCTGGCTTTCTCTTGCCCATGTGTTTCATATATCCCCTGTTTTTGCGAGATATAAGTCAAGTCAAATTTTCCTTCTTGAATCAATTCGCTACAAGGCTTATCGTTTTCAAACCATATTGATATTGCACCAGTAGTTTTTTCAGATTGCTGCTTTTCACGTTCAGCAACAATTTGATTTGATAACTTGAGATGCTTCTGGGGGCATCTATGACAAACGCTCAAGTATTCTACAGAATCTGGATACTGTTCCACAAGTTTTCTCAAGCATTTATGACCTTTCAGGTCCTGCTTAGGATCGCCCATCAATATAATTTGAATGCTCATTTTATGTAAAACTTCTACGATTTCCAGCATATTAGAATCCATATCTTGAGCCTCATCAACACAAATAGCTCCACAATAATTCTTAAACACAGATTTTATTATTTCTCTTTTATCCTTTATGGCTTTGCGGTCATCTGATTTTTTCACTAAAACCCATTTTGCTCTTTCAGGAATAACAGTTTGGTGTAAAATATTCCTATCTTCTAACCTTGTAATCGTTGCCTTTTTATAGGCTACTTTTTGAGGAAGCTCTGATGTCGATATCCGCTCGTACTGTTTTCCATAAAGCAAATAATAATATGGCTTTATAAACTCCCGGTACAAAAACGAATGTATCGTACTCACTATAATGTTATCTGGAAGCTCGACATAATGCTCTTTTAACTTTCTCTCAATGCAAGCAACGGCATTATTTGTAAAAGTAATGCAAAAGATATTTAAATGGCTATCCACCTCTGATTGCAGATTCACTATTATATCAGCCATAGTTGTTGTTTTTCCGGCTCCAGCGCCAGCTATATTAATTTTCATGCTGCATCACCTCTATCTGTTTACCCATAGCATCTAATTTTTCAGGAAATCAAGTACTTCTTGTATATGCTTGGGCATCTGAAATTCAGGTAACTCTCCACTGGCAATGTCTTTACAAATAGTAAGCATGTCTGCTGCCTTTGCATCTCTCCAGGCCTGCTGCATCTGTTCGACACTCATACCTTTCCACCCAAATGTATCTCCGTACTTATTTTGTAAAATACTGTAATTGTTTCCTGTTTTCACAATTTCCGGCTCAAGTGTATATTCTGATGTCGTTCTTACACAAATACTTTTTCCATCATCAAGTTTATCATGCTCATCCTTTGCCTTTTTTTGATTATCGTAATCCCGTATAATACCCAATCTGTTTCCTGTCCCATGATTTACTTTTTTCCATATCTTGATAATATGAGTAAACCCTTTGTGAAATGAAAGTAATTCAATATCACTCAACTCATGTCTGGAATCTATATATGCGCGGATTAACATTTCCTCTGAAATGCCTTCAAATAAAATACATTTCTTTGAGAAAAACAATTTAAATAAATCCAGATTAGGATTCTTAGTTAGATAATCCCTTCCAGGCTCATCTAACTCATCCATCAATGAAAAGGCTTGTCCTTCGTGCATCACAACTACGTTTTTTAAGTCTAATTTATTTATAAACTCTGTACTGTGCGTTGAATAAAATAACTGCGTAGAAGGGTTTTTAGCCGTAAATGCCTTTAAGAAACTTACCATAAGCCTAATATTATTTATACAAAGGTGTGCTTCAGGCTCTTCAATTGTAAGGACATTTAATGCTATATCATTTTGTTTTCCTGCCAGTGAATTGATCAACACAAAAAGCAGTATCAGATTTCGATATCCCAATCCTTGTAAAGATAGTTCAGCGTCTGAATATCCAAGACGTATACTTGTCAATATGGTCTGCATAGGAGGCATATTGGGCATTATACTAATATGGGAGAAGAATTCTTTTGCTTCTTTCAAATCAGACTCATCTTGCCAATTGATTACCTGATCCATTTTACTAATGGATCTAAGCTGTTCAAAAAAGTAATTATATTCTTTTTCAACTTTTAATTTGTCTTCATCTGTCAGTCCCATTTGAAAAAGCTTTACAAGAGATTTTGACCCAATCCGTTCTCTTGTTCTAGAAAATTCATCTCTTTCAGCTTCAAGTGCAATATATTTATAAAGCTTTAACACATCATAAGATACAGATCCTTTGCCGGGGACACCGACAGAATAAGAATAGTATTCTGTTGGCAGCAAGTTCATCTTTACAGCAGCAATAGATTTCTCATCCAACGTTTCGGAAGTAAGCACACCTTTTACAGCACTATAAATGTTTTCTGCTTTTGAGGGCTTATACTCATATCTTAATCCATACACTATTTGACCATCTTCGATAGAATAGCTTAAATCCTTTAAAAAATAGCCTTCTGTCTTTTCCGGTTCTAAATATACTTCAACAGCAACAACTGGCATTCTTTTAATTAATTCTTCGCTACTTATTGTTCCTGCTGCTATAGCCTTCTGATTGTCCAAAACAAATTGATAGTATTCTTTCTTTGCATCATCGCTTATGTCTGTCCAAGATAAGTTTTTCCCAGAGAAACCTGCTTCATCTGTTAAAAAAGGAAGCGTCACAGCACGCAGAAGATTACTTTTTCCACTATTATTTTCACCGATTAGAGCCACTGTATCACTTAAATGGATATCAATATTCCTTAAATTTCTGTAGTTCTTTATAATCAGCCTTGAAATCTTCAAAGAGTCACCTCCATAGTTCGCTATTTCGCTATATTTTTATTTTCTTATTATAGCAGAAGGTTCTTGACCTTTCCACTGTGTTTTTAACTGTGTTATCACAGATACTGTTAAAAAAATGCCCTGCCAAAGCAGGGCGCACAAACTTTCAATATTAGATTGCCTTGAACATTTTCTGTGATACGGGCTTCTCCTCTTTGTTCTTTTCCAGTTCCTTTCTCCTGGGTCTTCTGCGCCATCAGCGCACGGATGCCCTCCAGCGTGGCGGGCTTC